>JAJTHN010000037.1 GCA_021297895.1 Phycisphaeraceae bacterium | reverse complement strand
TGTTGACATCCAGCCGACGATCGATCTCGCCCTGGACCCAGCCGTTGACGAACAGCGACACATCGCGTTCATCGACCACGCCGTCGCGGTTGATGTCCGCCGAGGCGATCGCCGTCGGCACGCCGTACAGGCTGTACCGCACGCTCTCGACGGCGTACCCACCGCGATCATCGTTCCACCACTCATCGCTCGGCCCGGCGATGGGCCGGATCACCTGCATGACGTCGCCGCGGGAGTTCTGGATGTAGTAGAGCGTCTCCTCCAGGCCGTCGGGCCCGGTGTCGGGGTTGTCGTCGGCGTCACGCTGACGCAGCACGACGCGGTCGATCACACCGGTGGACACGCCCTGCGCCGGCAGGCCGTCCTGGTGGTACACGAAGCGTTGGTACAACTGCGGCAGAGGGCGTGCGAGAATGGCCTCAGGCTGTCCCGCAGGCGGCGGGCTCGTCGTGGCCGGGCCTTGGCGATGAATCGCCACGACCCGCCACTGCTCGTCGTAGGTGTACAGCTCACGGGGGTCGTCAAGAACCGACCCATTCCCGTTCAGGTCATACGCCGCGGATGTTCGCCACCCCAGCGCGTTGTACGTGAACTTGGCAAAGACGTGACCAGACGGCGCGTTGCGCGCCCGGACCTCGACGAGCTGACCCAGCAGATCGTACTTATACAGCCATCGGTCGCCGTCGTCAATGAGGTTGCCGCGGGAGTCGTGGATCGGCGGATCCAACGGCGGCAGCGGCCCGCCGGCACCGCCGACGGAGCCGTTGGGATCGTTCGCTCGGCTGCGAGCCTGCTCGGCGACGCGGTTGGCCCCGTCGTACTCGCGCGTGAACAGGTCGTGGACCGGCGGGGCCTGCTGCCCGCCGGTGGTCACTGGCGGCGTCGCTGGCGGCCGGAACTCGGACTGCGACCGGATGTTGCCCACCGGGTCGCGAAGGAACGACTCAAGACGGTTCGATGGGGCCTGACCGAAGGCGACCGGGCTCCCGGGTGCTCCCTGATTCGAACTGCCGAGAGCCTGCGAGACACTCCAGTTCGTCGTTCCCGCGATCGTCCGCGGACCCGCCGTCGCCGTTTCCGACGCCGCGGGCATGTACCCGCTGCTCATCCATTCGATGCCGCCCTTGCAGTCGTATCCGAATCGGCGGTCATCGCCGACGTTCGGCGCTACGCCGGGGAGCCAGGACAAGATCTCGTCGTGGGTCTCCCACGGCTGATACTCGCCGATGATCTTGCCGGTCTCGGTGCCGGTGCCGTATTGGTAGTCGACCCAGATAATCGGGCGGCCGCGTTCGTTGGCGTGCCAAGGGTGGACTTCCGGGCCTACCTGCGGATTCGCGGGTGGGGTGTTCAGCGGCGGCGGCGTTGGCCCCGGCATCCACATCGGGGTGATGAACCGCTCGTCGTCCGGGTTCGGAACATCAAAATTCGGCGAGACCGTCGACGGTCCCGGCCGCTGCCGCCACCAGTCGTTGTCGACTTCGTTCCAGTTCGTGATGCCGGGCGAGCGTGACGGAGTTGCGTTCCCCGGCAGCGGCTTGAAGGGCGAATCCACTTCCAGCGGACGCGGATCCCTCCTCGGCGGATACGGCAGCCCGGGGATTCCCGGCTTGAACCACGGCGTGATCCGATTGTCTCCCGGGAAGGTCCGCGTCGGCGAATAAACGGGGTTCTCCGCCATGATCTCCGGCACGTCGCGCCACGACGGCCGCGAAACGCCGTAGTACCCATAGCCCGCGATCATTCGGCGCTCTTCACCGTTGAGAATGATCCGGCCCGTGCGTCCGATCGCGTCGTCGATGCCCGGTTCGCTCATCGGCGAGCCGTTGGTCGCGACCAGATCGAACGAGTTGCTCGCTGATCCAGGGAGCGTGAGGGACGAGCGCCGGGTATTACGCCAGCCACCGCCGGTGGCGGGAATGTCGTTCTTGAACTGCACACCCTGCCAGTCGCACCCATCGGGGTTGACTCCGCTCATCGGCTCCATGCACTGATCCACGCCGCAGAGTCCGCCCGCTGCGTCGAAGCGGAAGCGAACCCGCTGGATCGCCGGCTCATCACCTGCGGAGCAGTTCATCGGAGTTCGACTCATCTCCATGACTCGCCCGAGCGGGTCGCGCGAGTAGTTCGACATGTACTCTTCGCCGCAGCCGTTGCCCAGCTTCTCGCGCCGCGACAAGACCTGCCCGAGCACATCGGTCGTGAACTCGATTGATTCGGTAAACGGCCCCGCCGGCGTCAACGCGAACTTGAGGAATTCCGGCGCCCCAAGCCCATCCGTCAGCCGGAAGCGGACCCGGCCAGACATTCCCCGCCACAGCGGGAACATGTCTTCCATGTACGGTTCACGGTTGTTCTTCGGCCGATTCTCGTAACCGGGCGGGAAACTGCTGGGGAACGTGTTCTTGTACCACTTCCTGAGAATCTGGGGTTCCGGAGGTTCCGGAGACTGCGGATTGAGGTACTGCCAGTCCAAGTCCGGCCACCGGAACATCCGCTCTTCCTTCGTACGCCCGAACTCGTCATACTCGATCCAGCGATCATCCGCGACGCACTCCGCAGGGTCACGATGCGTCGGCGGAATCGGAAACTTCTCCGGCGACGACAATGGAGTCGGGAGTGGGTGCTGCCACCCGCTCGTCTCCTTGACCAACTTCCCCGCATCATCGAACCACCGCCGCGTGCCTCGGTCAGTCTCATCAACGATCACCGCGAGCGCCCCGCGCTCGTCATAGTCCAGCCTTTGCTCGCGTGCCGCGACACCGTTGATCGTCGTGATCGTCGGGCACGAGATACCCATGCAGTACTGGATTTCGCCCGTCGTTCCGTTCTCCTCGATGCCCGCGTTGCCGAAGTCGAAGATCCGCCGCGGCCGCTCCAGCTCGTCCGGGCGCATGAACTTCATGAGGATGCGGCCAGGAGAACTCGCTGGCACCTTGATGGTCGGCTCGCCCGTTGGGTCGTAGTTGATGAACAGACCAAGCAGCCGCCCGCCGCCAAGCTGCTGGCCGACGCCCGGATGCCGATCGGCACTGATCACGCCGCGGAGCCCGCCGTTGCGCTGGTTCCGGACGTAGACGTTCTCCTGAACAACTCGGTCCTCGGAGGTGACCGTCGTCGCGGTCGCATAGGTCGGGTTCGGATTCGTGCTGGCGACGGTGAGCGTCGCGGTCACGTTGCACATGCGATCGTGCGTCGTCTTCTCGATCGTCTCGCCGCGCACCATCTTGACCTTACCGTGCTTGCCGAACCACGTATCGGTGTCTCGATACGGCTGGCCCGCCCAGCCCCCGCCGCACAACTCGCTCGTCGGCTGCCCGGTCAGCGGGTCGATCAGGTGCTGCCGCTGCTTGAACACGCGGCCGAACGGATCGCGCATGAACTCCATCCGCGCCAGTTCCTTGAGCCCGACACCGCCGGCCGCAACCGGATTGCCCTCCCACAACGAGGACTCGATCACACGGCCAAGGTTGTCCAGCTTCACCATCACCCCGGGAGGAGCGCCGCGATAGAGCGACACAGGCCGACCCCAGCGGTCATACCCGAGCGACTCGGTGACAATGGCGTTCTCCGTGCGATTCCGCTCGATGCGCAGAAGACGGCCGCCGTTGGCGTCATCGTAAATCGACCGTGATCGAGTCCACGAATCCGTCGGGCTGATCTGCCAGTTCATCGGCAGACCCAGCGGCTTGGTCGGCTCGCTCAGAACACTCGCGAGGATGGACGTTCTGGTTTCCTCTACCCGGCCGAAGATGTCGTAGGTCACGGACTCAACCGTGCCCGTCGGATCGCTGACGTCCTTCAGTCGCCCAAGCCCGTCGTACCGCATGAACGAGTTGAGATGCGTCGGCGTCCCTCCCGAAGTCGGCAGCCGCGTCCACTCACGCACCTGCACCAGCCGAGACTGATCATCCGAGTAGAAGTTCTCCGAAAGCGAAACCCACCGCGGCCCATCAGCCGCCCCGCTGAACAGACCCGCATAGCCCCCGCCCGCGAAGCCGCCATTGATCCACGTGGAGGGCGGCTGGTTGCTCGACGCGATCGCGCCGGGAGCCCGCGGGTCGTTTCCCGCGTCCTCGTGCCGATCGCCCGGCGTCACGACACCCTCCGCCAGGATCTCGCCGCCGTGCCCGAAGACCGTCACCTCGCACGGGCCCGACCACAGCCCCGACTTGACCAACGGCACGGCGATCGTCACCAGTTCCGAGTTCACTCCGCCCAGACCCGGTACACGCGCTCGCGTGATCTCCTCGACACGACCATCCGGCAGCGTTCGACGCACCTCCCGGCCGAGTACATCACGAACAAATGTGGTCACCCGATGGAGCGCCGGGTTCGTGGCGGAGCCGCTGCTGACCGCGTCCGCAGGCACGAGCGGCAGCCCCGAGATCGGATCAGGATCGGGGAGCGATGGCGATGCATCCGCGACCGTCTTGCTGATGTTGCCGTGCGCATCCTGCTGCCACGCCGTCAGACGATCTCCCTCGGACTGGTGCGCCCAGATGCTGCCATCCAGTCGGTACCACGCGATCGTCTGCTGCGCGATCCCCGATCCATTCTGAGATGTCGGTACAACCGGCTGCGTCTCAACGACTTTCGAAGCGATGAGGGTGCCGGGGTGCCAGGAGTACGCCCACGTCCGCGATGTGTACTGGCCTGGAACGTCGAACGCGGACGTCTCGACGACGTACTCGCGGAGTTCCTGCGTCACGACCCGGCGGAGCACGTGCGTTTGAGCGGGCAGCGGCCAGTCCGCAATCGTCTGCTCCGCCGACCCCAGCGCCCGCCACGACTCCCAAACTACGCTCGATCCCCCGATTCCGAGTTGACGCGTCGTGCCGCGAACAAGCCTCTCCGCCCAAGGACCATCGGCCGTCGTCGCACGGCGAATGACTCGGATGACGCCATCACTTGCTTTGAGCGTCGCCACGCCCGTGTTCGGGTCGAAGGCCTGGACCGCTTCAGGACTCGCCGTCAGTTCCAGGGAGCCGCTCGCGTCGCGGCGGGCAACACTGACAAACCTGGGCGTTCCGGTCGGACTTCTCTCCACGCTCGTGAGCGCCTGCCCGTACGCATCGAAGTATCGCTCCATGACCCGTGTAGGAGTTGACGCAGATCCCTCGCGTTTCACCTCCTCGATCACCGCTCGCGTCGTGGCACCACCCGCCTGATTGCCCGCTAACGTCGATGACGCGACCGCGCTGTAGGCGATGGTGTGCGTCGGCAACCAAAGCCCATTGAAACTCGTCGCCAGCCCGGAGAACGCCACGCCACTGACTCGCCGCAAGTCGCTCGCCTCGTGCAGAAGGGCCACGGACGCAAGCTTGGCCAACTCGGTGTCTGTCCCAGCGGAAATGGCCGCGACACCATTGCGTCGAACAACCTCCGGCTCGAAGACCATGCGGATCAACCCCGACCCATCGCCCGCCACCCGGAACCGCGTCGTCCGCACGATCGTGCCCGTCGACCAATCCGTTGACGTGCCGAAGAGCTCCTCTTCCTCGATCCCGACCATCGCACCGAGTGAGCCCTCCGCTGTACCGCCCGGCACATCCACGCGACGCAACCGCACCTCGGCAACCTTCGTCGGCGTACCGGCGAGGTCGAGCATCGAGGCCGTCACACGCTCAAGTTGGCCCCCGGCTCCGCTCGCATAGACATAGTCGAACCGCCGTCCGCTCGAGTCGTACGCTCGGACAACGCGGCCGAGCGCGTCGAGCCCCACCTCCGCGGCGGCCTTGATGTCATCCTTGTGGCCGACAAACGCTGAGTTTCCCGCGGCGTCGGCCACCTTCCACAACTGTCCGCCGGCGGCGACGCGATCGGCACCCACAAAGCTGTATCCGGCAAAGCCGAAGAACGTTGTGACCAAACCCGAGGGGTCCCGGTACTCATAGAACTGGCGACCGTTGAGATCACTGGCCTCGACGATGGCGCCCGCCGCGCCGTTGACGCCGACAAACAACGCGCTTCCCCCCATCCTCCGACGGAACTCAACGAACCGATCAGGGCCATAGATCAGATAGAGCACATCCCCCGCCGACCGCTCCGATGCATCATCAACGAAGGAGCGGACCAGTTCGGGCCGCTCCAACTGAAACCAGTGACGCCCCACCGGACCCGCTGGAGCCGTTTCCGTCGGCGTCGAACTCCCGCTGTACGCGAATCCAACCGCCCAAGGCATCTTCGCGGGCAACGCGATCGACACCGTGGACCAGCCGTACCGCCCTGTCACAAGGTCAACCCCGCCGAAGTTTCGGCGTTCATCAAGCCCGATCGCCAACGGGTCCGCCCCGAGTTCCCACCCCCAGACCGACCCACGGACTCCCGCTCCATCGAGGGTGACGCCGCGATCGGTCACGGCCGGCCGAACGCGCTGAAGCGGCGCTTCAGGCACGGTCGAGGCAAGAAGTACAGCGTCCGGGCGGAGCAATGAGTCCCGCCCCAAGACCTGCGGACCCGAAGCGAGAATTACCGCCAAAGCACCGATCTTCCCGATCATGCCGCTCACGCCGAGCATTGCAGATCGAACACCCGTGACTGTGCCCTTCATCGCTCGCCTCCACTGTTCTGCTTCGCATCACTTTACAACGTCAAACAACCGCTGCGTGCTCGTGCGACACATCGATCCTCTAACGCGGTAGCGACAAGGTACCGGATCCACCCCGTGCTCGCAAGACATTAAATCACTACTTCATGATTTTTTCACTTTCGCATTCTGCGACAGCCGAGCAGTCGAGCCGACTTGATCCAGAAATGTTGGTGCGTTTGCTCAATTACCCAAATCCAATTGTCTCAATATTCTGAAACAATGCGCAGGAGCACGACAAACTCACTATCCAATGATTGAGTTATCACAGATACGACTTCGTGAGCGATAGTTCCTCAAGCCTCGGCCAAGAGATCGAGGGTTTTGCCCGTATTCGCCAAAAGCCGCGTCCGACGAAGACGATCCAGCTCAAGCTCCATCGTCCAAGAGCTCGAGGAGCTCGCGGCCGTGCAGCTTGGTAATCCTCACGGAGCACGTGCCCTGCCCTGTCGCTTATTGCAATGCAACCCGGTCAAGTGGCTCCTACAGGAAAGTGTCGCGAGTCCGGACCGATCACCTCCGCACGATCGACGCCAGGAGCTCCGAGTGCACGGCCGTTCACCCCGTCAGGCCCGCGCCTCCAAAGCTCCGCGTTCGACACAACCGGATCGTACTGGGTCGCACGTTGACAGCGCGATGCCATCAACGCGACCGCGCTCGAGGATCCAAGCGTTCCTGACGCTGGCATCGCCACCTTCCGATGGATGACTCTCCGACAGTCGACCGGCACCCAAGATGACAATCCCCCGGTCATCCAGTCTCATGACCATCGACCGCTCGCCGACTTCTTCACTCCCACTCGATCGTCGCCGGCGGCTTGCTCGAGATGTCGTACACCACGCGATTCACGCCGCGGACTTCGTTGATGATCCGGTTGCTCACGCGCGCCAGCAGGTCGTACGGCAGGTGGGCCCAGTCGGCGGTCATGAAGTCTTCCGTCGTCACGGCGCGGATCGCGACGGTGCTGTCGTAGGTCCGCCCATCGCCCATCACGCCGACGCTGCGCACCGGGAGCAGCACCGCGAAGACCTGGCTCGTGCTGCGGTACAACCCCGCCGCGGCGAGTTCTTCGAGCAGAATATGGTCGCATTCGCGCAGCACATCGAGCTTCTCTCGCGTCACCTCACCGAGGATCCGCACCGCCAGCCCCGGGCCGGGGAACGGGTGCCGCCAGACGAGTTTCTCGGGCAGACCGAGCACCTCGCCGAGTTTGCGCACCTCGTCCTTGAACAGTTCACGGAGCGGCTCGATGAGCTCGAAGCCAATCTCCTCCGGCAAACCGCCGACGTTGTGATGGAGCTTGATCCCCGCCGCGGCGCCGCTGGGCCCGCCGGAGAGCGCGTGACCGCTCTCGATGACATCCGGATAGAGCGTGCCCTGCGCCAGGAACGCGGCGTTGCGCAGCTCCGGATCATCCTTGGTCGCGTGCTTGAAGACCTCGATGAAGCGGTGGCCGATGCGCTTGCGCTTCTCCTGCGGCTCAATGACGCCCGCCAGATCGCCGAGGAACTCCTTCTCGGCATCGACGACGCGCAGGTCGATGTTGAAGTGATCGCGGAAGGTGCTCGCGACGAACTGCCGCTCGTTCTTGCGGAGCAGCCCGGTGTCGACGAACACGCACGTGAGCTGCCTGCCGATGGCGCGATTGAGCAGCGCCGCGACCACCGCCGAGTCCACCCCTCCGCTGAGCCCGCAGATGACGCGGCCGTTGCCGATGCGCCGACGCATCGAATCCACGCACGACTCGAGATAGTCCGCCATGCGCCACGTGCCCGCGCACTTGCAGATGTCGTACACGAAGTTCTCCAGCAGCTTCGTGCCCTGCGGCGTGTGCGTGACCTCCGGATGGAACTGCACGCCGTAGAACCGCAGGCCCTTGTCGCTGCGCATCCGCACCGCCGCGAGCGGGCATGTCGGCGTGCTGGCCAGAACCTCGATCCGCACGCCGCCGGGCAGCGTTCCCGCAGCGGCGCCGTCCGGCAGGCCGACCTGATCGCCGTGGCTCATCCAGACGAATGTGCTGGCGGGAATCTCGCGGAGCAGGTCCGCGCCGTCGCGAACATCGATCGAGCTGCGGCCGAACTCGCGGTGCGGTGCTCGCTCGACTTTCAGACCCATCGCCCGGCTGGCCAACTGCATGCCGTAGCAGATGCCCAGCACCGGCACGCCCATGTCGAAGATCGCCGGGTCGCACGCCGGCGCGCCCTTCTCGTACACGCTCGCCGGTCCGCCGCTGAGGATCACGCCCTTGGGCTTCATCTGTGCCAGCGCCTGCGCCGAGGTCGAATGCGGCACCAGCACGCTGAACACCCCGGCCTCACGCACGCGGCGAGCGATGAGCTGGGCCGTCTGGGAGCCGAAGTCGAGGATCACGATCGTCTCGCGCGCCCCTCCCAGGCTCGTGGCCCCGAGGTTCGCGGTCGACGCCTGCGTCTTGATGAAGTCTGACATGAGGCCCACAGGGTACGACCGTTGCAGGCCCGCGTTCCCCGCCGGCTGCCGGCGATCGGCTCACGCCCCGCCGCGAATCGGCAGCGGACCGGGCTCCTGCTCGATGTGCCATGTCAGCCGTGCATCAGGGCTCGAGCAGTCGATATGCAGGCTGAACGGCGCGGGTCGCGGAATCCGCCCCTCGACCATCGCCCGCCAATCCGTCGGCAGCCGCGACTCGTGGTCCCACACCAGCGGCCAGATGATCTTCCGGTCCGTCTCGGGCAGCGGCAGAGCGTCGATCTCGTCGCGCGCGAACCACTCCAGCCGTCCTTCGCGCATGTCTCGCGGCTCAACCCACACCGGCCCCAGCACGCGGTAGTAGAACAGCAGCCAGTGCCCTCGGTGCTCGAAGGCCGTCTCGGCGATCAGGCCGGCCAGGTGCAGCCGTTCGATCGGCACGGTGATGCCGGCTTCCTCGGCGATTTCGCGTGCCGCGGCTTGCGCGGGCGACTCGCCCGTGGCCATGTCCAGCTTCCCGCCGATGGGCGAGCACAGGCCAAGGTTCGGGGCCTTGAGCCGACGCAGGAGCAGCACCCGCCCGCGTTCGTCGCGCAGGTCGCAGAGCGTGGCGATCTTGTAGGGCAGCGTTGCGGGCGTGGACATGAATCGAGGATAGCGGGGCGGCACGCGAATCGGGACTGACCCTGCCGCGGCCAACAAGCCCGTCGCCGCGTGCGCCCGACTTGCCGCAGCCCCCACCGCCGGTCGATCTCCGCACCTCCGCGCGCGGCCTACAACGCCGCATGCCGAGCGCGGCGCACGAACATCTCGTCGATCTGGCGCTGGCCTGGCTGGCCCGTGAACGCGGCTGCTCGCTCGTCGCCCGCGAGGTTCACGCCGCGATCCCTCGCTGGCGTATCGACGCCGTGGGCGTTCACATCGACGCCGCGAGCGACACGCTCTGGCCCGGAGCGATCGACGAGGCGCGGCGGGTGCTGTTCGTCGAGGCCAAGGTGAGCGTCGCGGACCTGCGGCGGGATCTGGATGACCCCGCGAGCCTTTCGCGGCGACACCGCGACGTGAGCGTCGCCCGAGCCGGGCTGAATCGATCCCTTGCGGTCGCCGCGGACCAGCCGGATGCCGCGGCACTCTGGCGCGACAACGCGATCGATGACCTGCTCACCCGGCGCGAGCGGGTTCTGCGCGGCCGCCTTGCCCACGGCACGAAGTGCGCCTGGCTCTCGCGCTACCGCATGGCCGACGAACTGTGGCTGATCCTGCCCGGCGGGCTGATCGATGCACGCCGGCTGCCACGGGCGTGGGGCGTGCTGGAAAGTCGCGACGGAGACGTTCGTATCGCCCGCGACGCCACGCCGCTGGCGTGTCCTCAGCCGCGCAGAGACGCCGTGCGCAGGGCCGCGACGCGCCGGGCCGGTCGACGTCCCGCTCGGGACATCAACGGCTGATCGGAACGATCACGTCCTTGCCGTCGCGACCGCGCTGCTCGATCACGCCCGTCGGCGTGAGCACACGCACGATCAACTCGCGATCCGGACGGGCGCGCCGGCCCTCCGTCCGGGCCACCATCACACGCACGCCCTGAGCCGTGCGCTCTGCGCCGTAGGTCGTCAGCAAGTAGTCGCCGTCCTTGTACCCGAAGCCGTCGCCGGCATCCTCGTACAACTCGCCGAAAGCGATGCCCTTCTCGTCGAGGTTCACGATCAGCGTCAGCGGGTCCAGCGGCTTCTGATCCGTGAACTGCTGCTCCGGCCCCACCGGCAGGATCGCGCCCGGCCTCAGCTTGAGCGTGGGCAGGTCGGGGTGCTGCTCCCGCGTCAGGTCGAATGCTCGCCAATCACCCTTGGGAAGCACCGGAACACGCGTCGAATCGGGCATGAGCTGCGGCACGACCAGCACATCGCCGCCAACCAGGAACACGTCGTCCTCGCTCCGCAGCGCCGGGTCCGTCGGGTCCGCAAAGAACGCGGGGCGGCAGACCGGCGCGCCCGAGGTGTGCGCCTGATGGAACAGCGTGTAGAAGTATGGCAGCATGCGATACCGCCGCATGATCGCCGTTCGGCTGGCAGCCTCGGCGCTGGCGCCGAACTCCCACGGCTCCTTGTTGATGTTCCCCTTGGCCGTATGCCCCCGCGCAAAGGGCAGCATCGCGCCGATACCCATCCATCGCGCAAACTGTGTGGCGCGCTCGGTCTCGTCGGCCGGTCCGCGACCGACAAAGCCGCCGATGTCCGGCCCGACAAACGGCTGACCCGAAAGCCCGAGATTCAGCACCATCGGGATGCTCTGCTCAAGGTCGTTCCACGTCGCGGAGTTGTCGCCGGTCCACGTCGCGGCGTATCGGTGCCCACCCAGGAAACTCGCCCGAGTAAGAAGGAACGGCCGCTTGTCAGGATTGGCCGCGAGCATGCCCTCGAACGACGCCTGCGACATCAGCATGCCGTAGACGTTATGGAAACGCGAGTGGTCGCCCGGCGTGACGACCTGCTCGGGCTGCCCGGGCAGCGACCGGTACGGCCCACCGGCATGAAGAGCGGTCTCATCCATGAGCTTGGTCGCGGAGTTGAACACCGCCGGCTCGTTCATGTCGTTCCAGACACCGTCGATGCCCATCGCCATGAAGTCCTTGTAGAGCGTCCCCCACCACGCCCGAGTGTCGGCACGCGTGAAATCCGGGAACACGCACACGCCGGGCCAGACTTCGCCAGTAAACATCGAGCCGTCGGCGTTCCGGACGTACAGCCCTTGCGAGACCATCTGGTCGCGCACGAAGTACCCCGCCTCGTTCTTCACGCCGGGGTTGATCATCCACACCGACTTCCAGCCCTGCGCCTCAAGGTCGGCGTTGAGCTTTTTCGGGTCGGGGAACTGCGCCTTATCGAACGTGAACGTGCGGAACCCATCCATGTAGTCAATGTCGAACCAGAACACGCTCGCGGGGATGTTCCGATCGCGGAACCCCTTCGCCACCTCGCGCACGCGGGACTCGGGGTTGTAGCTCCAGCGGCACTGGTGATACCCCACCGCCCACCGCGGCGGCATCGGCATGTATCCCGTCAACTCCGCCAGAGCGTTCGTCAGCGCGAGCGGGTCCGGCCTCTCGACGATGTACACCCGAGGCGACAAGCCGCTGCTGGTAAACGTGATCGCCCCGTCAAGGTTGATCGTCGTGCGGAAGGTCGTATCCACCAGCACCCCGAACGCCGAGCCGTCCGCTCGCACCGCGAAGACCCACGGGTGGCTCTGATACAGCGACTGCTGCGCGGGCTGATACCCGGGAACGTCGGAGTTCCACAGCACAATCTCACGACCGTTGCGGAGCAGAGGCCCGGTCACCTCGCCCGTGCCGTAGAGCGATGTCCCCGCGTCGATCGCCACGCGGACCTGATGCCGACCATCGGCCAGGCGCTCGAACGTCGGTCGCGTGCGCCACGCGGCTGGCAATTCGCCCGCCGCGGCGGGCGGGGCGAGCAGCGCAAAAGTCGCAACATCATCGGCGGGCGAGAAGTCGGACGCCACGAACTTCGCAACCGTGCCCGGCTGTTTCGTGAGACTCACGAGCGACCCAACACCCTCGACCGGCTTGGCCAGCACGCCCCGCGGCGTGAGCACTGTTCCCGCCGCCAGCGAAAGACCCACCGCCACCAGCGCAACTCGACGCGAAACTGAACAGGCAACACCCGACGGCATACTCATGGCCAACTCCCAGAAAGACAGCTTAGAACGAAGTCCGGACGGGAGGGTATGGCATCCACCCGCAGACGCTCCGATAAGCTCCGGGCTCGGTCGGGCCGCTCCGGTCCGAGAATCTCCGCCACGCCCATCGCCCCGGAAAACACCCGAAGCCGCGCTGCAAACGCAGGGGGGCCGCTTTACAACCCCACCCATCGGGCCGATATTCCTGCAAAGGACCGTCCATGCCCGGAAGCACCGCCAACACGAGCGACGCCAAGCCCGCGGGGCTCACCCCGGCCGCGGCTGCGCTGCTGACATCCATGGAGCACTGGGCCAAGGTCCGCGCCGAGACGATGGGCCGACGCTCGCTGGGCAAGCGGAAGTTCGAGCGCCTGCCCTACACCGGCTCGCACGTGCGGATGACGCTCACCCAGCCCAACGGCACCCGCACGGACTTTGTCGTCGTCACCAGCGACCTCAGCGCGGGCGGCGCTTGCGTGATCCACGCGGGCTTTGTCCACAAAAACACGCCGACGGAACTGCATCTGACGGACCTTATGGCCCGGCCGCGCGTGCTCAAGGGCACTGTTGCATGGTGCGTGTTCCTTGGTGGGCGGGCGCATGCGCTGGGCGTGAAGTTCGCGGCCCCCATCGATCCTCGCCAGTTCATCGAGGCAACCGCCGTCAGCAAGGCGATGAACAGCAGCAACGACGAGAGCGGCGCACTCAGCGGTCGGGTGATGATCGTCGACGACGAGGAACTTGATCGCGAGCTTCTGTCGATGCACCTGGCGGAAATGAACATCACCACCGTCGCATGCCCCAGCATCGACGCGGCCCTGACGCAATTCGACAAGGCACCGATCGATATCGTCATCACCGACCTGAACATCGGCAACGAGAAGGGCGAGGAGGTCATCTCCCGCCTGCGCTCGCGTGGCTACTCCGGCGCGATCCTGGTGGTCTCAAGCGAAACCGAAAAGTCCCGCATCGATCAGCTGCTCGCCAGCGGCACGACACGCGTCTTCTCCAAGCCCTATCGCCCGCCGGAACTGCTCAAGATCGTCAGCCAGCTCCTCGCGGCGATCCCGATGCCGGCTTCCGATGCGCCGATCTACTCGCAGCTCGAGGGCGTTCTGAGCCAGCCCGGTCCGGTGATCAAGTTCATCAACACCGCCCGGAAGCGCTCCGAGGATCTCAAGAAGGCGATGGAAGAGGACAACATCGAGGCCGTTCGCACGCTTCTGAAGACATTCCAGTCAACGGGCGCCGGCTACGGCTTTGAGATCGTCACCGAAGCGGCTCGCCTGGCTCTCAAGCAGATCGACGCATCCGGTGCCATCGCCGAGAGCAAGGACTCTCTCAGGCGGCTTCAGATGATCCTCACGCGCATGAAGATGCGTCCATCCGCCGGCAACGACGACGAATGAACGTCGCGTAGAGCCCGGTGCTTTCCGATCCAGGAAGCCCGAATCGCGGCCGCGGGCCTTGCCTTGCGAGCGTTCACCATTTTTGGCAGAACCTCACGCCGCTCCGACGAGCGCTCGTTGAACGCCCGCGATACGAACGATCTCGTTCTCGCAGCGCACGAACGCCTCGACCACGTCCGGGTCGAAGTGCTTGCCAGAACCGTCGGTGACGATGCTGCGCGCCACATCGTGACTGAACCCGGCCTTGTACACCCGCTTGCTCACGCACGCGTCGTACACATCCGCGACCGCCATGATCCTGGCTTCGATCGGGATCTGCTCGCCGGCGATTCCGTTGGGATACCCCGAGCCGTCCCATCGCTCGTGATGGTTCAGCGCGATGTCGCGCGCCATCCGCAGGAAGCCCGCATCGGGGAACTGCTGCACCGCCGCGTCGAGCGTCTCGGCACCGATGATCGTGTGCCGCTTCATGATCTGGAACTCGCGATCGGTCAACTTCTCCGGCTTGAGCAGCACGCAGTCGGGGATTCCCAGCTTTCCCACATCATGCAGCGGGCTCGTGAGATAAATCAGGTTCACGAACTCCTCGCTCATCTGTCGGGTGTACTTCGGCGTGTTGCGCAGCTCCGTCGCGATCGCTCTGCAGTACGCCCGGACGCGTTCGAGATGCCCGCCCGTCTCCTGATCCCGCGCCGCCGCGAGCCGCGCCAGGGCCATGATCGCCATGTCGCGACCCTCCAGGCTCAGGATGCGGCGACCGGTGTTGACCCGAAGCAGCAACTCCGCCACATCGAACGGCTTGCCGATGAAGTCGTCCGCACCCGCCCGAAGTCCCTCGACAACATCCGTCTGGCTCGTCCGCGCGGTCAGCAGCAGCGTGTACACATACCGCGGCACGGCTCCCGCCCTCAACGCCGAACAGACCTCCGGACCCGTCAGCCCCGGCATCTGCCAATCCAACACCGCGATACGTGTGTCGCTCGTGCGAAGGTGCTCCAGTGCGCCGGCACCGTCGCTGGCGATGTGTGGGCGATACCCGTGCTCTTCGAGCACTGCCGCCACCATCTCGGCGGAAATCATGTCGTCGTCTGCAATGAGAATGTTCATAGTGGTCTCGCCTCGGGGCTTCGGCTCGCGAACGCACAGTCGCGAAGGTCACGCGGCGCGGCGGGAGGAATCGGCCAATGTCGGAATGAACGCGATGCACTCGCGCACGTGGTTGTACAGCGGATCGAGCGCGGCGATCGCCTCGTCGATCTTGTTCTCGCTAGCCAGACGCTCGACCTCAGCCGCCGCGGCCTGAACCCGCTGAGCGCTCATGTTCCCCGCCGCGCCCTTGAGCGCGTGCGCCACACCGCCGAGTCGTGTCGCATCACGCGCCTCCGCGGCCGACCGGAGCTCCTCGACCCGCTGCTGCGCACTGGTCGCGAACTTGCCCAGCAGCCTCTCCGCCACTTCGGGCTTGTTCAGACACCGCTCAAGCAGCGACGGATAGTGAATCACTTCGCTCACCGTGGTTTCTCCAGAAGGATCCTGCTGTTCCGTCGTCGCGGTACCGGCGAGCATCCGCCCGATCGCGTCGAAGAGTGCAGCCGGATCCACAGGCTTGCTCACGTACGCGTCCATTCCCGACTCCAGGCACCTTTCGATGTCCGTCGCAAACGCATTGGCGGTCAACGCCACAATCGGTGTGAGCCGGACGGGCGAGCCGCCCGCCGACGCGCTTTCCGCTTCCGCCCGTCGGATCATCCGTGTGGCCTCGAAGCCATCGACCTCGGGCATCTGGCAGTCCATCAGGATCACGTCCGGAACCTCCGCGCGCCAGGCCTCGAAGCACTCGCGACCGTTGCCGGCGAATCGGGTGATCGCCCCCGCTTGCGCGAGCACCTCACGGATGATCTCCTGATTGATGTCGTTGTCCTCCGCAACGAGCACCCGCACCCCGCGAATCCTGCCTGCCCTTGCCGCCGGTGCGATGCCCGCGCCGCCGCCCTCGCTCGTGCTCTCGCTCGGCGACATCGACAGCGACGAGTACGCATCGGCGATCAGCGCCGCAAGGTCCGCCGGCTCGCGGATCTGCCGCGTCCACGCCCGAACACCGGCGATCTCCAGCTCCCCCTCGTCCGGCTCCATGCCGCTGGTCACGACCATCGCCAGCACCGGCGGGCGCGACAGGCTCAATGCCCGCAGCCGCTCGCTTGTGCTCAGCAGCACAGGGTCATCGTCCTCGCCCACCAGCACCACCGCCTGAAACGGGCAGCCCGCGGCCTCCGCCATCGCCACCGCACGGACCGTGTCCAGAACCGTTCCAACACTGTCCAGCGTCCAGCCGACCGACGCCAGCGGCTCGCTCATCGCCTTGAGATCAAACGTCGGAGTCCCGACAAGCAGCACCCGCCGCGGCTCGGCCCGCAGCACGCCTGTGCCCTCAGACCCCGGCGACGAGGCCGTCGCGTGGGCCGGGCTTGTCGGCAGCGTGAACCAGAACGTCGAGCCGCGCCCGGGCTCACTCGACACGCCCATGCTCCCACCCATCGCCTCGACAAGTTGCTTGCAGATCGCAAGTCCAAGCCCCGTGCCGCCGAACTTCCGCGTCGTGCTCGAGTCCGCCTGGCTGAACGGCTTGAACAGCCGCGAGACTCCAGCGGAGTCGATCCCGATGCCCGTGTCCGTCACGCTGAACCGCAGCATGCTCGCGTCGTCGTTCTCAGGAACACACCGCAGATCCACGCCGCCGGCGCTCGTGAACTTCAGCGCGTTGCTGAGGAGGTTCGTCAGCACCTGCCGCAGCCGGGTGCTGTCGCCGATGATGGTCGCCGGAACATCCGGGTGAACATGGCTCGTCAGCGAGAGCGACCGGGCGCGGGCCGTGGCCATGAGCGGCTCGACGGACTGCGCGATCGTCGCACGCGGGCTGATGTCGATCGCCTCCAGACCCAGCGCTCCCGCCTCGATCTTCGAGAAGTCGAGGATGTCATTGACCAGTGTCAGCAGGTTCTCGCTGCTGACTTTCGCGAGCGATGCGTAGCGGCGCTGCGTCTGGTCGAGGGTTGATCTCAGCAGCAGATCCAGCATGCCCATGATGCCGTTGAGCGGCGTGCGCACCTCATGGCTCATCGTCGCCAGGAATCGCGCCTTGGCGTCGCTCGCGCTGCTGGCCTCGCGCTGAGCACGCTCCAGCAACCGGTTGCGGGCCTCAAGCTCGCCCTTGGCCTGCACCATCTCAGTCGCGAACCGTTCGAGCTCCGCCTCGGCCTCCAGCCGGCTCCGGATATCGCGGGCGTACACGCAGAACACCCGCTCCCCGCCGAACATCGCCGTCTGCATCAGCAATTCCATCGGCACCCGCTCGCCATCGGTGCTTGCCAGCCACGACTGAAGGCGGACGTTGCCATCGCGCACCGCCTTCTTCTGGGCCGCGTGCACCGCGTCCGTGCTCATCCCGCGCAGAACCGAAGCCAGCGTGGCACGGTTGCCCGAGGCGAGGATTCCCAGGTTCTCCGCGGCCTGATTGACGTACACGATCTCACCGCGCTCATTCGCCCAGAACACCGGCTCGGGGTGATACTGAACGGTAAAGTGCGTCCGCGCCCACTGGAGCGACCGAGACTCGACGAGTCGGCGATGATGGGCCACCAACAAGCCAAGCGCGATCGCACCGAGCGTCACGGGCACCATCGCCAGCGCCATCGTCGCCCGCATCGAGTACATGCCCGCGACATACTCCGTCGGCGCCATGTCGATGCCCAGCACCGCAACCGGCCGCCCGTCACGCCCGAATATCGGCGCGTACGCGGACAGAAACGTGCCCCGGCGATCGCTGTTCAGCGCCGCCTCGGCCACGGCGCCCCGCTCCGCTCCCGTCATCGCCTGCCGCAATACCGACGAAGCTTCTGTGTACACCTGACCAACCGGCGAGTGATCGTCGATGCCGTCGCCATCATGGTCCCCCGGCACCGCGGCATCGAGCACGAACCTCACCTCACCATCGACCAGCACACAGGTGTAGACGTATCTCAGACCCGGCACGCTCGCCCGGATCTGCCGCAGCGGGGCTACCGCCGACTCATACGCCGGGGTGAATGTCTCGCCCTGCCCGAGAATCAGCCCGTGCGCCTCGACATCCACAAGGCTCGCCGCGGCTCTGGCCAGCGACGCGGACTCGCTGCGAATGCCATCCAGAGCTCGCTTTTCGATGCTCCGCCAGACGAGCATCAGCGCCGTAACGCTCACACACATCGCAAGCACCGCGAACAGCATCCCATCGCGCAGCGGCGAGCGACGCAGGCCGAGCTGCAGCAGATGCCCCGCACCTCCAACAATCTGTTCCTGACGCTGATGCATGAGCACTCCGATGACCGGGAAGCCCACTTTGCATCGGCACGCGGAGATACGGACTCGCCCCACGGCATCCGGACAGACCGCCGAAGATCGCGAATCGTCCGTGATATTCACACCCTTACGTCCGAGAACCACCCTCACGCATCCCCGAGTCCGAGAACCCCATCACCCGCCCGAGCGACCGAACCACTCCATCTCCAGCGGCTCGAGTTCCACCACCAGCCGCTGCCGCTCATCGCCAAGCTTGTCGCAGCGGCTTGGGTCCTTCCACACCGCCTCGCTCGACAGCTCGGCGTCGATGTCCTTGATCCGCTTCTCGATATCGCCGATGCGCTTCTCAAGCTGCTCGTCGCTCAGGCGCGAAAGCGGATTCCGCTGGGAGTTCGTCCCTCCCGCGGACTTGGGCTTGTTCGCCGCGGCCTTCCGCGCCTCGGCTTCCAGCCGCGCACGCTCCGCCTCGTCTTTACGCTTTCGCTCCGCCGCTTCCTTCGCCGCTCGCTCCTTTGCGCGCGCAACCTCGCGCTCGTGCCAATCGCTGTAGGT
Organism: Phycisphaeraceae bacterium; assembly: GCA_021297895.1. Taxonomy (GTDB): domain Bacteria; phylum Planctomycetota; class Phycisphaerae; order Phycisphaerales; family UBA1924; genus JAJTHN01. The sequence continues at coordinate 39,399 of JAJTHN010000037.1, read as the reverse complement.
ACCAGCGAACTGCTCCACCCCGCCCTTGCCGTCAAGGATCAGCAGATGGTCGCATGTGGCATCGATCAGCGCCCGATCGTGAGAAATCAGGATCAGCGTGCCCTCGAACCCCTCGATGTCTTCCGAATCTGGCGCGAGCGCATCCTCGAGCCGCTCGGCGCTGGGAATATCAAGGTGGTTCGTCGGCTCGTCGAGCACCAGAACGTTCTTGGCGCTGGCGACAAGCCCCGCGAGCACCGCCCGCGACCGCTCACCGCCGCTGAGCACGCCCATCTGCCGCTCCTGCTCCTCGCCGCTGAACAGGAAGGCCCCGGCCAGATTGCGCGCCTGCTGCTCGCTCATCGGCTGATCCGGCGCCTCCTTGAGGATCACGCGCTGGAGGTACTCGTACACCGACAAATCCGGATCGACGTGCTCGTGCGTCTGCTTGTAATGTCCCACACGCACGCTGCTGCCGAGCTTCGCCGTGCCGCTGTCCGCGGCCTGCTCGCCCAGAATGCACCGCACAAGTGTCGACTTTCCCGCACCGTTGGGGCCGATGATCCCCCAACGCTCGCCCCGCATGATCGCCAGTTCAAGATCCTTGAACAGCACCTTCTGCTTGCCGTCCTCCAGCGCGTACTGCTTCGTCAGCGACCTCACGCTGGCGACGACCTCGCCGCTCATCGGCGCCTTGGGCAGCTTGAGCCGGAACGAGTCAAGCTCGATCGGGCGCTCGAGCGTCCCCTCCTTTGCACGCTCGAGCTTGGTCGCGCGGCCGCGCGCCTGCTTGGCCCGCTGACCGGCCTTGTACCGCCGGATGTACGCCTCTTCCTTCTTGAATTGCGTCTGCTGGTTCTCGTACGCACGCAGCATCGTCAGGCGTCGCTGAGCGCGGATCTCGCGAAACGCCTCGTAGTTTCCGGGATAGTCGATCAGCCGCGCCTGCTCGACCTCCACGATCCGCGTGACGACGTTGTCCAGCAGGTACCGGTCGTGGCTGACCATCAGCACCGCGCCGCGGAACTCCTCCTTCAGGAAGTTCTCCAGCCAGAGCCGCCCATCAAGGTCGAGGTGGTTCGTCGGCTCATCCAGCAGCAGAATGTCCGGATTCTCCAGGAGCAACTGCGCCAGCGCCAGCCGCCCCTTCTGCCCGCCGCTGAGGCCCGAGACCTTCACCCCGAACTGCGCGTCGGTAAAGCCGAGCCCATGAAGGACCTGATCGATCTTGTGATCGATGCTGTACCCACCGAGCGCCTCGATCTGGCGCTCCAGCCGCTCCTGCTGCTTGAGCAGTCGCTCGAGATCAGCGCCCTCGGCCGAACCCATGTCGTGGAAGACCTGCTCGAGCTGGCGGTGCGCCTCGTGCAGATCCCTGAAGGCGCTCTCGGCCTGGCCGCGCAATGTCTCGTCCGGGTCCAGTTTCGGATCCTGGTGCAGGTAGCCCGCCCGGCTGCCGCGCTGGAGCCCCACCGTTCCGCCGTCGGCACTGACGATCCCGGCGAGGATCTTCATCAGCGTGCTCTTGCCGCAGCCGTTGCGCCCGACCATGCCCACGCGCTCGCCGGGCTCGATGGATATCGACACGCCATCGAGAACGATGCGTTGTCCGAACGTGTGACGGATATTGACGGCGGCCAGCAGCGGCATGGGGCCAAGTGTAGAACTGATCGCCCACGCAATCCCGCACCCCGCCGCGGATGTGGCCGGATCTCGCCTCCGCCCCGACTCAGCCCACGCCGCCCGGCTGATCCAGGTACTTCTTGAGTTCACGCCGCATCAGCTTGCCGGTCGGGTTGCGCGGGAGTGCCGGCAGCACGCGGAACTCATCGGGAATCTTGAACGCGGCGATACGCTCGCGCATGAACGCCCGGACGCTCTTCTCGTCGAAGGTCTCGCCCTCCTTGAGCTCGACGAAGGCGACGGGCAGCTCGCCTCGCATCGGGTCCTTCTTGCCGACGACACCCGATTCCTTGATGCTCGGGTGCTTGTTGAGCACCTCCTCGAGTTCCCGCGGGAACACGTTCTCGCCCGCGATGATGAGCATCTCCTTGAGCCGGCCCGTGATGAACAAGTGACCGTCGGCATCGATGCGGCCGATGTCCCCCGTTCGGAAGTAACCGCGGTCATCGACCACGCTGGCGGTCTGTTCCGGCAGTTTGTAATACCCCTTCATGAGGTTCGGACCCTTGATCCGCACCTCGCCATCCCGATCAACGCCGAGATCCCGGCCCGTCTCGACATCAACGATCCGCTGGCTGACTCTGGGCAGCGCACGTCCGACACTGTGCGGCTTGTAGTCGGTCGGTCGACACCAGTTTGTCACGGGGCTGGTCTCCGTCAGGCCGTACCCCTCGGCGATCGTCACGCCGTACCGCTCGCGAAACGCTCCCGCCACCGCATCCGGCAGCGGCTCGCCGCCGGAGACCGCGATCCGCAAACTCGTAAAGTCCTCCCGGCTCGCGTCGCGCACGTGCAGCAGCGCGTTGAACATCGCCGGAATCCCGATGAACACGCTCGGGCGGTGATCCCTGAACAGCCGCACCACCTTCTGCGGCACGAACCTGGCCGTGTACACCACCTTCGCGCCCACCGTCATCGGAAGCGCCGTCAGCGCCGTCAGGCCGAATGAGTGAAACTGGGGCAGGCATCCCAGGAACACTTCGTCGCGACCGAATGTAATGTGGTCGAGTATCTGCCGGATGTTTCCGGCGATGTTCCCGTGCGTGAGCATCACGCCCTTGGGCCTCCCACTCGTGCCGGACGTGTACAGCAACACCCCCAGCGCATCATCGTCCATCAACGCGGGCACCCGCGGCGACGGAACGCACCGGAAGTCCACCTCTTCCAGCAACCGGATCTTCACGCCCCCCTCAACCGCCGGCGGCTTGCCGTCCACCACGCCCGTCGGCGTGTACCCCAGAAAGTCCAGCATCCCCTTGGCCGTCACGATCGTGTCGATCCCCGAATCCTGCACGATGTAGTTCAACTCATCCGGCTTGAGCAGAAAGTTCAGCGGAACCGGCACCTTGCCAAGCATCCACACCGCCAGCGCCGCGATCGGGAACGCGCCGCTGCTGGGCAGCATGATCCCCACATGCTCGGTCTGCACACGCCGCTCAAGATCGTCGGCCAGCATCATCGCCGCCGCGAGAATCCCGATCCGCTTGTACGACCGCTGGTCGTCGACCACCGCGGTACCCAGAGGTGACCCAAGACAGGTTCGGATGATCGGCCAGTGAATGCTCATGCTGCTCGCTCCTGAATCGTCCTTGCCACAAACCCCGACCTCCGCCACGCCCACCCGGGCTCCCCCGCGAACAAACGCGGATCGATACGGCAACCGCCCCACTTTAGGGGACACACAATGTACGGCTGTTCCGCCCGTCGTGCCGATACTCCTTGCTCGTGTGGATGACCACGCAGCCCGCCGCACGGCCGCCTCTTTACCCTCGACCCCGCGGGCGACCAGACCGGTCCCTCGCCCAGGATCTCGCCATGACCGACCCCCAGCCCCGCCACGTTCCCGCCGCCGGTCGCCAGAACGCCGCTCGGCTGCTTCTGGCCGCGACGCTGCTGCTGGGCATCTGTCTCGCCCCCGCTTGCGGCACGCGTCCGCCCGCGGCGAGTGATGCATCCTCCCGAGCGACCGATCTCTACATCGCCAAGCGCTACACCGAAGCCCTCGCCGCGGCGGAGCGCGAGGCCGCGACATCCTCCGGCATCGAGCGCGAGCGGGCCGCACTCATCGCCGGCCAGTCGGCCTTCGCGCTCAAGCGAGAACCCGAAGCCGACCGCTGGCTCTCGCCGCTGCGCACCAGCACCAACGACGAAATCGCCGGAAACGCCAGCGCCACGCTCGGTCTGATCGCGGCGGACCAGAAGCGCGACGGCACCGCCGCGGCCCTGCTCGGCGAGGCCTCACGGAAACTCAAGGGCGACGACGCCGCCCGCGCCGGTCTCTTCGCGGGCGATGCCTTCGAGCGGCTCGGCAACCGGCCCCAGGCCGTCGGCCTCTATCAGAAGGCCCTGACCGACGCCCGCGACGCCGCGCTCAAGCAGACGATCCAGGAGCGGCTGACCGGCCGGTTCACGATCCAGATCGGCGCATTCTCGACGCGCGCGGCCGCCGAGCGGGCACTGGGTCAGAACGCCCGTGCCTTCACCCGCGCGGGCCTGCCCACGCCGGCGATCGTGCAGACGACTGATGCCGCGGGCCGCCCGCTCTTTGCGGTACGCGCCGGCGACTACCCCAGCGCCATCGCCGCTCAGGTCGCCGCGGCGAAGGTCTCCGTCAGGACGACGGTGGTGTCTTCGAAGCGCTAATCGCCCGCTCGATCGCCTGGGCTTCGCGAACCTCCGGATCAGCCGCGCCGAATTGACGTTCGAGCACCAGCCGAGCGCTCGCGAGCACCTCGCTCGCTTCTCCGTGCCGATCCGTCGCGATCAGCACGCCCGCCAACGCCACGCGCACACGGGCCGTCGCGGGCGTTTCACCCAGCGCTGCGACGGCGATCGCCAGCGCCGATCGCAACTGGGCCTCCGCCGCCGCAAGGTCCGCATCGCGCGCCGCCGCGTTTACCTGCGCTCGCGCGACCAGCGTCGCGGCGAGCGTGCGCATGGCCTCGACAACATCCGGGTGCTCCGGCCGGAGCGCTCGCCCCAGAAGATCCCGCGCCTCCTTCGCGTTCGCGACCGCCGCCTCGTGCTCGCCCAGCACAAGCAGGCATCGCGCCATGGCCAGCTGAATGTTCGATCGCTCACGCACAACCAAGCCACCATCACGCTCGCGCATCGCTGGCCGCAGCTCGAGCGCACGCTGAAAGTGCGGCCGGGCATCCGCCGCGTGACCTTGCTCCAGCAGCACCTCCCCGAGCAGCGCGAGCGATTCCGCGGAGTCCACCGCGGCGATGACATCATGAGGATCCGGCTGGCTCGACTCGGCTCGTGCCAGGCGACGCTCATCGCCGGTGCGCACGACCTCGAGGTACACAAGGGCCTTGTCGAACTCTTTGCGCATCAGATGAATGCGCGCGAGCATGACCAACTGAAGCCGGACCGGCCACTCCTTCTGACCGCCTTTATCAAGGACCAGCCGCGCGTCTTCAATATCGCCCATCCCCGCAACCTGCTTAACGCTGCCCAACGCCTCGCGGCAGAGCCGCAGCGCGTCATCGAGCATCCACAACCCCATCGCCGTCGCGGCCAGTTGCCTCTGCACAGACGCCAACGCTGACGGACGGTCGTGCAGCAGCATCGAGGCCCGTTGATCGGCGACCAGCAGCAGGTCGCGGACCTCGCGAACCGGCGCGGCCTGACCGGCCGGATCTACCGCATCGATCATCATGCGCATCAGAACCGCCAAGCCATTGGCGTCGTTGCCCGCGGCAATCGCCGCATCACGCTCGCGCCGCAATTCCGCACGCTGGCTCATCAACGCCGCAACGCCGAAAACGCCGACGCACATCAGCGAGATGCCGAGCACGCTCGAGACCAGATTCCGCCGTACGAAACGCCCGACGCTGTACGCGAGCCGACCCCTTCTCGCCTCGATCGGTCGCAGCGCCAGCGACCGCTCGATGTCCGCGGCCAGAGCCTCGACCGAGCGATAGCGCCGCGCCGGCGACTTCTCCATCGCCTTCATCACGATCGCGTCCGCATCGCCGCGGCACTGAGCTCTCCGCGCACGCAATCCCGGCCCGGCCTCGCGCCCGCGGGCCGCGTCGAGTTTCGCCGCCAGGCTGGGCGGGGGCGGTGCCTCGTTGCACACCACCTCCTGCACGTGCGCCAGCGACGAACTGCGAAACCGCAGCGGCCGCACACCCGCGAGCAATTCGTAAAGCACCACGCCGAGCGCATAGACATCCGTCGATGTTCCCACGCTCTCGCCCAGCACCTGCTCCGGCGCGGCGTACTCGGGTGTGAGACGCCGCTCGCTGACGATCGTCTGCGCCTCTCCCGGCTCCGCCATGTCGGGCGCAAGCACCTTGGCGATGCCGAAGTCCATGAGCTTGACCTCGCCCCGACGGTTCACGAGGATGTTCCCGGGCTTGAGGTCACGGTGGATCACCAGCCGTGCATGCGCGAACCGCACCGCCTCGCACACGTCCAGAAACAACTCCATCCGCTGGCGAACGCTCAGGTGCCTCCGCTCGCACCACTCGTCGATCGGTACGCCGTCGACGAACTCCATGACCAGATACGGCCGACCATCCGCTGTCGCTCCGCCGTCGATCAGCCGGGCGATGCCGGGGTGCTCCAGCGCCGCGAGCGCCGCGCGCTCCCTTCGGAATCGTCGAAGGATGTCGTTTCCCGTGACGCCATGCTTGACGACCTTCACCGCGACACGCTGGTCGAACTGCCCATCGCAACGCGCGGCCTGGTACACCTCGCCCATGCCACCCTCGGCGATTCGTCGCTCGACCACGAACGCCCCGAGCCTCTGGCCAACAAGGTCACTCCCGCCACCCGCCGCCAGCGCGGCCGCCGCGGGCACGAGGGGCTGGCCCATCGCCGGTGCCGACAGAAAGCCCTCTGCACGCGCTCCGGCGCCCAGCAACGCGAGCACCTCGGCCGCCAGTTCGGGCTCATCGCCGCAGGCCAGGCGCACATACTCCTCACGCTCGCCTTCGGGCACATCCAGCGCCTCGAAGTACACGCTCTCCACGCGCGCGAGCCGATCGGGCGTCACGCCGTCGCCCCGCTCTCGCCACTCTCCATCTCCCTCTTGAGCCAAGCTCGCGCGAACTCCCACTGGCGCGCCACGGTTCTGGGGGACGACCCGAGTGCGGCCGCCGCCTGATCGCCGCTCAAGCCCGCAAAGAACCGCAACTCCACAACCCGCGCGCGCTCCGGATCGATGGCGGCGAGTTTCTCCAGCGCCGCGTCCAGTGCGACAAAGTCCGTCCCGCCCGCGTCAGCCGCTCCGCCAGCGTGCGCGACCTCCGCCGACTCGGCCAGCTCGACAGCCGGCCGTCCGCCGCCGCGCTTGACGGCGTTCTTCGCACGAGCATGGTCGGTGAGGATCCGCCGAATCGCCCGCGCCGCCGCGCCGAAGAAGTGCGCCCTGCTCTCCCACGACACCTCGCTCGGCCCGACAAGACGCATGTACGCCTCGTGCACCAGCGCCGTCGCCTGAAGCGTGTGCGACTTTCGCTCCTGCGCAAGGCTCGCCGACGCGAGCGCCCGCAGTTCGTCGTAGACCATCGGAAACAGCTCGTCGGTGGCCTTGGCCTCCCCGCGGCTGACTTTCTCCAAAAGGAGCGTCAGCGGTTGCGCGTCATCGCCGGGCGTCCGGTGCGAGGATGGATGATGTGTGGGCATCACAGCAGCGTACCCGGCGGCGCGTCGTGCCCCAACCCCCGCACAGCACCCGTCCAAACGCGCAATGAGCCCCCCGCCGCGCGTGAACGCCGCCCCCCCAAAGTCGGCAACGGGCCTCAGCACGCGACTCCCCGTTCCGACAACATACGTCAGACCAACCCGCGCCGTGCACCAGCTTGTCCGCTTCCAAGGCCGCGCTCGACCCAAACACCCAAGTCGCCGAATGTGAAGCCCGCGCAAAGCACTCATGAAGCGTTCACGCAGCCTTCACACAGCCTTGACAATGCAAGTCTTCATCGTTTGCTTGCATGATCTTTACATCATGCGAGGGAACGGGGGATCGCATCGAGCTAATCTGACACCATTCACGAGCCGGGGGGTTCTCGGCTTGGTTCATCACCTCAGAAGGCAAGGCCGACCGGCCGAGCATCGGGAGTATCAATCATGTGCCTCACGTCTTCTGTATCGAGTCGCGCAGCAACTCAGTTCCGTCGAATCGCGGGATTCACGCTCATCGAGCTGCTCGTCGTCATCGCGATCATCGCGCTGCTCGTCGGCATTCTCCTGCCCTCACTGGCCTCGGCCCGGAATGAGGCCCGCGCCACGCAGTGCTCCGCGGGTGTCCGCTCGATCGCTCAGGGCGTTCTCGCGTACGCGAACGACTATCGCGTCCTCCCCGCGTCGTACCTGTACCAGCAGCCCGGCAGCACGCCCGGCCAGTGGCGGCTGAGCGACCAGAAGTTCGGTGGCTCGCCCGCTGGCTACCTGCACTGGTCCTATGTCCTGTTCCAGACCGGCCAGAGCCAGATCAGCGACGATGCGTTCCGTTGCCCCTCGCTGCCCCGCGGCGGCGCTCCCCGCACCAATCCCGGTTCCAATCCGCTGGACTGGGAAGGCGGGCAGGTCAACGACCTCGGCGGCACCGCCGGTTCGGCGACGCCGACCGACGCTCAGGTTCCCCGCATCGCCTACGCCGCGAACGACGCCGTCATGCCCCGCAACAAGTTCGACCCCTCGCTCCCCGAGCGAAAGAACCGCTGGGTGCGTCTCGCGGAAGTCGATCAGACCGCGACCGGCGGCGGCCGCACGATCCTCGCGACCGAGTGGGTCTACTTCAACAACTGGCGCTCGCTCGTCGCCGGCGGCGAGGACAACACCATCAAGAGCCACCGCTCGATCGTTCCGTTTCTGGGCTTCTCCAGCGGCTCGGATCCCTACAACGAGAGCGTCACCGGCAACCCGGCCATTCCGCGTTACGCCTATCCCGCAACGTCGCGCATCGCTGCCGCTGATGAGATCGGCGAGTCCATGATCTCGAGCAATCAGTCGCAGCTCAACGCGGTCGGCCGCCATCACCCCGGTGGTTCGGGCACCTTCGGCGGCACCGCCAACTTCGTCTTCCTCGATGGCTCCGTCAGCCGCCTGAATGTCGTCGAGACCATCGAGAAACGCATGTGGGGCGAGCGCTACTTCGGCGTGACCGGACCCAACCTGGTCAATCCCACGCAGGTCATCAACTGAACCTCAACGCGGCAGCAGCGTCCCGCCGCCGCGAACGAACCGCGGGAGACACGCCCTGACGGACGTGCCTCCCCTTGCCCAAGCAGCCTCAGGCAATTTGATGCAACCCGGACGACTTCACCCGTCCGGGTTGCACGCATAACGCGCGGGCTTGGATGCGATCTTCATGCAATTCTTGCAACATTGAAGTTCACGTCAAAGTGATATTTTTGCGATGGCGGGCTGCAACAGCGGACTTATATTGCTCCGTCCTCACGCCTCTCCCTTGGGGCTATCCGGCCCGCTTCCCGCTCCTGCTCCGTCTTGTCGTCGGCTCGTGCCGGCTCATCGTGCGTCCATGGTCCGTTCCTTTACCCCGTCGGAGATTCTCATGAACCGTCGCTCTCTCGCCCGTTTCATCGCGTGCGGCCTCGCGGGCTCCATCGCCCCCGTCGCCCTGGCCCAGACCACCAGCATCAACGTCTCGGGCGCCACCCTGCTCGAGAACTTCCTGCGCGCCCCCGGCTCGACCAACGACTACATCGACGTCGATGGCGACAACGTGGCCGGCGCTCTGGGCTCCGTCGACTCGTTCGGTTTCCCGATCATCGATCAGCTCGCTCCCGCCAGCATCACCTCCGGCCCCACCGGCCGCTGGGGCGTGACCTACCGCAACGTCGGCTCCGTGAACGGCTTCGGTGAACTCCTCCGCTGGGGCCGCCGCTTTGTGCGCAATGACTCGACCGCCACCACGCTGACCGGTCTGCGCATCAGCGGCGTTGCCGGTTCCTGGTACAACACCATCCGCTACGTCAACTCCTCCGCCATCACCGGCCCCGGCCTGACCGCCAACCCCGGCGCCATGCCCGCCCGTGCGAACACCACCACGCTGGCCCTGGCACGCCCCGGTGACGTCAACAACGACGGCATCCGCATCGACATCTCGCCGCTGGACGTCCCCACCTTCTGGGCCGTTCGCGATGAGAGCAACTCCGGCAACTGGACCCTCCTGCCCGCGGCTCCCGGCTACGGCAACAACCCGCGCGTCTCGACGAATCGCCAGGGCCAGGCCGTCAATCCGCCGAACAGCACCTCGCAGGGCGGCAACCTGTCCAACCGTCTCCCCCCGCTCAACGATGCCGTCAATCCCTATCTGGTCGAGGGCGAGGCCAACGTCCCCTACAACTTCTTCAACCCCGCCAACCCCGGCGCCGCGAACTCCGGCACCATCTTCGACACCGCCTTCGCCTTCGCGCCCATCTGCGCCATGACGAACTTCGGCGTCGGCCGCACCCAGATCAAGGTCACCGAGCTTCAGTACGGCTACGGCACGGGTCGTCTGCCCAACGGTGAGAACCTCATGTTCGTCACCCGCGACGTCGGCTCGGGCACCCGGAACGGCTGGCAGAACTCCATCGGCCAGGATCCCTCGTGGGGCGTCGGCGAGAACATCGGCCAGTTGAACGCGAACGTCGACGTGTTCGACCGCCTCGGCGTCAACTTCCTGCCCTCGAACAAGGGCTCCAACATCACCGTCGAGACCACCGTCCTCAACCACCGTCTGGGTGTCGGCTACGTCGGTGCCGAGCGCGGCGTCCAGGGTGGCTGGCTCGCCCCCAACCGCGCCGACATCCTCGCGGTTCAGAACGACCACATCGGCGGCACCCAGTTCCGTCGTCCGCACATCTCGTTCGTCCTGAACAACAACGCCAACGGCTACATCATCGGCGGCCCCGCCGTCCTCGCCACGATCGGTGATCCCCGCCGCGCTCCCGAGAGCCTCGGTGGCTCGGGCACCGCTGGCGGCACCGGCTGGCCCCGCTACAACTGGAACCGCGACACCCGTCCGGTCCGCCCGGCCAACATCACCGACCCGCTGGATCCGCAGTACACCCTCTTCAAGGACCCGACCCCGCCAGCCAGCGAGCCCGTGAACACCAACCCCGGCATGCGCAACAACCAGGCCGCCGCGTGGGTGAACAACGTCGCCCGCTCCGTCGCCGACTTCATCCGCGTCCCCGGCACCGCCGACGACCTCTTCATGCCCGGTGAGCTCGCGGCCCGCACCTTCATCCTCTTCCCGGCCCTCTCCTTCCTCCAGAACCTCAACAACCCGACGCAGCTCGTCGCCAACACCACGAACATCCCGCTGCAGAACTACACGCTCGCCAACAACGTCATCGCCAACCCCGCCTACCTCTCCTTCAACCTCGCCGGCGTCGGTCGGGCTCCGCTCCGCGCTGCTCTCACGCCCCCGGCCACCTACTCCGACCTGACCACCGGCGCGACCACCAACGGCGAGACCTTCCGCACGCAGGGCGGCACCACCATCGGCGCCACCGATACCCTGCCGCTGCGCAACAAGATCGCCGGCGACTTCGACGGTAACGGCCTCCGCAACATCAATGACACCGCCGACATGCTCCGCGCCTGGATCCAGCGCAACGGCGGCCCCGCTTGGAACGCCCCCTCGGGCACCGGTGCCGACCAGTCCTCCGGCGGCATCGCCGGCGCGCCCGGCGCCGACGCCATCATCGAGATCCTCGGTGACTTCGACGGCGACGGCAACTTCGGCCGCCGTTGGAGCAACCCCACCGTTCCGTCCGCCTCCTTCGCCGCCGACTTCACCGACGTCCGCTACTTCGCCGACGGTCTGGCCCTCCCGGCCTCCGGCGGCAGCCTCAGCCGCAAGACGGCCTTCATCCGCGTCGACTCCGAGTGGCAGACCCTCAGCAACTCGTCCACCCTGGCCTCGTTCTTCACCGGCGGCAGCAACCCCGCGGGCGACAACAACTTCTTCAACACCGCCCTGGCCACGCCCAAGGCCTACGCCGCCGGCGACGCTCGTGGCGATGTGGCCGCTCCGGGCCTGACCCCCGGCAGCACCGCCCCCACGACCCGCGGCTTCACGCCGATCGGCGCTGACGGCACGATCAACGCCGCCGACATCGACTACGTCTTCTCCCAGTTCGTCAAGCCCTTCAACGTCTCCGCCAGCAACTGGTTCATCACCGGCAACGCCGCCAACTGGGGCACCAACCTCGCCGAGGCCGTCCACACCGACCTCTCCGCCGACATGACCGGTGACCTCATCATCGATCAGGCCGACATCAACGAGCTGGTCGTCACCATCCTCGGCACCCAGATCGGCGATGTGAACCTCGACGGCTCCGTCACCCAGGCCGACCTTGACCTGGCCAACGCCAACCTCAACACCGCCGGCGGCTGGGCCCGCGGCGACATGAACGGCGACAAGTTCGTCGACGCCGCCGACATCGCCATTATCTCCGCGGCCCTGCCCCCCACGCAGTGCTCCCCCGCCGACATCGCCAACACCGACGGCGATCCGGGTCCGGACCTGACCATCGACAACGGTGACTTCACCCTCTTCTTCTCCGCCTTCTTCGCCGACATCAGCAACCCGCTCAACCTCATCGCCGACATCGCCAACACCGACAGCGATCCGGGTGCGGACGGCACGGTCGACAACGGTGACTTCACCCTCTTCTTCGCCGCCTTCTTCGCTGGCTGCCCGTAATCTCCGGGCTTTGCCCCGAGATTCGACGCACATCTTCAGCATCTGACCAAATCTCACCAAGGCCCCGGGCACACCGCCCGGGGCCTTCTTCATTGGTGCGGGCAACGCCCAAATCCACGCGCGCTTGCCGCGCGGATGAACGCACGCACGTCGCCCGGCCCCACGATCACGCCAGCAATCGCGCTCGCTGCGATGCATCGGGCACCGCGCACGCGACGCCGCCAGCCATCGGCCGCATCAAGCCTCGCCGCCGCGACGCGATAAGGCCATACGCCCACTCGCGCAGCCCCCGCGGGACCGCGAGCACGACCGCCCCGACCAGCGACCACACCCCACCCATGAGCCGCAGCACCTCCCCCGCGGCGTCGCTTCGCGTCAGCACGCGCCCGCCGCGGACCAGGATCACCCCCTCGGGCATCGGCAAGCCGCCCAGCACCCGCCCGCAAGTCTCACCGCCGAGCGGCGCAAAGAGCAGCCGATCGCCTGCCTCGCGACGCGTACGCGACTCATTGGCCAGCACGAATCGCACGCTGCGCTGGCAAAATCCGCACGCACCATCGAAGAACAGAATGGTCTCCCGGGCATGGCGCTGCTCGCTCACACCCAGACGATACCCCCACTGCCGACACGCCACCGCCCGGAACACTCAGGCCCCCCTGAATCTCCGCACCATGGCCGCGGCGCTCCATTCTCGGACCACCAGCGCGCCGCACGAGCACCCCCTCACGATCTACCCTCTGCGACCATGACCGCTCCGCAACCATCGCAGCCCGCCGACCGTCCTTCAGGCTCATCGTCCCCGCGGTTCGCCCCGGGCTTCCGTCCGTGCGTCGCGATCGTGGGCTCCACCGGCGCCGTGGGCGTGGAGATGATCAGCGTGCTCGAGCAGCGCCGCTTCCCCGTCGGCGCACTACGGCTCTTCGCCTCGCCGCGATCGGCCGGCAGTGTGCAGTCCTTCAACGGCGCGCCGATCACCGTCGAAGCCCTCGGCGACACGTGGCATCACGCCTCGGGCAACGGCCCGCGCGTCGACATCGCCCTCCTGAGCGCCGGTTCATCGATCAGCAAGCAGTACGCCCCCCGTGCCACGGCCGACGGCGTGGTCGTCATCGATAACTCCTCCGCGTTCCGCATGGACCCGGGCGTCGCGCTGGTCGTTCCGGAGGTCAATCCCGCCGCGATGCCGCCCGTCGGCCCGTCGCGCGGCGCGATCATCGCCAATCCGAACTGCTCGACGATCATTTTCCTCGTCGCGGTCACGCCCATCCACCGAGCGCTGGGCATCGAGCGTGCGGTCGTCAGCACGTACCAGGCCGCCAGCGGCGCGGGCGCACAGGCGATGGCCGAACTCGAGAACCAGACGCGCGATGTGCTCGCGGGTAAGCCCGCGCAGCCGAAGATCTTCCACGAGCCCTACGCGTTCAATCTCTTCAGCCACAACTCGCAGATCGACCCGCGCACGGGCCTGAACGTTGAAGAGTCCAAGATGATCCTCGAGACGCACAAGATTTGGGGCGACGCAAGCGTCCGCATCTCCGCGACCTGCGTCCGCGTCCCCGTTCTCCGCGCCCACTGCGAGAGCGTCAACCTCACGCTCCGCACGCCGACGACCGTCGCGAAACTCCGCGAACTGCTCTCCAGCGCCCCCGGCGTGCGCATCATCGATGATCGCGCCGCGAACCTGCACCCGACACCGCTCAAGGCCTCCGGCGGAGACGACGTGCTCGTCGGTCGGCTCCGCGCCGACCCGAGCCAACTCCCGGCCGACACCGACCCGGCCCACGCCGACACAACACCCACCCGCGGCTTCGATCTGTTCATCGCCGGCGATCAACTCCGCAAGGGCGCGGCACAAAACGCCGTGCAACTCGCCGAACTGGCCTTGCGCTGACCCCCGCTCACGGACAGCCCGCGAAGAACTGCGCGAAGAACAACTGGAAGTCGCCGTTATCGACAACCCCGTCGCGACCCAGTTCGCCATCGGTGTTGCCGACATCCGCAACCAGCCGCGCCGGATCGCCCTCGGCGGCGAAGAACGCGCTGAAGAACGCGTTGAAGTCGCCATTATCGACCACGCCGTCCGGCAGAGGATCTCCGTCGGTATTGGCGACATCCGCCACGCAGATCGTGCCGACAACCTCGAGCTCCGGCGCACGCGAGCCGAAGAATCGCGTCGCGAAGATCGGATAGGTCACTTCGCCCGCGCCGAACGCCGACGCCGGATGCAGACTGGTGACCAGCACATTCAGCCGCCCGCTCGATATCGACCGCTGCACATACTCGCGTACGCCCGTCGCGTTCAGGTTCAGATCGAACACCATCGTCGTGTCGTCTTCCAGCAGCGTGCCGTCGCTGACCCCCGGCACGCGCCCGACGCTCATCGGCGTGGGAGCGAACAGCCCCTCCGTGACGTTGTTGCTCACGTCACGCAGCCCACCGACAAAGTCCGTCGGATACACCGCGCGATTCCCCCGCGCCGGCGGCACCACCGCCGCGACCGTTGCGAATGACGACGCCTGGGCATAGTTCGCCAGGCTCCAGGCCTGCCCGCCCTGCGACATCGGCGCGTTGCCGCGATACGCGCACGCGAACATCTCCACCGGACGGCCGGCGTCCGCGTCCGCGACATACCCCGGATCGCCTTCGGCCAGGTACGACCCGGGCGCATCGATCGTCGTGTCCAGCGCCACACGCTGAACCGGATCCGCGACGCGCAGGCGCGCACGCACCGTCACGCTCGAGAGCCGATACTGCTCCGGCGCGTAGCCCATCGGCACAGCCAGACCCGCCGAGCCGTCGGTGGCGAAGCCCACCAGCCACTGCGCATCGCGATCATCGAACCCCGTAAACCCGCTGCCGAGGGTCGTAAACGTCCCGGCCGTCGTTCGGCTCGCGGGGTTCTCGTTGAACGGGTACATCCATCGATCGACCCGCGGCGGGGTCGCGACGCCCGCAAATTCCGCCGCCGAGGCCAGACCCGCCGCGCCGGTGATGACTCCCGCCCCAATCCCGATCAACGCACGCATACTGTTCATCGCCATACTCCCGCTCACCCGCCGCCCCGCTCCGCCCACGATCCCATCGAACGGTCCGCCAAGATCGATCAAGAAAGGCCTACGTCAGGCCGATGATTCCGCTGCCGCCCATCCGTGTCGCCCGTGGCGCTGGATCCACCCGAGCGGCAGGACAACTATAGCCATGCACACCCCTAAACGGGTGGATTCTGCACGCCAAGTCACCAACCCGGAATTCTCGGCCCTGTGCAAAGGATCCGGCTTGGCAGCAATTGAGTATAGTTTCCCGCTTCCGGGCAACCCCTCTGCCCGATGCATCGTTGAGACCCACAATGGCCGAGACGAGCCGAAACCTGCGCCTGCCGACGACTCGCTGTCCGGTGATGCAGTTGTACTTCGGGCTGCGTGCCGCGTTCGCGCCGAAGCCCATCCGGCTTCGCCCCGGCTTCACGCTCATCGAACTGCTCGTGGTCGTCGCGATCATCGCGTTGCTGGTGGGCATCACACTGCCGGCCCTTTCGAGCTCGCGAACGCTCGCCCGCCAGACCCGCGAACTCTCCGGCTCTCGGCAGGTCATCACCGCGTACACCATGTACGCCAACGACAACCAGTCGCGCGTGATGCCCGGGTACGCGACCGCCGCGATGACCTCATTCAGCGGCACCAACACGCTCCGCGTTCTCGATGATCGCGGCGTGCGCCTCGCGGGCGTCATCGCACGCCGATATCCCTGGCGGCTGGCTCCATACCTGGACTTCAACTTCAAGGGCCTGTACGACGACGACCGCCTGCTCGAGCGTTACCGCTCGCGCTCCGACTACACGTACGTCGTGAGCCTCTCGCCCAGCATGGGCCTGAACGCCGAGTTCGTCGGCGGCAAGGGTGAGCCGGGCCTGGGCTTCAACGCCGAGAACCTCCGCAAGTGGGGATCGTTCTACATCACCCGCATGGACCAGGCCCGCCGCCCCGATGCGCTGATCGTCTTCGCCAGCGCCCGCGGCAGCGATCCCGACGACCTGAACAAGAGCGTCCCCGGCAACTACATCGTCGATGCGCCCGCGACAACGCAGGCCAATTGGCAGCCCGGCCGGTTCGACCCAGACGCCCCCGCCAGCGCCTTCGGCTCCGTCGACTGCCGCTGGTTCGGCTCCGCCGTCACCTCACACCTCGACGGCCACGCCAGCACGCAGACTCTCGATGACCTGCGCGACATGCGCAAGTGGTCGAACCAGGCGCTGACGGCGGATTGGCAACTGACGCCGTGAGCCCTGGGCTCTGAGCGGATCGGCACGCCTGAGCGAACTCACCTGATTCGATGGTTCGGGCGGCTGCTGCGCCCAAGCCATCGCGAGGCCGCATCAACTCGCGCCAACATCCACCCCTCGCCAACTCTCGATCACTCGCTGCCACTCATCGAACTCGTAGTCACGGTTCTGGGCAAACATCTCGTCGCGGAAAAAGGCGGCCACCTTGAGCGCAACCTCATGCTGACTACGCGTGAGAATCCACCTTGAAAGATGCTGGCGACGCGCCTTGGCCTTGAACGGCAGTTCGATGCGCCAGGCAAGTTCGCTCGGATCTCGCTCCCGAACCGCACGATACATCGCCGCGGCGAGGTAGTAGCGGTAGCCGATCGCATCTAGATACCCAAAGCCGCCAAAGTTTGGCGAGGGATCCCATGTCGAATCGTTCGCGACATCCAGCCATGTCGTATCGTCCTCACGGTGAGCAACCGGAAAAGTCACATGAGGCACGCCCATGTGACCCATCGCCAACGCATCGGTCCACGATCTTCCCCCGACTCGCGAAACACCCTCGAACGCCGAACTAATTTCGTTCAGCAGTGCATCTGCCGATTGCTCACGCGTGCGTTCGCTCATGGGTCACCCCACATCCGCCAGTCCCAGCCACTGCCCGTGCGCCTTCATCAGCCGCTTGTGAAGCAGCTTCGCGGACGGTCCGCTCAGGGTCGCATCCTGCCCGATCATCTCCGCGGCATCGCGCGAGGCCAGCGTGAGCAGGTTCAGGTCCTTGGACAGATCCGCCACGCGGAACGGCGGCATGCCGCTCTGCTTCAGGCCCATGATCTCGCCGAAGCCCCGCAGTTCCAGATCTCTCTCGGCCAGCTTGAATCCATCGCTGATCTTCGCCAGCGCCTCGAGCCGGGCCTGCGCCTCCTCGCCCCCCGCACCGGCCCCCGCGACCAGCACACACGCCGATGACTTGCTGCCGCGTCCGACACGTCCGCGCAACTGATGCAACTGGGCGAGCCCGAATCGCTCCGCGTCCTCGATGACCATCACCGTCGCGTTGGGCACATCGACGCCGACTTCGATCACCGTTGTGCTCAGCAGCACATCCAACTGCTGCTCGCGGAACTGCTTCATCACCTTGTCGCGCTCATCCTGCCGCAGTCGCCCGTGCATCACACCGACGCGAACGCCCGGCAGCAGCGATTCCGTCAGGTCTTTCAGCGTCTCCTCCACGCTGCGCAGCCTTGGCGCTGCGCCGACTCCCGGGACCCAGAGCCCGTCATCCGCCCCCTCGATCGCCGGCACGACCACGTACGCCTGCTCGCCCCGATCGATCCGCGAACGCACGAAGCGGTACACCTCGGCCCGCATGGCGGGCTGCACCACCCGCGTCGCGATCGCCTTGCGCCCCGGCGGCAGTCGCCGGATCGTCGAGACATCCAGATCTCCGAACAGCGTCAGCGCCAGCGTCCGAGGAATCGGCGTCGCCGTCATCACCAGCACATGCGGCACGAGCACCCGACCGTCCGCGCCCGCCGCGTCGTCCCCCTTGCTCCGCAGCGCCGCCCGCTGGTGCACGCCGAAGCGGTGCTGCTCATCGATGATCACGACCGAGAGGTTCGAGAACCGCACGCCCTTGGTCAGCAGCGCGTGCGTGCCGACGAGCAGATCGATCTCCCCGCGGGCAAGCCGCTCGAGCAACAAGGCCCGCGCCGCCGGCTTGACCGCCCCGGTCAGCAGTTCCACGCGCACCTCCGAGCCCGCGAGCATCTTCGTGATCGACGCGAAGTGCTGATCGGCGAGGATCTCCGTCGGGGCCATGATCGCCGCCTGCGTCTTGCTCGCCACCGCCATCAGCATCGCGTACAGCGCCACCACCGTCTTGCCCGAGCCAACATCGCCCTGGATCAGCCTGTTCGTCGGCGTCGCCCGTGTCAGGTCGCTGATGATGTCGCGCACCACCCCATCCTGATCCTCCGTCAGCGCGAACGGGAATCGCTTGCGGATCTTGTTGTCGATCGTCTGCGTCCACTTCAGCGCCGTCGCCCGCGCCCGCTCGCGGCGTTGCGCACGCTTGATCTGCACGCCCAGTTGCAGCAGCAGCAGTTCGTCATACGCCAGCCGCCTGCGGGCCGCCAGCGCCTCGCTCTCGCTGGCCGGCGCGTGCATCGCTCTGTACGCCGCGAAGAGCTCGGGCAACTCCCGCTGTGCGCGATACTCCGGCGAGAGGTGATCCTGAATCAGCGTCAGCGCCGGCGCAAGCACTCGCGAAATGATCCCCTCGATCTGCCGCGAACTGATCCGCTCGCTGGCCGAGTACACCGGGCGCACGCGCGAGTCCTTCGAAGCCGCCTCCTCGCGGCGTGGATCGAGCACCTCCAGCCGCGGGTTGGTCATCCGCAGCCCCGGCCCGCGCCGGTCCGCCTTGCCCTGCACGCGCACGCGCAGGCCCGGGTGGATCCGATCGGCCATGTACAGCGCGTTGAACCACACAAGGTCCAGCCGCCCAGTCTCATCGATCATCACCGCCTCGAACCGCGCCCGCGTCACGCCGCGCTTGACCACGCGCGTCGCGCTGATCTCCCCGCGGGCGCACCCGACCGCACCGGCGCTCAGCTCGGATATCGCCGACTCCGCCTCTTCACGCTCGTGCCGCGTCGGCAGGTACGCGATCAACTGACCGAGATTGCGCACCCCTAACTCCGCCAGAAACTCCGCGCGTCGCGGCCCAACGCCGGGAAGATCGGCGAGCGGTGTCGTCAGGCTCAAATTCGTCTCGGCGGGCACGCCATGAGCGTACACGCATGGAAGAAGGCCATCGGGCTCAGGCCATCGGCCATCGGGCAGAGCCGTTGATCAGCGCTCGCCACGACCCCGCCCGCTTACCCACCACCGCTTACCCCCCACCGCTTACCCCCCACCGCTCACCCCTCATCGCTCACCGGCTCGCGATGCCAGCCTCCCGCGCCCGGCGGGGGCTCCTGCTTCTCGTCGCGGCTCTGCGGATCGATCTCGCGCAGATAGGTCCACGAGTAGATCCCCGTCGCGTGGCCGTCGCTGAAGGTCACACGCAACGCGTAGTTGCCGACGAGTTCCGCCGAGAGCGCCGTCAGCGCCGCGCTGGCCTTGAACGCCGAAGCCGGCAGCACCGTCAGCGGGTTCTTGCTCATGTCCTCTCGCAACTGCCGCGCATCGGCAGATGGAGACATCTTGCGCAGGTACGCGATCGAGTAGTACGACGTCGTTCCATCGGCCCACTCGACCGACAGCCCGCGGTCTTTCTTCAGGTCCAGTTTGCGGGGCGGGGGCTCCATCGCCATGATGCAGCAGGGTACGCTCCGGATATGAACACGCCGACAACCGCCGCGCCCGCGACCGAATCGCGTGCAACTGGCTCACACGCCGCCGACCGTCTGGCCGCACTGATTGATGCCGCGGGCGCCCCGGCCTGCGTCGGGCTCGACCCGGTGTACGACAAACTCCCCGGCGCGCTCCGGTGCGGCACGGGCGGGCTCACAGGCCTGAACGCCGCGGCCACCGGGCCCCTCAGCGCCATCGCGCGGTTCTGTGCCGGTGTGCTGGAGGCCTGCCGCGGCGTGGTCCCCGTCATCAAGCCGCAGTCCGCGTGCTTCGAGCGATATGGCCCCGAGGGCGTCGCCGTGCTCGCGCAGGTCTGCTCGCTGGCCCGCGACATGGGCTTCTTCGTGCTGCTGGATGCGAAGCGCGGCGACATCGGCGTCACGGCCGAGCACTACGCCGCGATGGCCTTCGACGCGATGCGGGCCGACGCCGTCACGCTCTCCGGATTCATGGGCCCCGACACCATCGAGCCGTTCCTCAAGCACGCCGGCACCGGTCGCATGGTCTTTGTCCTTGTCCGTACCAGCAACCCCGGCAGCGACACGCTCCAATCCCTCGCGCTGGCCGATGGCCGAACCGTCGCCGAGGCCACCGCCGACATGGTCGCCTCGATCGGCCAGCCCCGGCTGGGCACCTCCGGCCTGTCGAACGTCGGCGCGGTCGTCGCGGCGACCAAGCCGCAGGACGGCCCCGCCCTGCGCGCACGCATGCCCAACTCCATCTTCCTCATCCCCGGCTATGGCGCCCAGGGCGGCAGCGCGGCGGACATCCGCGGCATGATCCGACCCAAGTCCGCCTCTGCGGGCACCGCCGGCGTTCTGGTCACCGCAAGCCGAAGCGTCATCTACGCCGGAAGCAGCGGTGATGGTGACTGGCAAGGCGCAGTCAACCACGCCGCGAAGTCGCTGGTCGCGGAACTGGCACCGCTGACGCGCTGATCTTCGCTCAAGCGATCACAGCCCCCGAAGACTCCGACCGCCGCGTTCCCCGCCACCTTCAGGGCACGCGATCTCGGGGATCTTTGGAGGTCCAAGGGAATCCGACCGCCGCGGGCGAGGCTTGCGCAGATTCCCCTTGGCATTTCTGGCGTGATGCCGGCCCTTTGCCGCATGTTCAGACATGTCGGCATCCGATTCGCGGAGGCCGCGCTCGCACGAATCACAGGATCCATCCATGACTCGCAAAGGTCTCACTTCTGCAATCCTTCTCGCCTCCTTGGCCGCGGCCGCCGCCACTGCAGGCCCGCTTTCTCCGCCGAGTGGCCCGGTGACATCCACGAGCAAGCCGCTGGCAGAGGTCGAGCCGCGAGTGGCCGTGAACGCGACCAACACACCCGAAAGCGCCACGGCGCTGCACGTGATCTCACAGCCGGGGTCGTACTACCTCACCGGCAACCTCACCGGCGTCTCCGGCAGGGACGGCATCCTGATCACCGCCAGCAACGTGACCCTTGATCTGAGCGGCTTCACTCTCACCGGCGTTCCCGGATCGAAGCGCGGCATCTACTACACCGTCGGTCTGCAGGGCGTGGTGATCGTCAACGGCACCGTCACGGCCTGGGGTGAAGGTGGCGTCTACACCACCGGCGGGGGCTATGGCGGACGCATGGAACGCATCCACGCCAACGCCAACAACGGAGACGGAATTGTCGTCAACAACAGCATGATCGTCTCGAACTGCTCCGCGACCGACAACACCGGCAACGGCATCGAGACCTTCACCTCCGCCGCCGTGACCAACTGCACGGCTTCCCGCAACGGGAACCACGGGCTTGCGACGACCGTCGGCGGCATCTTCACGGACTGCGTGGCGTACGACAACGCCGGAAACGGCTTCACCGCAACGTTCACGAGTTCGACCATCGAGCGCTGTGTAGCTTCACGCAACGGTGGCCACGGCTTCTCGCTCTCCTCCAACTCGAAGATCTCCTTCTGCAACGCGTACGAAAACGGTCTGAACGGCATCGTCGTCTCCTCGAACTGCCGGGCGTTCTCCAATCACTGCACCTCCAACGGGCAAGACGCCGCGGGCGGTGCCGGCATTCGTGTCAACGGCTCGGACAACCGCATCGAGGGAAACGTCTGCAACACCTCGGACCGCGGCATCGACGTGGGCAACGCAGGCAACGTCGTGATCCGCAATACGTGCACGGGTAACGGCACCAACTGGCTCATCATCGCCAACAACGTCGTCGGCCCGATCATCGACCGCAGCGCCCCGGCCAGCGCGGCGATCAACGGAAACTCAGCCCCGGACTCAACGGGCTCAACCCATCCCAACGCCAACTTCACATTCTGAGATTTTTAAGCCGCTGCCCCGCGATGCGTCGCATGTGTTTCGGACCAGCCAGTCAACAGGTCCACCCAGGTCCCGAACACGAAAGAGGAGCAGATCATGAATCCCCGTACCCCCCGCTCGATTCTCGCCGCGATCGCCGTTGTCCTCGGCACAAGCCTCGCTCTTGCCGGCCCGCTGACGCCGCCGGCCGGCCCCGTCATTTCCACCGGAAAGACCCTTACCGAGGTCGAGCCCCGCATCGCCATCAACGCGACCAACACACCGGGCGACGCCGACAGCATGTTCCGCATCACACAGCCCGGCTCGTACTACCTCACCGGCAACATCACCGCCATCGCCACACGCCGCGGGATCGAAGTCGAATCCGCCGGCGTGCACATCGACCTGAACGGCTACTCCGTCATCGGCGTCTCCGGAGCGCTTTCGGGGATCCGAATCGGGATCGATTCTCCGGGGTGCACGATCCAGAACGGACGCATCATCAACTTCCCCGCCGGCGGCGTGGTTTCGTCGAGTTCCACAACCGTCAGGAACCTGGAAGTCCGCTCCAACGGCAGCACGGGAATCTCCGTCGGTCCCTCCAGTTTTGTCGAGAATTGCCTGGCTGCCAGCAACGCGGGCCTGGGAATCGATGTGGACGATGGCTCCGTCGTGCGCGACTGCATCGCGACGCTCAACACCACCGGTGGGATCCAGATCGGCGCGCGTTCGCGCGTTGAGCGAAGCAGCGCCATCGGCAACACGGGACTGGGCATCGACATGAGCAACGTGACCTACGCCATCCACTGCTATGCCGCCGACAACACCACGCGCGGGTTCGTCGTCTCGGATCAATCCTCTCTGGAGAATTGCCAGGCGTACTCAAACGACCTCGACGGCTTCGACATCGGCTTCGGCGTTCGCATCTCCAACTGCGAAGCGATGCTGAACGGCCTCCACGGGATTCGGGCGGGCTCGAGCTGCGTCATCACCAACAACCACTGCCGGCTCAACGGCGCTGCCGGCACCGGCGCCGGAATCCACGTTGAGGCCACCCGCAGCCGCACACTGGTCATGAATAACCAGGTCTCCAGCAACGATATCGGTATCGACGTCGACGCCACCCTGTGCCTGATCAAGGGCAACACCTCCACCTCGAACTCCATCGCCTTCGACATCGCGGCCAACAACCGCGTCACCATCATCCTGAACCTCGCCACCAACGCCGCGGCGATCTCCGGCAGCGCCGGCGGCACTTCCGTCACCGACCCCGACGCCAACTACGTGTTCTGATTCCCGCCCGCACAAGCCTGCACAAGACTCGCCGCGACCACTTCATACGCCCCGCCGACGCTCGAGCGTCGGCGGGGCGTTTCGTTTTTCTCCCCCGATCTCGCACCGCGGAGTGTCGATCGCTCGCCGCAGATGCAAGCCCAACACGAGGCGACAAGGCGCAGGCTCACGGCTCAAGTGACGTGGAGGGCCATCACCAGCCACGATGAGACCATTGGACACGGACCGATTCGTGCGTGTAGGCCTCGCCACATTCAGGACACGCCCCATGGTCAGGCAGCGAACTCAGATCGTACATGCACTTTGTGCAGGCCAACCCGCCGCACCGGTCCACGCGTCGAACAATACGAATCAATCGGACGCGAATCAGCAAGCACGCCCCGCCGACAATACAAGGCCATGCGATGCACCCCACTGTTCCCCACACGCGGGCTGGAGGAGCGATCGCCGCTGGCGGTCTCTGTTGACTGGCAAGTGCCGCTGCGGCTTCCCTCATCGACCTCGCGACGGAGAATCCGTACGGCGCGATCACCAGAATCAACGCGATGACCGCAACGATGCTGTGCTGAATCACGAACAGCCGTGCCCGATATTCGATCGCGCGGCCCCGCAGTTCGCTCTTTGGTTCAGACACAGCGGGCTCCTGATGGGGTGGCAGGTGCGACGGGCGGCGGGTCGATCGTGACAGGTTAAACGATAAACCCGCATCCGCGGGTGCCGTTCCCAGTGATACTCGGCCCCGACTTTCCTAAGTTCAGGTGCCGCCGCGACGGCCGTTCAGGCGTACCATCTTCATCCTGCCGAGCGATAAACGTTCGGCTTGCGTTCGCATCACTCTCGCCTCAAGGACCATCTTCATGCGCATCGACGTCATCGGCAAGCACATGGAAGTCACCGACGCCATTCGGCAGTACGCGCTGCAGAAGGCCGACAAACTCACGAAGTTCTTCGACGGTGTCCAGTTGATCACCGTCCGCCTCGAAGAGGCCACCCACAAGCACACCAAGACCTTCCACGTCGAAATCACCGTCGACGTCGTCAAGCACGAGGACTTCGTCGCCAACGGCGAAGGCCCGGATCTGTACCACTGCATCGATGAGGCCGTCGACAAGGCGTCGCGCCAGTTGACCACCTTCAAAGAGAAGCTCAAGCAGTCCAAGCGCGGCGCGACCCCCGCCGGCGGCTGAGCAACCCCGCCTCGGACCTTGGCGTGCCCCGGACATTTCCGGAGCCCCGCGGCCGTGTCGGATCCTCTATGCTCATGCACAGCGTCCGGAACGCCCACCTCGAAACCTCGACCGTGCCCGACTCGATCTTGGCTGGAGACTGCTGGTGATGCGCCTGACCGACCTTGTTGCCGCCGGTGCGATCATCCCGCTGCTGCGATCGCAGGACCGCGACGGCGCGGTGGTCGAGATGATCGATGCGCTCGCCGGCGTCGGCGCCGTGCCCCCGAAGCACCGCGAGGAGTTCATCGCCCGCGTGCTCGAACGGGAGAAACGCGGCTCGACCGGCTTTGGCCGGGGCGTGGCCGTGCCGCACGTCAAGCACAAGTCGGTCAAGACCATGTCGGTGGCCATCGGCCTGTCGCAGGCGGGTATCGACTTTGCGGCCCTGGATAAGCAGCCGGTCTACACCATCTTTCTCCTCGTCTCGCCGGAAGATCAGCCCGAGGATCACCTCCGCGCCATGGAGGTCATCTTCAAGAACCTCAGCAAGGACACGTTCCGTCGGTTCCTGCGCCAGGCGGCCAGTGCCGACGATGTACGGTCCCTGCTTGAAGAATCCGACGGGCTTCAGATCGGCCCCTGACGCCGCCCGCCGCCTCCTGATCGTGGATCTCGCTTCCACCTCTCAGCCAAGGCCGCGGGCACCCACCCACGGCCCGCGGTCCGACTCATCCCCACTTTCGACATCGTTCGCGTCTGCCCAACTCCCCTGATCACTCCCGCTCGTCAGTCTTCGCCACGCCCAAATGCCCACCGCCAGCGCCAAGGTGACCATCGTCAATCGGCTGGGCCTGCACGCCCGCCCGGCGATGGAGTTCGTCGATATGGCCAACGCCCACCAGAGCGCGATCACCGTCAAGCGGGAGGAACAGAGCGTCGACGGCAAGAGCATCATGATGATGATGCTGCTCGCCGCCACACAGGGAACGGAACTGGAGATCATCGCCGAGGGTGACGACGCCGAGAAGGCCGTCGAGGCCCTTCGCGCCCTGGTCGCCGGCGGGTTCAACGAGGACTGACCCGAGCTCGCGTCTCCTCGCCCGCCGCGGCACCGCCCCTACCATCGATCGCTGCGGTCACAGCGCTGGCCCGTTCGCCCAACGAACCGGGCGCGGTGGTCTTTCCATGTTCGACCGTCTCAGCGAAGGCTTCTCCAACGTGCTCCGCAAACTCAGCGGGCAGTCCACCATCAGCGAGGGCAACGTCCGCGAGGCGCTCGAGGATGTCCGCAAAGCACTGCTCGAGGCCGACGTCTCTCTGGATGTCGTCAACGAGTTCATCGACGGCGCGCTCAAGGATGCCCATGGGCGCGAGGTCACCAAGAGCCTCAAGCCCGGCCAGGAAATGATCGGCATCGTTTACGACCGTCTCGTCGCGCTGCTCGGCGATGCGCCGCAGATCCCCGAAAACGCCACCCAGGAAGAAGCCGCCAAGATCCTAATGGCCGACGGCCCGGGGATCATGACCATCTCGCCGGGGCCGACGATCGTCATGATGTGCGGCCTTCAGGGCAGCGGCAAGACCACCACCTGCGGCAAGCTCGCCGGCTGGCTCAAGAAGCGCGGGCGCAGCGTCATGCTCGTCGCCGCGGACCTGCAGCGCCCCGCCGCGGTCGAACAGTTGCAGACCGTTGCCGAGCAGGTCCAACGCGACATGCCCGGCGGCGCACAGGTGCTCTTCTACGCCGAGCCCGAGAAGACCGCCGAGTACGGCAAGGCCGTGGGCGTCGCCGTCGGCGTCTGCCAGCGGGCCGTCGCCGCGGCTCGGGCCAAGGGCATCGACACCGTCATCCTCGATACCGCCGGCCGGCTGCACGTCAACGACTCATTGATGGACGAACTCCAGCAGGTCAACCGCCTCGTGCAGCCCCACCAGGTCTTCCTCGTCGTCGACGCCATGACCGGCCAGGACGCCGTCAAGAGCGCCAAGGCCTTCCATCAGCGACTCGAAGTCGACGGCTTGATCATGACCAAGTTCGACAGCGACACTCGCGGCGGCGCGGCACTGAGCGTCAAGCACATCACCGGCGCCAAGATCCGCTTCGTCGGTTTGGGCGAGAAACTCGACGCCCTCGAAGAGTTCCATGCCCCCCGCTTCGCCGGGCGCATCCTCGGCATGGGCGATGTCGTGAGCCTTGTGCAGAAGGCCCGCGAACAGGTCAGCGATGAAGAAGCCAAGGCCATGGAGGAAAAGCTCGCCAAGGGCGAGATGACCATGGACGACTACCTCCAGCAACTCAAGAGCCTCCGCAAGATGGGCCCTCTCAAGCAGCTCCTGGGCCTGCTCCCGGGCATCGGCGCCGCACTCAAGGATGTGCACATCGACGACGCCCAGCTCGACCGCGTCGAAGGCATGGTCAATTCCATGACTCCGGCCGAGCGCAAGAAGCCCGAGGTCATCGACTTCAAGCGTCGAAAGCGCATCAGCACCGGCTCGGGAACAAAGCACGAGGACGTCGGCAACCTCATCAAGGGCTTCACCACCGTGGGCCAACTCAGCAAGCAGTTCGCCGGCATGAGCGCCAGCGACAAGGTCAAGGCCGTCAAGAGCCTCGGAGCCTCCGGCGGCGCAGGATCGCTGGCTCCCGGCCTCTCGGGCATGCCCGGCTTCATGCGCGGCAAGGGCTCCAGCCATTCGGCCAGCCCCAAGAGCGCGTTCAAGAAGAAACGCAAGTAACCGCCCGGGCGGCATCCTTCCGAGCCAAAAACAGACAAGGCCCGCGATCACTCGCGGGCCTTGGTTTGTTTTTGCTCTCGCCGCTGCCTCAGCGGCCAACTCCCGACAGGCTCACTTGGCCTTGGCGGCGGCCTTGGCCGCCACAGCCGCGGGACCGACCTTCTTCAGCCAGAACGGGCGGGGCTGCTTGGGGTCGATCGGGTCGATGTGGACCGTGCGGCCCATGAACACCACCCGGCCCGAACCCAGCGAGTACAGCGTGTCGTCCGAACCACGACGGACCATGAAGCCCGGGTGGAACGGCGTGCCGACCTGACGCACGATGATCGAGCCCGCGTTGGCGACCTCGCCCTCGTACAGCTTCACGCCGCGGTACTGCGGGTTGCTGTCGCGGCCGTTCTTGGTCGAGCCCTGTCCCTTTTTATGTGCCATGGCAAATCCTTCAATGTCCGACGCCAAATGACTCAAACGCTGTGCGCCGGGCGGGATGGTAGACCCGCACCCCCGCCCGGTCCAATCCATCACCCCGCGCCCAACACACGTTCATTCCCTTCCAGAACCCAAACAATCACCGCATGACCCAAGCCCGGTCGACCATCGACAGCGGCCGATTGCCCAAGGAGGTAATCAGGCCGGGAGCCGCGTATCGGATGTGGCGGGTCTTCCGCAGGACCACCGGCTCGGCGGTCGAGCCCGCGGGCGGCTTGACGGTCGTCGACTCCCCCGACAGGCCGGTGACAAAGAGCGAGAGTTCGCCCGGCTGGTGATCTTCCGCTGCGAACACCACGAGGCCCTCGCGAGCGTTCGGATCGCCCTGGCCCATTTCGCCCAGGATGCTGATCTGATCTTGGATCAATTCGTTGCCCTGGCGGGCGATGAGTTCGCTCGCGACGCTGCCGGGGATGCCGCGCCCGGAACGGATGATCTCACCCTTGCCGGTCACGAGGTCGAACGACGGGGCAAAGAGCACATCCTGTCCGGACTTGTTCACGACCTTGTACGTGAACACGTAGTACAGGCGATTCTCGCCGTTGACTGTCACGTTCACGACCCGCAGCGGCCCGGGCTCGAAGTTCAGTTCCCACTTGCGGGGCACCGCGTCCGGCTCGGGGGCCGCGGCGGCCGGAGCGGTCCAGAGCGCAACCGTCCCCGCCATCAGCAGGGCCGTCGTCGCGGTCGATACCATGACGGCGGGAACAAACGCGGCCGAGACGGCCGCCAGCATCGTGGCGCGGGTCATGTGGGCAAGTGCTTGACGCTTCATGCTCGTGTCACCTCCGGATCGACGGCAAGAGTAGCCTCCTTGGCCGCTCGCACGCCATCGATTCGATCAACCCCCGCGAGCGGATCCCTGCCCGGCCCCAATGTCCCAGCCACCCGACCCCAACCCGCAGCCGTCGCCGTCGCCCGATCGCCCGATCGGTGCCAACGCCACGCCGCCGGTTCTCGCCGCGGGCTGGCGTGTAGCCCCGCTGCCGATCGAACGCCGCCCGGAGGCCGTCGCACGACTTCTCGGCGTGCGAGCGGGTGACAGGGCGATCGGGCACTTTCTCCGCGGCTCGGCCGACGACGGCACCGACCTCTCGCTGATCTGGATCGCCCAAGGCCCCATCCCGCCGCGGGGCCGCCTCCCGGAGATCGGCGAAGCGGTCATGGTCGTGCCGACGCCCGGACGGACGGCGATGGTCTTTGTCTCCGGGCAGCAGGGCGAAGCGTCGCCCGGCGAGCGCCCGGCGGACATCGCACTGGAGCAGAGGGCGGTGCTGCTGGACCACGCGTGCGAGATCCTCGCCGGCACGCGCCGCGATGCGCCCGCGGAGCTCCGCCAGGCCGGACGCCGAGACGGGCCACTGCCGGAGGTGGATCTTGCCCAGTCGCTCCTTGACCCCGAGCAGACGCTGCTCATGGGCGCGTTTGCGCGCGCCGGGTTCATCCACCTCGCGAATCTCTCGTACCAGCGGCGCGACATCCCGCGCGTCGGTGCCGGCTCAGCACCTCAGTGGCCCGCGGGCGTGCGAGTCGTGCGCCTGCTGGAGATCGAACCCTCTCGTCGGCGCGGCGCGATCATCGAGGCGCTGACGGCGTCCTACATCGACACGCGCGACTGCCCCGCTCTGTGTTCGATGCGTCGCGTCGAGGACGTGCTCGAGTCCCACGAGGCGGTGGGACAACTCGATCCGGCACTGTGGTTTCTCGTGCTGAACAATGGGCGTCCCGAGGGATGCATGCTCCTGACGCCCGTCAGTTCTCAGGAAACTGTGGAGCTCGTTTATCTGGGTCTTGGCCCGGGTCTGCGCGGACGCGGGTTGGGCTCATCGATGCTGCGACTTGCGAACGTGGTGCTCTGCGGCCGACGCGAGCGCACGCTCGCGTGCGCCGTTGATGACGCCAACGAGCCGGCGCTCCGCCTGTATCGCAACGCGGGCTTCCGCGCGTTCTCGACGCGCGTCGCGTTCGTGCGCCCGGTGCGCCGCGCCGCGACGATGCGCCAATAGGCGGTCGCTCCGTCCGAGTCGAGCATGAGAATGAGAATCGAGGAGAACCACGTCAACGGATGGTCGCGAGGTTGTCCGCGAGTTGTTCAGAAAAGCGCGCTGCAGTCCCCCGGATTTCCACCGCGCGTGGATGAACCGGTGGAGAAGATTTTTTTATCGCTGCGCGCGCTCGGCATTTGCCGATGCGGATTGAAAATCTGCGCACGATCAACGCCGATTGACCCTTGAGCAGCGCGAAGAACGTGTTATCGTGTGCCTCAGTCGACCAAGGACCAGGTCGACGGCTGGCCCGCGACGTGGAG
Organism: Phycisphaeraceae bacterium; assembly: GCA_021297895.1. Classification (GTDB taxonomy): domain Bacteria; phylum Planctomycetota; class Phycisphaerae; order Phycisphaerales; family UBA1924; genus JAJTHN01. The sequence continues at coordinate 9,160 of JAJTHN010000037.1, read as the reverse complement.
ATCGGACAAACCGATCCCGACGTTCTGGCCCGCCGGGTGGAACGGACTCGCCTTCCAACACGAACCATCTGTGCTCCGCCGGAACCGCCGCACGTGCGGGATCGGGAATCTGTCCGATCGTCTCAGCGACATCCGCAGGGGTCAGTCTTCGCGCACCGCGCAAGAGGCAGGAAGCGTGCAGTCAACTTCGACGATGCGTCCGTCCGCTCCCGACCGCTCCAGCAACTCTTCGAGCACTCTGGCGAGCAACCGCACGATCGTCGGCCGCGCCGTCAGTCTTCTATCCACCGGCACCGGTGCCGTGCCGGCTGTCAATCATCCGGGTCGCCCGATCAGCCGCTCCGTCGATGCGCCGCAGCGTCCGGGCGATGCGCCGCTTGCGCACGACCGCACGCCGCCGGAACAAGCGCACGCGGGCATGATGCTCACGCCCGCCACGCCCAGCCCCGCGGACCTGCGCAGGTTCGCACCCGATGCCGCGCGGGTCCTGGCCGAGCGGCTGATGTCGCTGCTGGGCGGCGCGCGCTTCGATCGGTACTTCGACGGCGGGCGAGCGATCGAGGTCGTCGACGACACGCTGACCGTGCGCGTGCCCAGCACGATGCTCGCGAACCTGCTGGAGCGCCACTACGGCTCTCTGCTCCTCCGCGAAGCACGCGAGCTCACCGGCCACGCTGATGCCAGCGTTCGTTACGTGGTCACCGGCCAGTTGCATCACGCTGGTGCCAGCGTGAACGCAGACGCACCATCCGCGGGCACGAACGTTCCCGCGGCCGCCGCCCGCGTTCCCGCCACCACCGCCAGCGCCGCGACACGCTCGGCACGCTCCGGCCCCGCGCCGCTCCGCCACGCCTTGAGCGAGTTCATCGTCGGGCCGACCAATCGGCTGGCCTTCGAGTCCGTCGCCGACGGGCTCTCGTGCCTTGAGGTCTCGCTCGCACGTCCGGTGGCGAGCGCCAGCACGCACGCGCGCGCCTCCAGCGCGCTCACGCACCCCGCACCGCTGCTGATCACCGCACGCTGCGGCCTTGGCAAGACGCACCTGCTCCAGAGCGCCGTCCGTGCCGCGACCGACCGCATCCCGGGCTGCTCGGTCCGCTACATCACCGCCGATGCCTTCGCCGACGAGTTCATCTCATCGATCAAAGCCAAGAAGATGGACGCGTTCCGCCGCGCGTTCCGCCACCTTGATGTTCTGGCGATCGACGACCTGCACATGCTCACGGGCAAGCTGAGCACGCAGAGCGAACTGCAGCAGACCATCGACGCCATCCGCGCCCGCGGCGGCTGGATCATCGCCGCCGCCTCCGCGCCGATCCGCGGACCCATGGGGCTGAGCGAGTCGCTGGTTTCGCGGATTTCCTGCGGCATGGCCGCGACGATCGCCGCGCCGGATCGCGCGTTTGTCAACGATCTGGTCATCGCGCTGGCCCACCGTCGCGGCATGGTGCTCGAAGCCGACGCCGCACTGGCGGTCAGCACGCACGCGATCGCGATGGCCGCGGCATCTGGCTCTCAGGCGACCGGCAGCGTCGCCACCCCGGGCAGCGCCGGCGTTTCGGTCCGCGATCTCGAGGGTCTGGTCACGCGGCTCGAGGCCGTGCACCGCTTGCTCGGCGGACGCTTCGGTTCCGGCGGAAACAGCGGTGCGCGGGTGAGCATGGCCAGCGTTTCGCAGGTTCTCCGCCCGCAGAACGGCCCGCGCGAGAGCGATCGCTCATCGGGCGACGCGACGCGGCCCGTCCGGCTCGACACGATCGTCGATGCCGGTTGTGCGATGATGGGCGTGCGCCGCGAGGAGCTCGCCGGCAAGGGGCGGCACGTGCGCGTGGTCTTCGCCCGCGCGATCATCGCGACCGTCGCGCTCCGCGTGACCACGGCCAGCTACCCGGAGATCGCCCGCGCGATCGGACGGCCGAACCACTCGACAATCGTCACCGCCGTCACGCGCCTGCGCCGTCAGATCGAGCAGGGCGTGCGCGTGCCGATGGGCACCGGCCATGACGACGCGAGCATCGCGGAACTCTGCGACCGCCTGGCGACGCAGGTCGCCCCGGGTCGCCCCGCGGTCATTCGTCAGCCGCGGCCTGTTCGCACGGCCGGCACGCCGACGAGCCCCGTCGCGGCCCCGGTCACCGCCCCGATTACAGTCGCCGTCGAGCCCGCTGCGCCGACCGCCGCGGCATGATGCCTCGGTCCGCTGCTCGCGGACCTGGACGAGCCCCGATCCGCACGCCGCGCGTTCTCTCGGAGCCTCGCGCATAACCTTTGCTGTCATGTACCGATCGGCGACGCCCGAAACCAGGTTCGTTCGCAGCCGTACGCGTCCGCGTGCGGCCCCCGCGATCGCCATCGCCGCGCTCTCGGCCAGCCTCGCGATGGCTCAGAGCGAGCCCGCACCGACGGTCCAGCCGCCCCAACCCGCGGCCGCGACCGACAACGCGGCGCCTTCCTCGGCGGATGTCACGCGCGTCCTCCGTGAAGCGCTGCTCTCCCGGAGCGCGGCCGATCGCTTTGTCGTGCTGCGATCTCTGCGTTCACTCCGCGACCCGACGCTCGAGCCGCTGTTCTCCCAATTGGCGATGTCGGGCGATCCGCTGCTGATTTCGCAGGGCATTCTCGCATCGGCCGAGCTTCGTCCCGGCGAAGGTCTCAACCTCCTGCTGCTCCGCAAGATCGATGATGCCGAGCTTCGCAACGCGATCCTGCTGCAGGGTCTGGACTCTTCCATGTTCACACCCGCGCAGTTGAGCGAATTGGCTCGCGCCGACGATGTGGACCCGTGCATCAACATCTCGGCGACCTCCGAACTGCTTCGCCAGGGCATGCCCGGTCTTTCGCTGCGACCGGCGATACTCGGGATGGACAGCCCGCGCCCGCACGTGGCGCTCCACTCGGCCCTTGTCGCGCGCCGCAGCGGCGATGCCGCGCTGGCGGAGCAAGCCTCCCGAACAATCGAACGCACCTGGCGCGCTGTGATGGCCCCCGGCGGCGAATCGGCGCTCGAACAGTTGCTGCTCTCGCTGCGCCGCGAGCGGCTCGAGGAGTCTCTCGGCGTGCTCGCTCGCATGCGCGACCTCGCCGCGACCGACACCGGAACACGCGTCACCATTACGCTCGCGATGCTGGCCATCGCTCCCGGCTCACCCGAAGCACAGCGCGCCGTGCTCGATGAGTGGCGGCTGTCGGTCGATCCCGGCTCGCGGACGCGCATGATGCTCGGGGCTCTCGACGCGGCCAGCGAGAACGCGACGCTGATGCCCGAAGCGCTGATCGATGCGCTCTGCGCCGACGAACTGCCCCTGCTCCGCGACGCCGGGCAGGCGCTCCTGGCCCTGCGGATCGAGTGCGGCTCATCCGCCGCGGCGGTGGCGCAACTGGTCACGCACGGCCACGCGCCGTGCTCCCGCTGGGCCTTGCGGAGCGTGCGCTCGTGGCCCATGGAAAAGGCCCGCCCCGTGCGCGAAGCGATCATCCGCTCGCTGCCGGAGAACGCCGACGCCGAGGCCCGATCCATCGCCGCGACCGCCGCGAGCGAACTGGGGCGTGCGGGACCCGAGGCGCTGGTCGAGCTGCTGGCCGAGCGCGTCGAAGCATCGCACCAGCAGGGGATCAACGCGATCCTCATCGGCGCACTGCGCATCGACGATGCCGCAATGGCCGCGCGCATGCTCGAACAGCGGTTCGATCAACCCGCCGCCAGCGCGCTGGCCACGCTCCTCCGCGCGCGGCACACCAAGGAACAGCCAGCGCCCGAGGCGCTCCGCGCGCAGGTCGCTCGCGTCGCGCTCGGCGTCGGCGGACTTCCCGAGGCCCAGCGTGTGCAGGCCGCATGGCTGGCGCTGCGCCTGGCCCAGGACGACCGCGCGGCACTTTCCCGCCTGATGTCCACGGTTCTGCCGTGACCGGCGCTCACGCGCGTGAATTCCGCTCCTGCCGCTGATCGACCCGCCCGGATCATCCGATAACCTCTCTGTGCCCCGCGTTCGGCCTCCCCGGCCGGCCTCACGGGCATATCAAGTCCGTCATTCCCTCCGCGCCGACGAGCCCACCTCATGAGCATCCACGAGATCCCGCTGAGCAAACCCGACATCACCAGCATGGAGATCGACGCGGTCACCAGCGTCCTCCGCAGCGGCCGCCTGAGCATCGGCCCGGTTCAGGAACAGTTCGAGCACGCGCTGGCCGCCCGCGTGAACCGCGACTTCGGCATCGCCTGCTCCTCGGGAACCGCCGGGCTGCATATGGCCCTGCTGGCCCTGGGTGTCGGCCCGGGCGATGAGGTGATCACCACGCCCTTCTCGTTCATCGCCAGCGCGAACGTCATCCTGTACGTCGGCGCAAAGCCCGTCTTCGTGGACATCTGTCCCAAGACGCTGAACATGGACCCGCAGAAACTCGCCGATGCCATCACGCCGCGGACCAAGGCGATCATCGCCGTCGAGACCTTCGGCAACCCGGCGCACATGGACGCGTACGAGCAGGTCGCCGCGAAGTACGAACTGCCCATCATCGAGGACTGCTGCGAGGCGCTCGGATCGGCGGTCGGCAGCAGGCCTTGCGGCTCGTTCGGGCGCGTGGGCGTCTTCGGCTTCTATCCCAACAAGCAGATCACCACGGGCGAAGGCGGGATGATCGTCACGAACGACAAACGCATCGCCGACATGTGCCGGAGCCTCCGCTCGCAGGGCCGACCGCTGCCGACGACCCCCTCGGGCACCGCCTCACCGACCGCCGTCGGCATCGGCGGCGCCGGCGTGACCACCGCCGGCTCCGCCCACGCGGGCCTCGGCTCCTGGCTCGTGCACGAACGCCTCGGGTACAACTACCGTCTGAGCGAACTCCACGCGGCACTGGGCCTGGCGCAGACCAAACGCCTCGATCACATCCTGGCCAAGCGGCAGCGCGTCAGCGACATGTACTTCCAGCGGCTGCTCGGCAACTCCGATGTCGTGCTCCCGACGACGCTCCCCGACACCACCCAGAGCTGGTTCGTCTTCGTCCTCCGACTGGCCACCACCTATACCCGCGACGAGCGCGACCGGATCATCGCCGGGATGCGCCGGCATGAGGTCGGCGCGGCGGACTACTTCCCCTGCATCCACCTTCAGCCCTTTTACCGCGAACGCTTCGGCTTCAAGTCCGGCGACTTCCCCATCGCCGAGTCCGTCAGCCAGCGCACGATCGCCGTGCCGTTCTACAACGACCTGACCGAACGCGAGGTCGACTTCGTCGTCCAGACGCTCGAACTGATGCTCACCCGCGAGAACATCAAGCGCTCCTGAGCCCGACCGGCAGGCCCCGAGAGGCCCAAGGGGCACGCTCAGGTCGGTATTTCGTCCAGTTTGCCCTCCCAAGACCCGAACACGCATCGAACATTCGTCGCCGCATGTTGACCCGGCCCACTCTGCGGTCAACAATCGAGGCCCTTCTCTGAGCGAGGATCCCATGCCTTACGTCTGCCACTTTACCGGTAAGAAGTCGTCCTTCGGCAAGCAGCGCACGTACCGCGGCCAGAAGATCCAAAAGGGCGGCTTCGGCCTCAAGCCCACCGGCATCACCCGCCGGAAGTTCCGCCCCAACCTCCAGAAGGTCACCGCCGTCGTCGACGGCGTGCCGACCCGCATCCTCGCCTCGGCCAAGGCCATCAAGTCCGGCCTGGTGGTCAAGCCGCTCTCCCGCAAGATCGGCTACACCCGCCCGATGAAGTCCGCCGGCAAGGCCTGATCGGTCCGCCCGTCCATCGGGCTTGCTGAGTTGATCATCCACGACTCCGCGCACCCCGCGTGCGCGGAGTCGTTCGTTTTGGTCCGCCCCATCGCTCGCCTCTTGGCGATACCATCTCACACCGATGAAGTGTGACCGCTGCGACAACGAGGCGACGATTCACGAGTTGATCGTCGCCCAGGGTCAGCACGTCGAGGCGCACCTGTGCGAGCGCTGCGCCCGCCGCGCCAAGGGCCGACAGCCCACATCCGGCGATGCCGTCTCCCCCGCGGACGATGCGCCGACCGCCCCGGACACACCGATCAACCTCTCGCCATCGAGCGATGCATCGGCCCACTCCGCCGCGGCGGGGGCTGATGAGCCGCCGCACGAACTGGGCGAAGGACCGACCGACATCCCCGGCGAGGGCACCAGCGACGCAGGCGGCGACGAGGCCAGCATCATCGCCGGGGCCCGCACAACCTGTCCGGGCTGCAAACTCACCTTCGCGCAGTTTCGTCATCAGGGTCAGATGGGCTGCCCCGCGTGCTACGCCGCGTTCGCGGAGTTGCTCGCGCCGCTGCTGGCCCGCGCTCACGAGGGCGGCACGTGGCACGTGGGCAAGAAGCCGGCGCGATATCGCGGGGCCGAGTCGGCCCCCGCCGCGGGGGCAGCGCCGGTCATCGCGACGACGCGCAGGCTGTCGATGCTCCGCGCGAGCCTGGCCGAGGCGATCAGCAACGAGCAGTACGAACTGGCCGCGCGTCTCCGCGATGAACTCCGCGCGCTGCTGACCGCTCGCTCATCCCCCGAGCCCGATGCACGCTCGGATGCCCCGCCGCGGGGTGACCTCGCGTGAGCGACACCCCCCCCCCGCCGCCGCCGTCTTCGCCGCAGCCGCCGATCCCTCCCGAGCAGCTCCGGGCCGGGGCGCACTGGCTCACCGGCGACGGAGCCGACAACGACGTGGTGATCTCCTCGCGCGTGCGCATCGCCCGGAACATCGATGGGTTTGCGTTCCTCTCCAAGGCCGACAACGACCTGCGCCAGCAGACGCTCGAGCTCTGCCGCGACCGCCTGATGCACTGCGGCCTCGGGCGTCGCACCCTCTGGCTCGATGTCCACAAGACCCCGACGCTCGACCGCACGCTGCTGGTCGAACGCCACCTCATGAGCAAGGAGCACGCCCGCGGCGATGCGCCCCGCGGCCTGCTGGTCTCGCTCCCCGATGAGCACCTCTCGGTCATGGTCAACGAGGAAGACCACCTGCGCCTGCAGTCCCTCCGCGCCGGGCTGGCCCTGTCGCAGGCCTGGGCGCAGGTCAACGACGCCGATGACCGGCTCGACGGCCTGATCGACTTTGCCTTCTCGCCGCGGTTCGGGTACCTGACCAGTTGCCCGACGAACGTCGGTTGCGGCGTGCGCATGAGCGTGATGCTGCACCTGCCGGCGCTGCGCCTGACCAACGACATCGACAAGGCCAAGCGCGCCGCCCGCGACATGAACCTGACCGTCCGCGGCTTTTACGGCGAGGGCTCCGAGGCCACCGGCGACCTCTACCAGATCTCCAACCAGACCACGCTGGGCAAGTCCGAGGCGGCGCTGCTGAACGACATCGAGGCGGACATCGTGCCCGACATCGTCCGTGCCGAGCGCGAGGCCCGCCGGCGCATCATGGATGTCCGCCGCCGGTTCATGGAGGACCTGTGCTGGCGCGCGCTGGGCACGCTCCGCGCCGCCCGCCTGCTCGCCCCGGAGGAGGCCCTGACCATGCTCAGCCTCACGCGTCTGGGCGCCCTGCTCGGCATCCTGCCCAACCTCTCGGAGGCGACGGTCAACCAGCTCATGCTCATGGTCCAGCCGGCGCACCTGCAGCGCATCACCGGGCAGGACATGGACCAGCAGCGTCGACGGGAGGCCCGGGCGGACCTTGTCCGCGCCCGGCTCGCCGGCGCGCATGGCTGAACCCCGGCCCGACCCGTATACTCCGCCCGCCCGCTCCCTGCTGGAGTCTGTATGCCGGCGCTCGCAACGGTCGCACCCTTCGGCTTTACCTTCGATGTCCATCGGCTGCTGAGCGCCTACGCCGCGGTGGGCGTGACCACGCTGCAGTTCTACCGCAACGAGCAGAAGCCCCCGACCGTGGCCGAGGCCCTGCGGCTGGCCGGTTCGCTCGGCCTGAAGTACGACTCGATCCACGGCGTCTTCGGCTTCCATCTTGACCCCTCCAGCGATGACCCCGAGCACCGCAAGCACTGCCTGAAGGTCTACGAGGACGAGGGCAAACTCGCCCGCGACCTCGGCGGGCCGATGGTCGTGGTGCACCCGAGCAAGTGGAACGAGGGGATGCGGAACATGTCGCTCGATGAGCTGGCCCGCGAGAAGGTCCGGCGCGTGCCGATGCTCATGGACTTTCTCTCGCGTCTGGCGGAGGTCGGCCAGCGCCTGGGCGTGGTGTACCTGATCGAGAACCAGCCGTACAACAACCCGCTGGGCCACGACCCGGTGGCGCTGGCGCAGTGCGTGCTGGATGCCGGCTCGCCGCACATCCGCATGTGCCTGGACACGGGCCACGCGCACATCACCTCGGACCTGATCAGCGCGACCCGCGCGTGCCTGCCGGCGATCGCGTACTACCACATCCACGACAACGACGGCACGCTCGACGACCACCGCATGCCCGGCGACGGCACGATCGACTGGCCCGCGTTCGCGGCGGTGCTCCGCGAGGGCAAAAGCCGCGCGCCCACTCCCCCCGCACCTCGCATGCTCGAAGTCTTTTACGATGAGCCCCGCGTCGAATCGCTCGCCGCGGCCGGCCTCCGCGACCGCCTCCACGCCGCGCTGGCGCTGTAAAGACCGACGCAAAGGCCAACGGCCCATCAAGATCCTTCCCCGGGAGCGCGGCACCGCTCCCGCGACACCGGTTCCACGAGCTTCTGCGGGGAGTAGATGCGGCTGGACTCGCGAACAAGCAACCGAGCCCTTGTTGATCGAGCGCCGATGCGCGAACGCAACGGCTCGTCGCCAAAGCCCGACGAACCGGTGGCACGCCAAAGATGGATACCGGTGCCACGCCCCCGCAGCACGCTGGCACCCCGGGGCCAGCAGGCGACGGCGGCGGCAACGCGGGGAGACCCACCGCGGCCGGGTTCGACCGCGGCGGGTCAGGATCAAGGCCCCGCCCGGGGCGCGGGGCGCGTGGGCGCATCAGAGGCCGCAGCGCTCGGCTCCCGGCCCGGGGCGTTGGACCGCCGCTCCGCATACCGCTCGCGGTACGGCACGCTGTCCCACACCCGCGCGGAGCCGTCCTCCGATGCGGTCACGATCCGCGTGCCATCCGGGCTGAAGGCCGCGGAGAGCAACCACTCCGTATGCCCCGTCAGCTCGGCCAGGCTCGCGCCGGTGACCGCATCCCACACCCGCGCGGTCTGGTCCCGAGACGCGGTCACGA
>JAJTHN010000033.1 GCA_021297895.1 Phycisphaeraceae bacterium | reverse complement strand
CCGCGATCCCCCCTCATTTCCACCGGCAGCGCATGGACAATCTCCACCGCAGACACCCTCCCCGCCCCCGCCACCACCGACGCACCCACACCCCCCGCACCCCCCACACCCCCCGCGGCCCCCATCGCGCCGTCACCCTCACCACCACCTGTCCCTCCGGGCCGCAGCGCCAGCGTGATCGAATCCGGCGCCAGTTTCATCGCCGCGCCCGTCGCCAGGTCGAACGCCCCGCCCACGATCGCCCCGCCGAAGACCTTGGCCATGACATCCCCGTCCATCCGCGTGGTGATGAAGACGGTCTCGCTGACGAACCCCGGCTTGCGGATCTCCAGCGTCGCATCGCGGCCGCGATACAGCCGCACGATGCACGGCGTCGTCCCCCGCACCACCCCATCGGCCACCACCGTCGCCCCCGATGGATCCGTCCGCACCTCGATCGGCTGCGTCACCCCGCTGGTCAACGTCGCGCACGCACCCCCCGCCAGCGCCCACGCCCCGAGCACCAGCCCAACCACCACGACCACAAGCCGCCGAGCATCCATGCGCACCTCCACGCCGAGCCAGCCCGGCTCTCCCCTTATCGGCCAACCCCTCCCCACACCGCCAAGACAGCCCCCGCGGCCGCCCACAACGCCCCCAAACCCCCAACCCCCACCCCCCCCCCACCCCCACTCCCACTCCCCGCCACACACCTCCCGGCCAAAAGACAAGCGCCGGCAAAACATGCCGAAGTCGCGAGGCCCACGAACCATCGCCGCACCTCAACCCCGCGCCGCGTGGTTGCGGCGATCGGGACCGAGATCCTTGGAAGCCAGCCTCGCCCTGGTCCGCGCGATCAGGACGGCTTTCTGCCCCTCATCCAGTCGGTCGGACTTCTCGATTCGAGCCTTGAACGCCGCGATGACCGCGTGGTCGGCCAAGGCAGAGCTCGCGAAGCACAGGAAGGCAGCGGCAACGACGAAGGTGCGAATCATGGCGTGCGCTCTTGAGAGCGAAGAAGATCGGCAACCCTCCCGGTGGCGGGCCGCTCAGGGCTTCGATGGTGACTCTGGACGTTCATCCTTCCCGTCCGGCTCCGCCGCGTTGCGACCGGCCTCTTTGCGCAGTCTTTCCTTGGTGTCGCGCTCCGACATGCTCTTGCGGTGATGCTCACGCATGGCGCGACTGTCGCTGTCATGGAACAGCCGGCTCTTGTCATACCAGTCGTTGCCCAAGGCGATCATTTCCGGCGGCTGGGGTATCAAAACCGCTTTCAGAGACTCATCGGGAACCGTGCCCAGTGCTCTCAACGCTCCGCCTGCCAGCGATGCGATATCCGACGCAATGCTCGAGTCCGCCGTTTCTTTGTGTGAGGCACTCTGCCGGCTCAGGGCCATGTAGTCCGCCATCCTTTCCTCGTAGTACGCGGGAAGGGACGGCGCGAGCCGATAGGACTTGATCAAGTCCGCCGGCGCGACACCCGATGCGGCGGCATCGCTCGGGAACAAGCGCTTGAGAATCAGGTAGTTTCCCACATCGCCCGCTTCCTTGGCGACCGCTTTCTGGACAGCCCGCGCAAAGGCCGCACGGTCGCCGCTCCAGCCCGCCGGCAGCAAAGAGGCCGCGGAAGCAGGAGCCGCCGCCGCATACGCAGCGACCGCCGCCTTGGCGGCATCGGCAGCCCGACGAACATCCTCGCGGCCGATGAGCAGCGCGGCGTTCGCCAGACGATGCCGCAAGTCCGGTTTCGTGTACGCTCTCCAGGCGGCCAAGTACGCATCCCACTCGGCAACACCGTACTCGTTGGACCCGGGCCCCTTGACCTGAAGATAAAACTCCAGATCCGCGCCGATCCGCTTCCACTGCGCATCGGTCACGGCGGGATACTCCGCCACGACGGCCCGAGCCACCTCGGCCAGCTCGCCCTTGGCCTCGTGAGGCACGAACGGCGATGACTCGATGATCGCAACGATTCCCGCCGCCCCCTCACCCGCCGCCCGGGCCTGTTCCTCCCGCAACTCGGCATCACGCGCCCTGCGCTCTTCATCATCAACACGCTTGAGTTCGGCGGCCCATTCCGTGACGGCCTTTCCATCCCGCTCCCGAATGGAAGGACCTGCTTCCGGGACAAAGACAAAGTACTTCTGCAGCACCCCGGTGTACACCCAAGCGTCGGCTTCCATCGCGAGCATGCGAAGGGCCCACTCGGGGTCGTTCCGTGCGCGCTCGAACTCAGAATTCGCGCTGGCGGCGGCGGCAATCTTTTCGAGATACCGCGTCTGCATTCGGTCGAAGACTTCAATGAAGCCGGGAATCACCGTCTCAACTGCGTGATCGATTCCTTCGACACTCGGCTTCGGACCCGACCACAGCGCAATTCCGATAAAGTAGTCGTCTCTCTCAATAGGCACCCGCAAGCTCCGGACAAGATAATCCGCGATCTTCCGGCGAATCTCTTCCGGAACCTTCACAAACCTCACATCGACCCAGGACCTCAACACCGGATACAGCTCCTCCGCCGCGGCGAGTGTCGCGGCACGCTCCTGCGGCGTGACGCATCGCACCTCGGTCCATCGCGTGACGCTCCAGGCGATGAAGTTGCGGTACGGCGTGAAGCCATCCCCTTCCGGGATCACAAACCCTGCTGAGCGAGTGACCTTCAACTGCTCGAGCACCTTGGGGAAGTCCACCGAAATGCGGTCGATCTTGTCTCTGCACGGAGGATCCGTGGTGATGATGCTCGCGATGGTCCGGCTCAGATCGGCCCGCTGCGCCGGCGACAGCCAGTCGCACCGCTCAACCTCCGCAATCATCCTCGCCGCCGACTCGCTCTTGGAGACCGGCTCCGCTGGCGCCGCGACCGCGGGCGGGTTCTGCGCGGGCGCGCCCGCCGCCCGGGCGGACATCGCCACTCCCGCCGCGAGCCCCGCGAGCGCGATCACGATCCCGATACGCCTTGAACGATACTCAATCATCAAGTGTCTCATCATGAAACCGCCACCTCAAGAAGCCGGGGCATGACCCCCAAACGGCGACGTTGCCCCGGTCGAGATTGTTGATCTTCCACGCCTGCGCGGACCGCTGACCCCTGAGCGTGGGGTGCATCCACACGGAGACACCTCATGCCGTTGGGTTGCAAGGTAACGCTCGCCCTTGCGAACTACAACACGATGATCTTGAAACGACGTAAATGCACACGTTCAGGGGGCGGTCGCGGCCCGAGTCACACCTCAACCAGGTCGCATCTTTCATAATCTCTTCGAAGCGACACCCCCTGATCAAGGCCATGCGCGCGATTGCGGGACCCGATGACGGAGCCGCGAGGGCCGGCGTGGGGGGGCAAAACGCGAAGGCGGGGGGCGGTGGACGGGGGCCGGGGGGCGGGGGT
>JAJTHN010000050.1 GCA_021297895.1 Phycisphaeraceae bacterium | reverse complement strand
GTCATGCGTGACGAGGAGCTCGTCACGCGTGCAAAGGAGCTCGTCACGCGTGACGAGGAGCTCGTCACGCGTGCAAAATGATTTTGCGCGCGCTCCGCGAAGGGCGGATGGGTGGCGGATCGACGCGGGAACGACGCTGGATCGGTGGAAAGTCGTGCGCGATGGTCGATGTTCGGTGTATGTGCGACAAGGGGCGAGAACTCGGAGGGGAGTTCTCAGATACGGGAGACGGGGGGTGGCGGGGGTGCCCCCTCCGCCGCGAAGACGCGGCACCTCCCCCGCCGAGCGGGGGAGGATCTGGAGGCGGGGGAGGATCTGGAGGCGGGGGAGGATCTGCTGGACTGTGCCACTGCGCCACTGCGCCACTGCGCCACTGTGCCACTGCCCCCCGCCGCCGCGGCGGTCACTTCGCCGCGACCAGCTCTTCGTCCTTCTTCTTCACGCTGATCCCCAGCTGCACCAGCGGGCCGTGGGGCTTCTTGGCGTCCTCGGCGAGCATCGCCGCGGCTTCCGGGTCGACGTAGCTCGGCGTGAGCATCGCCTTGACCGTCGCGAACATGCCGCGGATGCCGCTGAAGGTAAAGTCGTTGGCCGTCGTCTCGTACCCGCAGTGCACCATGCACTGCTGGCACGCGCGGTTCCCGCTGGCGCGGCCGTAACGCTCCCACTCGGTCGTCTCGATGAGTTCCTTGAACGTCTCGACGTACCCGTCCTGCAGCAGGTAGCACGGCTTCTGCCAGCCGAAAATGTTGTACGTCGGCATGCCCCACGGCGTGCACTCGAACTCGCGCTTGCCCATCAGGAACTCGATGAACATCGGGCTCTGGTTGAACTTCCAGTGCTTCTTGCGGTTGGAAAAGATCATCCGGAACAGGTCCGTCGTCTTCTTCCGCTCGGTCAAAAAGCCCTTCTGGTCCGGCGCCTTGGGGTACGCGTACCCCGGGCTGACCATCATGCCCTCGACTCCCAGCGCCATCATCTCATCGAAGAACTCGCGGACCGCCTGCGGGCTGGCGCCGTCGAACAGCGTCGTGTTCGTCGTCACGCGGAAGCCCATCTTCACCGCCAGGCGGATGCCCTCGACCGCGGTCTTGAACGTGCCCTCGCGGCAGACGGCAAAGTCGTGGTGCTCCTCGCTGCCGTCCATGTGCACGCTGAAGGTCAGGTACTTGCTGGGCTTGAACCACCCCGCCTCGAGCTTCTCCTTCAGCAGCAGCGCGTTGGTGCAGCAGTACACGTACTTCTTTCGCGCCACCAGCCCCTCGACGATCTCGACGATCTGCGGATGCAGCAGGGGCTCGCCGCCGGGGATCGACACCATCGGTGCGCCGCACTCTTCCGCGGCCTTCCAGCACTGCTCCGGCGTGAGCTGCCGCTTGAGGATGTGCGGCGGGTACTGGATCTTGCCGCACCCCGCGCACGCCAAGTTGCAGCGGAAGAGCGGTTCGAGCATCAGCACCAGCGGATAGTGCTTGTTCCCCCGCAGTTTCTGCGAGACGATGTACGAGGCGACGGTCCACATCTGCGACAGGGGTACAGCCATGATTGGGCCATGGTAGCGTCGGCACCCTCACGCGGCCCCGTCGGAACGCAAACGTCGCACTATTCGTGAAACCCCCAGAACCCCGCGCTCGTTCATACACTTCAATCGGACACCTGATCGCCTCCGCCTAACCCCGGGCCCCTCACATCGCCGCCGCGCCGACACTCCCCCGTGGATCCCCGCACCGACAACGAACTCCTGCAGGCCCACCGTGCCGGCCAGCCCGGCGCGATGGAAGTGCTCATCCGGCGTCACCACGATGACCTGCTGCGATTCCTCGAGCGGCTGGTGGGCGATAAAACCGCCGCGCAGGACGTTTTTCAGGACACGTTTCTCCAGGTTCACGTCTCCGCCGACACATTTGACCCTTCCCGGCGGTTCAAGCCGTGGCTTTTTACGATTGCGGCGAACAAGGCACGGGACCTTCTGCGTAAGAACAACCGGCGTCGCACGCTGGACCTGTCGGCACCCGTGGGGGGCTCGGCGGGTTCTGGCGATGACGGTCAGACCCGGTTCATCGACCTGATGGAAGTCAGCGTCATTCAGCCGCAGGACGCGGCGCAGCGTGTCGAAGTTCAAGCCGCGGTTCAGGCGGCGATTGAGCGTCTGTCTCCCAGTCTTCGCGAGGTGCTGCTGCTGGCCTACTTCCAGAAACTCTCGTACAGCCAGATCGCCGATGCCCTTGAGATTCCTCTGGGCACCGTCAAGAGCCGCCTGCATGCCGCCGTCGCCGCGTTCGCCAAGGCCTGGGACTCGATGAACCCCGTGCCCTCCGCCGCGGCGAGCGCACCGCGACAGCCTCCCCCGCCCGCCCCGTCGCCCCCGCCGCCCGGCCTCCCTTGATCCCCCCGTCCCGCTCCGCACCATGACCATGACCACCCGCAGCCCCGAGCCCGACCCCGCGCTGTCCGCAGAGGATCTCTCGTGCATCGATGAGCTCACGCGCGCCGGATTCCGCGTGGATCTCGTGTCCGCCAATCGCCGCGAGCAGGCCCAGGAGATCCGACAGATCCTCGAACTGCTCGAGTGCGGCGTGTCGCCCGACTCTCACGCCTTCAGCCCGCGGCAGCAGGCACTCGCCGCCCACCTTGTCGCGGTGGGCCTCGTTGCCAACGGCGTCGCCGGGCCGGATGCGTCGTCGGCCCAGACCTCAGCCAACGCTCGCGGCGATGTGGAACTCTCCCCCGGTGATGAGGATGCGCTCGAAGCGCTCGTCGCGGCGGAGTTCGACCTGCGTCGCGTTTCCTCGGGCGTGCGGGCGCGGGCTCAGCAGCAGTACGCCGTCCTCTCGATGCTCGATGTCGCCGAGCCCGTGACCGATGCCCAGCGCGACGACCTCGTAGCGCGATCGCTCGCGTCGATCACGACGTTCGAGGCCCATCGCGAGCAGGCCCTGAAGTTCGGCCCGCCGGCCGATGCGCCGCTGAGCCGGCGCACGCTGCGATTGCCGGACATCATCTCCGTCGCCGCGGTCATGATGCTCGCCGTCGGCCTGCTCTGGCCCGCCCTTTCCGGCCTTCGTTCGCAGGCGCGGCAGACCGCGTGCCTCGGGAACTTCGCCAGCGTCGGTTCATCGCTCGGGCAGTACCGGCTGGACAACAGGGGCTCCATGCCCATGGCCAGCGCCTCCATCGGCGGCGGCCTCTGGTGGAATGTCGGCTCCGACCCGAGCCAGTCCAACTCCGCCAATCTCTACACCTCCATCCGCACCGGCCACGCCCGGCTGGACACGCTCGCGTGCCCCGGCAACGAGTACGCCGTCAGCGAGCCCGGCACCGCCAGCGCTCAGGATTGGGCGTCGTTCAACGAGGTCTCGTACAGCTTCATGAATCTCTTCGGCAGGCCCGGCGGCGGCCAGATCGACGGATTCGTCACAAACCCGGCGGAGGTCGTCGTTCTCGCCGACCGTTCACCCGTCGTCGTCCGCGCGTTCCGCGGCGAGCGTCTGATCAACGTTCTCGAGAACAGTCTGAACCACTCCGGCAGTGGCCAGGCCGTGCACTTCCTCGACGGCTCGGCCCGCTGGACCCGCTCGCCGATGCTCGAGTCCGGCGATGTGATCTGGATCCCCCGCAGCCTGGAGGAGGGCCTCCGCCTCCGCGGCCCGTTGAGCAAGCAGACCCAGTCGACCCCGCTGCGCGGCCGCGAGGTGCCGACGAACGCTGAAGACGGGTTCGTGGCTCCGTGAGGTTTGCGGGTGAATGGTTTTCATGTGTCATTAAACAAACCGACTGTCGGTTTGTTTTTGGGCGGGAGGGTCCGGTCCGCGGCCCCGGCGGTAACGGTCGGATCTGATGGGCCCGAGAGCGAGAGGACGCTTGAGAGCGGCGGGTGCCGCGCCTAAGGTTGGAATCCCCCTCAGCCCGGCCTGCGTCGGGCGAAGACGGGGCAATCGGAGTTCAGTCATGTCGACCAACAAGCCCCATAAGGGCGTGCTCAAGCGGTTCCGCATCACCAAGACGGGCAAGGTGAAGCACAAGTCCGCCAACAGCAAGCACCTCAAGAGCGTCAAGAGCCCCAACCGCCTGCGTCGCCTGCGCAAGGACAAGTACGTCACGACGGCCGAGGCCAAGGCGTTGGAGTTGCTGTTGTTCCGTCGTCTGCGTGGCCGTTCGCAGCCGCGAGCGGCGCTGAAGATCAGCCCGACGCCCGCTCAGCGCAAGGCCGCACAGGCCGAGCGCAAGGCCGCGGCCAAGACCGCGCCCAAGGCCAAGAAGACGGGTTGGAAGAAGGCCCCCGTCGTCTGAATCAGGAATGAACCCGCGGCGTGGTCGAGCGAAGGCTCGCCGGTCGCAGGGCTTTCCGGGCAGGGTGTTCCTGTCCGGATTTTCGCACCGGCGTCGGGTTGCTAAGCGGGCCGAGACTTTCGGCTCCTCCGCACGCCCAAGTTGGAGTTTGCCATGCCTCGCGTCACGATCGGATCGGCTCGGAACAAGAAGCGCAACCGGATTCTGCGGCAGGCCCGCGGCTACTACGGCAATCGCTCGTCGTCGTACTGGGTGGCGCGTCTGGCCGTTATTCAGGCCGGCTGGTACGCCTATCGCGACCGCCGCCTGGCCAAGCGCGACATGCGTGCCCTGTGGATCACGCGTATCACGGCCGCTTGCCGCATGCGTGGCACGCGCTACAGCGTGTTCATGAACGGCCTGAAGCTCGCCGGCATCCTGCTCAACCGCAAGATGCTCAGCGAACTGGCGATCGTTGACCCCAAGGCGTTCGACGCACTGGTCGCCACCGCGATGAAGCACACGACGGTCAAGGCCAAGGCCTGAACCGTACCGAACTCGGCGCGGATTGCTCGATAAACTCACAGGCCCGGGGCGATGCTCCGGGCCTGTTTGCATTTGTGCCGCCAGACGCTTGGGCGTGCGGCGTGACGGTCCGGAACGCTGAGCAAGGGGCGACGAATGGGCTGGTGGGCCGTTGACTTCTACAACTCGTTCGGGCAGGCGTTTCTTGTCGGGTGGGTGATCTGGGCGCTGCTTTCGGTCACGCTTCACGAGCTTGCGCACGGCTGGGTGGCCGAGCGGCTGGGCGACCCGACGCCGCGGGCGCTGGGGCACCTGACGGTCAATCCGCTGACGCACCTTGGCCCGCTGGGGATCGGCTTCTTTGTCTTGTGCGGTCTGCCGTGCGGCGCGATGCCGGTCGATCAGTCGCGGCTGCGCGGGCGGTACGGCATGGCGCAGGTGGCGTTCGCCGGGCCGATGATGAACGCGGTGCTGGCGCTGATCTGCATCGTGGCCGCGGCGATCATGATCCGAAACGGCGCGCAGGGCGATCCGCGCGTCAGCGTGGCGATGATCGACAAGCTGTACGCCTTCGCCGCGACCGGAGCGATGATCAACACGGTCCTGGCGATCTTCAACCTGCTGCCGGTCTACCCGCTCGACGGCGGGCGTGTGCTGATGACCTTCTCACGCAGCTACGCGCGGCTCATGGAGGGCGAGCATGGCTTCCTGATCTCGCTGACGCTGCTGCTGGTGCTGATGTTCCTGCTGGGCGGGCTGGTCTGGGGTCTCGGCCTGGTGGTTTCGCAGGTGCTCATTGACCTGCTCGCTGGCAGGTGAACCGGGAGTTGCGTCATGGCAGAACTCTTCGTCGAGCGACAGGTCACCGCGGCGGCCGACCGGACCTTTTCGGTGCTCTGCGATATCGATGGGGCACCGGCGTATCAGCCGGCCATCGTGCGGGTCGAGATGCTCACGCCGGGGCTGTTTGGCGTCGGGACGCGCTGGCGCGAGACGCGAAGGGCGATGGGCTCGCATGCGACGGTCGAACTGGTCGTGACGGCGTTCGAGCCCGGGCAGATGTACCGGGTTGAAGCGATGATGGGCCGGACGCGGTACATCACCGATGTGCGTGTCAAGCCGCTCGACGCGGCGACATGCGCGGCGAGTTTCGCCGTGCGTGCCGAGGCGCCGACGCTGCTGGGGCGCCTCGCGGCGCGGCTGATGATGCCGGCGATGAAGCGGGCGATGCGCGATGACCTGGCGACCGTGGCCAAGGCCGCGGAGCGGAAGTAGGTCGGAGGTTCAAGCCGTCAATCGGCGGTGTGCTGCCGATGCCCGTACGCGACGCTCAGCCCGTGCAGCCGGCGAAGAAGGCGGAGAAGAACAGGGTGAAGTCACCGTTGTCCACGGCGCCGTCGGCACCGGGATCGCCGTCGGTGTTGGCGATGTCGGCGATGAGACGGCTGGGATCGGTTTCGGGGAGGAAGAACGATGAGAAGAAGAGGGTGAAGTCGCCGTTGTCGATGAAGCCATCGGCGCCGGGGTCGCTGTCGGTGTTGGCGATGTCGGCCGGGCCGCAGGGGAAGGCGACGAACTGGCCGAAGAAGGGCACGTCGAGGTTGATCCAGCCGATATTCTCACCCCAGGCGTAGCCGGCGAGACGCGAGCCGTTGGCGGCGTCGTAGCGCGGACGCTGGGCGACCGGGAGGGACGGAAGCGAGAAGTTGATCCAGCCGACGTTCTCGCCCCAGGCCAGGCCGGTCAGGGCGTTGGTGGATGGGTCGCGGTTGACGCCGAAGTCTGCGCCGGAGGTGTTGGCGTACTGGAAGCCGTTGGCGGGGGTGCCGTCGCCGAAGTTGATCCAGCCGATGTTCTCGCCCCACGCGAAACCGCTGAGGAAAGATGGGCCCATGCGGACGCCCTGCGTGCCCAGGTTGGCATCGCGGAAGTTGATCCAGCCGACATTCTCGCCCCAGGCAAACTGGTTCGGCGCCACGACGTTCGATTGTGCCCAGGCGGGCGACGCGAGCGGGATCATCGCCAGGGCGATGACAGTGGCCACGTTGCTGGCCGAGAGTCGGGCGGGGCGTGCGAGCGGCGATGGCTGGCGCATGGGAGCGATCCTTGGAAAGGTGACTTCTACAGACTACATGCGACAACGCGACCGTGCCACGCCAATCTCAACGAACATTTGCGGCACGATTGCCCCCTCGAGCAGGCCAGCGCGGTCCGGAGTGAGGGACTCTCCGGGTGAAACTGGGCACCTCGTGAGGGTTGGGGGTGGTCGCGCCGTGGGCGGCACCTCGCCGAGGGCCGGGCACCCCAAGCTTCGGGTGCGCGGCAAAGCGAACGGTGGTCGGGAGTGGAGCGGACCGGACTCGAACCGGTGACATCCAGCTTGCAAAGCTGGCGCTCTACCAACTGAGCTACCGCCCCGACGGGGTCAAGCGTAGCAGCGTCGAGGGCCGGCGGGGTCCGTTACACTGACGATTCTTCCCGAGGGTGATTCTCCCCGATCTCTGGCGACGAGCCGACCGTGCTGACGATTGTGCTGCTGACCATCCCGTGTGCGATTCTGCTGTCGGCCGTGCTGACGGCGGCGGCGCGGGCGCTTGGGCGTTGGCTCAACGCCCACGACTCGGCCGGGGTTGCGGGGCAGGTCAAGGCCGAGCGGCGGAGGGTGCCGAATCTGGGCGGGGTGGCGATTTTCTGGACCATTGCCGCGCCGCTCTCGGCGGTGCTGGCGTTCTCGCTCGTTGGTGATGGGCGCGGGCTGCTCTCGCTCCTGCCGCGGGGGCTGGCGGATGCCGCGGCGACGCACATGCCCGGACTGACCGAGCACGCGTGGGCGGGACTGGTGCTGGTGGGGGGGCTCGCGGTGCTGCACGTGATGGGGCTGATCGATGATCGCCGTCCGCTGCCGGCTCTGCCCAAGTTGCTGGTCATGCTCGGCGTGAGCACGCTGGTGGTGCTGCTGACCGAGACGCGTCTGCTGACGCTGCTGGATTCGTTCCCGGGCGGGATGGTGCTGAGCGTGGTGCTCAGTGTCGCGTGGCTGGTGCTGGTGACCAACGCGATGAACTTTCTGGACAACATGGACGGGCTGACAGCGGGTGTCGCGGCGATTGCCGGGTCGTGCTTCCTGGTCGCGGCGTTGCTGCCGGCTGGGGCTTCGGGCGTGGCCGAACCGCAGTGGTTCGTCGCGACGTGTCTGGCTTTGCTGGTCGGGTCGTGTATCGGGTTCCTGGTGTTCAATGCGCCCCTGCCGCGGGCGAGCATTTTCATGGGCGACTCGGGCTCGCTGGTGCTGGGCTTTCTGCTGGCGTTCCTGACGATGCGCACGACCTACTACACCGGCGTGCCGTCGGAGGTGGCGGGGGCGGACGCGGCGGCGCGGTGGTACGCGGTGCTGATGCCGATGGTTGTGCTGGCCGTGCCGATGTACGACCTGGTGATGGTCGTGTGGCTGCGTTTGGCGCAGGGGCGATCGCCCATGGTCGGCGACTTGCAGCACCTTTCGCATCGTCTGCACGACCGCGGCATGAGCAAACGCCGGAGTGTGCTGGTGATCTGGGGCCTTACGGCCATCACGGCGCTCGGCGGCGTGTCGCTGGCGCGGGCCGACAGTGTCGGCGCGATCGTCGTCGGTGTGCAGACGCTGACGACCCTGATTGTGCTCGCGGCGTATGAGTGGACGGTGGATCCCAGGTTCCGCGCGCTGCGTGGTGCCGGGGCCGGCAATTCGGACGGCGCGGCCGCGGCGACGCCGGAGGCTCGGCGATGAGCGCCGCGGGGTCGGATGTGGACACGGGCTTGGCGGGGGATCGGTCGGCGTCGACCGGCGTGCTCATGTTCGCGACCGCGCTGGTGATGGTGCCGATGCTGCTGCGGGCGTCGATCGGGTTCACAGCAATCGCGGGGTGGGACCTTGATCCGTTTGCTGTCGCCGTGCCGAATTCGGCGCTCACGCCCGCGTGGTCCATGGTCTGCGACGCGGTCGCCATGCTCGGCGCGGCGTGCCTGATCTTCGTGACCCGCGGCATCTGGGCCGCGACGCGGAGCGGGCTCACCTCGGCGGTCTTCGGCGCGGCGGTCGTGCTCGCGGTGATGGGCGTGGTGGCGTTTCACGGGTGGTTTGGTGCCGCCGCATCGCTCGGGCAGCAGCGCATCGGCGCGTCGTGGGCGTCGGCGTTCGCGGGCGGGCTGGCCGTGCTGCTCGGGGCCCGTGATGGGCGCGTGCGCGCGGTGGTCATGGGACTGATGCTCGGGTTCCTCGGGTTGCTGGCGGCGCGAGGGGCGATGCAGGTCTTTGTCGAGAACCCCGCGACGCTCGAGTCGTTCCGGCGCAATCGCGAGGCGATCCTCACGGCGAACGGCTGGGCGGCGGACTCGATTTCCGCCAGGCTCTATGAGCGACGCATCAGCGGGTGGGAGGCGACGGCGTGGTTCGGGCTGGGGAACGTGTACGCGTCGCTGAGTGCCGCGGGCGTGTGCTTCGGCGCGGTGCTGACGGTGATGGCCGCGCGGATGCGAGCGATGGGCGGCGGCGCGAGCGCACGCGGTGTGCTGGTGGCGGGCCTCGGCGTGCTGCTGATCGCGCTGGCGGGTCTGGTGATGACCAACGCCAAGGGCGGGTACGGCGCGGCGGGGATCGGGCTCTTCGCGGCGGCGGTGCTCGGCGTGCTCGCGAGCATCGCGCAGCGCGTGGGCTGGGGCGCGCGGGCGCGTGTGCTGGCGTGGTTGGTCGCGCCCGGCGCGGTGCTCGGTGTGCTGGGCATAGTGACGCTTCGCGGCATGATCGGCGAGCGACTGGGTGAACTCTCGCTGCTCTTCCGCTGGTGGTACATGCAGGCCGCGGTGCGGGTGTTCGGGCAGTCGCCGGTGCTGGGCGTCGGGCCGGATGGCTTTCGCGATGCGTATGGGTTTGCGAAGAACCCGTTGAACCCGGAAGAGATCTCCAGTCCGCACAGCATGATGTTCGACTGGGGCGCGGGGCTTGGGGTTGCCGGGGTGCTCGCCGGTGTGTGGGTCGTGTGGATGCTCGCGCGAGCGACGAGCTGCGCGATGGCCGGAGATGTGGGCGGAGATGTGGGCGGCGGGATGGCGAAGGGCATCGCAACGCTGGAGCGTGACGAACGCCTCCGCGATGAGGGCGAGCCTGAGCGCGACAGCGAGCAGGAACTGACCGCGACGCTGGGCAAGGCCGCGGGGCTCATCGCCGCGGCGGTGGTGCTGGCCGGCGCGTACATCGAGCGCGAGGGCACCTCAGCGCCCGCGGCGATGGCGAGGCTGCTCGGACTGATCGTGTGGGTCGTGCTGGCTTGGGCGATTGTGCGGATGTGCAGGGCGTGCACGGGCACCGATGGCAGCGCGGCCGCGCGGCCGGTGGCTCTGGCGATGGCTTCGGCGGGCGTTGCGCTCATGGCGCACGGCCAGATCGAGGTCACGCCGGGATGGACTCAGTCCGCGGGGTTCTTTGTCATGTTCGTCGCGCTCGCGGCGAGCACGGGCTCCGCACACGCGGCAGGGAATCGTCGCGATGAGGCGAACGCTCCGCGCGTTGGCCGCTCGGGCATGTTGCCCGCGGCGATCGCGATGTCGCTGCTCGCGGCCGCGGCGGGTCTGGCCTTTGGCGTATCGAGGGTGTTCGTGCAGGAGCGCGAACTGCAGCAGGCCTCCGCGATGGCGCGGACTGTCGGCGAGGCCCGGATGCTCCTGGCCTCGGCCATGAGCGAGCGCGACGCCCGTGCGCGCGACCAGATGCTCGCGGAACTTGTCGAGATCGTCGGCAAGCCCGACGGCTCGGTGGGGATTGATCGGCTCGTCGCCGCGGCCGAGTCGCGCGTGCTCGGGCCGACCGCCGAGGCGCTCGAGCGTGCGGCGGACATGGTCGAGTCGTGGGCCGTTCGGCGTGAGGCGAGCAGGGTGCTGCTCCGCTGGGCGATGGACGGCGCGACGCCGCCGCAGCGCCGCGGCGAGTTGCTCGAGCGGGCTCTTCGCGTCGTCGCGCTGCCGAGCGATGAGGCGATGGCGATCGATCGCGTGCCAAAGGTCCGGTGGGGCGGCGTCGCGCTGCGTCTGGGCTGGAGCGCGACCGTTGCGCAGGCCGCGGCGGGAATTCCCGGGCAGGATCGCCGCGCTTGGTTGGCGCGGGCGGAGGGCTGGCTGGTCCGGGCGGGCGAACTGGAGCGGCACTCGCCGGACTTGGCGGCCGAGTTGCTGCGCGTGCGCGAGCAGATCCTTCGCTCGAGCGACCCGGCAGGGCCGACATACGCCCAGGATCGCCAGCGGCTGCGCGATGCGGCGATCGAGGCACTGCGGCGGGATGACCTGCAACGTCTGGACCCGATGCGTCGGCTGCCGCCGGGCGAGCGGACACGGATTGAACGGATTGTGGCAGAGCCCTGACGCGTTCCGAACGGAGGGCTTCTGGGGCGGTGCGGCGCGACGATTGCCGGGTGGTTCTCGATCGATGTGGGTGACGGCGGCGCGTGCGGGTGGGGCGGCTTCTTGACCATCCCCCCCCGGTCGCTAACATTCGCCTTCCCTGCGAGCGTGGGGCGTCGCCCGGTTGGCGGACGCTCGGAGCCACGCGGCACGGGGCACCCATGAGCGACGACGCCGACGAGGACGACGAAGGTTCAGACGACGCGATCGCCCGCGAGGCGATGGCGACGGCATGAGTCGTCGACCTGGGCGGGGTGGGGCGCACGCCCATCGGCGGGCGCGACGAGCACGACAAGAAACGATCCGGTCGCCACGCGACGGGACGAGGCTCCGGGGGCTCGATACGAGCCCGGCGGAGTCGGCCCCGGCGGTGAATCAAAGGCGACCATCGATCGGCAAGAAGCAGTTGGAGCAGGGTCCGACATGTTCAATCACCGCAGACACGAACGCTGCATTCACGCACCTGTTTTACGAAGGAAGTACCAATGGCCGCTGATCTGAGTGGAATCCGCAACTTCGGCATCTGTGCGCACATCGACGCCGGCAAGACGACGGTGTCCGAGCGCATCCTCTACTACACCGGCAAGAACTACAAGATGGGCGAGGTGCACGAGGGCACCGCGACGATGGACTTCCTCCCCGAGGAGCAGGAGCGCGGCATCACGATCCAGTCGGCCGCGACGACCTGCCCGTGGGAGCGTTCGGGCCGCACGTACAAGCTGAACCTGATCGATACTCCGGGCCACGTGGACTTCACGATCGAAGTCGAGCGTTCGCTGCGCGTGCTCGACGGCGCGGTCGCGGTGTTCGACGGTAAGGAAGGCGTCGAGGCGCAGTCCGAGACCGTCTGGCGTCAGGCCGACCGTTATCGCGTGCCGCGTCTGTGCTTCATCAACAAGATGGACAAGATCGGCGCGAGCTTTGACTTCTCGTTCAAGACGATCAAGACGCGTCTTGGCGCCAACGGCATCGCGATCCAGTATCCGATCGGTCTGGGCCATGAGCACAAGGGCATCATCGACCTGATCCGCCAGCGCGCGTTCCTCTTCGAGGGCGAGAAGGGCGAGACCGTCACCGAGACCGCGATCCCGGCCGACATGGTCGACACGATCAAGCAGTGGCGGCACGAGATGATCGAGAAGGTCGCCGAGCTGGACGACAAGCTCATGGAGAAGTATCTCGCCGGCGAGGAGCCGTCGATCGAGGAGATCGTCGCGGCCCTGCGCAAGGCGACGATCCAGCGCACCGCCTATCCGGTGCTCTGCGGCGCGGCGCTGCGGAACGTCGGCATCCAGGCTCTGCTGGACGCGGTCGTCGACTTCCTGCCCGCCCCGAGCGAGAAGCCCGAGGTCGAGGGCACGCACCCGCGCGACAAGGAGCAGAAGATGTCGCGTCCGCACGATCCGGATGCGCCGTTCGCCGCGCTGGTCTTCAAGGTCGTCGCCGACAAGCACGGCGACCTGACGTACATGCGGATCTACTCTGGCCGTCTGGGCAAGGGCACGCGCTGCGTGAACCCCGGCAACGGCAAGACCGAGCTCGCTTCGCGCATCTTCGAGATGCACGCCAAGGACCGCATCCCACTGGAAGAGGCCAGCGCGGGCAACATCGTCGCGGTCGTCGGCATCAAGGACTCGTACACCGGCGACACGATCTGCGATGCGGACAAGCCGATCCTGCTCGAGCGCATGCACTTCCCCGAGCCGGTGATCTCGATGTCCATCGAGCCCAAGACGCAGGCCGACCGCCAGAAGCTCGGCGATGCGCTGCTGACCATCCGCCGCGAGGACCCGTCTTTCCGCTCGTTCTACAACGAGGAAACCGGCCAGACCATCATCTCGGGCATGGGCGAGCTGCACCTTGAGATCATCAAGAACAAGCTCACGCGCGACATGAAGATCGGCGTCGAGGTCGGCAAGCCGCAGGTCGCCTATCGCGAGGCCGTCGGCCGCAAGGTCGAGGACGTTCGCGGGCTGTTCAAGAAGCAGACCGGCGGTCGCGGTCAGTTCGGCGATGTGACGATCAACCTCGAGCCGTACACCGCGGCGCAGGCCGCGGCGGACGAGCTGGACTTCACCGACAACATCGCCTTCGAGAACGCGATCGTCGGCGGTTCGGTGCCCAAGGAGTACATCCCCTCCGTCGAGTACGGCGTGCGTCAGACGGCGCTGGCCGGCGTCACGGCGGGCTTCCCGCTGATCAACATCAAGGTGACGCTCACCGACGGCAAGTACCACGCCGTCGACTCGTCGCAGGTCGCCTTCGAGCAGGCCGGCCGCCTGGCCCTCATGGAGGCCGTCGCCAAGGCCCAGCCGATCCTCCTCGAGCCGATCATGAAGGTCGTCGTCACCGTCCCCGAGGACTACTTCGGTGCCGTCACCGGCGACATCTCCTCCCGTCGCGGCATGATCAGCGAGCAGGAGGACCGCGGCGTGGTCAAGCTGGTCACCTGCGAGGTGCCCCTGTCCGAGATGTTCGGTTACACCACCAGCCTGCGGTCGCTGACCCAGGGCCGCGGCTCGAACACGATGGAGTTCCTCGAGTACCGCCCGATGCCGCGCAACCTGCAGGACGAGGTCATCAAGGCCCAGAAGGCCTGATCGGTCCGCAGCACAACCCGTGAACCCGACCGACCCGCCCGGCGCGGGTCGGTTGCTTTTTGTCCCGCGCGCTCGGTGCGGATTTGCGTCCGCAAGCGGGCGACGCCTACCCTTGGCCCATGCCTAAGCCAGAGTTTCTCACGGCTCAGTTCATCACCAGCGTGCTGACCATCACCATCGTCATGCAAATCCTGCTGGCGATGGCCGGTCTGAGCATCTACTTCGAGCGGAAAATCTCGGCGTGGATGCAGGACCGTTACGGCCCCAACCGCACCGGCTTTGATCTCGGCCTGCCCGTGCTCAAGAGCCTTTTCCGGGGCTTTGGCTTCTGGGGCCTTGGTCAGAGTCTGGCCGACGGCATCAAGATGCTCCTGAAGGAGGACTTCACGCCGCGGAACGCCGACAAGGCGCTGTTCATGCTCGCGCCGGCGCTGGCGGTGATTCCGGCGCTGCTGGGCTTTGCGATCATTCCGTGGGGCGGCACGCTGGCGTTCCCCGAACTGACGATCCCCGTGCTGAACTGGACCATCGAGGCGGCGGAGGTCACCGTCGCCGGCGCCAACATCTCCATCGGCATCGTGTACCTGCTGGCGGTGGGGGCCATCAGCATCTACGCCGTCGCCCTCGGCTCGTGGGCGAGCAACAACAAGTACTCGTTCCTGGGCGGCATGCGTGCCGCCAGCCAGATGCTCAGCTACGAAATCCCCATGGGCCTGAGCATTCTGTGCGTGCTGCTCATCACCGGCACGCTGCTGCCGATGGCCATGGTTGATCACCAGTCGCAGCACGGCTGGCTCATCTTCAGCCAGCCCCTGGCCTGCCTCATCTTCGGCATCTGCGTGCTGGCCGAGTGCAACCGCGCTCCGTTCGATAACGCCGAGTGCGAGGCCGAACTGGTCGGCGGCTACCACACCGAGTATTCCTCCATGCGCTTCGGCCTGTTCTTCCTGGCCGAGTACACGCACATGGCCACCGGCGCGGCGATCTTCGCCGTGATGTTCCTGGGCGGCTGGCACCTCTCGCCGTTCCCCGGCGTGTTCGAGATCCCCGGCCTGCGTGCGGAGGACACGGGAATCCTCGCGGCGCTGCTGAAGTTTGGCGTGCTCTTCGGCAAGGTCGTGCTGCTGATCTGGCTGATGATGCTCATCCGCTGGACCCTGCCGCGGCTGCGGTTCGACCAGGTCATGCAGGTCGGCTGGCAGGCAGTGATCCCCGCGAGCATGCTCCTGGTGCTGATGAACGCGACGATCGTGTACCTCGGCCGCACGAGCCTTGTCGAGCAGTTGATCGCCAACGTTCTGCTCGGCGCGGCGATGTTCGCGACGGTCCGCATGCTGCCCAAGAGCACCAAGAACAAGCGCATCCGCCTCGCTGGCAGCCGCTTCAGCCCGCTGGAGGGCGAAGTGGCCGTCGCCGGTCCCCAGATCGACCTGGCACGCGAAGACCGGCCGGTCGAAGGCTCCGCCCGGTTGGGGGCACACTGAGAGATTTCCGGAGGGTCCTCCCCCGGTTCCGACCGGGGGAGGTGCCGCGTCTTCGCGGCGGAGGGGGCGGGGGGCCAAGCTTCGCCAAGATCTCAGCCATTCCGCGGCGATCTCCTCCCTCCGGCTTACCGACTCGACGTCTGCGTTGATCGGAATCACGGGTAGATCCTGATCCGCCGTATCAAAATTTCTCAAGTCTCCGGAACCGGGGTTGGTTGACGGGCGAATAGACAGGGGTAGACTGATAGTGCTCACTGGTTGTGGGCGACACTGCGCGGGAATCGACGGTTGATTCTCCATGCACTGATCCGCGGCGATTGCCGCACTGATCATTGGCCCTATCGGGCCGCCCCCGCGCAGGGGCATCCACAGCCGACAACTTGAGAGGCTCCCACAGGCGATTGGCCGACGTGTGGTCCGGGTGTGTCTTGGCGGATTGTCAACGACGCGTTTCCCGAACCTCATCGTGCGTGCGGATCGATTCTTCTGGGGTCGTCGGGCTGGTCACGGTTTTCCGTGCGGGCTCGGTGGTCTGGAGTCTCATCGGCTGATCCATCAGCACCGTTCCTGTCTCATGCCGCGATCGGGCGCGAATGGTCCCGTTGCAGCATGATGCGAGCGAACGTCCGAGTATCCGCGTGAGCGGGTGCTTGGGGTGCCGGTGCACACTCGGCTCGCGTGTTCCGCCGACAGTGGCGGGAGCGGAGTGCACGGTGTTCAGGAGCGCAGGTCCGCTCCGAACCCACGAGAGAACTTTGGATCAGCATGTCGAATCGGCTGCCTGGCGATGACCATCGCCAAGACGAACGCAGCATTGTCGGAGTTGGGAGCCGGGGTCGATGGCGACCCGGTCTGATGGATTGTCGGTGGACCCTTGAATCACGAACCGGCGGCGGGATGTTCCCGGCCGCGACAGGTTCTGGAACTTGTTCGGGTAGGCCGTGTTGGCCGTGCACGAACGTTTATCTGGAGTTGGAACGCATGAAGACGAATGTGAATCGGAAGGCTGGCTTCACGCTGATCGAGTTGCTGGTGGTCATCGCGATCATCGCCCTGCTCGTCGGCATCCTGCTGCCCGCCCTGGCCCGCGCTCGCGCCAGCGCCCGCCAGCTGACCTGCTCGACCCGCGTCCGCAACATCGTTCAGGCCTGCGTGACCTGGGCCAACAGCAACAAGGAGCAGTACCCGCTGCCCTCGATCATCGACCGCAACAACACAACGCTGCCACCCTCAGCTAACCCTGCGACCAATCCCTCACCGGCGAAGGACAACACGGGCAACATCCTGTCCGTGCTGATCTGGAACCAGGCGCTCGTTCCCGAGGTCGTGGTCTCCCCGTCCGAAGTGAACTCCTCGATCCGTCAGGACAACGAGTACAAGTTCCAGCGTCCCACGGTCACCGGCTCGCCGAACGACGGCACGCAGGCCAACTGGGATCCCCAGTTCTCTGGTTCCATTGGTGATACGAACCGCCGCGTGCCGTCTGCAGGGATTGGCAACACTTCATACGCGCACGCACCGGCGTTGAACGTCCGCAGCAACGCGCGTCTGAGCCGCTGGAGCAACACCTTCGGTTCGAACGAGGCGGTCTGGGGCAATCGCGGGCCCCAGTTCGCGTCGCCCGCTACCTATTCGTCTACAACGTACGGCACCGCCGCAACGAACCCGCTGGCGAACAACGGGTCTTGGACGTTGGCCACCGGAGCAACCGGTGCGACCTCGAACACGCTTCTGATCCACGGTGGTCGGCAGACGTGGGAAGGCAACATCGGCTACAACGACGGTCGCGTGAACTTCGAGAACCGTGCTGATCCGACCGAGATCACCTATCGCCGTGCGAGCGCGACCTCGAGCAACAATGCGACGCTGCCGGACAACTTCTTTGTCAACGAGCTCGACGAGACGAACCCGGTCGGCACGACGTTCCTCAGCGGAACGAACAACTTCCTTCAGATTTGGTCGAACGTGCTCACTGTTTCTACGACTGAGACGGTGAGCGCGACGTTCTTCCCGGATTGATGATTGTTCTGGTTTGGTTGATTTCGCTAAATCTACACTCTCCCGTCGCCTCGCGGTGGCGGGTGAGATTTGAGTAGGGCTGAAGTGAGTCGTTGCGACACCGTTTTACTGAAGCTGGCGTTGTTGGAGCCTGGAACTAGTCAACGCGTTCCTGTTTCGGCATCTTGTCAGATTATTTGATTTTCGTGTTCCCGATGAGTTGGCTCGAGGTTGATGAGAGATGTGGAGTTGTGGAGTTGACGAATATAGGCGCAGGGAAGCGTACTCTTAGGATTTTGAGCGGTGCGGCATCCGACGGCGCGGTTGCCATCGGAGATTCTCAGTTTTTTTCGAATCTTACATGCCCTGAGTTTTTTTTTGGACGCTCAGGCTCTCGTTTTTGGCCCCGGGTGTATTGCAGTCTGTGCAGAATTGAGTCACAGGAAAAGATCTAGAGCATTTAATTGCACTATTCAAGTCTTCGGCCGATAATCGAAAGATCGTCGGCCGGATTTCCCGAAAGCGGGTGATGAACCCGTGATCGGGACGAGACGGCGGTTCTGTTCGTCTCGTCGATGTTGGGTGATTTGCGGCTGGCCTCGGGGCCTGGCGGGGTGTTTCCTCTCGGGGGGAATCGGGGCGTCCGTGCGCGCCGGGGAGGGCGCGCCCGGACCACCGGTAAGGGGCGGGGGGGGGCGGGCGGGGG
>JAJTHN010000059.1 GCA_021297895.1 Phycisphaeraceae bacterium | reverse complement strand
ACCACCCTCTCAAGTTCCTCCCGCTCCGTGCTGGTCAGATTCAACGGCGTCCGTGTGCTCATCGCTTCGACTCCAGAGTACCCGGAGTCGATACGCGCATCCCTACAATCGGTTGCGCCCTCCTTCAAGTCAGGTCACTAGGCCGCTTTCGAGCCCGGCTGGTCCGGGACGATGTCAACTTCGCCGACGATCGGTTCCGCGCCAACGTCGCCCACCCCGCTGCGAGCGGCGAATTCCTTCATGCGCTTTGCGTATTCCATGCGGAGCCTTCGGACCTCGCGGTCGAGTTCAACGACCCGTCCGTGATCGCGGATCAATGAAGAAAGCACGTACAGGGACGAGACCACCGCTGTGGCGGCGACGGCGAAGACGAGCATCCAGAGTTCGACCGGGGCGTTCCACACATGTGGTCTATCGGTCTGCACGCGCATCCGCTCAACCCCGTACACTCCTGCCGCATGAACCAGCGACGCATCGATGCTTGTAACCCGCGACCGTCGCCCGCACAATCAACACCGCGGGGCTGGTTATCGGGCTCATTGTGGCCGGCCACGCTCGTTTTCGCGCTCGTGACGGTCATGTCGATCCTCGCGCCGAGGAGTGTTTTTGCGCAGTCCGCCGACGATGCGGCGACCCCGGTGCCGGTTCCGGCAGCACCTGTCGTGGCCGTGCCCGGCGGATCGGTGCCGACGGAAGTGCAGATCCGTGTGCTGCAGGTGGGAGTTGGAGACCAGATTCGCCCGGGCGATTGGTCGGGTGTCTTGTTGAGCGTGAGTGATTCGGCGTCGTCGCCTCGTGAAGTGCTCGTCGAACTATCGCTGCCCGATCCGGACGGGGATCAGGTGCGCTGGCAGCGCTTGGTTACAACGAGTCCCGGCTCGCCGCAGAGGCTATGGATCGCATTTCGCGCGCCGTCTGCCTTCAGCCGAGGTCTCTCGGGAGAGATCCGCGCGTTGACGGTCGGGTCGCAGGTCGGAGCGTCGGGGCTGCCCATCGGCCAGCGGTTGCTGGGAGTTGCGCCGCTTCCGGAGAACAGGACGGTTGTGCGTTCGACCGACGGTCTGATCGGCATTATCGGGCGCGATACGGTTGGTTTGGACCTGCTGAGCGTTCGGTTGAGCGATGCGCCGGCGTTGCCGATGGGACACGAGCCGCAGGTCATCGCGACAACGACGGTTTCAGACCTTCCGGATCGTTGGATGCCTCTGGCGCCGATCGGCGTACTTGTCTGGTCGCAATCGGGAGTTGGCAACGAGCCGACCGACCTGAGCGAGGCGCAGGCTGATGCGCTGGCCGAGTGGGTGACCCGAGGCGGGCATCTCGTGGTCGTCCTGCCGTCGATCAGTCAGAACTGGTTCGCACGGAGCAATCCGCTGCTGCGCATCATGCCACGCGTTGTGCCCGAACGGCGCGAGGCGGTGGATCTCAATCGCTACCGCTTGCTGCTCCGGAGCGAGCGAACTGGCCAGCGGGACTCCAAGGCGCCGCCGCGCGCCTCGCCGCCCTTGCCGACCAGATCCGTGGTGCATGTGCTGACGCCCGAGGCCGCCGCGGCGGAGGGTGAGGCACGCGTCATTCTGTCGGGGCCGGATGGTGCGAACGAGGGCATCGTCGTACGTCGGCTTGTCGGGGCTGGCGCGGTGACGCTGATCGGGATCGATCTTGCGTCGCCCGCGGTGCGATCGGTGATCATGCCGGATGTGTTCTGGAACCGCTTGCTCGGCCGCCGCGGCGTGCTGATCTCCGGCGACGAGGTGAAGCGCAGGCTGGATCTGAACCGATCGGAAAACTCCGGTCTGATGGGGATGTACCGCGAGCAAGTGGTGCTCGACTCCGGGCTTGCCGGCGCGATCTCGAAAACCGGCGCGGCGGCGGCGGGCGTGCTCATGGCTTTCGTGGTCTTCGGGGTCTATTGGGTTGTCGCCGGGCCGCTCGGATTCAGACTGCTCAAGTTTCGCGACTGGACGCGTCACGCCTGGGTGGGCTTCGTGGTCATCGCGGCGGTGTTCACCGCGATCGCGTGGGGAGGGGCCAGTGCAATCCGGCCGCGAAAGACCGAGGCCCGCCACTTGACGATCATTGACAGCGTCCACGGTCAGCCGACCGCCCGTGCCAGGGCGTGGCTTAACGTGATGCTCCCGAGTTACGACGACATGGTGCTCGCCGTCGGAGCCGCGGCCGACTCGCCCGACGAGACCCGACTTCGCAACGCGATGGCGCCGTGGGACACGAGCGCGGAGGGAGCCCAGCAGACGCCGTTCATCGACACGCGTGCGTATGCGCTCGATGCCCGCCAGCCGGACAGAGCCGGCATCCCATCGCGGAGCACGGTCAAGGCTGTTCAGGTTGACTGGGCCGGCCCGACGCCCTGGGCGTTCCCGCGTCCGATGCTCGAGGCGCCGGTGGTAATGGAAACGCTGCCGACGCCGCGTCGCGGCGGGAGCACGCTCCGCCTCACGGGCAGGCTCGTTCACGAGTTGCCCGCTCCGCTGACGGACGTCACGATCATCGTTGTGCGGCAGCAGTTGGAACTCGACCGTCCGCCATCGGGGCAGCTGATGTTCAACGCCGTTGCGATGAAGCTGCAGAGTTGGTCGCCCGGTGAACAACTGGATCTCGAGGCGCTCCTGGATCGCCCGCGGATCGAGCAGAATGCCGAGCCGTTCCTCGCCGGCCTCACACCGATAGCCAGCCGCGGCATGGGCTTTGGGGCGCCGGTGACGCTCGAGTTGAACGCCGAGCGACTCGAGGCGCTCTCGTTCTTCCCGCTGTTGCGTCCGCCCGAGGCCACGGCGATGCTTGGCGAGAGCCAGGCGATCGCTCAGCGAACAGGGCTGCACACGTACGACGTTGCGCGATGGTTCACCGAGCCGGGTCTCATCGTCGTCGGGCAGATCGAGCGCGCGGCGGGACCGGTTCCGATGACCGTCGACGGCCGTCCGCTCGCGACCGAGGGCCGAACGCTTGTGCGGTGGCATCTGCCCCTTCGCCCGAACCCGCCGCGCGTTCCGGCACGTACGGAAACGACACCGACCACTGTGCCGCCGGCGAACTAGCCCGCTCTCTCGGTCCCGCGTGTGCTCCTGGCCGATAGTCCGACGTCTCGTCGCTTGACACTTTCGCCCCAAACTCAACCGGACGCATCCAGATGCCGATGATCGAGACCATCAACCTGACCAAGAAGTACGCCGATCTGGTCGCGCTGGACAACCTCAACCTGACGATCAACGCGGGCGATTGCTTCGGGTTTATTGGCCCCAACGGCGCGGGCAAGACGACGACGATCAAGATCCTCGCGACGCTCCTGAAGCCCAGCAGCGGTCAGGCGATGATCGACGGTCTGACCGTCGGGTACCAGAACCGACAAATCCGGCCGCTGATCGGCTACGTGCCCGACTTCATGGGCGCGTATCAGGACATGGTCGTCACGGAGTATCTGGAGTTTTTCGCGGCGTGCTACAACATCCACGGCAAAGCACGCAAGAAGGTCGTCCAGGACGTGCTCGACCTGACCGACCTGAACTACAAGGCCAGTGCCGAGGTCAACAGCCTCTCTCGCGGCATGCAGCAGCGGCTGAGCATCGCCCGTGTGCTCCTGCATGACCCGAAGGTGCTGCTCATGGATGAGCCGGCCAGCGGTCTGGACCCGCGTGCCCGTATCGAGATGCGCGAGTTGCTCAAGGAACTCAAGCGCATGGGCAAGACCATCATCATCTCCTCGCACATCCTGCCGGAGCTCGCGGAGTTGTGCAACGTGGTGGGCATCATCGAGCGAGGACAACTGCTCTACAACGGCACCGTCGCCGAGGCGATCCGCCGGGCGCGCGTGGGTCACGTTGTTCATGTCGCGGTGAGCGCGCGTACCGCGGAGGCGGCCGAGGCGCTGAGCAAAATGCCCGGCGTGAGCAAGGTCACGATCGCCGAGGGCGAAGGTCCGACGATCGCCGGCCAGGCCACGCCGCTGATCCATCTGGCGTTCGAGCCCACGAGCAGGTTTGACGCGACGGACATTCCCAACGTGCTGATCAATCAGGGCTTCCGAATGACACAGTTCTCTGAAGAGACGGTCAATCTCGAGACAGCGTTCATGCGGCTGACCAAGGGCGTGGTGCAGTAGTCGTGCGTGCGGCCCCGCGGCCTGCCGCGTGGGTGACGGCATGCCATCGCCGAGCCCTCAGGCCTCCTCGAACCAATCGCGGGCGACGGATGAATCGGCCTTCAGCGGCACGGTGAGCGTCATTGCAGATTCCATTCTCCGAACGATCTCGCTACGGGCCGCCTCGGCGTGCGCGGCGGGGCACTCGAAGACCAGTTCATCGTGGATCTGGAGGATCATCTTTGTGTCGCGGAGTGCGGCGGCACTCGCATCGGACGATGCCTCGCCGCGGATCGCGCGGGCGATGTCGATCATCGCCAGCTTGATCAGGTCCGCGGCGGAGCCCTGCACAACGCTGTTGATAGCGATGCGTTCGGCCATCGCTCGCCGTGAAGGACTCGGGCTTTCGATCTCCGGTACAGGGCGTCTGCGCCCGAGCATCGTGCGGACATACCCGCGGGCGCGGGCCTGTTCGACGCACTCCTGAAGAAACGTCGTGATTCCCGCGAACCGCCGCTTGTACGAGTCGATGATGTCGGACGCCTGATCGTTCGAGACGCCAAGCCGACGCGCCAGCCCGAACGGGGTGATGCCGTAGACGATGCCGAAGTTCACCATCTTCGCGCCGGATCGCTGCTCTCGCGTGACCGCGTCGAGAGGAACGCCGTGGATCTGTGCCGCGACGGCGGTGTGGATGTCCTGATCCTTCAGAAATGCGTCGATGAGTGCCGGGTCGCGCGAGAGATGTGCGAGGAGCCGCAATTCGATCTGTGAGTAGTCGGCGCTGATGAGCATGCTCCCGGCCGGGGCGACGAACGCGCGTCGGATTTCGCGGCCGACATCCGTTCGGATCGGGATGTTCTGCAGATTCGGATCACTCGAACTCAAACGCCCGGTGACGGCGACGGTCTGGTTGAAGCTCGCGTGGATGCGGCCCGTTCGCGGGTTCACCTCGTCGCGGAGGCTTTCGAGATACGTTCCGACGAGTTTGGCCAGTTGCCGGTGATCGGCGATCAGCCGCGGAATCGGTGTTGTGATGCTCGCGTCTTCGCTGAGCGTTTCGAGCACCTCGATATCCGTCGAAAAGCCCGTCTTGGTCTTCTTTACGGGCTTGATGCCGAGTCCCGGCTCGGCATCCGTCGGGGCGTTGAACAGGGCCGCGGCGAGTTGTTTGGGTGAATCCGGATTGATCGTCCTGCCCAGAGCCGCGTGGGTCTGGTCGTCGAGTTCGGCCTTGAGCTCCGCCATGCGATTGACCAGTCTCGCTCGCTGGCGCTCCAGTTCCGCAGTGTCGAGCAGCACGCCGTTGAACTCAAGATCGGCCAGCACCGCCACGAGCGGCAGTTCGACATCGCGGAACAGTGTGTCCAGCTCCATCGCGCGGAGCTGCGGCGCAAAGAGGTCGTGCAGCCGCAGCGCCACATCCGCGTCCTCCGCGGCGTACTCGGTGGCAAGTTCCAGCGGTACAGCGTCAAAGGTCTTCTGCGATGCCCCGCTCCCGAGCAACTCCTTGATCGATATGTTCGTATGGCCGAGCAGCGAGAGGGCCAGAGCGTCGAGGGAATGGCTTGAGCGGCCGCTATCGATAAGGAAACTGGCGATGAGCGTGTCGAACGCGCGCGAGTCGAAGTTCGCGATCTCCACGCCCGCGCGCCGGAGAACAAGCAGGTCGAACTTCAGGTTGTGTCCGACGATGGGGGTCGACGAACCCGCGATGTTGGCCCGGAGAAATGCCGCCAGTGCATCCGGCGTGGCGTGCGTCGCAGGCTCGGGCGATCGGCACGGCAGATACCAGCCCGCCCCCGCTCGGGTGCTGATCGAAACTCCAACCAATTCGCTCCGCATGGGCGATAAGCCCGTCGTTTCGGTGTCGAGCGAGATCACCTTCGCGCCGGCGAGTTCCGCGGCCAGTTCGGCGTAATCCGCTTCGCTCCGGGCGCAGCGGTACGTTCCGCGCGTCGCTGCGCCCGCGGCCCGGCTCGAGATTTGGCTCATGCCGTCTTGCGCGCCGCTCGATTCATCGAGCGAGGCGAAAAGCGTCCCCGCCGGCGAGTCGCTCGCGACGGGCCGAGCGCGTGCCGAGACCGCCGATGGGCTGCTTCGTGGCGCGAAGGTCGGCGAGGTCGTTTGTCGAACGCTTTCGAGGCCCGCGGCGGACGACACCGAGCCCGATGAGGTGTTCGAACCCAGGAGCGAGCGGAGTTCATCCTGATACCGATTGAATCCAAGCTCCCGCAGCAGTGGCATGAGCGAATCCAAGCGGAAGGAGGACTGTGCCGCGGAGGCCAGATCGAGCGTGATCGGTACGTCGCGTCGAAGTTCGACGAGCTGCCTGCTGATCGCCAGAATGTCCGCGGCGGCGCGGATCTTCTCGGCACGGGCACCCTTGATTGGCGCGTCCTTGCCCATGCTCGCGCTCGCGCGCGCCGCTTCGAGGACAGCCTGTGCCGTGCCAAAGCGGGCGATGAGTTCCGCCGCGGTCTTCGGCCCGATCCCCTCGACACCCGGGATGTTGTCGCTCGAGTCGCCCATGAGCGCCAGCATTTCGGCGACCTGCGGCGGGTCGATGCCGGTCTCGCCTTTTAACGTCGCCTGGTCGATGATCGCGTCTGTGTGAATGTCGTACAACTCGACGCGGCCTTGTACGAGGAGCTGCTTGAGATCCTTGTCCTTGCTGACGATCCGGATTCGAAGATCCGGTCGTTCGGCGGTCAGCCGCGTCACCAGCGTCGCGATCACGTCGTCGGCCTCGAATCCCGGCTCCCCGATCACCGGCACGCCCACGGCTGTCAGCAGCGAGAGACAGCGATCGACCTGGGGAAACAAGTCCGGCGGCGGCGGCGGGCGATGGGCCTTGTAGTCCGGATAGATCTCCGACCGGAAGGTCTCGCGATCACCGCCTTTGTCGATCGTCACGATGACGGAGCGATCGCTCGGCGCATCCGCCGCGGCGTGGCCCTCGCCGCGCAGCAGCTTCAGCAACATGCCAACGAAGCCGAAGGTCATGTTGGTCGCCTCGCCGGTCACCGGCGAGGACATCGGCGAGCGGATGGCGTGATACGCGCGGAAGAACTGGGCGTAGCCGTCGATGATGTAGAGGGTGGGCATTGGCGAAGATTCTCACGCCGACGGAGACGAGGTCGGAGTCGAATGAGCGGTGGGGGTCAGGGCGAACAGGGCCGCCAGCCGTGCAAGATACGCGGCGCTTGGTGTGAGTTTCCGCCGCGCCATCACCGCCTTGGCGATGTCGATGAACTTGTCCTGTCGGAACGACCGCAGACCCGCATCGGTCGACCACGCGAATCTCGGAACGCAGCCGATGACCGGGGCGGTCGCGGCCCACATCACGCCGGTGTGCAGAACGCATCCGGTCATCAGCCGCGAGGAGATCGCGAACTTGCAGTGGTCGCCGATCATCGCGCCGAGGAACTGCTGCCCCGTGTGCTCCGTTCGCCCGTCCGGTTCGGCACGCGAGGTGACTTGGGCGTACGTGTTCAGCAGGTTGCTGTTGGTTGTTCCTGCGCCGAGGTTCGACCACTCACCGACGAAGGAGTCGCCCAGGTGCCCATCGTGGGCTTTGTTCGCGTATCCCTGGAAGATCGTTCCACCGACCTCGCCAGCGATTTTGCACCATGGCCCGATCGCCGTGTGGGCCTTGATCAGCGCCCGGTCGAGCACCTGCGAGTTCGGCCCGATGTAGACGGGACCGATGATCGTGCAGCCGGGGCGGATCAACGCGTGCTCATCGAGCACGATCGGCCCGGCGGTGGCGTCGAGGATGCACCCCGGCATGATCGTGGCGGTTCGGGGAACGATGATGGGATGCTGGCCCAGCGTGATGATCGACGGGTGCGGCGAAAATGCCGGCTGACCTGCGCTCTGCGCGATGAGCATCGCAAGGTCCTGATCCAGACACGCGTCGCGACCGGTCCGGACATGCCACGGCCGCGAGAGAAGCAATGTGTCATCGATCACCAGCGGGGAGAATCCGGGCGATGACACGATCGCGTGTGTCACGCCGGGGGCGTGGGTCGATGCTCCGCCCGCGAGCAACCGCTCAAGCACGCTCGACGCGATCTCCCCGGACACCATCGCGCAGACGATGTCGCCC
The DNA here is from genome assembly GCA_021297895.1 of Phycisphaeraceae bacterium. Taxonomy (GTDB): domain Bacteria; phylum Planctomycetota; class Phycisphaerae; order Phycisphaerales; family UBA1924; genus JAJTHN01. The sequence continues at coordinate 10,569 of JAJTHN010000059.1, read as the reverse complement.
GTCGGGCCTTCGATGATCGCCTGATTCATGCTCAGGGTTCGCGCCTGGTCGGGCACCCGCGTGGCCCGCGCGTTGATCAGCAGCACGCCAAGGTCAGAGAGTGAGGCGAGCGAGCCCCGGTCATTCACGCTTACGCCGGGGAGAGTTTCGCGGGCCAGGTCGGCGATTCCCGGCCGGACGAACGCGTGGGTGACGCGGAGGTTCAGGGCGCGAGTCCACCGATCGAGCATCGTCCACGCCCCGGTCCGGATCAGGCACGCCGGTCGAAGGTCATCCAGCGGCGCGATGAGGCCAAGAGCATCCTCAAAGACAATTGCGGGACGGGACGAGTCGTTGCTGCGTGAGGTCATGCCGCATGGTACCGGACGCGGGCGTCGCGGTGGGGCGGGGCTTGGAGCATCGCCGTTGAGGCGGTGAACCGGGGCGTTCAGCCCGGGGGAGCGCGTTGCGAGCGCACGCTAGCGGCGCCCGGACATCGACGCGGGGAAGTCGCCAAAGCGACGATGCCCTGACTCAGACATGCCAAGTATCGCCGCCAAGGAGCGAAAGGCGTAGAACAGCACCACCGCCGTGAGCGCGGTGTAGAGGGCGTCGCCCAGTCGGAGCCAGAGCCCGGGCGGCGGGGCGAGTTGAGCGTCGAGCAGGCCGCGGATGAGCAGAATCGATGCCGCGACGATCTGGGCGATGATGGCCGAGACCACGCAGGTAAATCCGAACGCCAGCGCGGAACGCTTGATGATCATGCCGCGGAGCAGCGCGACAAAGTACGCCGCGGCGAGATACCCGAGGGCCGTCGGCCCGATGGTGGCCATCGCGACCGTCCCCGCGGCGGGGCGGACGGCCGCCAGATCCACGGCGAGACCCGCGAGTCCCGCGGTCCAAAGCGCGGCGGACAGCGGCGCGTTCAGGGCCGCGAAGACAACGAGCGGAAAGAGGAACAAGGGCGACGGCCCGACGCCGCCACTGGATGCGAGCATGAGCTCCGGACGGAGCGAGAGCTCCAGTGCCAGCAGGATGTAGCCCACGATGAACGTGCCGAGCCGGTTCATGGCGTGGTGCTCCGAATCGGCGTCGGTGTTCCCGGTGAAGCGCCGGACCCCGCTGGCGACGCGGCATCCGCGTCTTCGGCGCTGAGGCGAAGCGTGACCTCGCTCAGCCGCTGAACGTCGAACAGCGGCCGCACCGTGATGAACTGTCGGCCGCGTTCGTTGGTCTGCACGCGTTCGATCGCACCGACGACGAGCATCTGCGCCGATCTCGGCCACGCGGCTTCGTGGCGAAGGCGCACGAGCGTACCGACTTCCGCAACGGGCGCCGGTTGGCCGGGGCGTTCGTTCAGCACGAACACGAAGCCGACGAGCGATCCGTCGCCACGGGGCGTGAGATTGGCCGCGAGGCTCGGGCCGCCGAGCGCGATCGCCGGATTCGTCGCCGCGGCCAGTTGTGCGCTGGACTCCGACACACGACCCGGAGCCAAATCCCCGGGGAAGATCGCGACCTTGAGTTCTCCCGACTGGCGATCGGTAATCGGCAAGATGCGTGACACGCGATCGGAAACAGGATCAAGCACGCGGCCGATCAGGTTCACGCCGTCGTACACGGCCACGGTCCCAGCGAGCACACCCTGAACGCTGCCAGCGCGGACCTTCATCAGGCTGCTGCTCAGATCTGCATGAAAGCCGATGACCGCGGCCGGGAACTGCCGCACGGGCAGTGCGGGGTTCAGCGCCAGCCCGCGGTTGAGCTGATCGATCTGACGCTCGAGCCGTTCCTTCTCATCGAGCGCTCGCGCATAGAGCACCTTGAATGTCGCGGCGTCCTGGCGGAGCCGTTCGACTTCCTCCGCGGCCGGTCCTGTGCCGCCGAAGCCCGGCGAGGGCGACCTGCGTACGAGCCGCACGGCCCAGTTCACCGGTGCCGCGACGGGGGCGGTGCCCATCTCGACCAGCGCGACCAGCGGGCGCTCGAGCCAAGCGGAAAACCGCCCCGGCAGGATCGCCAGAAGGAACATCGTCACGCCGAAGATGATCAGGAGCAGCCGTCCCTGCATGGATCAGTCCTTGAGCAGCGCAGGGTCACTGATCTGTGTCGTTGGGCAGCGTGTGCTGCACGAGTTCGATGTTCTCGAGGTAGATCGCGGTTCCACGCGCAACGCACGTGAGCGGATCGTCGGCGATCCGTACACCCAGTCCGGTCGCGTTCTGGATCACCGTGCTCAATCCGCGGAGCAGCGCGCCGCCGCCAGCCAGAACAATGCCGTTCTCTACCAGGTCCGCCGCCAGTTCCGGCTCAGCGCGCTCGAGCGTTCGCGTCACAGCGTCGCAGATCGAACCGACGGGCTCCTGCAGAGCTTCGCGGATTTCTTCGCTGGTCACGACCGTCTTGCGGGGCAGGCCGGAGATCATGTCGCGCCCGCGGACCTCCATCGTGCGTTCATCGCCGGTGGGGGCCGCGGAACCGATTTCGATCTTGATGCGCTCGGCGGTCTGCTCGCCGATCATCAGGTTGTACGTGCGCTTCATGTGCGTCATGATCGCTTCATCGAAGTCGTCACCAGCAACGCGGAGCGACTCGCACACCGCGATGTCGCCCAGCGACAGAACCGCGACGTCGCTGGTGCCACCGCCGATATCCACGATCATGCTCGCCTGCGGCTCGGTCCACGGCAGGCCCGCGCCGATCGCCGCGGCCATCGGCTGCTCGCACAGCACGGTGCGCCGTGCGCCCGCCCGCTCCGCCGATGAGTACACAGCCTGCTTCTCAACCGCGGTGATCCCGCTCGGCACGCTGATGACCACACGCGGGCCGAAGATCCGGCTGCGCTTGCCGGAGACCTTGTTGATGAAGTACGACAGCATCGCCTCGGTAATCTCAAAGTCGCTGATCACGCCTTCTTTGAGCGGGCGGATGGCCGTGATCGTGCCGGGGGTCTTGCCAAGCATCTCCTTGGCGACCCAGCCCACGGCCTGACCGTTGAACATCACTTGGTTCGTGCCCTTGCGCACCGCCACCACGCTCGGCTCATTGAGCACGATGCCCTGACCGCGAACCGCGACCAGCGTGTTGCAGGTGCCAAGGTCGATGCCCATGTCCATGCTGAACATGCCGCGGATGGAATCGAGAAAACTCAGGGCGTGGCTCCGGACTCAAAGGGTTGGTGTTGGTGCGGCGAGGAGTTGGTCAACTGAAAGAGGCTTTCGATGCTGCGAGCCGATTGGTCGTGCCGAGTCACACGACGGTCGTGGTGCGGCGCTTCGTGGTACCTCGCCGGATGTCAATCTGGCGAAAACAGCGAATCTGGGTGCCGAACGTCGTCCGAAATCAACTGCCATGAGCGTATACCGACCTTCAGGGCTCAGCACGCGCCCTCGGACGGTCAGAGGAGGGTATCGGCACGCCGGGCACTCGGGCAACAACACACCGGCGCGGGCGCGATCGACCGCCCGACCCCGCTCATGGCTGTCCGGTGCCCGACGGGCTTGTGCCCTGCTTGGGTGTGGACGGCGCGGTTGCCTCCCGCACGCGGGCCTTGACCACCTCGCGTCCTTTGGTGATGTACAGCGTTCTGCCGTCGGCATCGCCGAAGCACAAGTTGCTCGCGCCGGGCACGGACAGAAACGCGATGAGTGTCCCGTCGGTCGTAAAGACGAAAATGCCTCCCGCTCCGGTCGAGAACACCCGCCCCTGTCCGTCGACCTTGATCCCGTCCGCAAGCCCCCGAGCCCGACCGGCCCTCACCGATGCGAAAGGCTTCGGTTCGCCCCACGCTCCGTCGGCGTCGACGGTGAACGACGAAATCGATCCGCTCGCCGAGTCGGTCACATACAGGCGACTGTGGTCAGGAGAGAAAGCCAGGCCATTCGGACGCGCAATCGCACGAGATACGAGTGTCAAGCCCCCGTCGGCCCCTAGGCGGAAGATCCCGTTGAAGTCCAGTTGCTTCTTGTCGCGGTCAACGAAGAAGTCGGGGTCGGTGAAGTAGATCGAGCCGTCAGGATGGATCGCCAGATCATTCGGGCTGTTCAGCCTCTTGCCTTCGTACGCCGAGACGAGCACCTTCCGCTCGCCCGGCTTGCCGTCGATGATGGTGATCGCGGCGATCGCCCCATCGCTTTCGCAGGCGATGAGCCGTCCGGACGCATCGAACGCCAGACCGTTGGAGCGATTGGTCCCGGTGCGCCAGGGCTTGTCCTCCGCCTGCGCCGGCAAGGTGTGGACCGTGCTCGTCGGAATGTCGGAAAAGTACAGAACGCCGTCGCGGAAAACGGGCCCTTCGGTGAAGCGCAGGCCGCTGGCGACCACCTCAACCTTGTCCGACTCGAACACCGCCGAGTGATCCGGCAACTTCGGAGCCTCCGGCGCGGCGGGTGCTTTCGGGGCAGCCTGGGCGGGCGCGGGGCTGTCCGGCGCTGGTGCGGGCGACGGCGCCTGGGCCGCCACCGTCCCGGCGAGCGCGAGCATCAGTACCCCACCAGAAACGATCCCCCCGGCAATCGCACGAGTCTTCGGCATACGCGGCGCTCCTGTGTGTATCGAGGTGCATCATCGCCCCCGGCGGTACCATACCGCCAACGCCGTCGGCGTGCGCTCGTCCGCATCGCCGATGGGCCGCTCCGCACCCGCCCAGGACTCCCCATGGCACGCCTGATCAAGCTCGAAGCCCTCTCGCCCCACAAGATCGAGCCGGGCTCGTTTCCCGCCGACAAGCCCATCTTTATCTGCACCTGCGGACTCTCGAACAAGATGCCATTCTGCGATGGCACGCACAAGGCCGCGCGCGAGCACGAGAAGCCGGGCGAACTGTGCATCTACGCCAAGGACGGCAAGACCGTTCTGGAGCGCCGGCCCGATACGCACCCGCCCGAGGCCCGCTGAGCTCCGCCGCGGGCTCGAGCGGGAATCTGCCGCCCTACACCGGCATCTGCCACGGCTTGCCCGGTGTGTAGCCGATCAGGGCGTACAACTCCGCCCGCGTCTGCATCTTGCCGAGTGACGCCTCCATCGAGCCGGTCGCCTTCAGCGACGCGAGGGCCTCATCAACCGCCTTCATCGCCACACGCAGCAGCGACACGGGGTAGATCACGCACTGGTACCCCATCGCGGCAAAGCGGCCGACGGGGATCATCGGCGTCTTGCCGAACTCGGTCATGTTGGCCAGCAGCATCACGCGATCGCAGCCCTGCTGCGCACGCAATCGCCCGGCAAAGTCGCCGAACTCGCCCTCGCTGGTCAGGCCTTCGGGGAAAATCACGTCCGCGCCCGCTCGCACATACGCCGCGGCACGGTCCACCGCGGATTCGAATCCCTCCACGCCGCGTGCATCGGTCCTGGCGCAGATGACCAGCCGCGCATCCGGATCCGCGGGGCTCAGGTCTCGCGCGGCTCGGGCGGCCCACTCGACCTTCTCGACCATGTGATCGGTGCCGACCAGGGCCTTGCCGTCGAGGTGCCCGCAACGCTTGGGGAACTGCTGGTCCTCAAGGTGCAGCCCCGCCGCGCCCGCTCGCGCGTAATCGAGCACTGTCCGCCGGACCATCTCCGCCTCGCCGAAGCCGGTGTCGGCATCGGCGATCAGCGGCAGGCCCGATGCATCGGACACCTCGCGGATCACGCGGCAGAACTGCTCCAGCGTCAGCAGGCCGACATCCGGCACGCCCGCGCTCACGCTCGTCGCGGCTCCGGAGATGTACGTTGCCTCAAACCCCGCCGCTGCGACCGCGCGGCCGCACAGCGCGTTGAACGATCCCGGCATCGCGATGCACCCGCGCTCGCGGATGAGCCGCCTCAGGCGAGAGGCGGGCGCACCCGCGCTCGAATCCTCACGCGTTCGGCTCTTGCCACCGGAATCTGTGCTCATCCCGCTCATCGATCCTCCGATTTCCTCCACCCGACGCCCCCGCACCGCATCACTCCGCACGCAGCGAATCCACCGCCGACTGCACGACCTTGAGGTCCGGTCCCTCGACCACGCGGCACTTGCGTCCGGTTGTCGGCAGGATCAGCCGGAGCCGACCGGCCATTACTTTCTTATCGTCCTTCATCCGATCCACCACCGCCTCACTGGGCGGCAGCCCCATGACGCGTGTCGGCAACCCTGCCTTCTCCAGCAGCGAGCGCACCTCTTCCGCCGTCCCGCGCCGGATCATCCGCTGCGCCTCGCTCGCGCGAACCGCGGCCAGCAGACCGAGCCCGACGGCCTCGCCGTGCTTGAGTGGTCCGACCCGCATCGCCCCGCCGCCATCGCGCCACGACAACCCGCCGAGCGTCTCGATCGCGTGCGCGAAGGTGTGCCCGAGGTTCAGCATCATCCGGCCGCCGTCGCTCCGGGTCGATCGCTCCAGCGGATCGCCCCGCACGACCCGCGACTTGATCGCCACGTTCCGCGTGACCAACTCCACCAGCGCCGATGCGTCAAGGCCACGCAGGCGGGCCATGTTGGCGGCCATCCACTCCAGCAGCTTCGCATCCCCCGCCGCGCCGCCGATCAGGCCGTGCTTGATGCACTCGGCCAGCCCCGAGCAGAACTCCCGCTCGGGCAGCGTCCGCAGCATCGCCACATCGCAGCAGACCAGCACCGGCTGGTGGAAGCACCCGACCGCGTTCTTGACCAGCCGCCGCTTGCCCCCATCTTCCGCGCTGGCCTCGGCCCACACGTTGACGCCCGTCTTTCCGCCCACCGCCGCATCGACCATCGCCAGCAGCGTCGTGGGGCACTGCACCACATCCACGCCACGCCGGTACGTCGCCGCGACAAAGCCCGCGATGTCCGTGACCACGCCGCCGCCGATCGCGATCACGACATCCCCGCGCTCCAGCCGCAGCCGCGCCGCCTCGGCCAGCGCCCTGCCGGCGGACTCGAGGGTCTTGTCCTCCTCGCTGGCCCGCAGGACGCACACACCCCAGCGAACACGCCGCGCATCCAGCCTTCGAATCAGCGGCTCGACCGCGGTCGGCCCGAGGTTCGCATCCACCACCATGAGCGCCGATCGCCGCCCGTGGATCGCCCGCATCACCGCCGCATCATCCGAGCCCAGCAGCCCGACACCCACGAGCACCTCGTAGCGGATGCGCTCGGCCGCGGGAATCGCGACGGCCAGGCGCCGCGTGCGTGCGGCGGGCTTTCTCGCGGGTGTCGCCGCGATCGCCGCTGTCGCCGCGGGAGGGTTCTTGGCGATTGCAGTTCCGGCTCCGGCGGGCCCGGCCGCGCGCTGCTTGGTCACGCGCTGCTTGGCCGCGCGTTGCTGGGTCACGCGCTTCTGGGTCACGCGTTGCTTGCCCCGTGAGATCTTCGCCATGCCCGCTCGCCTCCGATCTCACACGTCTCGGCGCCGCGCGGCTCAGACCGCCGACGGCTCGTACCGGATCATCTTCTCGACCTTGTTCCCCGGCGCCATGATGAGCACCTTGGGCCGATTGACCCGGTACTCATCATCGGTCATCCACGCGTAGTGCATGATGATGACCTTGTCGCCGGCCTCGACAAGGTGGGCCGCCGCGCCGTTGACCTCGATGCACCCGCTGCCGCGTGCGCCCTTGAAGATGTACGTCTCGAAACGCTCGGCGTTCCGGCAGTTGGCGATCGCGACCATGTCGTTGACGCGCATGCCGCAGGCGTCGAGCAGGTCCTCATCGATGGTGATGGAGCCGACATAGTCGGGCCGGGCCGCGGTGACCTGGGCCATGTGAATCTTGCTGTGAACCACGGGTCGGAGCATCGTTCAGAACCGCCAAGAGTTGAGAGCCTCGCTGCACATCCACCGACGCATCACCGCCCGCCCCGCCCGGCCTCCCCCCTCTACCCCCCCCCCCCCGCCCTGCTCCCCCGCACGCGCCATTCGGGGCGGACTCACCCCTTGCGTGCCAGCCCCGGCGGCCGGGTGCCCGCGGCGCGGGCCCAGTCAACCTTCACCGCATCGGCCCACATGTTCTCGATGTCGTAGTGCGCCCGCGTGTTGGGCTCGAAGATATGCACCACGACATCCATGCAGTCCAGCACGACCCACGTCGTGCGCTCATCTTCGTTGGCCCGTGCCACGCCGTGGCCCATCGCCTCGGCCTTGTCCTTGAGGTTGATCGCGCAGAAGCGCATCTGCCGGTCGCTGGTGCCGGTCGCGACGACGATGTAGTCGGCCAGCGAGTTCATCCCGCGAACATCCAGCACCACGACATCGGTGCACTTGTCATCGGCCAGCATCCGCGCGGCCTCGATCGCGAACGCGCGGGCGGCCCGCTGCTGATCGGTCAGGCCGTCGCCCGCGGCGCCCGCGGCATCGGCGGCCCCCCCGGCCGCGGTCGTCATCCGCGCAGTCTCCGCCGCGTTGGCCGCTCCCGTTTGGGCGCGCTGGCCGATGCGTCGACGCATCCCGCTGGCGGCCTTTGGGGCCTTGCCGCGGGCCGCGGCGACCTTCTTCTTCATCGGCACCGGGAGCTTCTTCCTTGCGACCTTCTTCGCGGCCTTGGCCGCGGGCTTGGCCGCGGGCTTGGTCGCGGGCTTGGCGGGCTTGGCCGCGGCCTTCGCGGGGCTGGCCTTTGCGGGGCCGGCCTTGGTCGGGCCGGCTTTGGCGGGGCGGCGGGAGCTCCCGGCGGCGGCGGTCTTCTTCGTGGTCTTTGCCTTCTTGGCCAAGTGAATCTCCGTGGACCGCGATTGTGCATCACGCCGGTCGCGGGGCCATGGTAGGTTCAACCCGCGTCGATGTCCGCTCGCGAGCATCCGCCGGGCCGTGTTCCCCGCGGCCCTCATCGCTCGTTGCCTCGGCCACTGGCCGGGCGTACCGTTGACCTCACGCCGGCCGCGTGCCAGAGTGGTCTAATGGGGCGGATTGCAAATCCGTTTACCGTCGGTTCGAATCCGACCGCGGCCTTTGTCCTTCGCGTCGCCACCCGGCGCAGCACCCACGCCCGAACACCCAACCCCCCCATGAGCACCACCCTCGCCCCGGACGACGCAGCCATCCGCCGCGCCGCCGAGGCCTTCCGCGCAGACTTCGCCGCCACGCGCCAGCAGATCGCCCGCGTGATCGTCGGCCAGGCCGACATCATCGACAACACGCTCATCGCGCTGTTCTGCGGCGGGCACACGCTGCTGGAGGGCGTGCCGGGGCTGGGCAAGACGCTGCTCATCCGCACGCTCAGCCGCGCGCTGGACCTGTCCTTCTCCCGCATCCAGTTCACGCCCGACCTCATGCCCGCGGACATCGTCGGCACCACGGTGCTCACGGAGTTCGATGAGGCCGACGGCCGCAAGTCGCGCCGTTTCACCTTCCAGCGCGGCCCGATCTTCGCCCAGATGGTCCTGGCCGATGAGATCAACCGCGCCACGCCCAAGACCCAGTCGGCGCTGCTGGAGGCGATGGCCGAGAAGAGCGTGACCGTCGCCGGCGTGTCGCACGCGTTGGACAAGCCCTTCTTCGTCCTGGCCACGCAGAACCCGCTGGAGCAGGAGGGCACCTACCCGCTGCCCGAGGCCCAGCTCGACCGCTTCTTCTTCAAGCTCCTGGTCACCGCGCCGACCCGCGGCGACCTGCACGAGGTCCTCGGCCGCACGACCACCGCCGCGAACCAGACCGTCAGCCCCGTGCTGAACACCGCGCGGGTGCTCGAGCACCAGGCCCTCATCCGCCAGGTGGCCATCACCCCGGCGATCCAGGACTACGCCGTGCGCCTCGTGCTGGCGACGCACCCGCGCGCGGCCTCCGGCGGCAGCGCCAGTATCGGCGGCGGCGGAGCCTCATCGGCATCATCGGCCGCTCCGGAGTCCTTCAGCACGCCGATGGTCGACCGATTCGTGAAAGTGGGGGCCAGCCCCCGCGCGGCCCAGACCCTCGTGCTGGCTGCCAAGTGCCGCGCCCTGCTGGCCTCGCGCAGCGCGGTGACCACCGAGGACATCAAGTCCGCCGCGACCCCCGCGCTGCGTCACCGCCTGATCCTGACCTTCGAAGCCGCGGCTGAGAACATCTCGCCCGATTCGATCATCGACAACCTGCTCTCGACACTCCCGGCCACCGTCCCCTGGACAGCCTGACCGCCCGCGCCCGGCCCGCGCCGCCCCCCGCACTGCCAGCAGCCCTCACGATCCTCCCCCGCTCAGCGGGGGAGGTGGCGAGTCTTCGAGCCGGAGGGGGAGGGGGGAGTGGCACAGTGGCACAGTGGCACAGTGGCGCAGTGGCAGAGTGGCAGAGCCAGAAAGCTCCTCCCCCGTTTCCTCAAGCTCCTCCCCCGGTTCCTACCGGGGAAGGTGGCGAGTCTTCGAGCCGGAGGGGGTGCTTCCGCCCCCTTCCCCCCAGTCCCGCCCCCTTTCCGCCTCACGTCCGCACGCCGTTCTCTTCGTCGTTTCCCCTCAGCCGCCGCGGCCGCGCCGAATCCGCGGCCAGTTCAGCGGCATTTTCGCCCCCGCGCGGACCGTTCCAATGCCCCAAACGGAGGCCGATTCACCCATCTGAGCTTCCCGCGCGCTGTCTTGAGGACCATTTTTGATCAAAAATGGTTCCCGCGCGCTCTCGCGAGGAGCATTTTTGATCAAAAATGCTTCCCGCGCGCTGCCGTGAGGAGCATTTTCGCGCGCTTTTTGTT
>JAJTHN010000071.1 GCA_021297895.1 Phycisphaeraceae bacterium | reverse complement strand
GGAGCATGGACTCGAGAATGACGCGGATGGAGTACGGCAGGCTGGCGATGGGCTTGCCGATCTTGGCCTTGCTTAACGCCGCGAGGCTGAAGTAGGTGTAGGTGGTGCCGTTGAGTGAGAACGTGCTGCGTGCGCCGAAGGGGTCGCGGGTCGACATTTGGGGCTCCGAGTGGGGGCGAAAGCGGGTGTCTGTCGCGTGTCGGGGGAGCGAGAGCGGTCGAGCGGGAAGGGGGGCCACCGCCGCGGACGAGCACTCGTTCCGACACTGCAAACATAGCACCCGACGGCGGGGCCGGGCAGTGGTTGGCGGGGGCCTATGCAGGCTGGCAGCGAGGGCGCATTCGTGCGTAGGTGGAGGGCGATTCCGCCGGTCGGCGCATAACCTTGCGGCATGCCAAGACTCAAGGGACTCGTTGGCCTGATCTCGGGTGCTGGGCGGGGGATCGGGGCGGCGTGCGCGAGGGCGATGGCCGAGCAGGGCGCGCGGATGATCGTCACGGATCTGAACGAAGCCGCGGCCAGGGCCTGCGCCGCGGCGATCGGCCCGACGGCGGTCTCGATGCGGCTTGATGTTCGCCAGGAGGCCGATTGGGAGCGTGTGGTTCAAGCCACGCTCGCGGAGTTCGGGGCGTTGCACGTGATGGTGAACAACGCGGGGGTGACGGGCTTTGACGCGGCGGTCGATCCGACGATCCCCGTTGGGCCGCAGGATCCGGAGCACGCGACGCTGGAGACCTGGCGTGCGGTCCACGCGACGAATCTCGATGGCGTGTTCCTGGGCTGCAAGCACGCGATCCGGGCGATGCGGGCGAACACTCCTCGTGGCGAACTGGGACTGCGTGGCTCGGTCATCAACATCTCGTCGCGCTCCGGCGTGGTTGGGATTCCGCGTGCGGTCGCGTATGCGTCGAGCAAGGCGGCGGTGCGCAACCACAGCAAGAGCGTGGCGTTGTAATGTGCCGAGGAGCGACTGGGCATTCGCTGCAACTCGGTTCATCCGGGGGCGATTCTCACGCCCATGTGGGAGCCGATGCTCGGCGACGCCCGCGATGAATCGGCACGGCGCGCCGCGATCTCGGAGATCGCCAGCGATGTGCCGCTTCGGACGATGGGGCGGCCGGAGGATGTCGCGAACTTGGTGGTCTACTTGGCCAGTGATGAGTCGGCGTATGTGACCGGAGCAGAGTTCACGATCGACGGCGGGATTCTCGCGGGATCGGCCGCGGTGCCGAAAGTGAATTCGGGAGGGGCCGAGGCTTGAGTTTCGGATGTCTGTCGTGCGGCGGACTCCACGCGTCGCGTGGGTGGCTCGGGTGTTGATCGGGTGAGCAGAAAACCGCAAGCGTGCGGGGGACGGCGGGCGCGACCGTGGGTTGCTGCACGCGGTGGTCCGAAAGAGTCGTCCGTCTCCGGCAATCGCCCGATGCCTCCGGCGTTGATGCTCCTGCGTCGAGCAGACTCTGGTCGTGCGCTGTCGCCAGCAAGACTGCCGGCGATGCACACGGTGACGATCGGCCGAATGTCGGAGCTCGCTCGGTACGCGGAGCAGGAGGAACACCATGACAAACGTGCAAGAGCGTGCGAGTGCCGGCGTCATCAGTGGATCCGCGGCAGCAAGGTCGCGCCGCACCGCGAGGATCTTCGCACTGACCTTGTGCGTCGGCACGGTGCTGACGGGCGCGGTGTTCGTGACCGGTGCGCTGCCGACAGTGCCCGTGCCTCCGGGCAACCCGATCACGGAGCAGAAGCGCATTCTGGGCAAGATTCTGTTCTGGGATGAGCAGATGTCCACCAGCGGCACAGTTTCCTGCGGCACGTGCCACATGCCGGCCAACGGGGGAACCGATCCGCGGATCGCCCGACACCCCGGCGACGATCGCGCTCTCAACACGCCCGATGACATTCTCGGCTCACCGGGAACGATCCGCTCGGATGCGAACAACGACTATCTGCGCGACGCCATCTTCGCGCTCAATCCGCAGATCACGGAGCGATCGGCCAACAGCATGATCAACGCGGCGTACGCGCCCCTGCTGTTCTGGGATGGCCGCGCCAGCGGAACCTTCCGCGATCCGCTGACGAACGAAGTGGTCCTCACGTCCGGCGCAGCACTCGAGAGCCAGGCCGCAGCTCCGCCGGCGAGTTCGGTGGAGATGGCGCACGACGCGATCCAGTGGTCGACGGTCACGGGCAAACTCGAGCGTGTCACTCCGCTGGCCTTGGCGACGGCACTGCCCGGTGATGTCGCTTCGCGTCTGGCGAGCCGGCCGAGTTACGGCGAACTGTTCCGCGACGCGTTCGGCGATGAGGCGATCACGCCGGCGCGGATCGCGATGGCGATCGCGACGTATCAGCGCACGCTGATCAGCGATCAGTCACCATGGGACCGGTTCATGGCCGGCGAGACCACCGCGATGACCGCGAACCAGATCGCCGGATGGAACGCGTTCCAGACCGTCGGGCAGGGCGGCACGCAGTGCAACACGTGCCACACCGCGCCGTTGTTCACCGACAACTCGTTCCGCAACATCGGTGTGCGGCCCAACGCGGAGGACAACGGGCGGCAGGGTGTCACCGGGCTTGCGAGCGACGCGGGGCGTTTCAAGGTCCCCTCGCTCCGGAATGTCGGCCTCAAGGCCACCTTCATGCACAACGGGCAGTTCAACGCCCTCAATCAGGTGATGGGCTTCTACGGCGGTGCCGCCGGCGTGCCGCCGAACGCACCGATTCGCGTCAATCGTGACCCATTGATGAACCAGATCGCGCTGCCGCCGCAGGTCGGGGCGCAGGTGCAAGACTTCATCGCCAACGCGCTGCGCGACCCGCGTGTGGCGGCGCAGACGTTCCCGTTTGATCGGCCGACGCTGTTCACCAATCGCCCGGCAGATCAGGCGACGAACCAGGGTGGCGGCGTCGCGGGCACCGGCGGCACGGTGCCTCGGCTGATCGCACAGTCGCCGCCGATGATCGGCAACGTCGACTACCGGATCGGGCTCGATGGTGCGCGAGCGGGGGCATCGGCGCGGCTGGGCGTCTCCACGTTGCCGCCGGTTGCGGGGCGGATTGTGCCGCAGCGGTTCCTGCCGACGATCATCGTGCCGGCATCGGGAACGGCCACGCTCGATTGGCCGATCACCACGGCCCAGGTCACGCCGGGGCAGGTGCTGTTCGTGCAGTGGTTCGTTGCGGATCCGGTCGCGGCCGGTGGACAGGCCCTCTCCGCCGTCTTCCGCGTCCCGCTGTTCTGCCCATCATCGGGCTGCCCGACCTCGCCCTGCAGCGCGGCGGACATCGCCAGCACCGACGGCGACACGACACCATTCCCGCAGCCCGATGGTGTTGTCGACAACGGCGACTTTACCGCGTTCTTCGGGGCGTTCTTCGACGCGGGAGCGGGAGACCTGAGCTCAATCTTCGCCGCGGACATCGCCAACACCGACGGCGCGACGCGGATCGAGGGCTTCGGGCCCGATGGCGTTGTTGACAACGGCGACTTCTCGGCGTTCTTCGCGGGGTTCTTCACGCCGTGCGGCGTGTGAGCGATTGGTCGAGTCGGAGCCGGATCAAATGAAAAGGGCCCGGGACTGATCGTCCCGGGCCTTTTTGACTTGTGCAGGGTTCGTCGCGGTTTAGATCTTGAACTTTCCGACGAGTTTGCCGAGGACCTCGGCCTGCGTGGAGAGCTGCGCTGCGGCCTTAGCAGACTGCTCGGCACCCTCGGTGCTCTCGCGTGTGACGGCGTTGATGGTCTCGACGCTCCGGGAGATCTGCTCGCCCGCAGCGGACTGCTGCTCGGCGGCGGCGGCGATGGACTGGACCATCGACTGCAGCGTGGTGCTGCCGGCGACGATCTTCTCCAGAGCCACTCCGGCGTTGCCCGCCAGTTCGACGCCGGTGTTGACCTTGCTCGTGCCGGCCTCGATTCGTTCGACGGCGGTGGTCGTCTCGCCCT
>JAJTHN010000023.1 GCA_021297895.1 Phycisphaeraceae bacterium | reverse complement strand
TCGGAGAGATCGCCCCGTCCCTGCTTGCGTCCTGTCGCGCCCATCGCTGGCCTCCTTGCCGGAAGCCACAGTGTGACGACTGCTTCACGAAAGCGCAACCTAACCCGCGCCGTACAAACGATCCGTCAGACAGGACCTAGCCCCGCTCGACGGGGCCTGTGCCGCACTCCCCCGACGCGGGGTGCCGGCGTACGTTCGCCTCATGAGCGAACGCACGCCCGGGCGGCATGGCGATGAGTCGACGGCGGGGACCGCGAGCGGCCGGGCGAGCGGCCGGGCTGGCGACCTGTCGGCGCCCGCTGCCGCGTGCGACGCGGCGTGGGCGCTGTTTGCCGGGTCAATCCGCGCCCGCCTCGTTGCGGGCCTGCCGCCGGAGGATGGTCACGCGGCGCTGAGCGCGATCATCGCGGGCCTGAGCGCCCGCGGCGTGCGCGATGAGGTCCTGGCCGTCGCGAGCCGGGAGTCGGCGCTGGGCATCGATGAGCTCGCGCCGGAGTTCGACCGCATGGTCGCCACACTGTCGACGTTCGCCGATCTGGCCCGCGGCGGGTCGTGGTGCCGCCCGGCGATCAGCCGCGCCGCGGATCTTCCGGTCATCGGCCCGCCGCACGATGTCCGCGCCATGCTCGTGCCGCTCGGGCCGGTCGTGGTCTTCGGCGCGAGCAACTTCCCGCTGGCGTACGGCACTCTCGGCGGCGACACGGCCTCTGCCCTGTGCGCCGGCTGTCCGGTCATCATCAAGGAGCACCCCGCCCAGCCGCGGACCGGCCGCCTGCTGGCCCGTCTGGCCCGCGCCGCGTTCATCGATGCGGGCCTGCCCGCCGACATGCTGCAGTACGTGGCCAACGAGGATGAACACGACTTGAGCATCGCCCGCGCGCTGGTGCAGCACCCGCGGGTTGCCGCCGTCGGGTTCACGGGCTCGCGCGCCGGCGGGCTGGCGCTCGATGCTCTGGCGCGCGAGCGGTCCACCGGGCCGATCCCCGTCTTCGCCGAAATGGGCAGCCGCAACGTGGTCGTGGTCTGTCCGAACGCGGCGCGTTCCCGCGGCGATGCGATCGGGCAGGAACTGGCGCGCTCGCTCCTGCTCCGCTGGGGCCAGCAGTGCACGTGCATGGGCGTGCTGCTGGTGCTCGGCGATGAGGAGGACTTCGAGCGCATCGCCGCGCCGATCCGCGCGGCGATCACCGACGCCGAACCGCGCCGCATGCTCTCGCGACGGGTCCACGAAACCTACCTGGCGCGCATGGAAGAACTGCGGCGGCTCGGCGAGCGCACGGGCGGGCACCTGGACTTCACCATCACGCCGAGCGCAACGGCCACCACAACGCCCGCGGCGATCATCCGGACCGACCCCGACACGCTCGCGACCGGCGGCCCCGCGGTTTTTGATGAGGTCTTCGGACCGCTGACGCTCGCGGCGCACATCCCCGCCGACATGCCGGGCCGTGATGCGGAGCGCGCCATCACCGACCTCCGCCGCGTGCTCCGCGGCGAGCCCGAGATTCACGCCCCGGGCCTGCTCGTTGCGAGTCTGTACGCCGATGCGGACGACCTGGCCGCCGGCGGCGTGGGTGTGCCCGTCGCCCGAGAACTTGCGGGCATCGCCGGCCGCGTGGCGTTCAACTCACCGCCCACGGGCGTGCGGGTTGCGCCGGGCATGGTCCACTCCGGGCCGTTTCCGGCGACCAACGCCCCGGCGAGCAGCGCCGTCGGCCCCCGGGCCGTCGAGCGGTGGTGCCGGGCGATCTGCCTGCAGAACACCCCTGAAAATCTGCTGCCGTCCGTGCTGCGCGGCTCGCCGCGGGCCGATTCGTGATGTACGCTTTGAGCCCCCGCGCCGGCTCGGTTCGGGAATGAGTTCGTCCGCGCCTTTGCCCCCGGAATGCCCTCAGCCTTCCGGGCCAGCATCCCCGGGCGCAAAAACGAAGGAAGAAGGAGATCCGCATGATTCGTGCGTTGCCCGTCGGTCGTTCCCTGATGATGGTTCTCTCCGCCGCGGGCGCGATGCTCGCGCCGCAACTTGCCGACAGCGCCCGCGCTTCGGCGAGCACGTACATTGCCATCGGTGATTCGTACGCCTGGGGCTACACCACCTTCGCCAGCGGCACCGTCTCCAGCAACGGGGACCGCGGCTATGCGTCGCGCTACGCCGACCACCTCGCGACCCTGCCGATCAACGCCGGGATCCGCCCGACGGTTGTCAACGTCGGGCTCAGCGGCGAGAACTCCCAGTCGTTCTTCAACACCTCCGTGCCCCGTGCGCTCAACCCCACCTATACCGCCGACATCTCGCAGTCGGCGCGCCTGACGCAGGCCATCACCGATGCGACCAGCCCCATTCGCTCCATCAGCATCTCTCTCGGCGGCGGCGACCTGATCTCCGTCGCGACCGCGCCGGACTTTGCGACCATCACCGACAGCGAGCGCTTCGGGAGAATCCTCGGGGCCATGAACAACGTCACCAACAGCCTGCTGACGATCCTCGGCGACCTGCGATCTCGCCCGCAGACCGCCGCGGCGGACATCCTCGTGCTGGGCTACTTCGATCCGTTCCCGGGCTTTCCGTCCTCGCCCGCCACGCCGTTCTCCGGCTTTGCGATCGCCCAGCTCAACGGCGTTCTGAACCTTGTCGCGCAGCAGGCCGGCGCGCGCTTCATCAACATCGCCCCAGCGTTCGCCGGACGCGAGGCGGAACTCTCGCACATCGCCGATGATGCTCCGCTGGGCGTCAACATCCACCCCAACGTCGCCGGCTACGAGGTCATCGCCCAGCAGATGATCCCGGGGCCGGGCACCTCGGCCGCGATGCTGGCGCTCGGGCTTGTCGCGACCCGTCGCCGCCGGGCGACGGTCTGACCCGACAGCGCCGCGTGCTCGTGCTGCATGCGGGCCTTGCGTGCAATGATTCGACCATGCTCTGCGCGATCCATCTGCTGACGACTAGCCCGGAGGCCACGCACGCGCTGGGCCAGACCCTCGCGCGCGTGATCCGTCCGGGCGATGTCATTGGGCTCGATGGGCCTATGGGCGCGGGCAAGACGCACCTTGTCCGCGGCATCGCCGATGGCCTGGGCATGGATGTGCGCCAGGTCAGCAGCCCGACCTACACCATCGCGCAGGAGTACCGCGCCCCCGCTCATCGCCCAAGTGTTCCGCCGCTGGTGCACATCGACGCCTATCGCCTCAGCGGCAGCGAGGATGTTCACAGCGCGGGCATCGACTCGTGCATCGACGGGGACGCGATCGTGATTTGCGAGTGGACCGATCGCCTCGCGCCGTTCCTGCCGCCGGGGACGATCCACGCGCGGCTGGCCATCGAGCCGACCGGTGTCGATGAGCGACGGTTCCGGTTGATCGCTCCGGAACTCTGGGCCGAACGCGATGGCTGGCACCTGTTGGCGCAGTTCGCGGACCCGGATGCCGGGCCGGGTGTGGGGGGTGTGGGGGGTGAGGGGGGTGAGGGGCAGGCGACCCCGTGTCCCGTCTGCGGCTCGACGCGACGCACGCCCGATGCCGACGCGATAAGCCCGTTCTGCTCTCAGCGCTGCCGCATGGCGGACCTTGGCGCGTGGATCACCGGTCGCTACGCCATCGGCGGCAGGCCGGACATGGATGAAGATGACGACGCAGATCGCGCCTGATCCGCTGCCGCGGGCCGATGCCCCGATCATTCTGAAGTCGCTTGAGGGGTGACATTGTCGGTCGGCAACGCCGCGCCCGAGTCACGCGGCCATGAGCGATCCGAATTCCGGCCCCGCTTGGCCTCCGTACCATCGGCCCTATGTCGATGTTGCTCGCCACCGTGATCGCACAGTCCACGCCCGCCTCGGCGTCCGCCGCGCCGCCGTCCGGCGGCATCCGAGTCTGGGACCTGTTCACGCAGTCCTTTGACGTTTTCACGATCCTGCTGCTGGTCGGCAGCGTCGTCGCCGTCGCGGTGATCGTGCGGTGCATGATCGAGATCCGCAGGGCGACGATCATTCCGCAGCGCAGCCTCGATGAGATGCGCCGCCTGATGAGTGGCGATCGGGTTGACGAACTGCGGAACTTCGCCCGCGAAGACGGCTCGCTCATCGCCGCGGCCGTCGCCGCCGCGCTGAGCGTGCCGATGGGGCCGAGCGGCCAGCGCGACCGCGCCGCGATGCGCGACGCCGCCGAAATCGCCGCGAGCGAACGCTGTGCGCAATGGTTCCGAAAGATCGAGCCCCTGAACGTGCTGGGCAACCTCGGCCCCCTGCTCGGCCTGGCGGGCACGGTCTACGGCATGATCATCGCCTTTGCCGAACTCGGCTCCGCCGGCGGCCAGGCCAGCCCCGCCAACCTCTCCACCGGCATTGCCAAGGCCCTCTTTCACACCATGCTGGGCCTGCTGCTGGCGTTGCCTGCGCTGACCGCCTTCGGCTTCTACCGCCCGATCATCGACCGCCTCTGCAACGAGGCGCTGTCGATCGCCAGCGATCTGGTCGAACGCCTGCCAACGACCGACAAGCCCGAGTCGGACAAACCCTTCTGACGACCCCGTTCCCGCACCGGGATCATCCCTCTCCATGCGACGCCGCAGCACCGTCAACCCGGGACAGCCGGTCTTCGAGGCCGTGAACGTCACGCCGCTCATCGACGTGGTGATGGTCATGATCATTTTCTTTCTGATCGTCGGCAAGCTCGCGACCGATGCGGACGCACGCCTGCGACTGCCCCAGTCGGGCATCGGAACGACCACACAGCAGCCCGGTCGAACGATCACCGTCACGCCCGGAAGCGAGTCATCGGCCCGCGGCGCATTCGGCGGCGTCGAGGTCCGGCTGGAGCAGCAGCTCCTCCGCACCGGTGCTGAGCTCGAGGCCGCGCTGCGGGCCGGCGGAACCGATGCACCGGTGACGCTCCGCGCGCATCGCGACTTGCCCTTCGAGGCCGTCGCTCCGGTGCTCGCGGCGTGTTCGCGCGCCGGGATCATCGGCGTGCGTCTGGCCACGGAGCGAGCGCCATGAGCGGGCCATCGCACAGTGAATCGGATCAGCCTGCGCCGCGATCGCGCCGGCGACTTCGTCGCCGCGGCGCGCTCGATCGGTCGAGCATGCACTTCGGCCCGAACATGACGCCGATGGTCGATGTGGTCATGGTGATCCTGGTCTTCTTCATGGCCAGCGCGGCGTTCGTCGGGCCGGAGTGGTTCCTCAAGGCCCTCATCGCCCGCCCGCCCGAGCAGCAGGCGGGCAACGCCGGCGGCGAGCCGCCAAAGACGCCGCCCACCGCGCCTGCGAGCCTGAGCACGATCCGCCTGACCATCGCGATCGAGGTCGTCGAAGGCCGCACGCTTGCCAGGCTCAACGACGAGCCGGCGCGTGAGATCGATCTGATCCTCGCCTCGCTGAGTGATGTGGTTCGCGGGCTCGACCCGGCCGTGATCGCGCAGCAGGTCGAGGTGCTCGTGCGTCCCGGCGTCGGCGTGGCGTACCGCGATGTCGTCCGCGTGCACGAGGGCGTGCAGAAGCTCGGCATCCCGCGCGTGGGCATCGCCGCCGAGCCCGATCGGCCCGCGGCGGCACCTTCGCCGGCAACAGATTGAGCACGCGAGCGGCCGGGCCCGGCGCACCGGGCCATCCAGCCGATGATCAGGTCGTACGCAGGTGCGGACGATCGCTCGCCGACGTGGCGTAGATCACGAACCGGTGATTGCTCGGCTCCAGCCCCCGGCTTCGGCAGAGCCGATCACGGATCTGGGCCAGTTCGGGCAAATCGACCTCGTCGACTTCGTTCGTGTCCGTTCGGTACAGCAGCCCGCTCGAACGCTTGCCCAGCGCCAGGCGATAGTGCGCCTGATCGGCATCAAGCAGTTCCCGGGCCAGCAGGCCGGCTTCGGTCATGAGCTTCAGCGTCCGGTACACCGTCGCCTTGCTCACACGCTCCGCGCCGCCCGGCGCGGCGTGCGACCGCGGCGAGTTGAGCATCGTCAGCAGTTCATCCGCCTGGAAGGGACGGCTTACCGCCAGCACAGCATCCAGAATCCGCGCACGCTCGGGCGTGTACTTCAGCCCGAGCTGACGCAGCTTCTGGCGGAAGATCGCGCACGCGGGCGCCATCGCCGACGCATCGAGCCCGCGATGACCCTCTCCCGGCCGCCCCGGTATCGACGAGACCACATCCGCCGGCTGCGCCGCTGCGCCCGCGTGGGCGTACATTCCATTGTGCCGCAGGCCGTCTGGATTCGCGTACGCATCTGCATTCGGGTTGTTGAACGGAGCACTCATTGCTGAAGACTACCCGCAATCGAGTGTTTTCCGAGATATGAATCAGGAGAACCCAGTGACATTCTCCAGTTTACCGCAATCCGGGCAAGTGAACGCGGTGCCTACTCAGGGACATCGCCCTCCTGATCTCCCGCCTTTAGGGGTACGCGCGCGTCGCCACATGTGGACAATCGCGACACTGACTCTCAGTTTCATTCTCGCAATCGTCATGACCGCGATCGGCGGGCACTCCGCGCCCACCTGGATTCTGGGTCCGATCGCCCTGATCGAGAAACTCCTCTCCGCCGGCGGCTTGGCCGGCGCGATTCTGCTGGCGTCTTTCGGGCTCAGCGGATTGCTGCGCGAACTGATCGATCGTCAACGCATCCTGCCGGGCTGGCTCGATGTGGCCCTCGGCCCCGCGCTGCTCATGCTCTGTGCGCACGTCCTCGGCCAGTTCGGCCTGCTCTCCGGCCCGAAGGGCCAGATCGTCGCCCTCGCGCTGCTGAGCGTCGGCGCGCTGGGGCTTCTTCTTCGTGCTGTGCGAGCGGTGCGGACGCGGCCGCCGCTGCCCAGCGCGCGATGGCCAGTGCTGCTCGCGGCGCCGGCGCTGGCGGTGCTGATGGTCGCGTCGGCGAGCCCTCCGGGCGCACTGTGGTCGAGCGAATTCGGCGCGTTCGATGCGATGTCGTACCACCTGGCGCTGCCTCAGCAGTGGGTGCAGCAGGGGCCGATGGCGGGTGAACTGAACAATGTCTATTCGTTCCTGCCTATGGGCGGCTTTGTGCAGTCGCTGTTCCTGGTCGTCGCCGCGGTGCTCGGGGGCGGACTGAGCAACGCGCAGGGCCTGCCCGTGGGGCTCGTCGCCGGCGAGGGGCTCGGCGGCATCACGTGCCAGTTTCTGCACGCGGGGATGGCGATTCTGACCGCGGGCCTGGTCGCGCGGCTGGTCTGGGGCGTGCTCCTCCCGCCGAGCGCGGCGGGCGATTATCGCGCCCAGCGCGTCGCGGCGATGGGGGCCTCGCTCGCGGCCAGCGCGTATCTCGCGGCACCGTGGAGCATCGTCACCGCGTCGCTGGCGTACAACGAACACGCGGTGAACCTCATGTTCATCGGCACGCTCCTGCTGCTGATGGAGTTCCGAACGCCGGTCTCGACAAGCCACTCGGTGCGTCTGGCCATCCTCGCCGGTCTCCTCACCGGCGCGGCCTGCGCGTGCAAGCCCACCGCCGCGCTCTTCTGCGTTCCGACGATCGCGCTGGCGGGTGCGGTGCTGGTTCCGATGCGTCGCTGGCTCCCCGTCGCGGTCGTCGCGGGGATCGCGTCGCTGCTTGCGCTCGGGCCGGTGCTCATCCGCTGCGCGCTGGCGACGGGCAACCCGATCTTCCCGTTCGCGACCGGGCTGTTCGGCTCCGGCCACTGGACCAGCGAGCAGGCAGCGCGGTTCGCGGCAGGCCACTCCGTCGCCGGCGGTCCGCGAGAGGCGCTCCGCCTGCTTTGGGAGGTCGCCGCGACCCCCGGCGAGCCCAACACACCCCGGGGGCTCTTTCACCCGCAGTGGCTCGTGTTCTTCCCGCTTTCACTGCTGGCCGGCATGCTTGCTCTGATTTGCCCGGCCCGCCGCGCAACGCTGCTGATGCTCGCCTCGCTCGGGCTCATGCTGGTGGCGTGGATCTTCTTCACGCACGCGCAGGCGCGGTTCCTGCTCCCGGCGCTGGTTCCGGGCGCGGTTCTGGCCGGGCTGGGTGCCAGCGCCGCGTTGGACCGGCTGCTGGCCGGACGCATGGGTTCGCCCGCGCGCCTGGCGATCATCGCCCTCAGCGCCGCGATCGCCGCGTTGTCCGCGTGGACACTCAATCTCTTTATGCGTGAGGGCAAGGGCCGACCGGCCAGCATGCTCGTGCTGGGCGGCGGCTTTCTGTCGGGCGAAGCGGCCCGTGCGCGCATGGTCGGCATGACCGATGACGAACGCGATGAGTTCGCCGCGGGCCTGCAGCCGTTCGAGTTCGTCAACATCTTCGTGCCGCCGGATGAAACCGTGTACCTTCTGGGCGAGAGTCGGCCGTACTACTTCACCCGCGCCCCGCGTCACATTCTCTGGCACACAACGTGGGACCGTTCGCCGCTGGGCGAGGTCATCGGCGAGCGCCCCAACCAGCCCGAGGCCTGGGGACCGATGCTCCAAGCCCGCGGCGTGCGCTGGATCCTCATCAATGCCGGCGAGATCGATAGGCTGCAACGCTCGGGCTGGTATGACCCCCGCGTCACAGCCCTGGTGATCAAGGACCTCGCGGACCTGAACGACGTCGTCCGACGATGGGACGATCTCGGCGTGATGCTCATCCGACTGGATGACACGCCCGTACCGCCGGCACGCCCAATGCTGCCCGCACCTCCCGCCTCACCCCCCGCACCCGGCGTCCGCGCATCCGGAGACCTCACGTGACCGACCAGGGCCCCGCGCCCGCGCAGAGTCCCGATGTCGACGCCTCCGGCGTGCTGATCCCGCAACGCGGCGTGCTGTCGCGCCTTGTGCAGATCGTCGGGTTCATCATCAGCCTCGGGCTTCTGGGCTATTGCATATGGCTCGTCTGGAGCGACCCGAAGCTCCGGGAGTCCTTCGAGCGACTGGCGCAGGTCCCATGGTGGCAGGTGGCTATGCTCGTGCTCGTCAGCGCCGCCACCATCGCGCTTGCGGGCATGGTCTTTCGCAGTGTTCTCCGCCCGGTCCGCCGCCTGTCGATGATCGAGTGCATCGCGGTCAATGGAGTCTGCTCCGCCCTGTCATACCTGCCTTTCAAGGCCAGCCTCATCTTCCGCGTCCTGCATCACCGCACGCGCGACGGTGTGCCTCTGCTGACCATCGGCGCGTGGATGGCCGCCACCGCGGGGCTCATCCTCGTCAGCCTCGCGCCGCCGGTCGTCGCCAGCCTCTGGCGCGGCGAGATGGACACGCTCTGGTGGATCACCACCGTCGGCGGCACGATCGCGCTGGCCGCGCTGGCCTGCGGCATGGCGCGACTGCTCTCGGGCGACGCCGGCCTGGCCATGATCCTGCGATGGTCCGACGCGACGCGCGTGCCGCTGGTCGGCCGCTTTGTCCGCTCGCAGTCGTTCCTTCGGCTTCACAGTGCGACGCGCATGGCTGGGGATCCGGGCGTCGTGGCGCGGGTGATCGCGCTGCGATCGATCGATCTGGCCCTCGCGGCCGCTCGGTTCTACTTCGCCGCGAAGTTCGCGGGGGTGGAGATGAGCGTCGAGCAGAGCGTGCTGGCCGGCGCAACGTACTTCTTCATTCAGGGCGCAGCGCCGACGGGCGTCGCCGGCGTACGAGAGGCCGGCTCATCGTTCGTGCTCGGCGCGGAGTTGCTCCCGGTGATCCTCATCGTTTCGGCGGTTGATGCGGTTGCGAACCTGAGCATGGGTCTGCTCGGCGCAGCCCGCCTCGGCCTCATCGGCCCGCGCCACGCAGAGCCGAGCAAGGCGATCCACGCCGGTACCCCGATCTCCGCACCGAATCCCGATCAGGGAACCATCGCCGATGCCGGCGGGAACACCGTCCGCTGAGACGATGCGCCGCGATCGGACGCTGGTGATGACGCGCCGCTCGCTGTCGCGGCGGTCGCACCGGCCGGCGTTGCCGATGCATTCGGCTTCGGCGCGTCGCCGGGGGGAGCGCCGTTGCCGTCGGCGGACGTGGGCTGGTCCGCCGTCGGTTCGAACGTTTCCCAGCCGCCGCCCAGCGCCTTGTACATCGCGATGAACTCGGTGCCCAGGGTGCGCTCGCTCTGGACGACATCGTCCTGGAGCGAGAAGAGGTTCCGCTGCGCATCGAGGACGTTCTGGAAGTCCGTCAGGCCGCGGGAGTACAGCTCCTGAGAGAGCGTGACCGCCCGCTGGGCCGCCTCGGCCGCGACGACGAGCGATGCTCGCCGGTTGTGCTCCTGGGCGAACGAGACCATCGCCCCCTCGACCTCTTCCATGGCACGCAGAACGCTGGCCTCATAGGCGATCATCGCGGCCTCGGTCCGCGCATCCTGTGCCGCGATGGTCCCGCGGATGCGGCCGGCCTCGAACACCGCCCATGTGAATGAGGGCCCGATGCCCCATGCGAAACTGTCGCCGTTGAAGAACTGTCCGAACTGGCCGGACTGGAAGCCGAGGTTGCCGGAGATGCGGAAGCGCGGGTACAGGTCCGCGGTCGCGACGCCGATGCGGGCGGTGGCCGCCGCGAGCGAACGCTCGGCACGCCGCACGTCCGCGCGCCGGCGGATTACATCGCCGGGCACGCCGACGGGGATCGCGCCGCTCACGCTCGGGATCGCGCCGGGCGTCTCCAGTTCCTGGGCCAGAGCGCCGGGCGCGGAGCCCAGCAGCACGCTCAGACGGAAGATCGTCCGGCGGGCACCGGCCACCAGCGTCGGGATCTGCGAGCGGGTCGTCTCGACGTTCGTGCGAGCCCGGGCCACGTCCAGTTCGTTGGTCAGCCCCGCCTCAAAGCGCGAGCGCACGAGCGTGAGCGTGTCCTCCTGCGAACGCAGGTTCTGCTGGGCGATATCCAGCCGGCGTTGCAGCGCACGAAGCTCGACGTAGTTCCGCGCCACCTCGGCCACCAGCGTGACCAGAACATCGCGCCGGGCCTCAACCGCCGAGTCCAGATCCGCGCTGGCCGCCTCGACGTTGCGGCGGACGCGACCGAAGATGTCGATCTCCCAGCCCGCGTCAAAGCCCGTGCTGTATAGGTCGTAGCCCTCGCCGGTATCGCGGCCGGAAAATCCGCCCTGTCGTGTCGTTTCGCTGTTGCGCTGGCGGGTGTATGAGCCATTCGCATCGACCGACGGCAACTCGTCGGACCGCGCCACACCGAGCGCCGCACGCGACTCGCGCACGCGGGCCTGCGCCTGGCGCAGGTCCAGATTCGAGGCGACCGCTCGCTGAATCAGCCCGTCGAGCGTCGCATCGCCGAGCCTGCTCCACCACGCGCCGAGGTCCGTCGGCGTGGCCTCGAGGCCCGAGGCCAGTTCGCCCGACCAGACCGTCGGCGTGACGATCTCCGGACGGACATAGTCCGGCCCGACGGTGCACGCCTGCAGGCCCGCCATGGCCAGCAGCATCGACGCCGTCACCCCGAAGCGAGCCTTCGCGGCGATTGATTTGCGAGCGTTCAGAACCGACATGGGTCATACCTTTCTCGAGTCGCCGCGGGCAATGCGCCCGTCGGGAGCAATCTGCGGACAAGCACCGAAGAACAACGTCGCGGCAAGCGTACCACTCGCCGGTCGCGGCGGGATCATGCCGCCGGAGGATCAGTTGGCGATGACCGCTTGAGTCCCGGCTCGCGACGCGTCACCGGCCTCGATGCGGACATCCACCTGCTGGCCCACGTACGCGTTGAGCGCCTCGCGTGGGAAGGCGTAGACCACCTGCAGCACGCGGGTGTCCACCCGCTCGGTGCTCTCGCCGGTGAGGGAGCGCTTGGGGATCACGTACGGCTCGATACGGACGAACGAGACGTTGTCGGTCTTGATGGTGGGGTTGCCGCGGAGCGATACCTGAGCCTTGGCGCCGGGAACGATCCGCCACGCGTCGTTCTCGTCGATGTCGCAGCGGACCCAGAGCGTCCGCGTCTCGCCCAGCACGATCAGCGGCTGAGTCAGAGGACCGACCTGCGCAAACTCGCCCACGCGGACGTTGACCTGAAGCACATCCGCATCAACCTTGGCGCGGACCGTCAGCCGCTCGATTTCGACCTCGATCTGGCAGACCTCATCGCGGGCCTGGGCCACTTGCGCCTCGGCGATGGCGATCTCCGGCGCCCACGCGCCGGCCTTGAGCAGCGTCAACTGGGCCTCGGTCTCCGCGACGCGAGCTTCCGCGTGCGCGACCGCGGAGCGGCGACGGACCAGGTCTTCGCGTACGACCGCGCGCTGGTCCTGCACCGCCTCGAGCATCTCAAGCTGCTCGCGAGCCTCGCTCAGGTCGGCCCTGGCTGCACGCAGCCGCGCCTCGGCCGGGGGCACATCCTCCTTGCGGGGCTGCGCCCGTAGCCGCGCGAGCGTCTGCTCGGCCACCGCGACTTTGGAGACGGCCACCGAGCGCTGCGCCTGCAGCGAACGGTCATCGACCTTGAACAGCGGGTCGCCCGAGGTCACCCGTGCGCCGGGCTTGACGAACACCTCCGTGACAACGCCCGCGACGTGCGTGCCGATGGCGATGTTCTGCGTGCTCGCCTCGATGATCCCCGATCCCGCGACGCTGTCGCCGAAGGGCGATCGAGCAGGCTCGGCCACCGGTGTTGACGCCGGACGGGGTGCCGCCTCGCTCCGGACGGTGTGAATCGCGAACGCGAGCCCCGCGACGGCCAGAATCGGAATCAGATACTTGCGAATCATCGGTTGCTCCTTGAATCAATGCTGAATGCTGAATGCTGCCGCGGCGATTACTTGGCCGCGTTGCTCGTCACGTTCTTGCCGTTGCTGATCGACTGCACCATTCCGTCGTCGAGTTTGGCGATCCGGTCGGCGAACTCAAAGATCCGGGCATCGTGCGTCACGATCACCAGAGTCCGATCCGGACCCACGGCGATCTCGCGCATCAGTTCCATGACCTTGTGCCCCGTCTCATGGTCCAGTGCGCTGGTCGGCTCATCGCAGACGATCAGACGCGGGTTGTGAACCAGGGCCCGCGCGATCGCCACACGCTGCTGCTGACCGCCCGACAACTGCGACGGCAGCGAGCGCCCACGATCGCCCAGCCCGACGCGAGCGAGCATGTCGCGAGAGCGCTTGATCGCCGAGCCGCGGCTCTCGCCGAGGATCATCAGCGGGATCGCGGCGTTCTCCTCCGCGGTCAGCGTCGGCAGCAGGTTGAAGGCCTGGAACACAAAGCCGACATTGGCGCCGCGGAAACTGGTCTTCTGCCCGGCGGACATGGTGTTGAAGTCCACGCCGAAGACCTTGCACTGGCCCTCATCGCGATCGAGAATGCCGGCGATCACGGAGATGAGCGTGGTCTTGCCGCAGCCAGACGGACCGACGAGCATCATCAGTTCGCCGAAGCGAACGTCAAGATCGATGCCGCGGAGCGCGGTCACGCGGGACGAACCCGATCCGTAATGCTTGGTCACGCCCTTGCAATCGATCGCGATGCCGTTGCTGGCGGTATCGCCCGATGCGGCGTTCGCGGGCGACTTGAGGGCGGTGGCGGGGGACATGATCATCTCCGTTGAGCGAATCGTGATGGTGTCAGTTCATTGGGCCTGAAGTCGATTGTGGTTGCGACCCGCGGCGATCAACCGCCTTTGAAGACGATCGCCGGCTCGAGCTTGAGCACACGGGTGATACTCAGCGCGCTGGCGATCAGACAGATGATCAGGATCGCCACGCCGCAGAGCACCGGGACCTGCCACGGCATTCTGAACGCCAGCCCCGCGCTCGCGACGAGCTGGCCGAGCAGACTGCCCAGCCCGAGCCCGATTCCGTAGCCGAGAACGCCGACCGTCAGTGCCTGGATCAGGTTCATGATCACGAGCGTGCCGTTGCCAGCGCCCATGGCCTTGAGAGCCCCGTAGTGACGCAGATTGTCCAGCGTGAAGTTGTAGAGCATCTGCCCGGCGATGAGCGTCCCGACGATGAACCCCAGCCCCACGGCGAGCCCGAAGTTGATCAGGATGCCCGTTTCCTTGAGGATGTAATCACGAGTCAGTGCGATGAACTCGTCATTGGTTCTGGCCTTGAGCCCGGTCGCGGCCTCGATGCTCGCCGCGACCTTGGCCACGTCCGCATCGGGCTTGAGCTTGACCATAACATAGGTCATGAGTTTTCGTTCGCGGGGTGCGTACTGCAGCGCCCGCGAATAGGTCGTGTAGATCACCGGCTCCCAGAAGAACGACTGGCTGGCGCGGTACGTGCCGACAAGGCGAGCGTCCTGATCGTTGATCGAGAGGTTGTCGCCGACCCGAATCGGCCGGCCCCCGCTGCGCTTCATCATGAACTTGGACTCGAGCGCGTTGTAATCGACGATGACCGCCTTGTCCTGCCGCAGATCCGCGAGCGAACCTTGCACCATTTCCGGCGGGCCGCCGATGAGGGTCGCGTCATCGAGCCCGATGACGATCGCGGTCATGCGCGTGCCGTCCGGGAGTTTGGCCTTGAGGAAGCCCTGATACAGGGGCACAGCCCACTGAACTCCCTCGATGCCGCGGACGCGCAGCAGCGTGTTGTCCGAGAGCGACAGGCTGTCCTGGCTGAAGCGGACCTCGCTGTCCATGACCCACAGGTCGGCGTGCGAAGTGTCGCGAACGAACGAGCCGGTCTGGTGCGCCAGCCCGACGAGAATGGACGCCTGCTGGCTGATCAGCAAAGACGCGAAGGCGATGCCGACGATCAAGCCGAGATACTTGAGCCTGTCGCCCACGAGCATCTGCAACGCAACACGAATCATGACTGCCGCTCCTTGCTGTTCCTGAAGCTCTCGGCGGCCTTGGCCGAGAGAACCCCCACGAGCACCGATTCGCACGCGAGCCGCGCACGATTGTCCAGGCTCCGCCAGTCGATCCAGTCATCCTTGCCCATGGCGATTTCAAGGCTCGCGATCCCGTGCACCATCGCCCAGAAGACCTGTGCAACCAGTTCTGCGTCCTTGTGCTCCGCGGCCATGTGCCCGGCCGCCATCGCGTCGCTGATCGCTTTGCGAAGCGCCGCGTAGCCGTTTCGCTCCGGGTCGTCCTTCTCCGCCATCGACTCCGGGTCGGGCTCGACATCCGCAGGGTGCTGCGTCATGAACATGAACTTGTAATGGTGCGGGTGCTCCACCGCAAAGCGGATGTACGCCTGCCCGATCTTGATGATCCGGTGCACCGGATCCTGCACCTTGCTCACTCGCAGGATCGCATCGCTCAACGCGCCGAAGTCCTGCCTGCACAGAGCGCGGATCAGGTCCGCCTTGTCCCGGAAGTGCGTGTAGATCGCCGGCGGCGTGTACTCGATCGCCTCGGCGATCTTCCGCATGCTCACCGCCTCATGCCCCTCTCGGATGAACAGCTCGCGTGCCGCGGCCAGGATCTTCTCCTGCAGCTCAGCCTTCTCCCGCGCTCGCCGATCGACTGATCCCACTGGCTGCTCCTCAGGCCCACCCGAACGACCGACTTTTCACCCGTTGTCCAGTGAACACTGTTAGCTTACCATATGTCGGTCATTCGTCAAGCACCGTTCTGTTAAATATCGTAGTTCGGACTCAGTCTCTGCTCGGCTTGATCCGGCGTATCCGGGACTCGCCGCGCTCCGCCCAGCGGCAGTTCACCCGATCGCGTGCCTAAGTTTGATCCCCTGTGCGGATCGTTCACGTCATCCCGACCCTGCGGCTCGACCGAGGCGGCCCCGTGCGCGCCGCGCTGGATCTCTGCCAGCTCCTGTCCGACGCCGGCCACGACGTGACCATCTGGACCAACGACCCCGCCGACGCTCCGCCCAACTGGGACGGCCGCCATTCCGAGCATCCGACCGTCGTTGACCTGGGCCCTTTGGCCGTCCGCAACCAGCTCCTCCGCCCGCGTCAGCTCCGGGTCATTCGTGAACTCATCGAGCCCGCGCACGCCGTGCATCTCCACGGCATGTGGGAGCTCTGCAACGCCCAGATCGCCACCATCGCCCGCGACATCGGCGTGCCGTACTTCGTCTCTCCCCACGGGATGCTCGACACCGATTGCATGAACCACCGCGCCTGGAAAAAGCGCCTGCACATGTGGTTCCTCGGCAAGGCCATGCTCCGCGGCGCTCACCGCATCCACCTCACGGCTCGACTCGAGCTCGAGCAGTCTCAGGCACACTTTGACCCGCGCAAGGGCGTGGTCATCCCATTCCCCATCGATGCCCGCGGCTTTGCGAACCTTCCCGGCCCAGCAGAGGCCCTCTCGCGTTTCCCGCAGATCGCCGCCGCGGCTCACCGGCTCATGTTCCTTGGCCGATTGCACCCGATCAAGGGCATCGAGCGTCTGCTGCGTGCCGCGGCGGCGCTCATCGCCGAAGGAGCCGATCTGCTGGTCGTTCTGACCGGCCCCGGCGACGAGTCGTACATCCAGGAACTCCGAAAACTCATCGATGAACTCGGAATCCGCGACCGCGTGCTGATGACCGGCCCCGCCTCGGGCAGTCTGAAGTTATCGCTCCTTCAGTCATCTGCTGCGATGGTGCTGCCCAGTTACCACGAGAATCAGGGCATGGTGCTTCTGGAGGCATTGGCCACCGGCACCCCGATCATCACGACGAATGGTGTCAAGATCTGGCAAGAACTTCAGGCCTCCGGGGCGGCAAAGATCACCGATGGCGAGCCTGCCCAGATCGCCGCCACCGCGCGCGAGTACTTTGCCAGCGAGCCCGCCCGAGTCGCGGCTGGGGCGAAGGGTCGCGAATGGGTGATGAAGTTCGTCGAACCTGATGAGATTCGCGCCAAATTCCACGCGATGTACGCCGCGGACCCGATTGGCACCGCTCCCCGGGCTCGCTGACCCGAAGCGAAGGCAGAACATCGCGACGGTCTGGGGTTTTGACCCGATTCCGGCTCTCGGAATGCCAGCAATGGGCCGATGATGCACGACGAACGTACCATCGGCGGATCTTCATGCCCCTCATACAGAACAAAAGACGATCGAGAAGTTCAGCGATGCGGATTCTGCATGTCATCAATTCGCTGAACCCAGCCTCCGGCGGTCCGACAACGGCCTGCGCATCGCTCGCCGCGGGGCAGGCCCTGCTGGGGCACGATGTGGCCGTCTTTGGCTATCGCCATGTCCCGAGCGAGGCGGACATCCGCGTGCAGTTGTCCGGCATTCGAGGGATCAACGCCCTGGAGTTTCTGCTCCAGCCGGTCCCGTCGAGATTCGAGCGTCTCACCGGCGCGCAGGCGGGGATGGCCGCGGAGGAGCTGGTCGCCCGGTGTGACGTCGTCCATCTTCACGGCCTGTGGGAGCCTTTGCTCCTTCGCATCGCGTCTGTGTGCCGACGCGAGGGCGTTCCGTATGTGCTCGCGCCGCACGGCATGCTTAGCGACTGGTCGCTGAGCGAGAAGGCCCTGAAGAAGAAGATCGCCCTGGCCGTCGCGTTCCGCAAGTTGGTCACGCACGCCTCCGCGCTGCACGCGCTCTCGGAGCACGACCGCGAGTGCATCACCCGCCAGGGCTTCCACACGAATGTCGATGTGCTGCCCAACGGCGTGTTCCTCGAGGACATCGACCCGCCGCCCGCACCCGGGGCGTTTCTGGCGCGTCATCCGGAACTGGCCGGCGACCCGTACATCCTGTTCCTTGCGCGTCTGCACCCGGTCAAGGGTCTGGACCTTCTGGCCGAGGCGTTCGCGACGCTGGCAAAGAAGCACGCGCGGCTGCGGCTGGTGATCGCGGGCCCGGACTTCGGCGCGGGCGTTCCGCTGAAGGAGCAGGTCGCGCGGCTGGGCGTGAGCGACCGTGTGCACCTTGTCGGGCCGCTCTACGGCGTGGAGAAGAAGGAGGCGGTCGCCGGGGCGCTGTGCTTCTGCCTGCCGAGTTTCCACGAGGGCTTCAGCATGTCCATCGCCGAGGCGATGGCCGCGCGAACGCCCGCGGTCTTTACGACCAACTGCCACCTGCCCGAGGTCGCCGCGGCGGGCGCAGCGGAGGTCATCGAGCGGACGGTGCCGGAACTGACCGCGGCGCTGGACCGCGTGGTGTCCGACCCTGCGCACCGTGCCGAGTTGTCGCGTCGCGGCCGCGCGATGGTCGAGGAGCGCTACACGTGGCCGGCGATCGCCCGCGGTGCCGTCGCGTCGTACAAGCGCGTGATCGCGGCCCGGCCCGCGTATGGCGTTGTGCCCGGGGGGCCGGCCGATGTCGCGATCATCACGAACGTGCAGACGCCCTATCGCGTCGCGCTGCACAAGCGTCTTGTCCGTGAGGTGCCCGAGACTCGCCTCTGGACCGTCTACACCCACGGCACGCCCGACCAGCCGTGGCAGGTCTCGGCCATCGACGACATCCGCCCCGTGAACTTCGGCCAGGGGGAGGACGTGCGGACCGCCGACTCGCCCCTGCGGGCGCTGCACGAGTGGCGCAAGGCCGGACGCATCATCCGTTGGATCCGCGAGAAGAACGTTCAGGCGGTCTTCCTGTGCGGATACAACGACGTCGGACGAATGCGACTGCTGCGCTGGTGCCACAGCAACAACGTGCCGGTTTTCATCGTCGCCGATTCAAACGTCTTCGGAGACAACGCCACGGGCATGCGCAGAATGCTCAAGGAGCAGGTGCTCCGACGCGTGCTGTCCTGGGCGGACATGGTCCTGCCCTGCGGACGCTTCGGCATGCGGTACTTCTACCGCTACGGCGCCGATCCGAGCCGGATCATCTTCTTCCCGTACGAGCCCGACTATTCGCTCATCGAGGGGCTCGGCCCGAGCGATCTGCGTCGGGTCTGCGACAAGTATGCACTGGGCAATCGCCGCCGCATGGTCTTCTGCGGACGCATGATCCGTGCCAAGCGGCCGGACCTGGCGGTCGAGGCTTTCTGCCGTATCGCGAGCCAGCGCCCGGACTGGGAACTTGTCCTCATCGGCGACGGGCCGCTCCGCAAGGAGATCGAGGCGACGATCCCCGCCGATCTGCGCCCTCGCGTGCGGTTCCTGGGGTTCATCGGCGATCAGCAGGAGATCAGCGCGATCTACCGCTCCAGCGACATCTTCCTGCTGCCGAGCGATTACGAGCCGTGGGGCGTGGTCGTCAATGAGGCGGCCGCGGCCGGGTGCGCCATGATCACCTCGAACGTCGTCGGCGCGGCGGGTGAACTCGTGCGCGACGGCATCAACGGGCGGACCTTCACCCCGTCGAACATCGACGAACTGACCACCGCCATGCTCGAGGTCAGCGACGAGCGCAACCTGCCGATCATGCGAGAGAACACCGTCCGCGTGCTGCGCGAGTGGCGGCACCAGGGCGACCCCGTCGTCGGCTATCGACTGGCGCTCAGCCGCATGGGCGTGCTCTCGATCGACGCGGCGATGGCCGCCCGCGATCACGCCGCTGGTGCTCCTCGCGCCGATGCGCCGGGTCGGGCATCGACCGGCGACACGCGGCACGCGGGTGCCGGCCTTGGCGTAGGCTGAGGCGATGAACGCGTCGGCTTCAGCGCGAGCGGACGGTCGGCCCCGGGCGGGCCGGGCCGTTCGATGGGTCATCCGACCCATCGGCATGCTCGCGTGTCTTGTCGTGGCGATGTCGCTGGCGCTCTGGCTCGTCGGCCGCGTGGTCAGCGATCGCGTGTACGAGGCGCAGTTTCTGGCGTGGATTCCGACGTGGGCCGTGCTGCTGCCGGCGGCCGCGGCGTGCGGCGCGTTGCCGCTGGCCAGGGCGGGCCGATGGCGACAGAACGCGCAGGGCCAACGCACGCGCACCGCGGGCGGACGCGTGTGGCTGGGCATCGCGGTGCTGCTCTACACGGGCCTTGCCTCGGCCCTGCTCTGGGCGCACCTGGTCGAGTTCCGCCTGCTCAACGCGCTGTCCCGCGGCGGGGGCGATGCACCGCGTCTGCGGATCGTGCACTGGAACATGGAGGCCTTCTCCACGCTCAACTGGCGTGGCGACTTTGCCGGCGTCTTTCCCGAGCCGCCGCCCGATGTCATCTTTCTGACAAGCTTCGCGCGACAGCAGCACATCGAGCGGGCGCTGGCGCAGCTCGGCCGTGAGTACACGCTGATCCATCGCGGCGGGTTCACCGTCGCCAGCGTGCTGCCGATGCGCGATGCGATGGTGCTGAGCATCCCCGTGCCCGGCACGAGCGGCGCCACGCCGGCGATGCAGCGGCGCTTTGCGCGCGTGCGCGGGATCGTCGAGGAGTGGTACAACCGGCTCGGCGAGCGCATCGGCCTTGAGCGTCGCGAGTTCCGGCGCGATGAGAACGCCGGCGTGCTCGCGGTGACGATCGATGCGCGGAGCGTGCTGGGCCGCGAGCTGCGCGTGCGGTTCATCGATGTCCCATCGGACCCGATGGCCTCGCGCTGGGAGAACGCGCTGGCGATGGCGCAGGGCATGCGTTCGGCGGGGCTCGAGCCGGCGGACATCGTGCTCGGCGATACGAACACGCCGCGCGGCGGGGCCTCGCTTGAACTGCTCGCGCCGGGGATGCACCACGCGTACGACGATGCCGGGTTCGGACCCATGCCGACCTGGCCGCGGGCCTCGCCGCTGTTGCACATCGACCAGGTGTTCCTGTCGCCATCGCTGCGGGCGCTGCGGTATCGGGTGATCATGTCGCCCAGCAGCGACCACCTGATCCAGTACGCCGAGATCGGCGTGCGGTAATCCGCGGCGTGAGGCGGCCCGGGCCGCCCGTGCTCGCCGCGCCCGCCCCTGCAGCGCCCGCCCCTGCCGTGCCATCCCCCGCCGCGCCCGCCAGCGCACGAACATACGCTCCGCTCATGAGCACCCCGAGCACCGATCGCGCAAGCCTCCCGCACACCACCGGCGCGCCGCCGCTGTCGCCGATGACCTTCCGCCCCATGCTGATGGAGAAGGTCTGGGGCGGCGACCGCCTGTCGCGCTTCGGCAAGAGCGTCGCTCCGGGCGCTCGCATCGGCGAATCGTGGGAACTGGCCGACATGGCCAGCACCAGCGCCAGCGGCGCGGGCGGCGGCGCAGCGCACAGCGTGATCGAGACCGGGCCGATGGCCGGGCGCACGCTCCGCGAAGCCATCGCCGCGTACGGGCACCGGCTGCTGGGCTCATCGCGGCCCATGTCTCACGGCGGCGTCGGTGAGTTCCCGCTCCTGATCAAGTACCTCGATGCGCGCGAGGACCTGAGCGTGCAGGTGCACCCATCGCCGGAGTACGCGCGGCATCATCCCGGCGCGCACCTGAAGACCGAGTGCTGGTACATCCTCCACGCCGAGCCGGGGGCGCGGATCTACAAGGGCGTGCGACCGGGCGTGACGCGTGCGGCGTTCGAGTCGGCCCTGCGCAGCGGAAACGGCCGGGGCGTTGTCGAGCTGCTCGAGAGCGTCCCGGCGGTCGCGGGCGAGTGCCACAACCTCCCCAGCGGCACGGTGCACGCGCTGGGCGCGGGGGTGCTGGTGGCCGAGGTGCAGACACCCAGCGACACGACATTCCGCGTGTACGACTGGGGCCGAACCGGCCGCGAGCTGCACATCGAGCAGGCGCTGGCGTGCATCGACTTCCACCCCGCGCCCGCGGCAACGCGGCACGGCGGCGCAAGCGCGGCCAGCAGCGGGGCCAGCAGCGGGGCCAGCAGCGGGGCCAGCAGTGGGGCCAGCGGTGGGGCCAGCGGTGGGGCCAGCGGTGGGGGTGGTGGGGGTGGTGGAGGGGCTGGGAGTCGCTGGAGCCGTTTGGTCACGACGAGCTTCTTCACGCTCGATGAGTCCCGGCCGAGCGCAAGCGCATCCGTGCCCGTTCACAGCGACCCCGGCGATGCCTGCATCGTGCTCATGTGCATCGCCGGCGCGGCGGAACTGCGCAGCGATGACGGATCGTTCCCGGCGATGGTGCTCCCGGCGGGGCGCACGGTGCTTGTGCCGGCGGAAGTCAGCGGGCGGTGTCGGGTGGAGGGCGGACGGGGCGGGGCCACGGTGCTGCGCGCAGGGGTGTAACACACCAAACGCAATATCATAGCACCGAGCCTCAAAGCTCCTCCCCCATTTCCCAATGGGGGAGGTGCCGCGTCCCCGCGGCGGAGGGGGTGCCTCCATCCCTCCCCAAAACGCAACAAGGGACGCGATCACCAGATCGCGTCCCTTGTGTGTTCACTGAGCCGAAGCCCGATGGCCGATGGCCGCTCTTCTCTCACGCCGCGATGCGCACATCCTTGCCGCGAGCGTTGATGATGCTCTGGGTCATGCCGCCGCCGCTGAGGCGGACGACCAGGGTCGATGACGGCTCGCCGGAGACCTTGCCGCGCTGGGCGCGGACGGTGTACTGGAACCCTGCCGCGCCGGCGGGCAGATCCTCATCGGTGAAGGACTTGCCGCCGACGGTCCCGACCAGCTCGGCGGGCCCGACGGTGCCGGTGGAGCCGATGGTCGCGCGGGAGACGAAGTACACAACCTCGGCCTGCTGGCGTGCCTTCCAGCGGATGATGAGGTTGCCGGTCGAGGCGTTGAGCGTGGCGCGCAGATCGGTCGGCGCGGCCGGCGCGGGCCGCGGGCTGGGCGGCTGCGGCGCGGGGAGCTGGGCGAGGATGTAAATGTTCTCCGGCGTTGCGGAGCGATCGGCGGTCAGCCGGATCTGCCGGATGATGTTCGCGGTGGCCTTGCGAACATTGCTCAGCGCGACGGTCTGCGCATCGACGGCGGCCTTGGCGGCGTTGCGAGCCTTGCCGGCGGTGTCGAAGGCGATGTTGGCCTGCGAGACAAGGTTGGTCCATTCCGTAAGGGCGCTGGTCGGAATGCCCAATTCCTGACTCCGGTCGCTCCAGACCTCGTTGCGCTCGTTGAGGAACGTGAGAAACTGCTCGATCTTCGATGGCAAAACAGACATGCTTCGTGCTCCTGCGTTGATGGATCCGCCCGCGACCGAGGTCTGCCGCCAACCGAGGCGACGTTCCCGCGGGCTGAAAGAACCATCGGCGCAATCGGGGCGAGACTTCGCGACTGCCAACCAAACTTGCGCACATTTCTCGCGGCCCGGGCCGCATGAATGGAACAGGCGCGCGGACCGGTGCGCCTTGACGGTCGGCACTGCGGCACGACCGCCGAGCCGGGGGATGCGCACGCAAGCTCTCGCACCATCGCGGGCGTTCGGCGGCGCGTTTGGCGGCCCGGAGCGTGTTCGGGTACACTCTGGCCGTAAAGGGAACCCCTCGGCGTGTGCTGTCTCTGCGTCCGAACCCCGCCCCCAAGCTTGTCCGCCCGCGTTTTCGGCCCGTGTCGCTCCTTTCCGCGTTCTCCAAGGACCATGGTTGCTTCTGAAGCACAGCTTGAGGACCAGCTCGTCGCCAAACTCGGCGACCTGAAGTACGTCCACCGCGACGACATCCGCGACCGCGTGACGCTTGAGCGGAACTTCCGCACGCACTTTGAGGCCCTCAACCGCGTCCGTCTGACCGACGGCGAGTTCGAGCGGCGGATTGCTGGGATCATTGCCGGAGATGTCTTCCCGGAGGCGGGCGGGCACGGGTGACTCAACTTAAGCTCATCAAGTTCCGACCGGTAGCCACGTGCGAGCACATGGAGAGGGTGCTCGACATCCTCAAGACGGGCGAGTTCTGGTGTTCACGTTTCTGGGAACTCAACGATCCGATGGAGGGTGTGTTTCTCTCGGATTCAAGCACCTTCAGCAGCGTGGCGGTCGACGCCTTCTTCGGAAAGAAGGCGAGTCTCGTATTGTGCTCGTTCTCGAGCGGAGCTGCGATTTCGTCGCCGCTTATGTGGGGCTACTACGCTAATGGGCTTCGCGGCGTCGCGATCGAGATCACGATCGACGCGAATTGTCCAGAGCTCTACAAGATCGAGTATGCCCAGTCGATTCCATCGGTCACGCACGGGGACGGTGAGGATGCCGTCCGCAAGGTGCTCGCGTCGAAACTCAAGCCCTGGAAGCATGAATACGAGCAACGCTGGCTCTTTCAGGGCGAGCCGGGCGCTTGTCCGATTGGGAGAGTAGAGAAAGTGTATATTGGCCAGCCCCATTCGCACGCGTGCAACCGTCGCGCGCTGGAGGTGCAGGACGTCCATCGGCGATACCAGGAACGCGTCTCGCATATCCGGGAAGTCGCGGCCAGGAGGAATGTCATCACCGTGAACGTAGGGCTCAGTGATCACAGGGGCCGGACTGTTGTTCGCGAAATTGTCAACGAGATGGAGTGCTGATGTTCGTGGGACCAATGCAACTGAGTTCACGAAGGTGGTTTACGCCAGTCGTGGCTGCATCTGCGTTGGCGATCGGTGGACTTCGCTTGCTCATTCCGACGGTCGTGACGACCGAGGTTGCCCTTGCGGTCCTTGGCCTGGTCGGCGGGCTCGGTTACTTCGTCTATCAGCAGCATCTCAGCCAGACGGAACTCTTTGCGCACCTCTTCGAGAAGTTCAACACCCGCTACGACGCGATGAACGAACGGCTTGCTGAGCTCAGGGCCAGCCGAAAGAGCCTCGAAGAGTGGGCAGAATCCGGTCGCCAAGGCGTCATCGACTACTTCAATCTCTGCGCTGAAGAGTGGCTCTTTTTCCAGGCGGGTTACATCGATCAACGCGTCTGGGACGCTTGGTACAATGGGATGAAGCATTACGCCAGAGACGAACGTTTTGCTGCAATCTGGAACAAAGAGCCCAAGGACTCGTACTACGGCTTTATGTTTCCTGTCCCCGTAGATCTCTGACGCCGAGCCGGCAAGCGATCAGAAGGCGGCGTCCCCAACTGGGTGCCCAGCGGGTTGCTCAGGTCGCCGATGGCGGGCATCGCCAACGGCGGACGACATTTTCCAGAACATTCGGAAATCTGGTCGATGTTCGGATACTGTGGTAGCCTTTTACCGGGCTTGAATGGGAGGCACCAAATGAATCGACTCCAGTTGGCGACGCTGATTTCGTGGGCCGGGGAGAGTGGTCTTCACGGGCGCAAGCGCCTTCAGAAGGTGGTCTTTTTCCTTCAGGAGGCCGGTTGCCCGCTTGACTGTCAGTACACGTTGCACCACTTCGGGCCATACTCCCGGGACGTGGCGGACGCTTGCGATGAACTGGTTTCGGCCGAATTGGCTGAAGAAGTCTGTGGCCCGGTCGGCGGCAGCGGCCCGTACAGGTACACGCTCTCGTCCATGGCGGAGGACTTCCTGCGACAGGAGCCCGATCCCTCATTGTCGGCATTTGAGGAGTTGGGCAAGCAGTTGATCAATGAGGATCTGTGGCACCTCGAACTCGGTTCGACGGTGCTGTTCTACTACCGCCAGACGAAGGACTGGGATCGGGCACTTGAGCGTGCGTGCGCCTTTAAGAAGGTGTCGAGCACCATCGAGGCGAGCCAAAGGGCCCTTGAGCTGGCCCAACGGCTGCAGCGTAACCGCCGGAACTGACGGACGTCGGAGACGGCACCTGAGCACAGGAGCCGCACCAGTCGGTGTTCAGCCATCAGGCGAGCGCATGTGAACTAGCCGGATGAGGGAGGGCGTATGACCGACAAAGTCTTCCGCGACCCATTGTACAACTACATCGCGTTCGACCGCAAACGCGACGGCTGGTTGATCGACTTGATCAACTGCCCGGAAATCCAGCGCCTGCGGCGTATCCATCAGCTTGGCGTGAGCAACTTTACCTATCCGGGCGCTGATCACACCCGCTTTGCTCACAGTCTCGGTGTTACGCACCTGATGCTCCTCATGCTCGGGCACCTTGAACGTGTTAGTAACGCGGAGCGGATCAAGAACGCACGCCAGGCGCTTCTGGCAACGGCGCTCCTGCACGACGTGGGGCATGGGCCGTTTTCGCATCTGTTCGAACCGTGCCTGGGCATCAACCACGAACAGTGGTCGATCGCCATCATCAGAGATGAGACCACGGGTGTGCACAGAGTTCTCAAGAATCAGGGGGCATATCTCCCCGATCATGTCGCGGACCTAATCAATTCGGAGAATTCCAGTCACCCCCCGTGGCAGCGGGCATTGATGTCGAGTCAGTTGGACGTCGACCGCCTGGATTACCTGCGACGCGACAGCCTGTTCAGTGGCGCAGGGTACGGTCACTTTGACTGGCACCGGCTGCTGACCACCGTGCAGTTTGATGAAAGTGAGACCGATCTGGTCTGGCCAGCCAAGACGGCACTGGCAATCGAAGAGTACATCTTCGCTCGCTACTACATGTACCAGAACGTCTATCTTCACAAGACCACGAGGGGATTTGAAGCGTTGCTCCAAGCGATGTGGACGAGGGCCGATGTTGTGCGCCAGGAGGGCGGCGAGATCGATGCAAATCCCGCTCTTCAGCGGTTTTGGAGCGTGCCGATGGCGGCCCCGGGCTCTCTGGCGGTGGCCGACTACCTTCGAATCGAAGAGTTCACCGTGCTTGAGCAGATCCAGCGCTGGACCGGGCACTCTGATCGCGGGCTTGCCGACTGCGCTCGTCGTTTTTTGAATCGTGACGGCTTCGCGATGATCGAGCCGCCACCACCGCCCAATCCGCTCAAGGTTGATGACTTTGGCGAGTGGGAGCCGGAACTCCATAAGTTGCTGACAGCGAATGGGTTTCAACAGCCCGCGATGTACTGTCTGGCCGACAAGGTCAAAGGGAAGTACCGACAACCGTACCGCGAAGAGAAGGAACCCGAAAATCAGTCGGCCGTGAACACCATCCGCGTGGTTGACGGCGGCAAGCCGGTATCGATCGGCCAGTACTTGCCGCGACTCAAGTCGGTCATTGCCCCACCGGAGGATCGCGTTATGTACTACGTTCCCAAGGAGATTCGAACCGAAGCGACTCAACTCCGAGACCGGCTGCGTAAGGCGTGAGGGAGCTTGGCTGGACGTGCTTTGTCGGCGCGTGTTCCGTGCCTTGAGTTGTCGATTCGAGGCTTGCGACTTGCGCTCTGCGCATTCCCTCCCCGCCGCGATACCATTGCCCGATGGAACGACGCGCATGGAACCGGGACCAACTTGTGCGGACGCTGGCGCTGTACTGCCAGATTCCTTTCGGCAAGATGCATTCGCGGAATCCGGCAGTGGTGGCTGTTGCGGGTGTGATCGGCCGGACGCCGTCGGCGGTTGCGCTGAAGCTTGTCAACTTTGCGAGTCTGGACCCTGAACTCCGCGGCCGCGGCGTCGGCGGGATGGGGAACACGTCGGCGGCGGACCGGGAGGTATGGGCGGAGTTCTACGGCCGATGGGACGTGCTGGCCGCCAACGCGGTGGCGCGGGCCGAGTGGGAAGGCGCAGAACTCCAGATGCAGGGCTCAACTGGGAGGCAGGATGAAGAGGGGCGCGGGGACGTCGGAGTGTTGGCGGGCGTGGGGTCGGAGGGGGCATCGGAGCACGTGGAGGCGGCGGAGCGGCACACCGCGCCCAGCGGGCCGACGGAGGTTCTCCGCGAAGCGGCGCAGCGGCGAGGGCAGGCGTTCTTCCGTGCCGCGGTGATGGCGGCGCACGATGGGCGGTGTTGCATCACGGGGATCAGCAGCGCCGCGATGCTGCGGGCCAGCCACATCGTGCCATGGGCCGCCGACCCGGCCCTGCGGCTCGATCCTCGCAACGGACTGTGCCTCAACGCGCTGCACGACGCGGCGCTTGATCGCGGGCTCATCACGCTGGCGGGCGACTTCTCGCTGCGGGTCTCCAAGCGGCTAAAGGCCGAAGTGCCCGCTCCGATCTACAAGGAGATGTTCGAGAGCCGCGCCGGGGCACCGATCACGATGCCCGAGCGCTTCGCGCCCACGGCGGAGATGCTGGAGTATCACAGGCGCAAGGTCTTTGTGGCGTGACGGCGGTAGAAATTCACGCGCGAAGCGCGAGTCTCAGGTCTCAAAAAAGGAGGGGGAGCGGGCGACGCGCGCGGACTGGGGGGGGGCGGTGTTCTCGGGCGTTCGGCCGCGCGGGGCGGGGGGTGTGTGTGCTGCGGCCGCGGGGAGTACGAGGGCGGTCGCGGCGGGCCGAACTGATGGTGAACACGTGGGGGCTTGGTGCCGCCGATGGGGGTGCGGAGGGGGCGTGGGGGTCGCCTCAGGGGTCGTCATCACGCCGCCACGCGTCCACACGTCGGCGTCACGCGTCCACAAGACGACGCCGCGCGTCCACGGATTGGCTCCGCGCGTCCACAAGATGCCGTCACGCGTCCACGGGACGGCTCCACGCGTCCACAAAATGCCGCCGCGCGTCCACAAGACGGCGCCGCGCGTCCACAAAATGCCGTCACGCGTCCACAAGACGGCGTCTTGTGGACGCGCGGCGCGGACTTGTGGACCAAAATTGGGAATTTTTGGTCGTCTGGTGTTCGGTTTTGTGTCGATTTTGGGCGGATCAGGGGTCGAACGTTCGCGATCGTGTTCGCGATCGCGCGGGGATTGCGCGGGGAACGGGGGGGAACGCGCGGCGATGCGCCGCGAAAGTTCAAAGTTCAAATGGGGAAAAGTTCAAATCGGAGGGGGCCGGGGGCGGGGGGGCGGGGCCCCCTTTGGGTCGAAGAGTCGCCCCCTCCGCCTCGAGGACTCGGCACCTCCCCCGTTTGGAAACGGGGGAGGTGCTTTCGGATTTGGTGCTTTGCCGGTTTGCCCTTTGCCCTTTTGCCCCTTTGCCCTGTGCCCTTTGCCACTGCGCCACTCTGCCACTCTGCCACTGCGCCACTCCCACCCCGCCCCACCCCACCCCACCCCCGCCGGGGCTCGGATGGGCTCACGCCTTGAGCAGGCCGAGCATCACCGCCATTTGGGCCCAGCGGCGGTTCTCGGCCTGGTCGTAGACGGCGCTCTGGCGGCCGTCGATCACCGAGTCGGTGACCTCTTCGCCGCGGTGGGCGGGGAGGCAGTGCATGAAGATCGCTCGGGTATCGGCCAGGTCCATGAGCTCATCGTTGACCTGATACGCCGCGAACGCGGCCACGCGGCTGGCCGGGTCGCCGCCGCCGGCATCGGGGGCGTGGCCCGCGGGCGCGGCGTGGTGCATGCTCACCCAGCAGTCGGTGTACACCACCTGCTGGCCGCGGACGGCTCGGGCATCGGCCGTCACGGTGATCGAGCCGCCCGTCAGGTCCGCATCGGCCTGCGCGCGGGCGATGAGCTCGGCCGGCGGCGTGTATCCCTCCGGGCAGATGATCGTCACGTGGCCGCCGAGTTTGCAGCAGGATTCCAGCAGCGAGACGCAGACGTTGTTGCCATCGCCGATGTAGCAGACCCGCGTGCCGCGGATGGTGCCGAACTTCTCGGTGATCGTCAGCGCATCGGCCAGGCCCTGGCAGGGGTGGTGGTCGTCGCTCAGGGCGTTGATCACCGGGATGCGGGCCTCATCGGCGACCTCCTCGAGGATCGCCTGCGAGTACACCCGCGCGATGATCATGTCGACGAAGCGTTCCATGTTGCGGGCAAAGTCCCGCACGCTCTCGCGCAGGCCGATGCGGTCGCCCGAGGCGCCAAGGTCGTAGAAGATCGGGTGCCCGCCCATGCGGGCGATGCCGACCTCGAACGACATGCGCGTGCGCAGCGAGGCCTTCTCGAAGATCATCGCCACCGCGCGGCCGGACAGGCGATCGGCGACGTTCGCCCCGCGTGCGGCCTTGATCGCCGCGGCGGTGCGCAGGATGTTGTGCACATCGTCGATCGAGAGCGCCGCGACCGCCAAAAAGTCCGGACGCGACAGGGTCAGGGCCGGAACCGAGGCGCCAGCGCGCGATGCGCCGGCGGCCTTCGCGGCCGGGCGAGCC
The DNA here is from genome assembly GCA_021297895.1 of Phycisphaeraceae bacterium. Classification (GTDB taxonomy): domain Bacteria; phylum Planctomycetota; class Phycisphaerae; order Phycisphaerales; family UBA1924; genus JAJTHN01. The sequence goes on along the minus strand of JAJTHN010000023.1, from coordinate 4,394 downwards.
GCGGGGGTGCGGGCCGCGGGGGGACGGGCCGCGGGGGTGCGAGGCTGCTCGGTGCGAGGCTTGTCCGTGCGGGCCTTGGCGGTGCGGGCCTTGGTCCCCGGGGCGTCGGTTGAACGGCGGCTGGAAGAGGTCTTCTTGGGCATGGGCGGTGTGGCGGGTGTGAAGGGTGGGGGGCGGGGGCGGGGGCTGGGGGAACGGGAACGGGAACGGGAACGGGAACGGGAACGGGAACGGGAGCGGGGACGGGGGCCGCCGGTGGGGGCCGACGGTGGGGGCCGATGAGCGGACCGGGTCCGGAGCATACCGGATCATCGCCATCTGCGGGGGGCTTGGAGCCGCGGCAACGCCCGAAAATCCATCGCGCCCGCCGCCCGGGCCCCGGGTCGAGCGCTCTCACCCTCGATCACCCGAGGCTCGGGACCGGTCTGCCCCCGGCGATCACCATCGCCACCGGCGACAGGCCCGCCTCCCAGGAGATCATCCGCTCATCCGCCGCGTGCAGGATCAGCAGGTCCGCCCGGGCCCCTGGCTCGATCGTGCCCCGGTCGGGGAGGTTGAGGATCGCCGCGGGGTTCAGCGTCGCGGCCGTCAGGGCCTCGGCGGGGCTCAGGCCCAGGTGACGCACGGCCAGCGCCTGGATCATCGCCATCGAGCCGCAGGGTGCCGAGCCGGGATTGTAGTTGCTGGCGATCGCCAGCAGGCCGCCTGCCTGAGCGGCCCCCCCGGCCCCCCCGGCTCCCGCGCCCCCGCCGGCATCAACGAATCGTCGCCCGCGGGCGTAGCGGCCATCGAGATGAAACCCGCAGGCCGGGAGCATCACCCCCGCGCACGGGCTGGAGGCCGGGCTGGAGGCCAGCAGCGCCAGGTCCGCATCGCTCGCGGCCTCGAGATGGTCGCACGATCGCGCGCCCATCGAGACCGCCCGCCCGATCATGCCCAGGCTCGTGAACTGGTCCGTGTGCATGCGGATCGGCAACCCCAAAGCCGCGGCACGCTCGAACAGTTCGCACGCCTGCTCGACGCTCCACGCGCCCTTCTCGATGAACGCATCGACCGCGATGCCGGGGAACTCCGCCGCGATGGCGGGGAGGGTTTGGCGAATCGTGCGATCCACAAAGTTGGGATCGGCATCATCGATCGCGTGGCCCAGCAGCGCGGTGGGCACGACCGTACCCGCGAACCCCTCCGCCGCGGCACGGATGGCCCGGAGTATCTTCAGCTCGGTCGCAAGGTCCAGGCCGTAGCCGCCCTTGACCTCGATGCTCGTCGAGCCCGCGGCGAGCATGCGGTCGAGGTTGGCCCGCACGTTCGCGGTCAGTTGCTCGGGGCTGGCGCTGCGGACAGCGCGCACGGTGCTCATGATCCCGCCGCCGGCGGCCATGATCTGCTGGTACGTCGCGCCCGACCGCTTGAGATCCCATTCATCCAGCCGGGAGCCCGCCCAGAGCGCGTGGGTGTGGCAGTCGACGAAGCCCGGAACCACCGCTCGCCCCGCGGCGTCGATGGTTCGAGGCGTCGTTGGCCCGGGGGGTGAATGAGGTGCAAGTGCGTGAGGTGCGGGCGAGGGCTGTCCGGGCGATGGCGGCAGCATGCTTGGCGCGTCGCCCGGGCCGACGTTATCGTCAGCGCCGTCCCGGGAGCGGGCCGCGGCCTGAGCGATGTCGACGATCCGACCATCGCGGATGCGGATAGTCGCCCGGTCGATGATGCGCAGCGTGCCCATCTGCGCGCCGCGTGCGGCGCGAGCGGGCCATGGCGAGCCGATCTTCGCGGGCGAAGTCGGCGTGACGAGGCGCGCGTTGATGATCTGCAGGTCCATCGACACGCGGTCTTTCGCCTCCTGTTGTCCCGCCGGACGTGCCGCCGGTGGTGGTGCTGCTCAGGCGTGCTGCGGCTGGCGGCTCTCGTTGAGCAGCTTGCGCAGCACGGTCTGGAGGATGCCGCCGTTGCGGTAGTAGCCGATCTCGACGGCGCTGTCCAGGCGGCAGAGCGCCGAGAAGGTGACCTTCTGGCCCTTCTTCTCACCCTGGGTGATGTGCGCTGTGACGCGCACCTCGCACCGGGGCGCGAACTCCGCCGGCAGCTCGATGTCGAAGATGTCCGTCGGGCAGATGCCCAGCGTCGCGGCCGTCTGGCCCGGCTTGAACGTCAGCGGCAGCACGCCCATGCCGACAAGGTTCGAGCGGTGGATGCGCTCGAAGCTCTCGGCGATGACGGCCTTGACACCCAGGAGCATCGTGCCCTTGGCGGCCCAGTCGCGGCTGGAGCCCATGCCGTAGTCCTTGCCCGCCAGCACGACCAGCGGTGTGCCGGCCTTCTTGTAGTTGGTCGAGGCGTTGAAGATCGTCTCCAGCGGGCCGCCATCGCGCGTGAAGTCGCGGGTCCACCAGCCCTCGCGGACCTTGCCGGACTCATCGACCGCCAGAGCGTTCTTGACGCGCACGTTGGCGAAGGTGCCGCGGGTCATGACGCGGTCGTTGCCGCGCCGGCTGCCGTAGCTGTTGAACATGGTCCGCGGCACGCCGAGGGTCTTGAGATACTCGCCGGCGGGGCTCTTCTCGGCGATGTCGCCCGCGGGGGAGATGTGGTCGGTCGTGACGCTGTCGCCGACGCTGATGAGCACGCGGGCGCCGGTGATGCCGGGCATCGCGCCCTGCGCCGGCGTCGCGCTCATGCCCGCGAAGTACGGCGGGTGCTGGATGTACGTGCTCTTGTCGTTCCAGGCGTAGAGCTCGCCGCCCGTGACGGGCACCTTGTTCCACGTCTCGTTGGCGGTGAACACCTTGGCGTACTGGCTCTTGAACTGCTCGGGGCTCAGGCACTGGGCCTTGACGGCCTGCACCTCGGCCTGCGTCGGCCAGATGTCCTTGAGGAAGACGGGCTTGCCTTCGGCGGTCGTGGCAAGGGGCTCGGTGGCCAGGTCAATCGCGACGCTGCCGGCGATCACGTACGCAACCACCAGCGGCGGGCTGGCCAGGTAGTTGGCCTTCACCGCCGGGTGCACGCGGCCCTCAAAGTTGCGGTTGCCCGAAAGCACCGACGCGGCGATGAAGTCGCCCTCCTTGATCGCGGCCTCGATGGCCTCCGGCAGCGGTCCGGAGTTGCCGATGCACGTCGTGCAGCCGTACCCGACGGTCTGGAAGCCCAGCGCGTCCAGGTCCGCGGTCAGACCGGCCTTGTCGAGATAGTCCGTCACCACGCGAGAGCCGGGCGCGAGGCTCGTCTTGACCCACGAACGCTGACGCAGGCCCAGGGCGCGGGCCTTGCGGGCGACCAGCCCCGCGGCGATGAGCACATCGGGGTTGCTCGTGTTCGTGCACGACGTGATCGCCGCGATCACCACCGCGCCGTGCGTGAGCGTGCGGGGCTTGCCGCTGCGGCAGGTGATGTTGCCGAAGGCGCCGAAGATCTTGTCGGCCGGGAGACCGAAGCCGGAGTTGCCCATCGGAGCGCCGAGGCTCTTGAGGAACTCGGCCTTGACGTTCTTGAGGTCCACACGATCCTGCGGACGCTTGGGGCCGGCCAGCGACGGTTGAACGGTGGACAGGTCGAGCTCCATCGTGTCGGTGAAGATCGGGTCGGGCTGGCTCGCGTCCCACCAGAGGTTGTTCGCCTTGGCGTATGCCTCGGTCAGCGCGGCCTGCTCAGCGCGGCCCGTGAACTTCATGTACGCGATGGTCTGCTCATCCATCGGGAAGAAGCCCATCGTCGCACCGTACTCCGGCGCCATGTTCGCGATCGTGGCGCGGTCAGGGATGCTCAGCGCGGCCAGACCGGGGCCGTAGAACTCGACGAACTTCTCGACCACGCCCTTCTTGCGCAGCATCTGCGTGACGGTGAGGACCAGGTCGGTCGCGGTGGTGCCCTCGGGGAGCTTGCCGGTGAGCTTGAAGCCGATGACCTCCGGCGGCAGCATGAAGTACGGCTGGCCGAGCATGACGGCCTCGGCCTCGATCCCGCCGACACCCCAGCCGACCACGCCCAAGCCGTTGATCATGGTGGTGTGGCTGTCGGTGCCGACGCAGGAGTCCGGGTAGACGATCGTGGCCCCGTCGACCTGCTTGCTCAGCACGCCGGGAGAGAGGTACTCAAGGTTGACCTGATGCACGATGCCGGTGGCGGGGGGCACGCAGCGGAAGTTGCTCAGGCTCTTCTGGCCCCACTTGAGGAACTCGTAGCGTTCGTTGTTGCGCTCGAACTCCTTCTCGGAGTTGATCGTCAGGGCCGTCTTGCCGCCTTCGCCAGCGCCGAAGGCGTCGACCTGAACACTGTGATCAATGACCAGATCGCAGGGAACCAGTGGGTTGATGGCCGAGGGGTCGCCGCCGAGGGCCTTCATGGCTTCGCGCATGGCTGCAAGGTCAACGACGCAGGGCACGCCGGTGAAGTCCTGC
>JAJTHN010000055.1 GCA_021297895.1 Phycisphaeraceae bacterium | reverse complement strand
GAGCAACAGGGTCTTCGACGACTACCAACACCTGCTGGACGCCGGCGCCGAGGCTTGGCAGCAGCTCACCCCCGAACTGCTCCGCTCCGTCTGTGCCTGCGACTACATCACGCACGACTTGGAGAGGTGATCCGTATCAGGCGGCGCAATCTGCTCCCGTAGAACAAACTCGGCGTACCGGCATCACTGCGCCGCTTTGCCACTCTTCGCCCCGACCATCCCCCGCGTGCACGCGTCCGCGACCCACGGCAGCATCGTCATCACGCTCATCCCGAACCGCACGAACGTCCCCTTGGCCCCTGTCCAGACCTCCGCACGCGGGCGACGCAGGCACGATACAACGCGCTCGGCCACCACCTCCGCGGGTTGGGCGAACCAGTCAGGCGAGTGCTCCGCGATCGTGCCGCGGCCGCTGCGCACCTTCGTCGCGTCGAAGAACTCCGTCTTGGTCGTGATCGGATGCACAGTGCTGACGATGATCCCCTCCGGCTCGAGTTCCAGCCGCATCGCGCAGCCCAGGTGCGCCTGCACCGCCTTGCTCGCCGAGTACGCGCCGTAGTACGGCAGCGTCACCCGCGCCAGGCACGAGCTGCACCAGAGCACATGCCCGCGCGGCCGCCCCTGCACCCGCGGCCGCGATCGCATCAGCGCGACCGCCGGGCGGATGACGTTGAGCGAGCCGTACACGTTGGTCTCCATGATCGCGCGCAGGTCCGCGTCGCTTGTCTCCATCACGCTGCGCTCGAGGCCGTATCCGGCGTTGGCGAACACGCCGTACACGCCGCCGGCATCGCGAAACTCACCATCGGCCTCCGCGATGAACGCGTCGCAGCCCGCCGCATCGACCACGTCCAGCCCACGCGTCAGGACGCGCACGCCCAGCCCGCGGCACACTTCCGCGACCTTCTCGAGCTTCTCGACACGCCGCGCGCAAAGCGCCAGATTCATCCCGCGCCGCGCACACGCGACCGCCGTCGCCAGCCCGATCCCCGACGACGCACCCGTGATGACCATGCAACGCCCGCGCAGTTCGATCGCCATGTTCACAGCGTACCGCCGCCGCGAGCCATCCGCACCGGCTCACGCGCCCAGTTCGCGCGCCCACCGCGCGTTGCCCGCGCGATCGGTCAGGTCGTAGCTCAGCGCCGTCAGCGTCATGCGTTTCTCGAACAGCGCATCGACATCGCTCCCGGGCTCCATCTCGTGAAAGTCCATCGGCGAGCCGCTGGACCAGTAGTACGTCTCGCCCAGGGGGTTGCTGCGCTTGTCGAACGCGTCGATCATCCCGTGCGTGTTCATCGGGCACACGCTCAGCGCCGGCGCCGGCCCGTCGCGCTCGGTGATCGGCACATTCAGGTTCATGCACGCACGCGGCCCCGGCCCGCCCAGACTCATGATCCGATCGATCACCCCGCGCGCGTGACGCGCCGCCACGTCGTACCGGGGCTCGCCCGCGCCGTGGTGCAGGCTCACCGCGATCGACGGCACGCCCAGAAACGCCGCCTCCAGCGCCGCGGCACACGTGCCCGAGTACAGCACGTTGATCCCGACATTCGCGCCCATGTTCATGCCGCTGATGCACAGGTCCGGCCGCGACCCCGGCCCGAATCGCCCCGGCCAGAGCGTCGCCAGCGCGAGCTTCACACAGTCGGCGGGGCGACCGTCGACCGCGATACCGCTCATGCGCTCGCTCACGTGAACGTCCTTGACCATCAGCGGCTGGCGGAACGTCACGCCGTGCCCCGTGGCGCTCTGCACCGTCAGCGGCGCGACGACCATGATCTCGCCCAGGGCCGCGCCGCAACCGGGCGCGAGCCCGGCCAGCGCATCGAACAGCGCGATGATCCCCGGAGCGTGGATGCCGTCGTCGTTGCAGAGCAGGATTCGCATAGGGCCCAGTGTAGAGCCGTGCCCGCGAAACGAAAAAGGCCCGGGCGCTGGGCCCGGGCCTTGGTCGATTCGTCGGTGCCTGTGCGGCCGGTTCAGGTCGTCCGGGCGCCGCTGTCGGCCGTCGCGGTCGATTCGCCGCCCGGCGTCGCCCCGGCATCGGCCGCGGGGGCCGCGGGCGCCGGTGCTTCCTTGACGTCAAAGTACAGGAACTCCTGATCCTTGCCGTTCTCGTCGGTCCGCCGCGTGATGACGACCTTCGAGCCGCTCTTCATCTCGCCCGAGAGCAGCATCTCGCTCAGCGGATCCTCGACATACTGGCCCACGCTGCGACGCAGCGGGCGGGCACCGAAGTCGGGGTTGAAGCCCTTCTCGATCAGGAAGTCCTTGGCCCGCTGGTCCAGCTCCATGCTGATGCCCTGCAGACGCACACGCTCGGTGACCTTGGCGACCTCGTACTCGACGATGAGGTTGAGGTTGTCCTTGGTCAGCGGACGGAAGACCACGACATCGTCAAGACGGTTGATGAACTCGGGGCGGAAGAACCGCTCGATTTCCTTCAGCAGAACCGTCTTGATGTTCTCGAAGCCCGTGTCGGCGTTCTTCACGACCTGCGCCGTGCCGAAGCCGAAGCCGCCGCCGCCCTTGATCAGATCCGCGCCGATGTTGCTGGTCATGATCAGGATGCAGTTGCGGAAGTCGACGTTGCGGCCGAACGAGTCGGTCAGACGCCCCTCTTCCATGATCTGCAGCAGCATGTTGAACACATCCGGGTGCGCCTTCTCAACCTCGTCGAGCAGGATCACGCAGTACGGACGGCGACGCACACGCTCGGTCAGCTGGCCGCCCTCCTCGTACCCGACATAGCCGGGAGGAGCGCCGACCAGGCGGCTGACGTTGTGCTTCTCCATGTACTCGCTCATGTCCAGCGTGATGAGCGCTTCCTCATCGCCGAACATGAAGTCCGCCAGCGCCTTGGCGACCAGCGTCTTGCCCACGCCCGAGGGGCCGCAGAAGATGAACGAGCCCATCGGTCGCTTGGGGTCCTTCAGACCCGCACGCGCACGCCGGATGCTCTTGCTGATCGCCTTGATCGCATCGTCCTGCGACACGACCTTCTTGTGCAGTTCCTTCTCCAGGTCCAGCAGACGCTCGGCCTCTTCCTTCTTCAGCCGCTTGAGCGGGACGCCCGTCATCTTCGAGATCACTTCGCTGATGACATCCTCGTCCACAACGCCCGCGGCCTGATTCGCACGCTCACGCCACTCGCGCTGCACCTGGTCCTTCTTCTTGCGCAGCTGCTCCGCCTTGTCGCGGAGCTCCGCCGCACGCTCGTAGTCCGCGGCCTTGACGGCCTCGTCCTTCTCCACCGTGAGCTTCTCGATCTCGCCCTCGATGTCCGCCAGGTTCGGCGGCTTGGTCATGCTCTTGATGCGAACGCGGGCGCCCGCCTCGTCGATCGCGTCGATCGACTTGTCCGGCTGCACGCGGCCGGTGATGTACCGGCCCGACAGTTCCACCGCCGCCTTGATCGCGTCGTCGGTGATCTTGACCTTGTGGTGCTGCTCGTACTTCTCGCGCAGACCCTTGAGGATCTCGATCGCCTGCTCGTTGTTGGGCGGATCGACCGGGATCGGCTGGAAGCGCCGCGCCAGCGCCGCGTCCTTCTCGATGTACTTGCGGTACTCGTCGAACGTCGTCGCGCCGATGCACTGGATCTCGCCGCGGGCCAGCGCCGGCTTGAGCACGTTGCTCGCGTCGATCGCGCCCTCGGCGCCACCGGCACCGACCAGCGTGTGCAACTCGTCGATGAACAGGATCACGTTCTTGGCGCGACGAACCTCGTTCATCACCGCCTTGATGCGCTCCTCGAACTGGCCGCGGTACTTCGTGCCCGCGACCATCATCGCAAGGTCCAGCACCACCAGCCGGCGGTCGTGCAGAATGTCCGGAACCTCGCCCGCGACGATCCGCTGCGCAAGGCCCTCGACGATCGCCGTCTTGCCCACGCCGGCCTCGCCCAGCAGCACCGGGTTGTTCTTCGTCCGGCGGCAGAGCACCTGCACCAGTCGCTCGATCTCGTTCGTGCGGCCGATGACCGGATCCAGCGTGCTCTCGCGCGCCAGTTCCGTCAGGTCGCGGCCGAACGAGTCCAGCGCCGGCGTCTTGCTCTTGGCAGCCGTGCGCGAACCCGCGCCCTCGCCGCCGCCACCGCCGCCGGCCATGCCCGGCTCGCCGCGGCCCGCGCTCGGGTCCTTGCTCGCGCCGGGAGTGCCCGTCGACTCCTCGCTCTCGGTCCCCGCGCCAAGAAGGTTCAGCACCTCCTCGCGCACCTGCTCGAGCTTCAGCCCGAGGTTCATCAGCACCTGCGCCGCAACGCCGTCATGCTCGCGCAGAAGGCCCAGCAGCAGATGCTCCGTCCCCACATAGTTGTGGTTCAGGTTCCGCGCCTCCTCGATGGCGTACTCGATGACCTTCTTGGCTCGCGGCGTCTGCGGCAGCTTGCCCATGGTCACAACTTCCGGACCCGGCTTGACCAACTTCTCAACCTCGAGCCGGACCTTGCGCAGGTCCACATCCAGGTTCTTCAGAACGTTCGCGCCAACCCCCGAGCCCTCTTTGACCAGGCCCAGCAGGATGTGCTCCGTCCCGATGTACTCGTGATTGAACCGCTGGGCCTCCTGGTTCGCCAGGGCCATGACCTTGCGTGCACGATCCGTAAAGCGCTCGAACATGTGTGCTCCCTGCGGCCGGTACTCACTGGCCGCCTGTCTGTCCTCTTCTCCGGCCCGTCCCGTCGCTTCGTCACTCTAGGCGATTCGTTCCGGACTACCGGGTTCACCCGCAGTCCACGCTTATCCGACATTCCCACACCCCGATACGACTCAATTCGCCGTCCCGACCAATCCGAGACCAGGGGCTTTCCCTTGTTCTCGTGCAATCACCCATCTCGGGGCCGCTGCCGCGCCGGATCTCGAGCGACCTCTGTCCATGCCCTGTTATCGACAGCGACGGGCGTGCCGTTCGCCGAATCACACAACTTGGGCCTGAGTCCCCCGCACGGGCTCAAAAACGACCGTCACATCCTGACAATCAGTCAGGGATCGCCCCGAATCTGCTGGAATGGCAGCCCGCCCCAACCCGCATCCGATGCGACGGATTCTCCGTCGCCGCTCACGCCTCAGGGGCTTGTCAGCCGCTGCAAAGCCTCGCGATATCGCCCGAGTGTCCCCTCCACCACCGCCGGCGGCAGTTCTGGCCCGGGAGGACTCTTCCCCCAGGCGCCGCGAGACACCAACTCCTCCAGGTACTCGCGCAGAAACTGCTTGTCGTAGCTCTTCTGCGGCCCGCCGGGGCGGTATGTGTCCGCCGGCCAGAATCGCGAACTGTCCGGCGTCAGGGCCTCGTCGATGAGGATCGGATCGCTCCAGACGCGGTTGAGTTTCGCGCCGTCCTCGCATGTCCGCCCGAACTCGAACTTCGTATCCGCGATGATGATCCCGCGTGACAGCGCGTGCTCCGCCGCCGCGGCGTAGATCTTCAGCGACAGATCCCTCAGCGTCGCGATCGTCTCCAGCCCGACGCGCTCGGCCGCTTCCTCGAACGTGATGTTCTCATCGTGCCCGGTCGCGGCCTTGGTCGCGGGGGTGAAGATCGGCTCGGGAAGTTTGTCGCACTGTTTCAGACCGGCCGGCAGCTTCACGCCGCAGACCGTACCGGTGGTCTGATACTCCTTCCACCCCGACCCTTCGAGATACCCGCGCACGACGCACTCGATCGGGATCACTTCGCACGCCCGCGCGAGCGTGAACCGCCCGTCCAGCCAGGCGCGTGCCGCGGGGTCCTTCGGCAGCGCCGAGGCGGGGAGGTCGCGCAGGTTCGTGCTGATCACGTGCGTCTGCGCGAGGCGCTTGGCCGCGATGAAGTCGAACCAGAACGTGCTCATCTGCGTGAGGATCCGCCCCTTGCCGGGAATGAGCGTCGGCATGATCACGTCGAACGCGCTGATCCGGTCGCTGGCCACCAGCAGCAGCGCATCAGGCCGATCGGCCAGCGTGTACACCTCGCGCACCTTGCCCGAGCGCAGCAGTTCGAGGCCCAGATCGGGCGTCCCCGTGTGCGATCGGCCAGTGCCGTTGACATCGTGCGCGGTGCTCATGCGGCAGAATAGGAGGCGAGGGCGAGACCTCGCACAGCCGCAAAAAAGATAACGCCCGCTTTCGCGGGCGTCGGGCCGGGGATGCTCTCCCCGGGGATGGTCATTCAGTATACCGTCAATTTGATGAGGAGCAATAAAAACCCATGGGATCTGGACGAGTAATCGCGTACGTGGACGGCTACAACCTGTACTTCGGCCTTAAGGCCAAGGGTCGCCGCTATCTGTGGCTTGATCTCAAGGCGCTGATGTATCGCTACCTACTCGAGAACCAGAGTTTGGTCCAAGTAAAGTACTTTACTTCTCGCATCCAGTCACCCCGCGAGTCAGTTTTGCGTCAGTCCCGGTACATCGACGTGCTCCGCGAGAGCGGAGTCGCGATCATCGAGGGGCGGCATGGAGGAGACCCGCTCCGGTGCGAATGCGGAAGAACGATCTCGATGCCGGGCGAGAAGATGACCGACGTCAACATCGCCCTTGAGGTTGCCCGCGACTCCTTCAGAAGTGATTTCGATACCGCATTCCTCGTGACCGGGGACTCGGATCAGGTTCCAACTGTGGGGTTGGTTCGGGAGGTCTCGCCAGCCCAGCGCGTAGTCGTTCTCTTTCCCCCTGAACGAGTTTCCAAGCACCTCAAGAGCGTTGCACACGCGGCACTGAACATCAACGAAGCGAGTCTTCGCGAGTCTCAGTTTCCAGAGAGCGTCAAGCTCGGCAGCGGGGTCACGATCAGGCGACCGGACCATTGGAGGAGCTAGCGAGCTCCGCTTCCAGCCATCGCAGGCCCGTTCGCATAACCTCCCCCATGCCTCTCCCGCGCATCGCTATCGTCGGACGCCCCAACGTGGGCAAGTCCTCGCTCATGAACATGCTCGCCCACCGCCGGGTGAGCATCACGGACAACACCCCGGGCACCACGCGTGACCGGGTCATGGCCATCATCGATCTCGAGGGCGAGAGCCCCGATCAGCCGATCATCAAGGCCGAACTCATCGACACCGGCGGCTTCGGCGTGTACACCGTCGAAGGGCGCCAGATCGACAACGGCGGCTTCGACCTGGCCAACCTCACCGACGATATCGAGGAGCAGATCGCCCGCGCCATCCGCACCGCCGACATCATCCTCTTTGTTGTCGATGCGCAGGCCGGCATCACCGCGCAAGACCGCCAGATGGCCCAGCTCCTCCGCGAGGGCGGCATCGCCCGCAAGCGCAAGGGCGGAGCGCCCTCCAAGGCTGCGCCGGGCAAGAAGACCGCGCCGGAGGACGATGCGCCCAGCACGCCCGTCGGCGATCGCGTCTTTGTTCTGGCCAACAAGGTCGACGGCCCGAAGTGGGAACCGCACGCGATGGAGGCCGCGGGCCTGGGCTTCGGCGAGCCGGTGCCGGTCTCGGCGATGAACAACTACAACCGACGGCACCTCATCGAGTTCCTCCACGAGAAGGCGCGGCCGGTCAAGGCCGCGCTCGACCGCCGCGGCCGCGAGATGGACCGCCCCGCCGACCTCATGCTCGCCATCGTCGGCAAGCGCAACGCCGGCAAGAGCACGCTGGTCAACACCCTCGCTGGCGAGAAGCGTGTGATCGTCTCGGAGATCCCGGGCACCACCCGCGACGCGGTGGACGTGCGCTTCGAGATGGACGGCCGCTCGTTCGTGGCCATCGACACCGCGGGCCTTCGCAAGAAGAAGAGCTTCAGCGACCGCATCGAGTGGTTCGCGCTGGAACGCATGGCCGAGGCCATCCGCCGGTGCGATGTCGCGATCATGATGATCGACGCGACCGAGCCGGTCAGCCAGGTCGATGAGCACGTCGCCCAGATGCTCGCCAAGAGCTTCAAGCCGTGCGTGATCGTCGTGAACAAGTGGGATCTGGTCCAGGGCAAGGCCGTCCGTCTCGGCGAGGGGCGAAAGGGCAAGCAGGGCCAGAAGGTCACGCCCGAGATGTACGAGGAATACCTCCGCAAGGAACTCAAGGGCCTCTGGTACGCGCCGATCTCGTTCATCAGCGCCGACCGCGGCACCAACGTCCGCCCCACGATCGACCTGGCCTTCGAACTTCTCGATCAGGCCCGCTCGCGCATGACCACGGGCAAGCTCAACCGGATGCTCCGCACGATCATCGACAAGCAGGGCCCCGCCAGCGGCACCGGCCAATTCGCCAAGATCCTCTACACCGCCCAGGTCGCCGCCAACCCCCCGACGATCGTCCTGGTCGTCAACACCCCGGACCTGTTCACCGCCAACTACCTCCGCTTCCTGCTCAACCGCCTGCGCGAAGAGTGCCCGTTCCCCGAGGTGCCCATCCGCCTGATCGTCCGCGGCCGCCATCGTGAGGAACTCTTGACCAGACCGAGGAACGCATGGCCCGCGAGGTCGCTCAGCAGCAGGGCGAAGACCTGCTCGCCGAGGCCCTCGGCGGCGCGGCCGTCACGCAGCAGGATCGCCCCGGCGGCAAGCGCATGGTCGAACTGCGCGAACTCTCCGACGATCAGGCCGAACAGCTCTTCGGTGCCGCCGCGGCCAACAACACTGGCGACTTCGATGACACCGGCGACTTCGATGACGACACCGACGACGCCGATACCGAGCAGGACGACGCGGACACCGCCGACAGCCTCGCCGCGGCACGCGCCGGGCGCGCGGGCTACTCACGCATGCCCGACGGCTCGATCGTCTTCGAGCCCTCGCGCGCCGCGAACAAGCCGGCCAAACCCGCTAAGCCATCCGCGCCCGCGAAGCCCGCCAAGGGCGGCAGGCCCGTCGTCGCGCGGCACGCAAAGTCCGCCAAGCCCTCCAGTTCCGCAAAGAGCGGCGCCTCGCCCAAGCCTTCTGCCTCGGGCAAGTCCTCGCCGCCCGACAAGGCCGCGAAGATCGCCGCGCGTCAGGAACAGGAGCGCTTCAAGTCGAACATCCCGGGGTCGGAGCGTCCGCAGCGCCGCCCGCGGAACATGGGCACCATCCCCCGCGCACGCTCGGCACGCAATCAACGTCGCAAGCCGTGAATTGCCGGGCGAACCCCGGCGTGCGCGATCGGCTTACCGCTCATCATCGCTGAGCACGCGCGACCACTCCAGCCGCGGGGCCTCGCTCTGACCGCCGGCGACACCCATCGTCATCAGCAGCGGCGTGCGGGCGTACAGCAGCCTCGCCTCGTGGCCGTCGTTCGCCGGCGCAAAGGTCAGGCTCAGCACGCCCGGGGCATCCACATGGACCAGCCCGTGCTCGCGATCGACCGCGATGCTCGCCGGCGCGTCGAACGTGCGCGGCTCGCTATCGCCGATCATCATCGCGCTGGCGCTCGCACGCCGATCATCGATCCGCACGTTCACGCTCATCCGCCGCGCGCCATCGCCGGAGCCGATCTGCCAGAGCACACGAACCCCGGCCCGACCGCTCAGGACGTTGGTGGCCATCGCGTTGCCGGTTTCCGCCGCGAAGTTCATGGTGGCCTGGTTCATGATCAACCCTCGCTCCTGGATGACTCGGCGATCGCCGATGCCGTCGCCCGCAACTGCTCGCCGGGCAACTCCGCGAGCTTGGATCCCATCGCATCGACAAGGTGGATCAGGTCCAGCAGCGCATCGAGCCGCTCGTTGTGCTGCGCCAGCCGCTCGGCCTGCGCCGCATCCGCCGGCGCGGCACCGACGCCGGTCATGTCACGCAACTCGTGCAGCCCCACCAGCACCGGCTGCACCTCGCGCTTCATCCGCTCGCGCACGATCGCCTGCACCAGCGCCCAGACATCGCTCAGGGCCGCGAAGTACTCCTTGCGATCCCCGCGCTTGTGCACGCGCTGCACCACGCCCCAGTCCACCAGCGCCCGCAGCGACATGCTCGCGTTGCCGCGGCTGATCTCCAGCCTCGCCATCACATCGTCGGTGCACAGTTCCTGCCCCGTGATGAACAACAGCGCGTGAACCTCGGCCATCGTGCGCGAAATGCCCCAGGTCGAACCCATCTGACCCCAGGTCGCGATGAAGCGGTCCTGTGCCGAGATCAAGGTGTCGTCGGCGGATCGGGATGGGGCGGTGTGGTCGTTCATCTGGACGAATGTACCAATGATTCGACCGAAAGTCCACAGATGTTTCAGAAGTGATTGAAACAAGTGCGGAAAAGCACAAAAACAAACCGACTGTCGGTTTGTTTTTGGTCGGTAGTTGGTGCTTTTTCGTACGCCGGTCAGCCGAGCGTCAAGTCCGCCACTCCGGCGGCGCCGACGACGCAACTGACCACACCATTGATCGTGAAGAACGCCATCGGCAGGCCGGCGAGGCCGCGGCGGTGGAGCACGACGTGCTCGAGCACGAGCAGCCCGGCGGCCAGCGCGATGCCGATGCCGAAGATCACGCCCAGCCGCGGGTCCAGCCGGAGCGTCGCCAGGAGCGCGGCGATCGCCAGAAGGTGCAGCGATCGGCTGATCCACGCCGAGCGGCGCGGGCCGAGGGCGGCGGGGATGCTGTGCAGGCCCGATTGACGGTCGAACTGCTCATCCTGCAGCGCGTAGATGATGTCGAACCCTGCCACCCAGCAGGCGACCATCGCCGCGAGCGTGAAGATGGCGGGCGTGCGTGTCAGGGCGGTCGGGTCGATGGCGATCGCCGCGGCGATGGGGCTGATGGCCAGCGCTGAGCCGAGCAGCACGTGACACAGCAGCGTGAAGCGCTTGGCGTACGAGTAGACCGCCAGCCAGGCCAGCACGGGAAGACACAGATAGGTGGGCCACGGATTGCCCAGCAGATTCCAGAACGCCGCGCAGCAGAGGCAGAACGCGACGGCGCTGGCGACGGCCATGGCGATGGCGTCGGTGCGGGCGAGTTTGCCGGACGCGACGGCGCGACGAGCCGTGCGCGGGTTCATGGCGTCCAGACGCCAGTCGGCGATGCGGTTGATGAGCATGGCCCATGTGCGGGCGAAGACCATGCAGATGACGACCAGGGACAGTTGAACCGCGACTCGGGCCCAGCCATCGACGTTGAGCATGCCGCCGGGCAGCACGGGCGTGCCCGGTGCGGGAAGCGCCATGAACGCGCCCAGCACGGCGAACGGGAGCGCGAAGATGCTGTGCGAGAGCTTGATGTCCGTCGCCGCGACGACCAATCGATCAAGCCCCTGCGCGGGGACGGCGCTCGGAGCGGCACCTGGATCGGCGGCGTGGGATTGCGGGGCCATCGGTCGAGGATAGGTCGGCCGCGGCCGGGCACCGGGCCGCGCGAGCGCTTGCGAGGCGCGTGGTGCGGGTATGCTGCACCGGGTCTGGGCCGCGGCGAGTTCTTTGCCGCGTGGAGGTTGACCATGGATGCACTCACGGCCTTGTGGCTCCCTGTGCTTGTGTCCGCCGCGGCGGTGTGGTTCTGGCAATTTCTGTCGTGGGCGGCGTTGTCGCTGCACGGCAAGGACTGGGATGGTCTGCCCGATGAGGACCGGTTCATGAACGCGCTGCGCGAACTGAACATCCCGCCGGGCAACTACGTGTTCCCTCACGACGATGCACGCGCCCGGTCGAGCGACCCGGAGTTCAAGGCTCGCTTCAAGGCCAAGTGGCAGGCTGGCCCCATCGGGCTGATCAACGTCTGGCCCGCCAAGATGAGCATGGGCGGGAAGATGATCGGCTCGTTCCTGGTGAACCTGCTGGTCAGCGCGCTGATCGCGTATCTCGCCAGCATCACACTCAAGCCCGGCGACGGCTTCCTGCGCGTGACGCAGGTGGTGGTCACGGCGGGGATCCTGTCGTACTCGTTCGCGCAGTTGCACACCGGCATCTGGTTCAACGCCAAGCCGCGGGCGATGATCATGGCGGTGATCGACGGCGTGGTATCGGGCGTGCTGATCGGCGTGATCTTCGCGGCGATGTGGCCGGGAGGGTGAAGCTGACCAGGTGAGCGTGTTGCGGGTCATGCAAGTTGATTGATCGGTGCCACGCGCCCGCCGTCGCAGCCCGAAGGGCTGCACATTCGTAGCCGGGGGTCAGGCGAGTCCTCGAGCGCAACCCCCGGAAACCACGCGCAGATCCATCGACCCTGAAGGGGTCGCCGTGCACCCCGCACCCATCGCATCACGAGCAGTCCTTCAGACTGCGGGCCAAAGCGGGCACAGGAACGCAATCGCATCGAGTATTCCGGGGGTGTTGCTCGAAGCCGTCGCGACACGCCCCGGCTACTCCCGTCCAGGCCTTCGGCCTGCAAACACACCACCACTTACCCCCGCATCCCCTTATCGGAACGTCCACCACCCCACTCTTCGCACGAAGTGCGGACGACCGTTGCCGGCGGCGCGGCGAGGCTCTGCGAGCAAGCCGCCGGGCCAAAGGCACACCGACGCCCCGCCAAAGCACGGGGAGTTGGTGGCACGGCTCATGCAGCATGTTCAATCGGCGCCACGTTCCCGACCCGCCGTCAGAGCCATGAAAAAGGGCGCGGGAGTGACCCTCGCCTTTGGAGCGATGAGGTTGACCGTGCGCGCCGGATCAGCGACGGTGTCGGGCGAGCACTGAAGCAAGAACGCACCGGTTCGTCACCAAAGCCGGACGAGCCGGTGGCATGTCAAGGCGGGCATGCGGTGCCACGCCCGCCCCAAGCCGCGAAACGCAACTCGAAGCGGTGCTCTTGGCCGCTCTCCATTTGCTCGGCCTACGCCATGACCAGATGCTCACCATCGACGAGGTCTGATGGGCGTCCCGAGGCCCGAGAACCAGCCCGCCCCGGTCCACGGCCTGGCGTTTCTGCGGCGGAACACTGAAACTCAAGCCTTGCGGGCGAACCGCCGAAGTGTATACTTCGTATATACGGTGTGGTAACGCTTCAAGGAGGCCCGCATGGTCAAGACGCTCACCAAACACGGCAATAGCTACGCGCTCGTCATCGACAAGCCCATCCTTGAACTGCTGAAGTTCGAGCCGGGAGAGCCGCTGGAAGTGAGCACCGATGGGAAAGTGCTGACGATCAGTCGAGCGGGTGATACCAGCCGCGAAGCACGCCTGGCCAAGTCTCTCGCGAAGGTCAACGCCAAGCACGGCAAGGCCCTGAAGCGTCTGGCGGAGTGATCCCGCATGGACGCCGAGTTCCTCCGCGTCGACGACGTGCTCCAGATCCACCAAGACCAGATCGAACGGTACGGCGGCAGCCCGGATCTCCGTGATCCCGGGCTGCTGACGTCCGCGGTCGACACGCCGCGCGCCACGTTCGATGGGAGGTATCTGCACCGGGACCTGTTCGAGATGGCGGCGGCGTATCTCTTCCACATCGTGCAGAACCACCCGTTCGTTGATGGGAACAAGCGGACCGGCACCGCTGCGGCCTTGGTGTTCCTCGATCTCAATGGAATCGAGATGGAGATCGAAGAAGGAGCGTTGGTCGATCACGTGCTCGCCGTTGCGCAGGGCCAGAACGCCATGCTTGAGGTCGCCGCCTTCCTGAGGAAGCACGCGGTGAGTTGACGTGTGCATCAGGACCGCACCTCCGCCGCCGCCAGCCGCTCCGCGTTGCGGCCCGTGAACTTCTCCCAGCGTGGGGGGCTGCAAGATTGCCTCGCAGTACAGCGGGGCGAGTTCCATCAGTCACGGGAGCGTGGCACCGGTCCCGTGCCACCGACTCCACGAGCTTTGGCGGTGAGTCGGTGCTGCTGGACATCCGATCGAGGAGCCGAGTCGGTGTTGAATGAGCGCTGAAGCGAGAAAGCGCCGGCCCGTCGGGCTTTGGTGACGAACCGGTGCAGTCTTGCTTGGGCGGTCGATCAGCCCGGGCTGCGGTCCTTGGATGGTGGTTGGGTTCGGCGTGGCCCTCGCCCCCTCCGGCTCGAAGACTCGCCACCTCCCCCATTGGAAACGGGGGAGGATCATTCTGATTCGAACGCTGATTCGAACTCTGGGCCTTTTCCACTTGAGCCACCTCGGCTCCCGCATGTGCAACCCGAAGGATCAGATCTCGGCGATCACTGATCCGCCACGCGCTCGGCGATGCGCAGGCCGAAGGCCTCCAGCCCCGGCAGGTCCGCGGCGGAGTTGGTCAGCAGTCGCAGCGTCGAAAGCCCCAACTCGCGGAGGATCTGGCCGCCGACGCCGAAGTCGCGCATGTGGCGGGGCAGGCCGGCGATCGATGCGCCCGAGGCGGCGCTGTCGGGATGGGTCAGGCCCGGGTCGTCGGTGTTTGTTGTGTCGGCGACGTTGCGGCGGACGCGGTTGAGCGTGCGCTCCAGTTCGCTGTGGCCTCCCTCGGGGCGCAGGTACACGATCGCGCCGCGGCCTTCGCGGGCGATGCGGGCCATGGCGCGGTCGAGCGTGATCGCCCCGGGCGATGCGGGGGCGCCGAAGAGATCGGTCAGGATGTTGCGTCGGTGCATCCGCACGAGCGTCGGGCGGTCATCGGCGGCGATGCGCTGGTGGGCATCGAGCGCACCGACACCGCCGAAGGTCAGGGCCAGGTGCGGCAGGGGATCAACGAGGGACTCGAAGGCGATGAGGGTGAACGTGCCGTGGCGGGTGGGAATAGGCGTGCCCGCGGCGGGGTCAAGGCGGCGGACGAGGGACTCGCGGGCCAGGCGGTGCTGGATGATCTGCGCGACGGAGCAGAGTTTGAGGTTGTGCTGCTTGCAGAAGACCTGCAGGTCGGGCAGGCGGGCCATTTCGCCGTCGGGCTTCATGACCTCGATGATGAGCGCGGCGGGGGTGAGGCCGGCCAGGCGGCAGAGATCGACCGAACCCTCGGTCTGACCCGTGCGGACGAGCACGCCGCCGTTGCGGCTCCGCAGCGGGTTGATGTGTCCGGGGCGGACAAAGTCATCGGGGCGCGAGGCGGGGTCGATGGCCATCTGCACGCAGCGAGCGCGTTCGCGGGCGGAGACGCCGGTGGTCCCGCCGTGGCGCGGATGGAGGTCGATGGAGACGGTGAAAGCGGTGCCGCGGGCGGAGGTGTTGACGGCGGCCTGCGGATGGAGGTCGAGCCGATCGCAGTCGGCCTCGGGCAGGGCCAGGCACAGGTAGCCCAGCGCGTGCTGGAGCATGAAGGTGATGGCCTCTGGGGTGACGAACTGCGCGGGGAGGACCAGGTCGCCCTCGTTCTCGCGGTTTTCGTCATCGGTCAGGACGATCATTTTGCCGTTGCGAAGGTCAGCGATCACGTCCTGCATGGGCGAGAAGGGCATGGGGTCAGAATAGGCCCGGGTGCGTGAAGTGAGGGTTGGTCGGGATGCGGGCGGGTCCGGTGCCGCGTAGGCGATGACGGCGATGGGGTTCGCGGCCGCGCTGTGGGCAATGGCCAAAGGCCAGCACGGGCCACTGTTGCGCACGAAGGACCGAGAACCGTGCGACGGAACTGACTTGTCTAGGTGCTGGTCCGGATTCTCGTCGCAGGAAAATACGTGAAGTCTCCATCCTCTTGAGGCGACAGTGAACACCTCCCGGGGTGGTGCCGATGAGGTGGAGGCCCGATGTGGTTCAATTGAGAGGAAATCGCATGCACGTTTGGGTTATCGACGATCAGCCGAAGGACAGGTTGTGGGCGGAACTGACCTTCGCCGAGCACGGCGGACGGGTTCGCGAGTTTGCGTCGGCGGACGCGGCACTGACGGACTTCGTGCGCGGGAGCAGTTCATCGGGCGGGGCGCGGGACGGCGCGGAGTCGGCCGCGGGGGGGTGTGCGGATGTGCCGACGCTGATCGTGGCGGATATGGACATGCCCGGGACGACGGGGCTGGAGTTGGCAAGGCGGATGCGTCGGGCGGGATACACGGGGACGTTCGTGGTTCTCACGGGGAATGTCGACGCGACCAACGCGCCCGCGGTGCGGGAGGCCGGGGCCGACATGCTGCTGTTCAAGCCGCTGACGCCCAAGACCGCGGCGGGTCTGCTGGAGGCGGCCAGTCGGCGGCGAGCGCAGCAATCGGCGGCGTGAGGCCGGGGGCGGTAGCATGAGGCCTGATGAGTGAAGAGTCAGGCCAGAGTCCGGCGACGCCGCATGATGTGCCGCCCCGAAGCGGGCCGACGGCGGTGATGCGTGCCCTGCCGAACTGGCTGACGGCGCTGCGCGTGGTGATGGCGCTGGTGTTCTTTGTTGTGCTGACCTATTGGCGGTGGGACACGTCTCCGGCATCGCGCACGCCGTGGGGTGTGGACTGGCTTTTGCTCGGCGCGGCGGCGCTGTTCATCGTGGCGGTGATCACCGATGCGCTCGATGGCTACCTGGCCAGGCGCTGGAACGTTGAGAGCATGTTCGGACGGATCATGGATCCGTTCGCGGACAAGGTGCTGGTGGTCGGGGCGTTCATCTTTCTGGCGGGGCCGGACTTCTGGCAGGCAACGCCGGAGCGGACACACATCGCCGGGCAGGGGATACAGATTTCCGGGGTGTATCCGTGGATGGTGGTGGTGATTTTCGGGCGGGAGTTGCTGGTGACGAGCATCCGCGGGGCGCTGGAGGGGCAGGGGATCCGATTCCCGGCGGACTGGTGGGGCAAGGCGAAGATGATCCTGCAGTCGGTGGCGATCCCGCTGGTGCTGGTGCTGATCGCGATCGCGCCGGTGATGCCCAAGGCCGAGGCAGGGGCGAGCCCGTGGGGGCGGGTGATGATCGATGCGACGGTGTGGGTGATGCTGATCGTCACGGCGGTTTCGGGCGTGCCGTATGTTCGCAGGTGCCTGGCGTTGATGGGCGATTGGCACCGCCAGCAGGCCGAGCAGCGTGCGGAGCGAAGGGCCGAGCGGCGGCAGCGGCGTCAGCGGAAGCGCGGGCGGCGGTGAGCACGCCGACTCGGATGGACCGCCCGGGACGGGGCGAGATTCGATCCGCTATGCATAGACCATCGATGCATTGATCGTGTGGTATGCTCGGCATGAACTCCGGAGAAGACCATGCCCCCCACCGTGACAAGTTCAACGAACGCGAATTCGACCAGCCGGGCGCAGGGCTCGGCGGGCGAAGGGCGGACGAGCCAACCCGAGCTGCTCCAAGGCACGCTCGACGTGATGATTCTCAGCGTACTGAACCGGTCGGCGTCGCACGGCTATGGCATCGCGCGAGAGATCGAGCGGCTGAGCGGGAAGCTGCTGACGATCGAGGAGGGCTCGCTGTATCCGGCGCTCTCGCGGCTGAGCAAGCGGGGTGATCTTTCCAGCGAGTGGCAGATCAGCGCGACGGGGCGGAGGGCGAAGGTCTACCGGCTGACGCCGACGGGGCGGTCGCGGCTGCGGGACCAGGCGGCGCTGTGGGACAGGCTGGCCAAGGCGGTGTCGCGTGTGGTGGGTGCGAGCGAGCGGGTGGCGGTGCCGCGGTATGAGGGCGCGGAGTGAGGTTCACGGGAACGGGGCGGGCCGAAGCGCGATCGGGATCAGATACACAGTCGTGCTATGCATAGAGACCATGAATGTGCCACGGTGCTGGGTTCTCGGATGTGAAGGTGCGAGGAAAGATCGCCGCGGCGCTTGGCTCAAGTTTCGGTGTCGCTACGATTCGATCCGATTTCGGTCGCGGGCGCGCCGGCTGGCACGATCGTTCGCCGATACACAATCAAGCCGACGGGCGTGATGCGGAACGCCGCCTCACGCGGCCGGAGTCACGAACACCAGGAGCACAGCGATGCGAGTGAAGGGATCGAGCAAGCGCGGCAGCGGCCGGAGCGTCGGAACGATCAAGGTCAAGAGCGGCTCGCCGGCAAAGGCCGCGGGCAAGTCGGCGATCAAGGCCAAGGCCACGACCAAGCCGCTCGCGCGGTCGGCCGGCAAGGGCGCGGCCCGGGTGATCGTCAACGGCAGCAACGGGCACGGCGCGCACACGGCGATGTCGGCCAACGGCTCGGCTCGCGTCAAGCACCCCGGCGGGGTCGAGCACTCGACGCTGCACCTGTTCAAGTCTGGCGAGATGCTCGGCGGCAAGCCGATCATCTATGTCAACGGACGGATGCTGCCCAAGAAGGACGCGATGGTCAGCGTCTACGACCACGGCCTGCTGTACGGCGACGGTGTGTTCGAGGGCATCCGGGTGTACAACGGCAAGATCTTCAAGTGCGGGCAGCACATGGAGCGTCTGTGGCGATGCGCCGAGGCGATCCGCATGTCGATCCCGGTCTCGCGGGACGAGATGGTGCAGATCATGCGCGACTGCATCGAGGCGAACAATCTTCGCGACGGGTACATCCGCCTGGTGGTCAGCCGCGGCGCGGGCACGCTGGGGCTTGATCCGCGCAAGTGCCCGGTGGCGGGCGTGATCTGCATCGCCGATCAGATCCAGTTGTACCCGAAGGAGTTGTACGAGGCGGGGATGAAGATCATCGTGGCCAAGCGGCCGCGGACGCCGATCGAGTGCCTCGACCCGCGGATCAAGAGCCTGAACTACCTGAACAACATTCTGGCGAAGGTTGAGGCGATCGACGCGGGCTGCCACGAGGCGATCATGCTGAACCTCGAGGGCAACGTGTGCGAGTGCACGGGCGACAACATCTTCATCATCCGCAACGGGAAGGTGTGCACCCCGCCGACCGAGAGCGGGATTCTCGAGGGCATCACGCGGCGGTTCGTGATGGACCTCTGCCGCGAGATGGAGATTCCGTGCGAGTTCCGGAACATGAAGCCGGAGGAGGTCAAGAGCGCCGACGAGGTGTTCCTGACCGGCAGCGCGGCGGAGATCATCGCCGTGACACAGATCGATGACATCCGCGTTGGCACCGGCGGCGAGGGCCCGGTGACGCGGAAGCTGCGCGAGGCCTTCCGCCGCGTCGTGACCAGCGACGCGGTGCCGGAGGATTGAGCGGGGCGGCGGTGCGCGGGCCCACCGGGTCCGGTACGAGATGCAGTTTCGAGAACACCCCATGCGTGGCCGAGGCACAAGCCTCGGCCACGCTGTCATTTCGGGCGTGTTCGCCCGCTCATACGGATCGCCGTCGAATCTCGTGCGCGTACGGCGCATGATCGGGTTGCGCCGGGGTGAATCGGTGGCATAGTTGTCTCGGTACGGAGGCCGAGCATGGACATCCGCGAGCGTTCACCCGGAGATCTTGAACATCT
>JAJTHN010000077.1 GCA_021297895.1 Phycisphaeraceae bacterium | reverse complement strand
GGGGGCAAACGCCACGCATCGGCCGCAATCTCCAGACCTCGCACGCCCCCCCGAGCACCCCCTCCGCCGCGAAGACGCGGCACCTCCCCCGCCGAGCGGGGGAGGATCTGTCTTCTTTGATGCTTTGAGAATTTGCTGCTTTGAGCTTTCGCCCCGCCACCCCCTCCGGCTCGAGGACTCGCCACCTCCCCCGTTCGGAAACGGGGGAGGAGCTTGAAGAAACGGGGGAGGAGCGTTTCGGCTCCGCCACTCTGCCACTCTGCCACTCTGCCACTGCGCCACTCCGCCACTGTGCCACTCCCCCCACCACCTTTCCCAGCAGGAAGCGGCGAAGGAGCTTTCTGATTTGGTCATTTGGACACTTGACCATTTGGCCATTTGCGCAGCCCCCCTACCCTGTCCACCCATGTCACTCATCTGCACCGGCACCATCGGCATCGACAGCGTCTACACACCCCACGGCCACGCCGAGAAAGTCCTCGGCGGGTCCTGCACGTACTTCGCCGCGGCGGCCAGCTTCTACGGCCCGGTCCGCATCGTCGCCGCCGTCGGTGGCGACTTTGACAACCAGTACCGCGAGGTCTTCAAGGCCTTCCCCACCATCGATGTCTCCGGTCTGGAGACACGCCTCAAGAGCAAGACCTTCGCGTGGGGCGGGCGATATTCCGCCGACATGAACAGCCGCGAAACGCTCTTTACCGAGCTGGGCGTTCTGACCGAGGCACCGCCGGCCATCCCCGAACCCTTCCGCGACAGCGAGTTCATCTTCCTGGCCAACACGCACCCCGGCGTGCAGCTGGACCTGCTCGGCCAGTTCCCCAAGCGCCGCATCGCCGTCGCCGACACGATGGACCTCTGGATCAACTCCGCCCGCGCCGACCTGGAGGCCCTGCTCCGCAAGGTCGACGGCCTGGTGCTCAATTACGATGAGGCCGAGCTCTTTACCAAGACCAAGAACCCCGTCACCGCCGCGCGGACCATGCTCAAGGACTTCGGCGCACCCTCCGCCGACAAGCCCGGGCTGAAGTTCGTCGTCGTCAAGAAGGGCGAGCACGGCTGCATCCTGGTCCATCGCGACGCCATCGCCGCGCTGCCCGCCTATCCCGCCGAGAAGGTCATCGACCCCACCGGCGCGGGCGACACCTTCGCCGGCGGCATGATGGGCTTCATCGCCTCCAGCGACTCCGGCGGCAAGCTCCGCGGCCCGGCCTCCTTCGAAACCATCCAGGCCGCACTCGCCCACGGCACCGTCATCGCCTCGTTCAACATCGAGTCCTTCACCCTCTCCCGCCTCCAGACGCTCAAGAAGGCCGAACTCGACGCCCGCCTCCGCGAGTTCGCCAAAATGATCAAGGTCACCGACCGCTGATCCTCAGAGCCTACTTCTTGCTTTGTCCTGCCTTCTTCGGTTTGGCTTGAACTTTGGACATTTGACCATTCGAACATTTGACTATTTGGATCTCCCATGCCCATCCTCGTCCTTCAGCACTCGCCGATCGACACCCCGGGCCGCCTCACGCCGATCCTCCGCAGCCACGCGCACGCGCTGGACATCCGCCGCCTGGATCTCAACCCCGCCAACCTCCCGGCCGATCTGGATGAGGTCTCCGCCATCATCTCCCTCGGCGGCCCGCAGTCGGTCCACCAGAACCCGCCGTTCCTCGAGGCCGAGTGCGCCCTGATCCGCGCAGCCCACGCCCAGCAGGTCCCCGTCATCGGCATCTGCCTGGGCCATCAGATCGTCGCCCACGCCCTCGGCGGCGAGGTCGCCCCCGGCGCGGCGGAGTTTGGCTTCGCCCCCATCTCCATCATCGGCCCCGGACAGACCGACACCGTCCTGGCCGGCGTCCCGTGGAAGGCCACCGTCTTCCACGCCCACGCCGATCACGTCACCAAGCTCCCGCCCGATGCCACGCCGCTGGCCTCCAGCGCCGCGTGCAAAGTTCAGGCCTTCCGCGTCGGTCTGCGCACCTACGGCTTCCAGTTCCACTTCGAATCCACCCCCGCCGACGTCGAACTCCACCTCAAAGACCCGTGGTGCCAGTCGGTCATGGCCGCCGCCAACACCTCCGCGCAGGCCATCCGCGAGCAGGCCCAGCAGCACCTTGACATGACCGAGCGCGTCGGCAAGCGCCTGAGCGAGAACATCGCCGGCGTCATGTTCCCGCCGCGCGCACGCCTGAGGGCCTGATGCCCCCCGCCGCGCTGACACTGCCCGTGCCGGATGATTACGTCCTGGCGCGCGATGTCTGCTCCTACGGCTATTTCCTGCTCGCGCCCAACCTCTGGTCCCCGCATGAGCGGCGCTTCATCACCACGCTCAACACCTCCCGCGCCGCCGTCACGCTCACCATCTCCCAGCCGCCGCGGCACACACGCTCCGCCAAACCGCGCTCCGCCGGCCCCATCACCTCCGCACGCGAGCTCCTCTCCACCCGCGGCCGCCCGCTGCACATTCTCCCCGATCGGCCCCTGCCGCCACGCGATGAACGCCTCGTGCGCGATCAACTCACGCGCATGCTCAACCTGACCACCACCACCCGCGACCTGCGCGAGTTCCACCGGCTCGACCCGCGCTTCAAGCCCCTCGGCCGCGGCAGGCTCTTCCGCTCTCCCTCGTTCTTCGAGGACGTCATCAAGACCGTCACCAGTTGCAACGTCACCTGGCCCGGCACGATCTCGATGAACACCCGCCTCTGCGCCACCCTTGGCCGCAGGAGCCCCACCCGCCGCCACGCCTTCCCCACGCCCCAGGCCCTCGCGGCCGTCGCCCCCGCACGCCTCCGCGCAACCTGCCGCGTCGGCTACCGCGATGCCCGCCTGGTCGACCTGGCCACGCGCTTCGCCGACGGCCGCGTCGATGTCGAGTGGTTCGAGAACCCGAGCACCCCCGACGCCGACCTCCGCGCCGCCCTGCTGGACCTGCCCGGTGTCGGTCCGTACGCCGCACACAACATCTTGCAACTTCTCGGCCGCTACGACCACCTGCCGCTGGACACCGAAAGTGTCCGCCACGCCCGCAACGTGCTGAGCTTCAAGGGCACCTCGCGCTCGCTCATGAAGCGGATCGACGCCCACTTCGCCCCATTCGCCCCGCACCGCTTCCGCTCGTACTGGTTCGAACTCTGGAACTTCTACGAAGCCCGCCGCGGCCACTCTTGGACCTGGGACCCCGCCACCACCGGGACCACGTTCACCGCCGCACAACTCAAGCCCTGACGCCCGAGTAGGTCGACACTCCGTGCCGACTCTTCTCCGACTCCGCACACAACGCCCCCACGCGCATCCCACCCACCCTCGATGCCCCGATGCCTCCTGCCCCGATGCCCTTCTTCAGCATCCCCACAAGTTCGCGCGCACGCCCCAAGCCTCATCTCGCGTCCAGCTCCCTGACTTCCTCGGGCTTGGCCCCACTCGAACCCCGCGCACCTCTCCCCCGCCACCACGCGCTCGGCGTCAGCGGCGCGATCAACTGCCGGATGTACCCCTTTGGCATCGGCTCCTGAAGACCCAGCGCCCTGGGCTCGTGATCCGGGCACACATACGTGCCGAACAGCAGGTCCATCAGCGGCGAGATGTTCGCATAGTTCCCCGCATGCTGATCGCGGTCGTGGTGCCAGTGGTGCAACTCCGGCGCGCCGATGAACCACCGCAGCGGTCCGATCGGGAGCCGCACGTTCGAGTGAATGTAAATCGCCCACAAGCCTCGGAACGCCACCAGTCCCGCCAGCGTCTCGATCGGGAACCCGAGCACAAAGGGCGGCAGATTGATCAGCGTCTGCGTGTAGATGCTGTCGAGCGGATGCTCGCGATGCGCCGCCAGCCAGTCCAGGTGCTCGCTGCTGTGATGCACCGCATGAAACCGCCACAGCAGCGGGAAGTGGTGCTGCGCACGATGCCCCCAGTACACGCACATGTCGCTCAGCAACACCGCCGCCAAGGCCTGCAGCCACCACGGCATGCCCATGACCGCTTCGCGAAACCCCGGCGGAACAATGCCATCAAGCCACCCACGCATCGCCAGCAGCGCCGACAACACAAGACCGCCCCACAGCAGATACTGCCCGGCGAAGAACAGCACATCCGTGAACCACTCGGGACGAAAGAAGCCCTGTCCGACCTTCGCAGGAAACGCCCGCTCCAGCGGCCAGAACACCGCGAGCAGAAACGCGAAGCTCAGGCCCGCGGAGTAGAGCAAGATCAGTGGCGTCATGATGCACCCGACAACCGCTCACGCAAAACGGCGATCCCTCAGCACCGGTCCCCGCATCGCGCCCCGCAACGCGGACCAACGACCGCGCCCGCCGCGGCCACGCAACCCTCACGGCTTGCCCGTCGGCTCCTTCTTGTCGGGATCCTCCGATGCTCCGCCGGGTGTCGGCACAATCGGTGCCGACTTCGATCCCGGAAACGCTTCAGGCGAACTCGGCAGAAAGAACGTCCGCTCCAGCCCTTGTCCTCGGAAAGCGGCACCGCTCTTGGTGCCCGAAAACACCTCTTCCCCTGCGTCCGGAGACTTCGTCGCCTCCGACGCGGCCGGAGTCGGAGCCTGCTCCGACCCGGGGCCGGACTTTGTGCCCGCGCGCTCGGCCGTCGCCGAGTGCGCGTGCGATCGGCTGCTCATGACCCGATAGGTCACGAACGAGCCAGCCAATGCCGAAGATATCGCAACAGCCGCCAGCGCCCCCGCCACCCTCGCGCGTCCGGCGCCCGCCAGACTTCCACCCTTGTCAGCGCCCGGCTCCATGTTTGGCCCCTCTACACGCGCGCACTACCGATGGAACCTTCGCACCCGCCGCACCCGACCGCCCCACCGCGGCTCGCGCCCTCGATCTTCCTTGAACCCCTTGCGAGTCGAACGTTGATTCTCGCGCAACGTCTCACGGCATCGCCGTCACAATGTCATCAAACCCGTTCACGCCATCGACCTGCGCGTTGTACACCAATCGTGCGTTGCTCCGCGAGCCCACGCGCTGGCGACCGCCGATGTCCTGCGCACCGAGGTAGTACCCGTCCGCTCCGGCGCTGTGAAACACGATCGATCCGCGCGGGCCGGACGGAACCGTCGCCTGTCCCGAGCGCGCGATGCCCGGGCGGCCCAGCAGCACCGCCATCGTGCTCTCCCGCTCCGTGGAGCCCACGTTCCCCGCCAGCAGGCTGTGGTCGTCGGTATCCACCGCTCCCGGCGGGATGAACTGATCCCGCTGGCCGCGGCCCAGACCGCGGCTCTTCAGGAACGCGCTGTTGCTGTTCCAGTAAAAGCTCGCCCGCGTATCAAGGTTCGCCGGATCGCTCGCGACCGCGGCGAGCGGATCGCTGTCCTGTGCCCGCTCATCCTTGACCCACGCCAGGATCGGGTTCCCCCACGCATCAACCAGCGACGGCAGCGCCAGATGGTCCGCCCAATCCGACGCACGCGTCGGGATCGTCGGCACGCACTGACGCACAAACCCCGTCGTCTCCGGTGAGAAGTACGCGCTGGTCACCGTGCCCGTCCCGAGATTCTTCCGCGGGCTGCCGATCGTCGACAACCGCACGTTCACCGTCGCCGCGGCCGTCGGCCCGACCTGCAGCACCGCATCGGTCTCGCTGCACGGATTCGCCGGCGGGTTCCGCGTTTCGCTCGTGATCCCGCCGGCAAGATCCAGCAGGATGTTGTCCATGTTCGTGAACCCGCGCCCCGTCGGCGCGCCCGGGCCGTCGTTGCTGTTGCCGCCGTTCTCCGCAGAGCCCATGAGCACCTGCGAGAAGTACCCCGGCACACCCTTGCGATCCTCGCTCAGGCTGAACTGGCTCGCCGCGTTGCTCAGCGAGTTCATCAGATTCATCGTCGCCGTACGCCGCGAAGCGTTCCGCACGCCGCCCAGCGCCGGCAGCAGAATCGCCAGCACCGCGCCCATGATGATCAGCACCGTCAGCAATTCAACCAGCGTAAACGCCCGCGCACCGCCCGCCCACGGCCCACGCCCGGCACCGCCGCACACCGCGCCACAAACACCTTCACAGGCCCGGTTGCTGGCCTCGTCGTTCGTTCCCGCCGGCATGATCTGCTCCTTGACCATTTCATCACCCTTCATGTTCCATCCCCAGACCCGCGGCCCCAACCCCGCGCCCCCCAATCCCCACCAAACCACATCACTCCCGCGACCCCGGCCCGCAATGGCGCGCACCAACGCCCGCCACTGCTCTCTGTTCGCACATTCGCCCCGTGCTGATCCATCCTTCCGCCGGACGCCCCCGACTCTCATCCGGCCGAAACGCCCGATGCTCGAAAGTCTACACCATTCCGCGAGCGCTCCAATTGTCCATTTTCCCAAAGCACGCTGATCTTTCCCATCCACCGAGCCAGAACCAATCAAAATACGTACGGCATAACCCTTCACTCTGCTTCGGTCAGCGTTCCCCGAACAACGCATTGTTCCACGTGGAACATTTCCCAAACAGTCCACATCCTATCAATCGCGCCTTTCCTCGGATTGAACCGCGCCCCTTCCTCGTCGATACTCACCTTCAGTGCTCAACCTCTCCAGCCAACCCGCCCCTTCCGACGCCCTGACCCGGGCCACCCGCGCTCTCGCCGCGGAGCAACTGGTCGTCGCGCCGACCGAGACGGTCTTCGGCCTCTTCGCTCTCGGCTCATCGCCCGCGGCGATCGAACGGCTGCGGGCCGCGCGGCGGCTGCTGGCACCTTCGGCCGATTCCGCCGCGCCCTCGGCGTGGCACGCCCCAACCGTCGCGGCCGCCATCGCGGCGATCGGCGCGATGCCGCCCGCGGGTGAGCGGGCGCTGCGACGGCTCGCGCCGGGGCCGGTGACGCTGGTGGTCGAGCGGAATGCGCCGGAGATGGCCGCGCTACGCGAACGGCTGCGGGTGGCGCCGGGCGTGATCGATGACGGCCGCGCGGTGATGGTGCGCGTGAGCGATGCGGAGCACATCGCACAACTCGCCGCGGTCGGAGCGATGGTGGGCGAGGGGCTGCTGGCGGCGAGCGAGCCGGCGCGGAACATCGACCAGGCGC
Source organism: Phycisphaeraceae bacterium (assembly GCA_021297895.1). Lineage (GTDB taxonomy): Bacteria > Planctomycetota > Phycisphaerae > Phycisphaerales > UBA1924 > JAJTHN01. Next base: position 2,609 of record JAJTHN010000077.1, on the reverse strand, counting down.
GGCGGGCCATCACGCAGAGCGGTGTGGAGGTTGGGGCGGTGATCGAGGAGCCGCCGCCGCGGATCGGGCGCGGCAGCACGCTGGTGCGGCTGCCGAGCGCGGGCGGGTACGTGATCGAGCGTCAGGGGGCGATGGACGGCGCGTACATCCATCGGCGGATGGAGCGTGTTGTGTTGTTCCTGTGTTCCGGCAACACGTGCCGCAGCCCGATGGCGCAGGCGATCGCGACGGATCTGGCATCGCGTCGCGCGGCGGGCGACGGGTACGCGACGGTGGCGCAGAGCGCGGGGCTGTCGGCGATGGATGGCCAGCCGCCGACGCGCGAGGGTGTCGACGCGGTGGCGCAACTGGGCATCGCCTGGCCCGGCGCGACGCGCTCGAAGCACGCGACACGCGACATGATCGCGCGAGCCGAGGCGGTGTATGTCATGACCGGCACGCACCTGCGTCAGGCGCTGAGCCTCGATCCGCTGGCGCGTGGGAAGGTGCACCTGCTGGATCCGAGCGGGGCGGATATTGCCGACCCGATCGGCGGGCCGCGGAGCGAGTATGACGCGCTGGCGCGGCAGATGAAGGTGCTGATCGGACAGAGGCTTGATGAACTCGACGCCGCGGCACGTCGCGGCGATGGAGCGGACGCATGAAGATCGCACTGGGCGCGGACCACCGCGGAGCACACTCGGCACGACTGCTGGTGGACCGGCTCAAGAGCCTGGGCCACGAGGTGAGTCTGCACTCATCGCTCAACGGCGAGCCGTGCGACTATCCGATCCCGGCGCACGCCGTGGGCAAGTCCGTCGCGGCCAAGCAGGCGGATGTCGGGCTGCTGATCTGCGGCACGGGGATCGGCATGTGCATCGCGGCGAACAAGGTGCACGGCGTTCGCGCGGCGGTGGTGCACGATGAACTCAGCGCCGAGGTGAGCCGATCGCACAACGACGCGAACGTGCTGTGCCTCTCGGCGGACCTGCTCGGGCAGCGGCTGATCGAGAAGATCGCCGAAACGTGGCTGTCGACGCCGTTCCAGGGCGGCCGTCACGCGCGACGGATCAAGGAGATCGAAGCGATCGAGCGCGGGGCGGATCCGAAAGCGGCAGAGTGAGGGGAGGAGCACGAAGGCGGGAGGGGGCGAAGAAGAGGGGAAGAGGGGGAGCGTGAAGACAGAGAAGTGAGAGCGAATGATACAAGATAGACGATAGAAGAGGAGAGATCGTGTGGGCGTGGTGCGCTTCAAGCGGGTGGTGCGGTGAGTGCTGGTGTGGGTGCGATCGCCCGATGACAAGTTGACGAAGTATCGTTGATCGGGAGTGCTCGCGTGGTCAGTACGGTGTACACGGAGTCGTACGTACTCGATTTTTTCGGTTACTTCGTTCTCGTTGCGGCGGGCATTGTGGCGATTGGGATGCCGTGGTTTGGGTGGATGTGGTATCGGATTCGATCGCGGGCGCGTCGTGGAGTGTGCCATCACTGCGGGCATCCGACTCTGATCGCGGACGAAGCGAGGCCAAGGTGTGTCGAGTGTGGGGGCATCTCGGGATCGACGAGGGCGGTGAGGGCTCGGCGGCGGATGCTTGCGCTGGCGAGCGGGTGCGGACTGGCGGCGATCTTCGGCGGCGTCGGCGGCTACTACATGTCGGCATCAGAGCTCGCCGCGTGGAAGTCGCCCCTGTCTGTCAAGCGGGCGATGATGCGCCTAGAGATGACGGTCGAGGGGCAACCTGGACGGTGGTTCCATGTGTACTCCTATACGCTCTGCCGGGATTCGGACGACCTTGAGCCTGTTGACGCGGCGTGGAAGGAGCCCGAGCTCGCGGAACGCGTGGCGAGGATCGCGCTGACGCGAGCGCTTGATAGCACAGCGGAAACGTTTCTCTTTCGCGCTGTTGGGTATGGCCTGCTCGATGATGAACTCGCGTGCAGGTATCTCGAGAGTCGATTCGGGACGATCTATGTCGGGGCGCACCAGTCGGGGGTACTCGGCGAGGTGTCGGAGAATGGGTTGGTTCGCCAGCCTTCACTTCTCACGGCGATCGTGGGCCCTCATGTGGGGTGGCACCCTGTTCCATTCCAGATCGATGGCCCCTTTTCTCACACACTTGACTCGGTCGGCCGGCTACGCACGCCGAAGGGGCTGCTGAGCATCATGGGAAGTGGCCAGAGTGCGTCGGGCCAAACGAGCGGAGCGTTGATCGATCGGCTGGAACCTTATATCGCCAAACACGTCCTTGGGGAGAACTGGAGGTCAGTCCTCGCTCTGTTCGAGCCGAAGGACATTGAAGTGGAGTTTCTGGTGTTTTTGTGGCCGCGGGATAGCAACGGCGTCTACTTCACCGGGAAACTTCGAGCGCGAGGCGACCTCCTTATTCCTGGGCCAGCGCCCCGCGTTCAGCCGGTAAAAGTCGTGTTCCAACGCTCAAGCATGCAGAAGACCAATCGGTTGGTCGGTGAATTCCGGGGGTACTCATACGGATCGCCGTCGAATCTCGTGCGCGTACGGCGCATGATCGGGTTGCGCCGGGGTGAATCGGTGGCATAGTTGTCTCGGTACGGAGGCCGAGCATGGACATACGCGAGCGTTAACCCGGAGTACTTGAACATCTTCGACGACT
>JAJTHN010000012.1 GCA_021297895.1 Phycisphaeraceae bacterium | reverse complement strand
TGGCTGAAGGAGAACCGCCGGGTCGGCACCCGCTACGACAAGCTCGCGTCGAGCTTCCTGTCGTTCGTGAACCTCGCGATCATCCGACGCTACCTCCGCCTCCTCGCCCCGGATGATCCGTCAGACAGGGCCTAGCCGCAATCGCGGCCTGTCCGCGAGCTCCTCGCAAGGCTCCGCTCGAGCGTTCATCTCGCCCGCTCACCCCGCCTTGGCCATTCCGCGCTCGATGCACGCAAAGACCTGCTTCCAGTGCTCATCCTTCATCGCCGGCATCGGCGGCAGCATCCGCACGTGATACGGGCCGTGGCCGCAGTAGAACAGGATCACGCCCTCATCAAAGATTGCCTTGGCGGCCTTGAGGATCTTGTCCTTGTTCCCGCCGTACGGCGTGAACCTGCACATCCCGCCCACACCCGCGACCAGGTGCTCCGGGTTGCCGTTCAGTTCCGCCACCGGCGGGAACCACTCCGGGTGCCGCGCGATCAGCGCCCGCGCGTGCTCGCGGAACATCGCGTGCTGCTTGGCAAAGTGCCCGCTCTCGCCGTAGTAGTTCCCATCGCGCAGCCGCTCGATCACGCGCTGCCCAACGCGGAAACTCGCCCCCTCGCCGGTGAACGTGCCCGAAAGAATCGCCGAGCGCGGGTTGTACTCCGGCGTCCACATCGTCACGCACGCCTGCGTCATCTTGCCGACGCAGAACACGTCAACGTAATCGCCAAGGTCAAAGTGCTCATACGCGAACATCCGGTTCGACCTGCCGAAGGTCTGGATCTCGTCGTCCCACACCGCGATCTTGTGCGCCTTGCAGACATCCATCAGCGCCTTGAAGAAGTCGCGATCGCCGACATTGAACCCGCCCTCGCCCTGAATCAGTTCGAAGATGAAGCACGCGTGCGCGCCGGGGTACCTGTGGATGTACTGCTCAAGGCGCATCACGCTCATGTCGATGAACCGCTTCTTCCCCGCCGCGCCGCCACCCATGCGCTCGGCCGCGGCCGGGTTCCAGAACGGCATGTAGTCGACCATGATGCCGTTGGGCAGGCCCTCGCGCCCCTGGTGGTTGTCGCCGAGCTGCGCCATGTTGATCGACCGACCCATGAAGCAGTCCTGGAACGCAAGCACCCGCATCGTCGGCGTGAACTTGGCCAGCAGCGTCTCGGGCTTGGCATTCCCGTCCTGCGCAACGCTCATCAGCCCATCGAGGTACCGCTTCTGAAAGCAGACTTTCAGCGCGTTCTCGTTGGCCATGGCCCCGCCCGTGGCGATGTACGCGTGGCGCAACTTGCTGTGCTTCTTGGCCTCGTTCAGCAGCACTTCCGCGAAGGCGTACCCATCAAAGTTCGCCTGAAGGTTGCCCTGCTTGAGCGTGTCATCGAGCGCCCCGCGCACCATCGCCCCGGCGAGGTCCGCGTCGCTGTGCCCGAAGAAGTGAACGCCGATGCCGCTGATCATGTCCCACTTGACACTTCCATCGAGCAACTCGACCAACGGCCCGTTGCCCACGCCCGAGCCGAGATACGGATACAGCAGCCCGCGGCCGCGAACCTCCGCCGCACGCTTCATGTACTGCTCGAACGTCTCCCTGGCCGCGGGCGACACGGGCCCGCGCTCACCGGTGATCTTCGCCGAGTGGGCCCGCACCTCGCCCATGATCGCCGCCACGGCCTGCTCGACAACCTTGGATGTGTGCAACTGCGCACCCACGGTGCCCGCAAGCGCCGGATGGGTCGCGGGGTTCAACGGACCCGATGCGCCGCTCGTGCCCGCGGCACCAGAGTGCCCGTTGGTCCCGGCGGTCGAGGTGCTCGCGCTTGCGGTGGTCATTGGTCGTTCCTTCTCGTTCGTGGATTCACAAAGGCCGGTGCCGCCCTCGCCCCGATTCCCGGGCGAACTCCCCATCCTATCGACCCAAAACCACCCGGTGGCCCAGCCCGATCCTTATCCGCCGCGACATTTCCCGCGGCACTTCCGCGATTCGCCGGTAGACTCTGATCATCGCCGCGTCACGCCCGATTCTTTCCGCCGCGCGTCGGAGCCGACCATGACCACCCTGACCCGTCGCCACTTCCTCACCACCGCCGGCACGCTGGCGATGGTCTCCACCTTCGCGCCGCTGCTCCGCTTCGCCGGAGCCGATCAGCCCCTGCCAAGCGTCCGCAGCGTCAATCGCAACAAGACGCTCGTGACGATCTTCCTCCGCGGCGGAGCCGACGGCCTGAACCTCGTCGTTCCCTTCGCCGATGAGCACTACGCCAAGATCCGCCGGTCCATCGCCATCCCCGGCCCCGCCGCCGATGCCGAACGTGCCGCCAAGGCCATCGACCTCGACGGCCGCTTCGGCCTCCACCCGCGCTTCTCAGCCCTCAAGCCGCTCTTTGACTCCGGCCACGCCGCGGCCCTCCACGCCGTTGGCTACGCCCACAACACCCGCTCGCACTTCGAAGAGCAGGACACGTGGGAAACCGGCGTCATCGGCAACACGCTGGCCAGCGATGGCTGGCTCAACCGCCACCTGGCCACCAGCGCCGGCCACGGGCCCATCCGCGCCGTCGCAATCGGCGACAACCTCCCCCGAATCCTCCACGGCCAAGCAACGGCCTTCGCCATCCGCGGCGTCGAAGACCTGACCATCCCCGTCTCCCAACCGCGCCCCGGCGTGCGCAGCGCATCGCCCGAGCAGGTCGCCCGCGCACTCGAGGCCGCGTACTGCTGCGGCCCGCGCGACACCGCACGCACCACCAACCCCGACATTCCCGATGCCGAAGACCTGCTCACCCGCTCCGCCGGCGTCACGCTCGAAGGCGTCGAGCAACTCCAGGCCCTTGCCCGCACCAAGTACGAGCCCGCGCCCGATGCCAGGTACCCGAACTCCGACCTGAGCCGAAAACTCCAGCAGGTCGCACGCCTGATCAAGGCTGATCTGGGCCTTGAAGTGGCGCAGGTCGACCTCGGCGGGTGGGACACGCACTCGAATCAGGGCGCGGCCACGGGCCAGTTCGGCAATCTCGCCCAGCAGCTCGGTGATGCCATTGCCGCATTCACCCGCGACCTCGGCGACCGGATGAACGATGTTCTGGTCGTCACGCTCACCGACTTCGGCCGCACCGCCGCCGAGAACGGGACCAACGGCACCGACCACGGCTGGGGCAACGCCCTGCTGATGGTCGGCGGGGCCGTGCGTTCCGGTACCGCCACGGCGCACGCCGGCGAGAACCTTCCCTCTCCCACCGCCGGCCGCATGGTCCTGGGCAAGTGGCCCGGCCTTGCACCCGACCAACTCCACCAGAAGCGGGACCTGCTGCACACCACGGACTTCCGCGATGTGCTGGCCGAATGCGTCACCGCGCATCTGGGCAACACGAACCTGAGCACGATCTTCCCCGCCCACACGATCACGCCGGTCGGCGCCATCACCTGATCCCAGGCCCGAACCGCTGGGCGCTGATCGCCCCGCGGGAAAACTGGCCGTCATATCAATTGTTCAGGTGGCGATTTGCGGCCGCCGCGCCGCTATCGTTCTCCCCGCACCCGCCCTCCGGGGCCGCGGCGGTCCGTCCGTCCTCTCATCCGCTCCCTCGGAAGCACCATGCCTCAGAAGCCCAATCTGTTGCTGCGCATCATCGTCCCCCTGCTGGTGATCGCCGGCGGGGTGGGCGTCGCAATCGCCGTGTTCATCAACGCCGGCAAGTCCTCCGCGCCCGCGACCACCCCCGCAGCCAGCCCCACAACAGCGAACGCCCCCGCCGCAAATGCCCCGGCCGCGAGCCCCGGCGACGCTACAACCCCGGCCGCCCCCGCGACCGCCGCCACACCCGCCGCCCCCCCCACACCCGCTGCGCCCGCCGCGGCCACCCCGACCCCGCTCGGCACCCTCCGAGCCCGGACCCTTGGCTACATCGCACCGACGACTCCAGACCCCGCCGCCACCGCCACCATCGGCGCATCAACGCTCCAGCCCTGGGACACCCTCGGTTCACTCGACGTGGCGGCAACCAACCCGTTCCGTTTCCTGCTCACGTTCAACCCTGCCGGCGCAGGCCTGCAAGACCTTCAACTCACCCGCCACGCCGATCGCGTCGGCCCGAATGCGACGAACGAGCGGCTCCAGCGCACCGAAACCTCGCTGCAGCCCCGTTGGAACAGCTCGGCGTGGGTTGAGCCGAAGGTCGAGCGACAGATTGTTCCTTTCGCCATGGCCGCGGTGGTGATCGATGGCCAGACCATCCCGCTCGCCGCGCCGGGCATCTTCCGGCAGACCGCGCCTGGCCAGTTCATCGCGGAAGTCGAAGATGACCAGGCCCGGGCGATCGCTCGCATCGAGCGCCAGTTCTCCATCGCCCCCGAGCGTTACGACATCATCCTGACTCAGAAGTTCGTCAACCTCACCGATCGCGCGCTGAGCGTCCAGTGGATTCAGTTCGGCCCCGCCGATCTGCCCATCAAGGGCATCGGCTACGGCGGCGATGTGCGCCGGGTCCGGATGGGCTATCTCGAGCCCGACACGATCAATCCCGGCGGCGACTTTGTCTCCAGTTCACGCTACACCATCCCGCACGCGACCGTGCTCGACAAGCCCATGGATGCCTTCGGCATCTCCTGGGCTCCGCACACACTCTGGCCCGAGCCCAAGGGCATCGCCGAGGGCGTGAAGCTCTCCTGGGTCGCGCTGACCAACCGCTTCTTTGCCGTCGCGCTGCACCCGCTCCCCGATCGCCAGGCGCCCCGCGCCGACAACCGCCCGGACAAGTCACTGGCGCTCTTCCCGACGATCGACCGCGTCGTCCTCGGCCGCGGCGGCCCGGACGCGACGGAACTGAACAAGCAGTCCGTCATGATCCTGCGCCTGTCCAGCACGGTCATGACCGTACCGCCTAGCGCCTCGCTCGACGCCAGCGTCGGCATCTACGCGGGGCCGATCACCCGCGCATTCATCGACAAGGAACCCGCCCTGACCAGCGTCGGCCTCCAGGGTCTGGTCATGTACTCCTTCGGCGGGCCCTGCATGGTCTGCACGTTCCAGTGGCTCGCCGGTCTCCTCCGCGGCTACATGGGCCTGCTGGCCTCCAGCATCGTCTTTGACTGGGCGATCGCCGTCATCCTGCTCGTCGTGACCGTTCGGACCATTCTCCACCCCATCACCCGCTGGAGCCAGAAGAACCTCACGCGCTTCGGCAAGCAGATGGCCCGCCTGGCCCCCAAGCAGAAGAAGATCCAGGAACGCTACAAGGACGACCCCAAGAAGATGCGCGAGGAAGTCGCGCGACTCATGCAGGAAGAGCAGATCAACTACGCCGGCGCGCTCGGCTGTCTGCCCATGTTCTTCCAGATGCCCGTCTGGATCGCCCTCTACGCCATGATCTTCTTCACCTTCGAACTCCGCCACGAGGGCGCGTTCTTCGGCGTCTTCCAGGCCCTCACCGGCGGCAACTGGATCTTCCTGGCCGACCTCGCCGAGCCGGACCGCCTCATCCCGCTTCCCGAGAGCATGCACTTCGGCATCCCGGGACTCCAGTCCCTCATGGGCAAGATCGACGGGCTGAACATCCTCCCGCTCGTGCTCGGCGTTGTCTTCTTCATCCAGCACAAGTACCTCTCACCACCGATGACCACGGAACTCAGCCCGGAGCAGAAACTCCAGCAGACCATGGTCAAGTGGATGATGGTCATCATGCTCCCGCTGTTCATGTACAACGCCCCCGCGGCCCTGAGCCTGTACTTCATGACGAACTCCATCCTCGGCATCTTCGAGAGCAAGTGGATCCGCGCTCAGGTCGACCGCGAAGACGCCGAAGCCGAACGCCTCCGAGAAGAGGCCATCAAGGCCGGCCGCCCGATCCCCAAGGCCCCCGGTCAGGCCCCCGGCTGGCTCAAGCGACTCCAGGACCGCGTTGCCCAGGCCCAGGAAGCCGCCGAAAAGGCCCGCAAGGAAAAGGAACGTTCCGACCGTCGCGGCGGACGTTGACGCACACACCCGAGTACTCAACCCGCTCGCTCCGCACATCGGTGCCCCATGCACGCCGCGCCGATCTCCCTGCCACCGATCAGCGACACCATCGTCGCCCTCGCATCCGGCGCCGGCCCCGCTCCGCGCGCGCTCATCCGAATCTCCGGTGATGACCTCTCGCCCGTGCTGGCCGCTCTCACTCAAGCACCCCCGCGCGATCCACGCCCCGCGAACCCGAACCGCCCTCAACTCCTCCGCGCTCGCCTGCGGCTCGACGATTCGCCCGCCGCGCTCCCGGTTCTGGCCCTTCACTTCCCCGCGCCGCGCTCGTTCACCGGCCAGAGCGTGCTCGAACTGCTCATTCCCGGCTCGCCCGCGCTGGTCGATCTGGTCATGACCGCGATCCTCCGTCTTCCGGGCGTGCGCTCGGCACTGCCGGGCGAGTTCGCCGCCCGCGCGTTCCTGCTGGGCAAGATGGACCTCGCATCCGCCGAGGGGCTGGCCGCGAGCATCGCCGCGCAGTCCGCGGCGGAACTGGCCCACGCCCACGATGTGCTCTCCGGCCGCGCGGGTGATCGATATCGCGCCTGGCGCGAGGAACTCGCCGACACCCTCGCATTGGTCGAAGCCGGCATCGACTTCACCGATCAGGAAGACGTCGTCGCGATCAGCCCCGCCCGCGCCGCGGACCGCGCCGCCGGCATCATCCGCGCCATCCGCGATCACCTCGCCGCCGCGACGGGCCGCGAGCACCCCGCGCGTTCGCCGCGAATCGCTCTGCTCGGCCCGCCCAGCGCCGGCAAGAGCACGCTCTTCAACGCCCTGCTCGGACGCGACCGCGCCGTCACCGATGCCGCCCCCGGAACCACGCGCGACGCGCTGGCCGAACCCATGCGGCTGCTCGGCCCGCCCCCGCGCTCGCGCACGCTCGATGTCGAACTCATCGACCTGCCGGGCCTGGACGCAGATGCGTCAGATGCCCTGAACGCGCACGCCCAGCAACACGCCCTCGAAATCGCCCGCGATGCCGATCTGGTGCTGCTCTGCGATGAGCAGTGCCGCTTCGACGCGTCGCCGCTCATTGGCGCACGCGCCCGCGTGCTGCGCATCCGCACCAAGTCCGATCGACCGCTGGCAGCAGCCGCCCACGAGTCGTCCCCCGCTCCCGACGCCCAGGTCTGCGCCCTCTCGCCCGCGAGCGTCGCCGCGTTCCGCGCCACATTGCTCGAGCATCTCTGGCCGCTGACCGCTCGACCATCGCCCATGGATCTGCTCCCGCGCCATCGCGATGCGCTCATGGCCACCGCTGACATCCTCTCCGACGCGACAACCCCCGCGGCCATGGCCTCGCCCGAACTCATGGCCGATGCGCTCCGCGCCGCGCTGGATGCGCTGGCCACCCTCACGGGCCGCGTCGAGCGCGATGAAGTTCTCGGCCGCATCTTCGCGTCGTTCTGCATCGGCAAGTAAACCGCCGACTCACGCCAGCAGCGTGCGCGCGATCCGCTCGGCGCCATCGGCCGGCCCGAGCCCCCGCAGCCCGCGCCGCATCGCGGCACGCTTGCCCGCGTCGTCGATCAACCCGCGCACCACCGCTCCCGACTTTTCGAGCGTCCGGCCCGCGTCGATCAGATCATCCACCACCACCGCCCCGCCAACCTCCACCAGCCGCGCCGCGTTCACACGCTGGTGCTGATCCTTGTGATACGGATACGGCATGAACACCGTCGGCGTCACATTCGCCCAGGCCTCCGCCACCGCACCCGCGCCCGCGCGAGAGATCGCCAGATCCGCCGCGCCCCACCACAGGCCCATCCGCTCCACGAACGCGGCCACCACCGCGTCGATCCCGAACTCCGCGTATCGCGCACGCACGCGCTCAACTTCACCCTCGGCGTTGCCCACCTGGTGCAGCACCTGCCAGCCGCGCATCGCCGCCGCGTGCCCCGCGCACAGCCCCAGCACAAAGTCCGTCACCGACCGTGCGCCGAGACTCCCGCCCGTGACCATAAGCACCGGCCTGTTCGCATCCAGCCCCAGCGCCGCGCGCGAGGCAGCCGCGTCCATCCCCGCGCTGGCCCCCTCGCGCACGATCGGCGGCACCAGCGTCAGCCGTGAAGCCAGCGCGCCGTCCGCCCGCACCGGCAGCGCGGTGAACGCGTCCGCGAACTCCTGCCGATCGCGCAGCCGCCACTCGATCCACGCGTTGGCCTTCCCCGGCACCGCATCGAGATTCACCAGCGTCACCGGCGCACGCTCGACGATCGCCGCCTGAACCATCGGCGCCGCCACAAACCCGCCCGTCGTGACCACACGCACCCCCGCGCCGCCGCGTCGGGCATCTCGGATCATGCCGCGGCACCGCTTCACGCATTCGCCCCAGCGCCACAGAAACCGCACGAGCCCATTCGGCCGCAGCGAGAGCGGCCTAGCGGGAATCGCGACATACTCGCGCCCCGTCGGCTGCATCACCCGCGCATCCACCGCCCGATCCGAAACCACGAACACACACCTTGGCTCGCCTCTTCCAGCAGCACCGCCCGCGCCGCGGCTCATCGCCTCCAATCGCTCGGCGATCGCCAGCGCCGGATAAATATGCCCGCCCGTGCCGCCGCCGGCAAAGAGGACCACATCACGCGATGGCTGAACTCGCTCAGTCATGTCCGGGCGTCGGCGAGGCCAGCGCCGCGTGCCGAACCGACCCGCCCGCCGGACCGGTCTCGATCGCAGTCTGCCGCGCCTGGTCCTGCGTCCGCGTTGCGCTGCCCGCGTTGTCCGATTCCGCAGCGGCCGCTGCGTTCTGCCCCGCCGCCGATTCGAGCCCCGCCAGCGCCGTCGCCAAGCGGTCCATGTTCACCAGCAGCCCCAGGCACCCGGCGGTGAGAATCCAGCCCGTGCCACCGCTGCTGAGCAGCGGCAGCGCGATGCCCTTGGTCGGCACCACGTTCGTCACCACGGCGATGTTGATGATCGCCTGCACGCCAACGGTCGTCAGGATCCCGACACCCAACAGCTTGAGCACCTTGGGCTGAACACGCCGGACGATGATCCATCCGGCCGAGAGCATCGCGATGTACAGCATCACCACCAGCGCGGCACCGGGGATGCCCAGTTCCTCGCAAATGATCGAGAACAGGAAGTCGGTCTGATCCTCGGGCAGATACCCGAACTTCTGCAGGCCGTTGCCAAGACCGCGCCCCCAGATCTCGCCATTGGCAACCGCCGTCATCGACTGAATCACGTGATACCCGGCCCCCTCAGGCTCGGCATACGGATTCAGGAACGTCATGATCCGTTCCCAGCGATAGGGGCTGTGCCAAATCGCCGCCCCCGCGCCCGCCGCCGCGAGGGGAACCATCATCGCAAACTGCCACCACCGCGCCCCGCCCGCCAGCAGCACCACCGCCGCGGCGGTCCCCAGCAGCACGCCCGTTCCAAGATCCTCCAGCACCACAAACCCCGCCACCAGCCCGACCGCCGCCAGCGCCGGCACAAGCCCGCGCCAGAATCGGCCCAGCATCGGCCCCACACGCCACGCGTACCAGGCCATCAGCAGCACCAGGCCCCACTTGGCCAACTCCGACGGCTGAATCGACAGCGCACGCCCGGGCCCCACACGCAGCCAACGGTGCGACCCGTTCACCTCGTGCCCAAGCCCCGGGACATACACCAGCGACATCGCCACGATCAGCAGACCGACACCCACCCACATCGGCCACATCACGAAACCCGAATCCCGCAGTTCGTACCACCGGGCCGAATCCGGTCCCTGCCCCGCGTCCCACGTCCGCGCGTCCCGAACGCCCGGGAGCAACTTCAGCACCGGCAGCCTCGCGGCCAGGATCATCGCCACCAGCGCCAGACCCATGTAGATCGTCGACTGGCTGTACGCGATCGTCTCCCACGTCACACCCCGACCCGGCGCGATCGACAGCCCGGCGGAGTTCACCATCACGACCCCGATCGTGAGCAGGGCCAATGCCGACAGCGCGATGACGTGTCCCGGACGGATCATCAGACCAGAAGATATCGGCCTGCCCCCCACCTTCGCCGCATCTTTTGCGCCGTCCTCAGCCGGCCTGACCCTTGAGCCGCTTCTTTTCCTCATGGCGAACGATCGAACCCGTCGCCAGGTAGAGCACATCCTCGGCGATGTTCGTCATCAGGTCGCCCACCCGCTCGAGTTCCCGGCCGCAGCGGTAGTACAGCATCCCCGCCGACCGCCCCTCTCGCGTTTCGGTCATCGCGTCCACGCACTCGTCGAACAGCCGCTTGTCCAGCGTATCGATCGCCGCGTCCTTCATGATCACCGCGCGGGCGTCGTCCGCCTTCTCATTGACCAGCGCCCGCATCAGCGTCTGGCACTGAATCGGCACGCGCTGGCCGAGTTCCACCAGCGATGTCGGCAAGGCGATGTGCGTCCCCGCATCCTTGAACTTCCGCAGCTTGATCGTCTGCTTGCAGAGGCTCGTCGCATGGTCCGCCACGCGCTCAAGGTCCGCGTTGACCCGCATCAGCGCCGCGACCGTGCGAAAGTCCCGCGCCAGCGGGTTGAATAGCGCCAGCAGCCGCAGGCACTCTTCCTCGATCCGCACCTCTTCCTTGTCGATTTCGTCGTCTCGACGAATGACCTCACGGGCCGCGGGCTCATCCAACTTCACCAGAGCCTCGATCGCCGACTCGAGCATGCCGATCGCGCTGCCGGCCTCCATCACCAGGCGACGCTTGACCGCGAGGATTTGCTCCTCCAACATCCCGTGATGTGTGCCGAGAACGTTCCGCGGCAGCGTCGGCGTTCCACCCGATGCACCATCGGCTGCCAACCCAGATCCCGATCCAGAACCCGGCCCCGCCCCCGACGCTCCGAGCCCACCCGCAGCCGCCGCATCGCCCTGTCCGTTGCTCATGGTGATCCGTGTTCCCGCGAAACCCGCGATGACGGGGTCGACGGCGTCGCTCGCAAGTCTCGGAAAATCATGCCCTTGCGTGTGCTGACGCAGACGATTGGCCCGGTCCAGTATCCATGTTGTCATCGACATCATACCCGACTATCGGCGTGCTCCCGCCCTATCCACCGCTGATTTCCCCCCATGAACAAATACCTCGCAAACTCCGCCTGCATCTCCGGGAGCGCCTGATCTCAGCTCCGCGCGCTCACTTCATCCACATACCACCCACGTTCCACGCCCAACTTCAAGCCTCCGAGGCCGACATTCGGCCGTTTCTGCGCCGCGGATCCAAAATCCGCACCCGGCCTCAAGTCCGTACTCGCCGCCCGCCGACGACTCTCAAGGCAATCATGGTCCACTCTCCCGAGGGCAAACACCCCCGCATCGGTCCACCCCTCCTTTTGGAAACACGGGTACGCTCCTCTCTGCCTCGCGTTCGATCCTCATGAACGTCTCTCCGACCAACCCGTTCCACCTCGCCCGCGCGTACGCGGCCCAGCAGGTCAGTCGGGCCGCGCAGCCCCGGCCGATCGCCGATGCGCCGCCGGTCGACCCGATCGCGAGCATCCGGCCGGAGCCGACCTCGGCGCAGTCGCAGCGGTCGGCCAAGCTGGCGAAGATCGACAGCCAACTCGTCGGCGCGGTCGTTTCGGGGAGCATCGACTTCACCGAGTCGTCGCCGCGAGCGGCGGGTCCGTCCGCGAGCGTGCTGCCGATGTACACCAACCCGACGCAGCGCAACGCGGTCGAGACCGTGCTGCTGGTCGGCCGCGGGTTGGATGTGTCGGGCTGATTCCGCACGTGCGCCTGTTTCGGGTCGCTTGTGCGTCGCACCGCCGGAGACAAAAGCGAAGCAGGCCCGTCGAAACGGGCCTGCCTCATTCGCTGTGCTACCGCGAGAATCATCCGCCGCGCCACAGCTTACTTCGGGCAGTTCGGGCAGCCGTTGTTCAGGATCACGACGATCGGCAGGCACGGGTGGCTGGGGTTCTGCTGCTGCAGCGCCGTGTAGAACTGCTGCGCCGCCTGACCCATGCCCGCCTGCTGGAAGTCGTAGCCGGGCAGGATCGAGCCGAGGTTCTGCAGTGCACCGGACTCGAGGCACCGGGCCGGGTCGCTCGCCACCGCCAGCACCTGCTGACGCAGCAGCATCTCCACCGCGCCCGACAGACGCGCCTGCGTGGAGTAGCCCATCGCGGCGAACGTCGGGTCCAGCGCCGTCGAGATCGCGCCCGTCGGCGGGAGCAGCTCGCGGGCGCTCGGCACATTGCCGGCGCCGATCGAGCCCTGCTGCCAGTCGTTGAACGCGAAGTTGCCGCCCTCGTTGACCCGGACCACACGCGGATCGCTCGCGGTGTTGCTCGCGGCGGGGTTGTACTGGATCGTCACCGGCTCGTTGGCGCCGGTCACGCCGCGGATCACCAGCGTTCCGCCGGCGAAACTCATGCTCGTGACCTGCTGAAGATCCGAGAAGCTGAATGCGCCGTTGCCCTGCGTGCCGCTCTGCGGCGTCAGACCGTTGCTCGCGGTCCAGGCGTTCTCGATGAAGTTGTTGCGCGGATCAACCTGCAGCAGGATCGGGCTCGTGCCCGTCTGCACGAGCGTCGGCTGGCCCGAGGACTCACCGAAGGTCGTGCCGCCGTCGTACTGCAGTTCCCACGTCGGAACCGTACCGGGGACATACAGCGTGCCGTTGCCCCCCGCGGCCATGCCGCCCAGCGTGTTCATGCCCAGAACCATGCGCGTCTGCGGCGTGGGGCTTCCGCCGGCCACAAAGCCGCCGGTCGGCAGCTCGAAGATGTGCCCCGGCGTCGTGCTCGTGTTCACCGAGCCCTGCAGCACAAACAGCCGACCGGCAAACGACGAGAGCGCATCGAAGAAGTACTCCGTCTCGCCGAAAGCCGTCGTCGGCCCGGGCTGGTAACTGGCCACATCGCTCCACTTCGAGTTCGGATCACTGATGTCCACCATGCGCAGCACCGGGACCGACTGGCCCGAGCTGTTGAACGTGTTCTCGATCGCGTACAGGATCCGCTGCGAACCCTGCTGCACGATCGTCATGCCCTTGATCGGGCCTGAGAACGGCGAGTCGTACTTCCGACGCGTGATCGCGTTGCCGAACAGGTCGCGCTCCGTCAGAACGCTGCCGAGCAGATCCAGCGAGAAGAATGTCGAGCCAAAGAGCCGCTCGGTCTCGGCGATCTGCTCCCGCAGCTGCTCGTCCGGCGGCGTCGGCGTGTTCAGCAGCGCGGGCGCATTGAACGAGAAGTTCTGAACGAAGTTCTGCTCACCCTGGTCGCGCGACTTCTGGTCGCCGATATCGAGCGTCAGGCCCAGGTTCTCGTTCTTGGCCGGGTTGGGGTTGTTCTGGTCGGTCTGCTCGTTGCCGGTGACGACGCCCGTGATGCCGTTATCGAACTCGACATCGAATCGACCCGTGTTGAACTCACCGCCGAAGGCATTGGTCGGCTGACCGGGCGTGACATCCAGCCCGCCCTCGGTGCCGCGAACCGCCAGCGTCGCATCGGGGGCGACGAGCTTGACGTCGTTGGAAAACTGCGTGCTGGTCACGTCGAACTTCACGCGGCCGTACGGCAGCTCGAGCGTGGACTTCTCCGTGCCCGAAATGTTCAACGCCTCGGCGATCTTCACACGCGAAAGGCGATCGATCGTGAAGATCTGCCCCGCGCCGATCTGAATCTGGATGATGCTCTTGGTCAGCGTGCTGATCTCGGTACCCGCCGTCAGTACGTCGCCCGCCTTGGCCGGAACCCACTTGCTCTCGGGCGAAGGACGGTGATGCACCGTGCCCTGCACCGCCAGCACGACGATCGGCGGGGCCGACCGCGCCACATCCGCCGCGGGAGCCGTCGCCGCCGGCGCGCTCGTTGATGGATCAACCTGCTGAGCACGACCCGCGGCGTGTGCCACCGCCGACGCGGTCAGGGGAATCAGCGCAGCCACCGCCAACTTGACGGCGAGCGATCGACCATTGTCACGAGCCATGGACAACTCCAGTCTGCGATTTTGGGCGTGGGACTCTTCTTCAATAAAAGTACCACACTCAAGCTATTCGCCCACCAGACCCCGGGAGTTCCATGCGAGAATAAACCGAACATCTCCCGTTTCTCGGCAGATCTTCCCGAACTTCGCGCAGATTCTGCTCACGCTCCGACGAGCGATCGCGGTCCGGGACTATCACCCGAACAGGCTATCACGAAACCGACTGATAGTCTATTTTAGGTCGATCAGGACGACGGACCGCCGTAAGCCCTGCCATCGCGCTCATCCGGGGGGTTGTTGCTCGGACCGGGCGTCGGCGGATTGTTGAAGTTGAGGTTGTTCGAGCCTCCGCCGGTGTTCCGCCGCAGGGCCTCGATCTCCTCGGGCGTCAGCACGTTCAAGGGGAGGAAGGGCTGGTTGTTCCGGTTCTCTTTGTCAGCGGGGTTGGGGTCCTGCGAATCGGTCTGGTTCTGATCCTCGATGCTCCCTTCCCGGCCGTTCTCGTAGGTCACGGTGAAGTTGCCGGTGTTGTCCACCCCGCCGCCCGCCTCGGTTCTGCCGAACTGAACATTGATGAAGCCCGTGGTGCCCTTGACGGCGAGAATCGCATCGGGGGTCTTGATGCGCACGTCGTTGGAGACGCGCGTGGAGACGACTTTGAAGTCGACGCGGCCGTAAGGCAGTTCAACCCGGGTGGTCGCGGGCGAGGCGTTCGTCGCGGCGATGACCTCGCTCAGTCGGACGCGGGCGAGGCGTTCGATGATGAAAATCTGGGTGCCGTGCAGGCGGATCTGCGTGCGCGAACGGTGACCGGTGAAGATCTCCGACCCCGGGGGCAGCTGGTCCCCCACCGCCGCGGCTCGGAGCGGGGCATCGGGTGCCGGGCGCCACTGCACCAGGCCCACGACCTCAAGGACCGTACCGGCGACTGCGGGGTCGGTGCTCGCCGGCGCGGGTGCGGCGGCGGGCTGGACGGATGCGGACTGGGCCGACGGCTCGGCCGCCGGGGGCTGTACGCCGATGGACAGGCTCTGGCCGGCGGCTGAGAGGATCGCAAGGGTGGCCAATGACGCGTGGTTCATCTCCTGCTCCGAAAGACGAGGGCTTGAGTGTACATGGGTGGTCTCGTCCGACGCAATGACTCTTGCCGATCGAAGAAACAGGCCGCCGGTCTACTTCTCCGTGAGCGTCAGCGCACCGTCGAAGGCCGCATCACGATCGTCGCGCTGCAGCCAGTCCAGGCAGGCATCGCGATAGATCTGTGCGAAGGGGTGGGACTCGATCTCACCCAGGGCGCTGACGGCCAGTGTCCGCCGCGGGCCGAAGTCGCGGTCGAGTTCATCGCACTTGGCCAGGCACGACTCGAGTTCGCCGGCCTGGAACGCTCGCACGATGGCGTTGCAGTGCTCGATGTACTCGTCGGTGCGCTCGGCGAAGGGCTGGAGATCGCCGATGAGTTCGTGGAGTTCCATCGGCTCGGCGCGGCCCTTGACGCGGATCTTGCCGACCAGGCGCGAGCGGAAGGCGCCGCCGGCGGCGATGAGCGTTTCGGTGGGGACGAGAATGCGCGAGCCGAAGGCCTTGTTCGCGCCTTCGAGTCGTGAGGCGATGTTGGCGGTGTCACCGATGACGGTGTAGGAGGAGTTTCGGGGCGGATTGCCGAAGTCGCCGACCATGACCTCGCCGGTGGCGATGCCGATCCGCATGGCCAGTTCAACGTTCTCTCCGAACGCGTGCTCGCTGTTCATGCGGTCGAGCGTGCGAAGCATGTCGAGCGCGGTCTCGCACGCGTCCTTGGCGTGATTGAGATTCTCGACGGGCGCGCCCCAGAAGCCGAGGATGGCATCGCCGTTGTACTTGTCGAGCGTGCCGCGGTGGCCCTGAAGGATCTCGGTCATGGGGCCGAGGTACAGGCGCAGCACTTCCGCGGTGCGGTCGGAGCCGAGTTTCTCGGCTGTCGATGTGAACCCGGCCAGATCGGTGAACATGATCGAGAGCGTGCGGCGCTGGGGCTTCATGCTGTCCAGCGAGGGGTTGTTGACGAGGATGTCGACAACCTCCGGAGACACGTAGCTCTTGAAGCGCTCCTCGGTTCGCCGGCGCGAGCGCTGTTCGACGAAGAGGCGATGCACGAACACACCGACGACCGCGCTGAGCGCGCCGGCGGCGGGGCCCGCGGCGGAAACGATCAGGCCGAGTTGATCCCACAGCACCAGACCGACCACACCGAACCACGCGCCGACGAGCAGGATCACGCTGGCGGGTCCGGACAGCACGCTCGACGAGACACCGATCCACGTTGCCAGCACGCCCATGATCAGCAGCGCCGCGAAGTCGGCCCAGCGCGGGCCGGGAACCTTGGCATACCCGGTAAGCACGGAGTTGGCGACCGCGACGTGCAGGTGCACGCCGGGGGTCTTGGGGTGGATGCTGGTGGCGACAAAGTCCGCCGCGGCGCCGGTGGCGGTCCATCCGACGAAGACGATTTTGCCGTTGAGCCGCTCGCGGGTTCGGGCACGCGACTCGCTGATTCGGAGCAGACCCTGCTGAGCTTGCTGGATGTTTCTGGGCAGGAACTCCAGCGCGCCGGTGATGTTCTCGGCGAGGATTCGCTCGCGACCCTCGAGCTGCTCGATCGGCTTCTGCGCCGTGAGTGCCGCCAGGCGTGCGCGGGCGGCGATGCGGGCGCTCTCGTGGATGGTGTTCACGGCATCGAGATAGGCCGGGAACATCTCGTCATCGACGCCGTGCTCGAGAATCGCGTTCATCGCGGCGCGAAAGTCGTCGGCATCGCCGCCCTGAAGAATCGGGTCGGCGGGGTTGAGGTAAACCTGTGTGAACGCCCGATCGAACTGCTGAAGATTGGTCAGGATGAGGCTGGCGAGATTGGCCGGCTCGTAGACCGCGCCGATGGGGAACTCGCCGCCGGTGTTGCGATCAAGGCTGTAGAACTGCCATTGCCAGCCGTTGGCGACACTGTCGGGCACGGGCTTGCCCAGGAGCGAGCGGGGCCATGTGACGTAGTGCAGCCCGTCGACCTGACGATTGCTCAGTCGCGAGCCGAAGGTGGAGAGCCGACGTGGCTCACCCTCGGGCATGGGCACGATCGTGGAGTTGCCGACGATCGAGACCTGATCCAGCGGCACGTTGAGATAGAGCATCGCGGCGGCCAGGCCGAGGTTCGGCCAGAGTCGGTCACGGTGGCGGACCCACAGTGGCACGCGGCGGGTCAGGCCGTCGGCATCGAACGTGTCGAACGTGACGTTTCCGAGGCGTGCCGCGTCGCCGGCCAGTCGCGGGAGCGTGGGCGTCGGGTCGGTGCTGGTGGCCCAGCGGAGGCTGAGGCCCGTCTCGGGCACGGCTCGGGAGGAGTTCGGCGCCAGGTCGATCAGCAGACGTGCCGCGCCGAGTTTGCGGCGCAGTTCGCGGAACTCCGGACCATCCTGGAACGACCAGGCCGAGGGCGGAAGGAAGCGGCGAACGAGCACCGCCATGGCATCGTCGAAGGGCTCGGTCGCGAGCGAGGGCTGTGCGGCGATCGCGTCCATTACGGCGCTCAGAGGCAGGTTGAAGGCGAGGCGCTGGTCGCTGGCCGCGCCGAGCGGATCGGCGGCGGGAGCATCGGCGACGTCGCCATCCTCGGTGCTCCCACTCGTCGCCGGCTCTTTGCCTGCCTCCCCGGCGGTCGGCGTCGGTACCGGGCCGCTCATGGCGGGGCTGTGCGGCGCGCCGGACTTGTCTCGCTGCGCATCGGCCTGCCCGAAGCGGAACGACCCGGCGACCACCACCGCGCCGTGCCGGCGGATGGCCTCGGCCAGAAGATCGTCATCGTGCACCGTGCGGACCGACTCCGGCGCACCGGGGGTCTGCGCGGCGACCAGTCGCGGCACCTGGGGCTCATCGAGCAACAAGTCGAGCGCGATGACCTTCGCGCCGGCCAGGCGGAGTTCATCGATCACGCGGGCCATTCGCGCACGATCCCACGGCCATCGTCCGATGGTCGAGAGGGCCGCATCGTCGATGCCGACGATCACAAGCCGGTCCGACGGTTCGATCGCGTTGAACCCGAACCAGCGGGCGCGAAGATCGAGCGTGAGGCGCTCGGCGAAGTCCAAGAGGCCGAACCACCAGACGACCGCGATCAGGAGCGTGAACAGCAGGCCCACGCCCCACTGCCGACGGTGCATCGAGACCGCCCGCGACGACCGCGAGGCCTGTCGCGGCTGAGAGGCACCGGGCGAGCCAGCGGCACGCGGTCGGCGGGCGAACTTTGTCCAAAAGCGCGCCATGGAGCGGGCTGACGTGAGCGGACGAAGAAGCGGACGGGTGCGTCAGGGTGTGGTCGTGGGCGCGGCGCCCGTGGCCGAGTCAGGGGCGGGGGCGGCGGCGGGCGCCGCGTTGGGGTCGGGCGTGGCCGCGGGCGCGGCATCCGGCGAGGCATTCTGCGTGGCCTGCTGAGCCTCGCGCATGGTGATGACATCCTGCGCGCGGCCGATGACTCCGAGATACTCAAGGCCGGTGATGGCCTGGTTCTCGCTGGAGCCGGGCGGGACCATGCCGCGGGAGATGAGTTCGCGTGTGGCGTATCGCGGGCCGGGCAGGAGCGAGTACATGACGCCGCCGCGGAGTTGAACGATCTTGGCGACGGCGGCGGCGAGCGTGCCGCGCTGCATGGCCAGGTTCGCCGGCTCGTTCCACGATGAGCCGATCCAGCCGCGGGCGCGGGCATCGGCGACCCGGGCCTCGTATGTGCTGTGCGGGTCGCTGCCGTCGGCGAGGATGAACAGACCGTGGAGGCCCTCGTCGTTGGCAACGGCCGAACGCTCGGGGAGCGTGTGCCAGAAGTTGACCTGAGCGCCGGGATCGGCCGCGGCGTAGTTGGTCTCGAGCGTGTTCTCGATGGTCGTGCGTGCGCACCCGGCGAGCGCCAGCGCTGCGCCGGCGGCGAGCGCGAGCGCGCCGGCGTGCGTGGCGAGGCGGAGGGTGCGATGGTCGGGGGTCATCATGGCGGTGCTCGGAAGTCGTCGAGGCTTGGCGGTGGGCAACAGAGTCGGCGGATGCGGGGCGGTCTGGGCGACGAACTCAGAACGAGAGCGTGACGCCGAGCAGGAGGAAGTGGCGGGTGTCACGATTCTGGAGCCCGGCACCGGGGAAGAACACGCCGTAGCGGGCCTGAACCGCCAGGTCGCCGGTGATGCGCCAGTTGGCGTACAGGTCGAGCTCGGTGCCGAGGAAAGATGCATCGCGAGAGGGCTGGTCGATCGCGCCGCGCGATGTGTACTTGTTGAACAGCAGCAGGTCCGCGCCGAGCTGGAGCTGGTCGAAGACATCGTTTCCGGCAAGCGGGAAGGTCGATGCGCCAAGGCGGGTGGAGATGAGGTTCGACAGCGCCGGAGCGAAGGCCAGGCCGGTGTTTGCAAAGCCGAGCGAGTTGAAGGCCTCGTCGTTGGTGAAGCGCCGGTTGCCGCCGATGGTGTCGGTGGTGACGTTGCGGTCGCCGTCGCCGGTGAACATCAGGACCTCGCCCTGCACCCGCGAGCGGGCCGCATCGCGAACGAGCCAGGTGAGCTGGCCCCGTGCCGCGCCGGCATAGATGTCCTGCTTGCTCTGCTGGCCGAGCGGGTCGCGGAACGGATCGGAGTTCGATGAGCCGGTCTGGAAGATGCCCTCGAGCTGCCAGAGCAGGTCCGGACCGAGCGACCCTGAGCCGCCCAGACCCCAGTACTCGGCGTTGGTGCGGAAGTCGACCACGAGCGTCGAGGGGATCGGCGGGCGGCCCCGCGTGTCCGCGTAATGGTCACGCATGATCAGCGCGAAGGCGTACACCTCGGTGCCGTTGCGGAAGGTGTACGTGGGCTTGACGCCGATGTAGCTTCGCCGGGTCTTCTCATCGGAGTTGAACCGCGATGCGTCGAAGTCGGCCGTGTGCTCGGGCGTAAGGCCGACGAGCGTGTCGATCTTGAACTGGCGGCTGAGTTCGATCACCGGTCGAACGGCGTAGAGCGTCTCGCTCAGGGCAAGGCCCGCGCCCCAGTCAACAAACTGACGACCCACGGACAGGTTCAGGTTGAAGTCCGTGCTCATCCCCTGATAGGCCTCCAGCGCACGCCGAAGGTCGAATGTGTAGACGTAACGGTCCAGGAACGGCTCGATCCAGCGGTCGCCGCGGCCGTCGAACGAGTCGCCCGCGCTGAAAGAGCGGTACGGGAAACGCGAGCGGACGAACACGGTGTGCACGCCGTCGAGGCTTGCGCGGGCGTAGAGGGCGACCTCGGGCTGGATCAGGCGGCGGGAATTCTCGTTCGAGTCGTTGAGCCAGATGCCCGTGAGCGAGACGAATCCGCCGTAGTCGAACTGTGTGCGCTCGGCCAGGGTGAGCGATGTATCCACGCGAACGCGAAAGTCGCCCGCCTCGCTCGTTCGGAGCTGGCGCTCGATGCGACGCGTGTCCTGCTGGGCCATCGCCGGGGACGCGATCAGGACGGACCCCGCGGCCAACGCGATCGCGCCCGCTCGGAGGGGGCGAACCTTGGTGAACCATCCATCAACCTTCGGCCTCATCAGGCTCCCTTCGACAAGCGCTCACGTCTTCCCCACCGTGGAACCCGCCAATGCGCGGACTGATCCTCGCCTGCGGGGGGGGGTATCGGTCGGTCCGTCCACAGAATGCACACGGGACGCGGAGTTTAGCGAGGGTCCGCCGCGGTGTATCGTGCGAGCACCAAACGAAACACGAATACACATCTCTTCTTATATGTGGGGATGAACCGTGGACAGCATCCATCGGCCAACCGGCTCGGGATCTTCGGGCCGCGGGGCGAAGGGGTGGACGGGGCCTGTACGATCGCTGGTTCAGGCCCCGTGGCGAAATGGCAGACGCAGCGGACTTAAAATCCGCGGCCCGTAACTGGGCGTGTGGGTTCAAGTCCCACCGGGGCCACTCAGCGAGCAGAATCTGGGGCCGGGGCCGGGGCCGAGCGGAGTTTCGCCGCGCTGGACCAAGCGATGAGCGTCCCGAGCAGGGCGAGGATCGCGCAGACGATGAACGATGCACCGGGGAGATCGACGCCACGGTCGGGGGCGATGCTCCACGCGAAGATGATCGAGCCCATCACCGGACCGGAGATCTGCATCAGCGACGCGAGGCTGGTGAGGCTGCCCTGGACCTCGCCCTGTTCGCTCGGCGAGACCGAGCGCGTGATGAGCGACTGCAGGGCCGGCCCGGCGATCCCGCCGAGGCTGGCGAAGAGAATGATGACATAGATCATCCATCCCTCTGTGGCCAGGCCGTATCCGGCGTAGGCGAGGGTGGCGATCGAGCCGCCGAGCAGAATGCTGCGAGTCTCGCCGAGGGCGGGGACGATCTTGCGGACCAGGCCGCCCTGCACGACGGCG
Organism: Phycisphaeraceae bacterium; assembly: GCA_021297895.1. Taxonomy (GTDB): domain Bacteria; phylum Planctomycetota; class Phycisphaerae; order Phycisphaerales; family UBA1924; genus JAJTHN01. The sequence continues at coordinate 72,937 of JAJTHN010000012.1, read as the reverse complement.
GCGCCGAGCCCGACACACGTGAGCGACAGGCCGATCTGGAAGTGGCTCCAGTTGTACCGGTGCGCGGTGTAGAGCACCCACGTCGCGTGCAGGGCGTACATCGCCAGATTCCAGAGCGTCAGGGCGTAGGCCAGGCTCAGGACAACCGGGCGCTGGGCCAGGCGAACGAGGCTGCCCAGCGGATTGGCGCGTGCGAGGGTGAATGGACGTCGGCGTTCGGGCGGCAAACTCTCGGGAAGGACGAAGTAGCCGTAGAGCCAGTTCAGCGCGGTGAGGCCCGCGGCGACGAAGAAGGGCAGGTGGATGTCGATGCTGGCCAACAGGCCGCCGAGGGCAGGACCGATGATGAAGCCGATGCCGAAGGCCGCGCCGATCATGCCGAAAGCCGCGGCACGCTTCTCGGGTGGCGTGACGTCGGCGACATAGGCGTTGCACGCGCCGAAGTTTGCGCCGCTGATGCCGTTGATGGCACGGGTCAGATAGAGGAACCAGAGCGTTGGCGAGAGGGCCATGGCGATGTAGTCGATCGCCGATCCGGCCAGCGAGATGAGGATCACAGGGCGACGCCCGAAGCGGTCGCTCAGCGCGCCGAGCACCGGGGCGAAGAGGAACTGCATGAGGGCGTACATGGCCACCAGCGCGCCGTACGCGTACGCGGCGGTGCCGGTGAGTTTGTCGCCGGCCAGCGCGCCGAGAAGGCCCGGGTCCGTCGCGGCCGCCGCGGCCGCCGCGGTGTCGGCGGGGGCGATATCGAGTAGGTTTTTGACGATCGTGGGCGCAACGGGAATGAGCAGCCCGAAGCCGATGACGTCGAGCAGGAGGGTCAGAAAGATGAACTTGACCGCGGCGGGCTGAGGAGGGTTCTGCTGCACGCGCGACGCGCTCCGGACTGGCGGCGCGCACGGCTCCAGAGCTGCGGGAGCGTCGCGCGGAACCGAAATGACCCCGACGGGATTCGAACCCGTGTCTCGACCTTGAAAGGGTCGCGTCCTGGGCCAGGCTGGACGACGGGGCCCTGAAGGACCATGGTAGACGCGCGGATGTCGCTTGTCGTGAGGGCTTGGCACTTGACCTTCGGGCCAGAGGGGTGACGATCCACCCATGAGCGCACACGACACTGTTGCCGGTTCTCCTGCCGCCGTCGGGCCCGTGCTCCGCGAGGCGGTGATGCACCTGTACAAGCCCACCGCGCCGGGTATGGCGACGATCACCAAGACCGAGATCTGCACCGCGAGCAAGAAGGCCGCGGGGTTCGTTCGGCACATCGAGTTCGATGTGTCCGGGACCGACCTGGCCGGCAAGTGCATCCCGGGTCAGAGCATCGGCGTGATCCCGCCGGGCGTCGACGCGAACGGCAAGCCGCACAAACTGCGGCTTTACTCGCTGGCCTCTCCGAGCGCGGGTGAAGACGGCAAGGGCACGATCCTGGCCACGACCGTCAAGCGGACGATCGATGAACACCACGATCATCATCGCCTGTTTCTGGGCGTGTGCTCGAACTACCTCTGCGACCTGCAGCCCGGCGACAAGATCCAGATCACCGGTCCGGCGGGCAAGAAGTTCGTGCTGCCCGCCAACGCGCAGGACCATGACTATGTCTTCTTCGCCACCGGCACGGGCATCGCTCCGTTCCGCGGGATGATCATCGATCTGCTGAAGGAGAACCCCGCGGCGAAGATCGCGCTGATCATGGGCTCGCCGTACTCATCGGACCTGCTTTACGACGGCTTCTTCAGGGAACTTGGCCGCAAGCACCCGAACTTCCGGTATCTTCCGGCGATCAGCCGCGAGCCCAACGGGACGCACGGCAGGTTGTACGTGCAGGACCGCCTGCGCACCGACTCGGACGTGCTCATGCCGATGCTCGCCGGACCGAGGACGCTCGTGTACATCTGCGGCATCGCGGGGATGGAACTGGGCATTCTCGCTCAGATCGCCACGCAACTCAGCGGAGCGGAGCGCGAGCAGTACCTGCGGACCGATCCGCCCGCGGCGGATGTGAAGACCTGGGACCGCTCGATGCTGCACAAGAGCATCCACCTGTCCCGAAGGATCTTCATGGAGGTCTACTCGTAACAGGCCACTCGCCGGCGCGAGCACGCGCCGACACCGGAGACGACTCATGAGCGCACCGAAACGATCGGGAATCGCCGAGCATCTCGCGCCCTTCGGCACGACGATCTTTGCGACCATGAGCCGGCTCGCCGTTGAGCACAACGCGATCAACCTTGCGCAGGGCTTTCCGGACTTTGACGGACCGGCGTTCATCAAGTTCGCCGCGATGGAGGCGATGGAGACCCAGCACAACCAGTACGCGCCCATGCCGGGCCTGCCCGGGCTGCGCGGGGCGATCGCGCGGCGCTTCGAGCGCGACTCGGGGCTGGCGGTGAATCCGGACACGCAGGTTGTTGTGACCAGCGGCTGCACGGAGGCGATCGCCGCGACGATCATGGGGATCTGCAACCCGGGCGACGAGGTCGTGCTCTTCGAGCCGTTCTACGACAGTTACCGCGCCGTGGTGGCGATGAGCGGCTGCGTGGCGAAGTTCGTCGCTCTGCGGCCTCAGAGCGACGGACGATTCGCGTTCGACGAGGCGGAGCTGCGCGGGGCCTTCAGCGACCGGACGCGCGCGGTGCTCGTGAACACGCCGCACAACCCGACGGGCAAGGTCTTCACGCGCGAGGAACTGTCGCTGATCGCGACGCTCTGCCAGAAGCACGATGCGGTCGCGATCACCGATGAGGTCTACGAGCGTCTGCTGTTCTCCCCCGGCACGCACCCGCACCTTCATCTCGCGTCGTTCGACGGGATGCGCGACCGGACGATCACGCTGTCGAGCCTCGGCAAGACCTTCTCGTACACCGGCTGGAAAATCGGCTGGGCCATCGGCAGCGCCGAACTGATCGCCGGCGTGCGTGCGGCGCACCAGTTCCTGACCTTCGCCGTCGCGACGCCCCTGCAGCACGCGGCGGTTCGGGCCCTTGAGCGCGAGCAGGAGTGCGTGGCGGACCTGGTGTCGCTCTTTGCCGAGAACCGCGCGGTGATGATGGATGCGCTGCGAAACGCGGGCATGACGCCGTACGCGCCGGACGGGACGTACTTCATCATGGCCGACCACATCGCACTGAGCCGCCGGCTCGGCCTGAACGACGATCGCGCGTTCTGCCAGTTCGCGGTCGAGCGTGCGGGCATCGCGCTGATCCCGCCCAGCGTGTTCTTCTCACGGCCGGAACTCGGCGCGAATCTCGTGCGCCTGGCCTTCTGCAAGCGGCGGGAGACGATTTCCGCCGCCGTCGAACGGCTCGCGGCACTGGCTCGCCTGGCCGGTTGACTGAATCGCGGGCACCCCTCGGGTTCGATTGGACACCCAGAATGGGTGTGAAAGTGGGCTAAATCCCCCACTTCTCGGCCCGCTCATTCTCAGGAACTTCGGGGATATGGATCAGTTGGTGTATACCGACGAAGTGGCGTGACGTAAAGTCGGGTGATCGGTTACGACGGTGGGCGAGAGCCTGTCGCTAAGGCCGGTCGAAGCGCGCCGGTGCGAACGCTGTTCCTCGTGACGCTGCGCCACAACATGCTCGTGGGGACCGCCCGCGTGGTCGCATTTCGGCTCACCGTGAGCCCGAGTGCCGGCCCGGGGCATCGGTATCGGCGTGGTGGGCTGCTGATTGAGCCTGCCGGGCCGGAATTCTGCTCGGACCTTTCCCGGAGAATCCTGTGAACCCAAGTGCTTCCGAACGTCCCATCGCCCGTTTGCTCATGGCCCGAGCCGTTGTCGGTATGGGCGTGATGCTCGCCGCGGGCGCGGCCAACGCGGCGAACTTCCCCGAAGTTGAGCCCAACGACAACAAGTCGCAGGCCAACTTCGTGACGATGGCCCCGGGCGACACGATCAGCGGGGCGACCAGCGGGAACTCGACCACGACGCCCGGTGCGGGCTCGGCGGACTACTTCCGCATCAAGACCGTTGCGCAGCCGCTCGGCATCTACCGCTATCGCCTGAACTTCTCGCCGACGAATCTCACGTATCAGGCGCGGGGCCTGTCGCAGACGTCCGGCAACGGTGAGCCCGGTGTGATCAATCCGTCGAGCGACGCGACGCTTCAGGGCTCGTTCAACGATTCGACCACTGGCACGCGACTGCTGCAGTGGTACGGCTTCGGCAAGCAGGAGGAGCTGTACGTCGCGGCGACGGCGCTCGGCGGCAACAGCGGGGCGTATGTCGGCACGCTGACGCGCCAGGCCGTCACGCCCACGGTCGTCACCACGAGCGTGCCCGAGGGCCAGATTACGATCACGACGAGTCTGGCGACCGGCACGCCGTTCACCGACATGTGGATCTATGACGCGAACTTCAACCCGATCCCGGGCTTTGGCAACAACGACCCCGTGCCGGCGATCACGCCCGCGGCGACGCTGACGCGCATCTTCACACCCGGCACGTACTACGTCGTGATGAGCCGCGAGTTCCTCCGGAACGATCAGGCCGCCGCGGCGGACGAGAACTTCGGCTCCAACCGCGCGGACTTTCCCAACATTGTTCTGAGCGACAACAGCTTGAGCGCGGCGCGGACCTTCGGCGTGACCTTCACCACGCAGTTGAACTCGGTTTCGGCGACGCAGGCGACCAACTCGCCGTTCGATGTCGCGTTCTTCCGGTTCACGGTTGCCCCGAACGTCATCCCGACCAACCCGACGATCACGGCGAGCTTCACGCCCAACAACGGCAGCCCGGGCGAGTTCTTCGCGATCAACGCGACGGTCGTCGCCGGCGCGAACCCCTCGACACTTGGCAATCACGTTGTCACCGCGGACTTCACGTCCATCGGCGGCGGCATCGTGACGCTCAACGACAACGGCGGGAACCTGAGTTTCACGGCCCCCGCTGTCGCGATCCCCTCGGCGGCGCCGGGCACGTACACGATCCCCGTGCGCGTGACCGAGAGCGTCGCGCCCAACCGCGTGGGCACGGCCAACGTGCAACTGACGGTCATCACGCCCAACGCCGACTGCTTCGGTGCGATCGACCTGGCGAGCTTCGGTCCGCTCCCCAGTCTGACCACGCCGCAGAGCACGAGCGTGGCGCGGCCGTCGCCCTCGCCCGCGCTCCCCGGGCTGGCGATCGCCAATCGCGTGCTGTTCTACAGCATCACGCCTTCGGAATGCGGCGTGTACACCTTCGAGACCTGCTCGGCGACGACCGGCACGACCGTCGGCGACACGATCCTGAGCATCTACAGCGGCATCTGCGGTGCGCTCCAGCAGGAGGGCATCGATGACGACGCCTGCGGCTCGCGCAGCCGACTCAGCGTGGCGCTGCAGTCGGGCCAGACCTACTTCCTCGCGGTGAGCACGTTCAACAACGCCAACGTGATCCCCGGCGCGGATCTGTACCAGATCCGGACGAGCTTCCAGCCGGCGGCCAGCGTGATTCCGCCGACCCCCGCCCCGCTCGGGACCACCAACGAGATCGAGCCCAACAACTCCAAGGCCCAGGCGACACCGGTCGCCTTTATGTCCGGCAACCGCATCGCGGGCGTGTCGGCGGGCGATGACCGCTTCGGCTGCGATCTGCTGAGCCCGGACTACTTCCTGCTCAGCGCACCGCAGACCCCGGGCATCACGCGGTACCGCGTCGCGATCGAAACGCCCACCGGGCTGCACGGCATGTCGCTGCGTGGGTTGTTCCAGAGCGGCGGCGAGCCGGCGGTGGGCAGCGACTTTGGGATTCAGTTCTCGCTCAGCGGGACAACGCCGCGGGACTTCGTGCAGTGGTACGGCCTGGGCACCGGCCAGCGGGACATGTACCTGGCCATCGCGGGTCTTGGCGCGGAGAACATCGCACCGTACTCGCTGCTGATGAGCACCGAGACCGTCACGCCGACGACGCCGTTTGCGAGCGTTCCGGCGGGCGAGCTGACGCTGACGACCAACGGGCAGAACACGCCGCAGAACACGGACACGGGCCTGCTCGTGTACGACTCGAACTTCAACGCGATCGCCGGCTTTGTCAATGACGACGACCCGGCGGATCCGTTCAACGGGACCAGCACGCTGACCCGCACGTTCGGACCGGGCACGTACTACATCGGCGTGGGCGACTACCGGACGGGCAACAACATTCCCGCGCCGACCGACGATGGGTGGCAGCTGGGCGAGCTGGCGGACTTTGCCAACATCGCGTTCAACTCCAGCGCGGATACGAGCGTTCCGGTCTCGGTGCGGCTGAACTGGTCGGGCGGCACACAGTTCGCGCTGCTGAACAAGCTCACGCCGTACGAGATCAAGTGGGTCACGCTCGTTGTCACGCCGGCTCAGGGCCAGCCCTGCAACAACGCCGATATCGCCAACACCGATGGCGACCCGGGCTTCGACGGCGTGGTCGACAACGGCGACTTCGGCCTGTTCTTCCAGGCTTTCTTCAGCGACCCGAGTGACCCGCTCCACCTCCTGGCCGACATCGCCAACACCGACGGCGATCCGGGTGCCGACGGTGTGGTGGACAACGGCGACTTCGGGCTCTTCTTCCAGGCCTTCTTCACGCCGTGCCCGTAAACGGGATCGCGACGCTCTCATCCCGAACATCCTCCCGGCCCGCCCTTGACATGGGGCGGGCCGGTTTCATTTCCGCGCGACCGGCGCGGAAGGTCGGCCAAGAAAAAACCCCGCCAGCCGCGAGGTGGCGGATGACGGGGCCTTCTTTACCGTTGACTGCACCGCGAGGGTGCGATGATCAGGCGGCCTTGCGGGCGCGGGCGGTCGTCGTGGTGCGGCGGGTGGCCTTGCGGGTGGCGGAGATCTTCAGCGTGGTCTTGCGGGCCTTGCGCGTCTTGCCGGCTTTGGAGGTCGTGCGCTTGGTGGTGCGCTTGGTGGTGCGGGTGTTGGTGCGGGTGTTGGTGCGCTTGATCGTCTTCGTCGGCATGTCTGATTCCTTGACAGAGGTGAGGCCCGGCGGTCCATCACCGGGCAGGTCCGCGGGCATCGGCCCGGCGTACGCCCGCCACGCGGCGGGCTGCCAACCTCATCGGCGCGACTGGGACCGATATTCAGCGCTTCGCAGAATTTTCTTGCCGCGGGCTCAAGTCCGGACCCGGAGTGGCGATGTTGACTGCTGAGGGTGACCCGCGACTGGCGGACGCGCGACGGGACATTGCGCCGCTGGCGTGTAGACTTTGCGGCCGCGGTCCCGGCGGGCCGACTCCTCCCTGATTCCTTCGAGAACGACGCGATTTCAGCACCATGCACCCCCTCAACGAGCCCAACCCGAGCGACCCGTCAGGCAGCGCCGTCCCACCCGCGGCGAACTGGACGCCGGAGACCTGGCGCAGCCGCGTTGACCCGACCGCCAAGGCGGTGGTCGCGCCGTACCCGGACGAAGCGCAAGTTCGGCAGGCCGCGGGTGTTCTGGGGTCGCTCCCGCCGCTGGTGACCAGTTGGGAAGTCGAGCGCCTCAAGCAGTTGATCGCCCAAGCCCAGGAGGGCAAGCGGTTCCTGCTTCAGGGCGGCGACTGCGCCGAAACGCTCGATGAATGCACGCCCGGCGTGATCACGGCGAAGCTCAAGATCCTGCTGCAGATGTCGCTCGTGCTCGTGTACGCGGGCAAGAAGCCCGTGATCCGCGTCGGACGCATGGCCGGGCAGTATGCCAAGCCGCGCAGCAGCATGAGCGAGACCAGGCAGATCGACGGCCAGACCCTGACGCTGCCGAGTTACTTCGGCGACCTGATCAACCGCGCGCCGTTCACGCTCGAATGCCGCACGCCAAATCCGTGGCTCATGGTCGAGGGGTACAAGCACGCGGCGATGACGCTGAACTTCGTGCGCTCGCTGCTGGATGCGGGCTTCGCGGACATTCATCACCCGGAGTACTGGGATCTGGGCTTCATGCGTCACGCCGATCTGACGCCCGAGTTGCGCGACGAGTACTCGCGGCTCAAGGCGATGGTCGCCGACGGCCTGCGGTTCATGAGCGCGATGGGCCAGAAGCCCGGCGGCGACCCGCAGAGCGTGGAGTTCTACACGTCCCACGAGGGTCTGAATCTGGAGTATGAGGCGGCGCAGACGCGCACGGTGCCGCGGCGTAGCGGCCACTACAACCTTTCGACGCACATGCCCTGGCTCGGCGAACGCACGCGCAGGCTCGACGGTCCGCACATCGAGTACTTCCGCGGGATCCGCAATCCCGTGGGCGTGAAGATCGGCCCCTCGACGACCGCCGAGGAGCTCCTGCGGCTTATCGACGCGCTCAACCCCGGCGATGAGCCGGGCAAACTCGTGCTCATCCCGCGCATGGGCGTGGCGAAGGTCGAGCGCGTGCTCCCGGGGCTCATCGACGCGGTGCGCATCGCCGGGCGACGCGTGCTCTGGACGTGCGACCCGATGCACGGCAACGGGATCGTGACCAGCGGCGGGGTCAAGACACGGTCGTTCGACGATGTGCTTGCGGAGCTCGAGGCCTCGTGGGACATCCACCGTGCGCACGGGTCGTTCCTCGGCGGCGTCCATATCGAACTGACCGGGCTGGACGTGACCGAGTGCATCGGCGGCAGCGCGGGAATCCGCGAGAGCGATCTCTCGCGCAGTTACCACACGCTCTGCGACCCGCGGCTGAACTACGAGCAGTCGCTGGAACTGGCCTTTCTGCTGGCGCGACGCATGCAGCGGGTCAGCGCTGAACCCAACACCGGGGTGACCACGCCGCCGGCGTTCGATGTCGGCGATCGGCATCGCCACTGAGCGTCCGGGCGGGCTCGAGACGTTCGCGGATTCCGCCGGAGTTCACGCATCGATGATGGTCGATGCGCAAGATTCGCCACGGGAAATCGGCAACTTGGGCGGTCGATGGGTGGATTCCGGGATGGCCATCCACCTTTCAGGGCCAGCCAAATCAGCGGGAGAAGCTGTCGGCTGCATGGGGTAAGTGCCCCAGCGCGGAGTCTTTACGCATTGCACACTGAACTTGCGACAGCGGTGTTCCGATTCCATCAGTGGACAGTCGAACAGTCACTCGATGGATGGACGGAGCCCGAACATGCTGCAGCTGACAACCCAACCGACACGGAACCAACGAGCCGATCGACGCACGCGCGTCAACGAGAGTGACGCGATGGTGGAGTTGCTGCACACGCGGGCGCGGGCGATGAACTGGCGCACGGACCACCTGGCGGAGGAACGTCGCGAGTACTCGCGTCGGCGGGTGGAGAGCCGGATCACGGCGATGTTCGCCGGGCCGAGCCGTCAGGGTGTGCTGCCGCTGGACATCGTCGACACGAGCGCGACGGGGCTGGGCGTGACGAGCACGACTGAACTTGAAGTCGGGACGCGTGTGATGCTGGTGAGCGGCAACACGCCGATTCCGGATCGGATCGCGACGGTGGTTCACTGCGTGTGTGACGACCAGGGACGGTTTCACATGGGCCTTCGGTACGAGTTCCATCGGGCGGCGTAAGGACGCGCCGCCCGCTGGAACTCGACGATCCATCTGCCACTTTGCCGCCGCGGATCAGCGATCGCTGCAGCCGCCGGCAACCATTGCGAGCATGCCGCGGACCAGCGCCGTGTGCGTGTAGAACGCCAGCGCTCTTTCGCGAATGGTGCGGGTCATCTGCTCGCGCCACGGGCCGCGGGCCAGGGCGAGCTCGAGGCGGGACTCGAGTTCCTGCTCGGTGCAGAAGCCGGTCTCGAACAGATCGCCGGCGATGAAGTTCTCCCGGAAGTCCGGCTCGTGGCTGTGATAGCGGATCCACGGCTGCTGACGCAGTTCCGGCAGACGCGGGAACAGGTCGGGCACGCTGATGCCGTTGCGCTGCAGACCCGCGGCCAGGGCCATCATGCGCCAGTCATCGGCGATGCGAACCCACTCCCACTTTCGCACAAGATCGCACGCGACGGGCTCGCCCGTATCGCACGCGCGGGCCTCCATATACGCCATCGCGAGCATGGCGTCGGTGTACTTGCGACGCGTCAGGGGCAGACCGCCGGCCAGCGCACACTCGACGACTCGCTGGTGATACGCAGAGCCGCCGGTGGCGTGGAGCTGCACGCCGGCCAGGGCGTAACTTGCGCGGAGATCCTCGCCGTGATCGAGCGTGCCGCCGGCGAAGCGGGCGAGCGTCGGGTGCGTCTCCCAACCCTTGCCGTAGAGGCGGAAGCTCCAGCCGCGGCGGTCGCAGATGCTCGCGGCCCAGTGCGCCGACTCATGGCGGATCGCGCGGTCCATCAGCGGACGGATGATCTGGTGCGTGAGCATCGTGACCCAGTGCTGTTCGGGCTCCCTGCCCGTCGCGGCGAGTACCGCGTTCCTGGCGATGGTCTCCGGCCAGAGTGCCGCGCCCGGCCCGCAGTCATCCGGTGCGCGGGCGACACGATCGATGGCGTGCGGATATGTTGCGCCGCTTGCGAGCGACACGCGGGCCTGCTGCAGCGCCATTTCGCACGCGGCCTGAACCATGGGCGTGAGCATGTCGCGTTCGGGGCCGGTGGCGGCGTTGCGGATCAGCCGCTCGCGCATCTGCTCGGGCGTTTCGGAGTGATTGGTCACGAACGCGACGTCGACGCTCAGGCGTGCCCGACGCTCCGGCGAGACCGGGCGGATCGCGTCGGGGGCGAACTTCTCATCGCTGGCGACGCACCACGAACTGAGCGTGCGCTGACGCGTGTAGCCGTACTGCGTGAAGAACTCCGTGTGCAGATGGCCCATGACAAAGTCCAGCCCGGTCTGCGTTGCGCCGACGCGCGGGTCGAACAGGTGCGGCATGGCGTCCTGCACCCAGCAGACAAAGGGCACGTTCGCCGGCAGGCCCGGGACGCTGGTGCGCGGGTAGTTGATCAGCACGACAAGATCAGGGCGGAACTCTGCGCACGCGCGAGCGTGGGCCAGCACGCTGAGTTGGCTGGAATCATCGGGCTCGATCAGCACGCGGGCCTGATGGCCGAGCCGCTCGAGCGTTCGCGCCAGATCGGCCGACGAGTGCTTGATGAACGTCGAGAACCTGCAGGTGGGGATCAGCACGCGGAGCGGCTCGGCGGCTGTGCTTGAGCCCGTCAGCACGCCGGCGAATCGCTCGCGCCAGTATGCGGCGTTCCTGCCGACGTACGCCGCGGCGACGGCTTCGCGCAGTCGCACGAGTTCCCGCTCCTGCTGTCCCAGAACGTCCCGAAGTACGGGCTCGATCACGCCCGCGTGCGCGGGCCCGCCGGCAGCGAGCACATGACCGCCGAGTTGCAGATCGATGCGGCCAATCAGAAACTCGCGGAAGAGCGCGGGCGCATCATTGCCGACGAAGCACGCGAAGCGGTCGGCGGTCAGCATCGGCTCGAGCGAGAGGTGCGCGAGCGCATCGAGAAACGTGCACGCATCGCCGTGGACGACGGCGATCAGCGGCCATGATCCATCGGGGTTCCGCGTGAGTTGCTCGTGAGCGCGGAGGACGACGATCGGCGTGTCGAAGCCGTCGACGTACAGCGCCTTCATCCCCGTTGCGTTGCTCGCCGCGCTGCTCGCATCGGGCGAGACAGGAAGCACCGGGGTACCTTCGGGCAAGCTCGGCTGCTCGATGAACGAGGCAAAGGGATCATCGGCACCGGCAGCCTGCGGGCGCGTCACGACGCTGCCGTCGGTCGTGCGATACGCGGCGATCGTGCGGCTCCGCTGCGCCCATGCGTCGAAGGCGTGCTCGGCCGCGCGGACGCGAATGCGCATGTCACCTTCGCCCTCGCGCCGGAGCAGCACGCTCAGGTTCGCGCGTGCGCGGGCGATGCGTTCATCGGCGTCGATGAGCGTCTCGGCGGTCGCGTCGGCGGCCCGGCGGAGCTGCGCGATGGCGGGGTCCATGTCCGCCGGCGGGGCGATCGAGTCCAGCAGCGCCAAGGCGGGGGTCTTGAGGCGGAGTTTGAGCATCGCCGCGGCGACGAGCAGCCGGATGGTCGCATCGGCGGGATGGGCGCGGGCGAAGTCCAGCCCGCGGGGGATGAAAGCCCAGGGCTTGCCGGCTCGGGCGAGGGTGAGCAGGTCGGCCCTGCTGAGCAGCGGCGTGACGGCGCGTGGGGCCGCCGTTCGGCCCTGGCCGAGGTCGGTGGCGACGTGATCGCCCGCGTGCGGGGCCGCGGCGTGGCCCAGCCCGGAGACTCCAAGGCCGTTCATGTCGTGGTTATCGGCTATTCAGGCCTGCAACGTACGCAAACCGGGCGCGGAGTCCGCGAAAGTCTCGCGTGCGGGGCAAACACCCGTAAAGGCCCAGCCCCAACGGGCCGATAACGGAACATGCGCTCATCTGGTCGCGAACCCGGATCGTCGGACCGTTCACCCCTCAACCCGAGCCGCGGAGGCTCAGGAACGGGCGGGCCGCGGCAGCGGGCCAAGATTCTGTCGCTGCCCGAACTGCTCGAGCGCCGAGCCGGCGCGCGGGCGATGGGCCTGAACGTGGTCCAGTGTCACGGCTGCTTCGACATCGTCCACCCGGGGCATATCCGCCACCTCCGTCAGGCGCGCAGCCACGGCGACATACTGCTGGTGTCCATCACCGCCGATGCGTGCTACACCAAGCGCGGCGGGGCACCGCTGATCCCCGAGGAACTCCGCGCCGAGAACCTGGCCGAACTCGACTGTGTGGACTGGGTGTACATCGACCCTTCTCCCACCGCTCAGGACATCCTCACGCGGGTGCAGCCGGATGTCTACATCAAGGGCCGCGAATACGAGCAGAACAACGACCCGCGCTTCGCGGCGGAGCGAGCGGCGGTGGAGGCGGCCGGGGGCAAGGTCATCTTCTCGTCGGGCGATGTGGTGTTCTCCAGCACCGCGCTGATCCGTGCGCTGGAGCAGAGCGTTGATCCCTACAACGCGCGGCTGCGTCAGTTGCTCGCTCACGAGGAGCTTCAGGGCCCGAGACTCAACGGCGTGATCAACGCGATGCGCGACCGGCGCGTCGTGGTCGTCGGCGAGACGATCAGCGACGTGTACGTGCTCTGCGATCAGCCGGAAGTCGCCAGCGAGTCGCCCGTGATGACCCTGCGCCCGCTGGAGCGGCGCCAGTATGACGGTGGCGCGGCGATCATCGCGCGTCACTGCGCGGCGCTCGGCGCTCGACCGGTGCTGGTCACGGGCCTGCCGGATAATGCCGAGGGCGAGCGGTTCCGCGAGCGGATGGCCGCGGAGGGTGTGGAGGTCGCGTCCATACCGGTCGATGTGCCGATGGCCGAAAAGCAGCGGTTTCTCGTCGGGGCGCAGAAGGTGATGAAGGTCAATGCGCTCAGCCCGATCGTTCTCGACGCGACGCGGCAGGAGCGGCTCGTGCGACTCGCCGGCGAGCACGCCGACGGCGCGGACGCGGCGATCATCGCGGACTTCGGCAACGGCCTGCTCACGCCCACGGTGCTCGACCACCTCTGCACCACGCTCCGCCCGCGCGTGCGCGTGATGAGCGGCGATGTGTCGGGACGACGCTCGAGCCTGCGGGCGTTTCACTCCATGGACCTGCTCTGCCCCAGTGAGAGCGAACTGCGCGAAACCTATCGCATCTTCGACCAATCGATCCCCTCCGTCGCGTGGCGGGTGCTGGAGGACACGCGCTCCCGCGGGATCTTCGTCACGCTCGGCGGCGATGGGCTTATCGCCTTTGATCGCATCGACACGCCGGGTTCGGCGAACCCTTCAGACCCCGGGATCGAGGCCAACGCCTCGCGCGTCCGCGGCGAGCACGTGCCCGCGTTCACGGGCCATCCGGTCGACCCGCTCGGTTGCGGCGACACCCTGCTGAGCGTCGCCACGCTCGCGATGACGACCGGCGCATCGACCCTCGCCTCTGCAACGCTCGGCTCGCTCGGCGCGGCCACGCAGGCCCAGCGCCTCGGCAACATTCCGGTCGCTTCCACCGATCTGCGTCACGCGATGGTCCGGCTGCACGCCTCGCGGCTCGCGTACGCACCCGGCGAGGGCGACGCGGTCGCCATGCGCGCTCGGATGGGCCAGGCCGTCTGAAACACACGACCAATCATGCTCGCAAGCTTCATCATCCCGACGCACAACCGACCCAGCGAACTGCTGCGCACGCTGGCGATCCTCGGCTCGCTGCCGCTGAGCCCCGAGGAGTTCGAAGTCATCGTGGTCGACAACGCCTCGACCCTGCCGGCGATCTGCGACCCTGAACTGACCAACGGCGTGCGCGTGCGTTCGCAGGTGATGACCAAGAACATCGCCGCGGCGGCGAGGAACCACGGCGCGCTGATCGCAAACGGTCAGTGGCTGATCATGCTCGACGATGACTCATCGCCGATCGACACGGGCTTCATCGCAGCGCTGAAGGCCGCGGCACCGGATGTCGCGGCGGTCGCGGCGGAGATCTTCCTGCCCGGTCCGAACATGCCCAACTGGCGAGTCGCCACGCCCGAGCAACTGCGCTCCGGGCCGCGCGAAGCCGGCGGGCTGCCCGAGGTCTTCATCGGCTGCGGCGTGGCCATCCGGCGCGAGGTCTTTCAGTCGCTGGGCGGCTACGACCAGACCTTCGACTACTACGCCGAGGAGTACGACCTCAGCGCCCGCATGCTCGCGGCGGGGCATCGTGTTGTCATGGATCGGCGCTTCTGCGTGCTGCACCGTAAGGTTCTCGGCGGACGGAGCATGGGACGAATCCTCGGCCGTCTGGTCCGCAACAACGCGTGGGTGATGCGTCGGTACGCCCCGGCTCCGCTGGTTCGCGGCGCGGTGATACACACCATCACGCGTTACGCCGGGATCGCCCGCAAGGAGCGTGCGCTTCCGGGCTTTGTGCTCGGCGCGGCGGGGCTTGCCCTGAGCCTGCCGAGGCAGAAGCGCTCGCCGCTGCCCGAGGCGCTGTGGGATCGATTCACCGGCCTAGCCGCGGCGCGAGCCGCGCTGGGGCGAGCGCACGCGCAGTCACCGCTCGGGCGGGTGGCGCTGGTCGCGCCGGGAAAGAACGCCGCCGAAGTCGCGCGTGCCCTGCACGAACTGAACGTGCAGATTATCGGCGAGCCTGATCAGGCCGATGCGCTCGTGGTCGCGACGCTCTCGCCGGGGCCGATGCTCGACGCGATGGAGCGGCTGCAGGCGAAGTTGCCGGATCGCCGCGTGATCACGCCGTGGGATGTGCCCGCGCCGACGACCGGTCTTGTTCTCGCGGCGTGAGCCGATGGCGGGAACGCCGAATCATGGCCGCATTGCGTGCTGCCAGCGATCGCGGATCCGCGACCATCCTTCGCGGTATCGTGCACTCATCGCCTCCAGCGACGACGGCACCACGCGAACCTGTCCGACCACCGTGATGAAGTTCGTATCGCCCGCCCACCTGGGCACGAGGTGGACGTGAAGGTGGGACGGCACCCCGGCGCCCGCCGCGGCACCCTGATTGATGCCGGTGTTGATGCCCATGGGCTGAAGCGTGACCTCGCACAGATCGGTGGCAAGGTCCACCAGTTCCCACAGGCGTGCGCGCTGCTGCGGCGAGTAGTCCAGCAGCCGCGGCCGGCCCTCGCCCAGCGCCACGAGCAGATGGCCGTTCGCGTACGGGAAGGCGTTGAGCAGCACCATGCCGACGGGCGATCGGACGATCACGTGATTGGCCAGATCGTGCTCGGGCTGTGCCCAGTCGCGTGCAAGGAAAGATGCGAACGCTCGCTCGGGCGGCCGAGCCGACACGGGCACACCGGCCGACGGTGTCGCCGGCGCGTTCGGCCCGGACTGCGGGCCGTCGGCCAGGCCCTGGAGATACTCGAGTCTCCACGGGGCCCAGAGTTGCCCCGCCGCGGCGGGCTGAGTTCGGGCATCGTCACTCCGGGCAGATGGAGCGGGCGATGAGGTCGGCGGCATCGAGTTCTCGGACGATCGGACGCTTTCGGACATGGCTGAGCCCTCAGTTCCCCGGCGCATCGACCGATTCTTGTCCATAGCGGCGCGCCGCGGAGGAACGCATGAACATCGACTCCATTATGGTCCGCGATCTGGTCACCGTCTCGATGGACCACACCCTCGACGACGTGCGCACCATCTTTCTCTCCCACCGGTTCCACCACCTGCTGGTCGTCGAAGACGGCAAACTGGTCGGCATCGTCAGCGATCGCGACCTGCTGCGCAACATCAGCCCGTTCATCGGCACCAAGGCCGAGCGCACGCAGGATGTGTACTGCCTGGACCGAAAGGTGCATCAGTTCATGACGCGGAACGTGTTCACCGTGTCGCCCGACACGCCGATCAAGGTCGCGATGTCGATGCTGCTGTGGCACAACATCTCGTGCGTGCCCGTGACCGATGGGCAGAAACGCCCCGTGGGCATCTGCACGTGGCACGACATGATGCGCTACTCGCTGGAGTGCGGCGTCGAGCCGGGGTGCACCATCGACCACGCCAAGCCCCCGCCCAAGCCCGGCGATGTCGGCTTCAAGGCTGCGTGAAGACGGCTCGGACGCCGGTCTCAGCGCGTGCCCGGGCTTCGGCGGTAGGAGAATGTATCGAGCGTGCGCTCGCGCCCCGGCTCGAAGTAGACCATCAGTGTGAGCAGATCGTGCACCCGCGTGTACACCACACGTGCGACTCCGCGGGTGCCGCTGACGGCCACAAACTCAGCGCTTCCGCCAACGGACGAAGATCGCGAGCTGACCAGCCGGAAGACGCTCGGATCGGTCTCGCCCTCGCGCGTCTCGAGCTTGCCATGGAAGTGCCGCAGGCGGAGGAAGACGCCTTGGTCTTCCCTGGTGATCGAGGTGATCTCGTGAAATGCCGGCACACCGTCCTTTCGGATCCGGCGGATCATGCCGAGCACCGATGAACCGCGCGGCAGCATCCAGTGCTCCTCGTTGTACGGCACGCCGGTGCGGGCCTCGGACTCGACCCATGTGCCCGCGAGGAACGCCAGGTCTCTGATCGATTCGTGCGGCGGTGAAAGCTCGCGGGCCTCAGCGATCCGGTCATCCTGCGTCACCGGCTCGCGAGTCGGTTGGCAGCCGATAATGCCTAGGGCCAAAAGCACCCCAACAACAACCGCGAGACGACCAAAGCCGGCAGAAGTGTGCTCGTTCATGGTCCATGTGTATGCCGCGCCGGGCGCGACAGGTTCTACTATCTCACGTGCCTGAAGAGAAATTCATGATGTTCCAACCGGACTCCGAACGCGGAGTCGCGGCATGATCTACGTCGCATTCCGGATGCTTGTCGGCGACCGGGTCAAGTACCTCGGGCTGATCTTCGGCGTCGCGTTCAGCACGCTGCTCATCGTTCAGCAGGCCTCCATCTTCGTGCGCGTGCTGGAACTCTCGGCGTATCTGGTCACCGCCAACCCCGAGATCGACGTCTGGGTCACGCGACCCGGAATCGGCGCGACAGAAATCGTCGAGCAAATGCCCGAGGGCTGGCTCACCCGCGTCCGCGGCGTGCAGGGCGTCGCGTGGGCCACACCCCTGTATCGTGGCGGCACCACCGCGCGCGGCGCCGACGGCGAGATGCGCAACATCGGACTCATCGGCGTCGATGACGCGACGCTCATCGGCGCACCGACGGTCATGCTCGCGGGAAGCATCGAGGACCTTCGCGGGCCGGACAAGGTCATCGCGGATATCGCAACATTCAAGCGCCTCTTCGGCGACATTCCGATCACCGAGCAGCCGACGATCGAGATCGGCAAGCGTCGCGTGAGGATCATCGGCGTCTGCCGCGCGGTCAAGACGATCACCGGCGGCGAGATCATCTACGCCCGCCGCAGCGTCGCCGTGCGGCTGACGCAGGAGCCCAACAACACCGTTTCCTTCGCGCTGGTGAAGGTCCAGCCCGGCGTGCCGCATGAGCAGGTCGCTCGCGCAATCGAGGCGCAGACCGGGCTGGTCGCCAAGACCCGTCAGGAGTTCAACGACTCGATCATCGACTGGACGATGGAGAACACCGGCATCGTGCAGGTACTCGGCTCGGTGATCCTGCTTGGGATCATCATCGGCATGCTTGTCGTCGGGCAGACGTTCTACCTGTTCGCATACGAGAACCGCAAGAACTTTGCCGCGCTCAAGGCCATGGGCGCGAGCCGCGCGACCATCACGCTCATGCTCTGTTTCCAGGCGTTGTTCGTCACAGTGCTCGGCTACTGCATCGGCCTCGGCGGGGCGACGCTCGTGCTGTACCTTGGCGATACCGACCTGTCGCCCATGCGTGACATCACGCTCTCGGCGCCGGTGGCGCTGGTCGTGGCACTGGCCATGCCCGCGATGGTGCTGAGCACCGCGATCCTCGCGGCACGCGGACTGGTCAACGGCGATCCTGCCATCGTCTTCAAGTAGGTCCACGGCGGCATGTTCACACCCTCGGCCCGTTGAACACGGCTCGAACGTGGCGCACACGGTGAGAATGTGCAGAGATTTCCGCTCGCGCGGGCCGCCAAGTCCGAGAATCGCGATCCGAACGCTCATAACGGCGCGGAGTTTCGGCAGGAACGCCGAAGTTCGATCTATGGATCGAAGCGGAACGGTGTGCGATTCTGGCCGGTGTTCACGCGGGTGGGCGGCGCGTTCATTCGGCGGGTTCACGCTCATCGAACTCATCGCGGCGATCATCGTGCTGGCGATGCTCGCCGGCGTCGCCGTGAGACGGTACTTCGATCATCGCCAGCGGGCGCTCAGCAGCAGCGAGTCGGCGACGGTCCGGGCTGTCCGCAGCGGAATCCAGCAGTACATCTCCGACACGGCGGTCCGCGGCTGGCCGCAGCGGCCGACCCGGCTTGACGCATCGCCCGCCAGCTCCACCGATGCCTCGGACTTCTTCAGCGTCGTGCTCTCAGAGGTCACAACCAGCGGCTGGCGCAAGGGCGTGACGGTGCACACGTACATCGGGCCGACGGGCGCCACGTACACCTATGACCCCTCGACCGGCGCGCTCTCGCTGACCGAGGCCGCGCCGGCGGGCTCAGGCGCGATGCCCGCGCCGACCGGCATCGCCTCGTACACGAACGCGGGCTCGTGGATCGCCGGCGGAGCGGGCTCCCCGGCTCTCGAGCCCGGCGTGACGGTCGGCAGCGGATACACGCTGATCGATGGCGTGATCGAACTGACCGACTCGAGCACCTCGTTCACCGAGGCCGCACGCCGGACGGTGATCATGGGCCAGAGCATTTCCGCCGGGTCGTTCACGCTGAATCTCGACACGCGCCTGACCAACTACGACAACCAACTCAACTACTGGCAGGTGTACCTCGTCAAGCCCGGCACGCAACTGACCCTCTCGGGCAACGCGCTGCACTGGGGCACCGCTCCTCCCGGGGCCAAGCTCGTGACGCGCGATTACGCCCCGCCGGAGAAGAGCAACGGCCAGTGGCACACATACAGCAGCACGTTCACGGTCTCGGACGCCGATGCCGCCGAGTACAGCCAGATCGTCGTGATGATGGCGGGCTCGCGATTCCCCGGCCAGACCCTCTCCTGGCAGAACGTCAGCATCACCAAGCCGTGATGCGCTCTGCGGGCCGAACCGCTCAAGGCAGCGCACCGCGGATGAGCGACCACGCAAGCCGGACGTGACGCTCCTGCGTGAACGAGCCGCCGATGGCCATGCGGAGCACGAACCGCTGCGCGGCCGCGCGCGCTGAGCCGTCGGCCTCCGTCGGCAGCGTTGCGTGCGTGAGGTACACCCTTCCATCGGCGTTGGTCGCCAGCAGCAACGCCCGCGCACGCTCGTTCACGCTCGCGAGGATCTCGCCCGGCTTGGGCCGCGGCGCGAAGCACACGAGGCTCAGCCCGCGCGGGGCGACGAGCTCCAGCCGATCATCCGCCGCGACAATCGCGGCGAACATCTCGCCGAGCCGCACGTGCTCGCGGATGTACGCACGCAGACCCTCAACGCCGTACAAGCGCATCACGAACCACAGCTTCAGCGCACGCATCCGCCGGCCCAGCGGCAACTGCCAGTCGCGATAGTCGATGCGCGCCGGGTGTGCCGCGGGGTTGGCCGCGGGGGTGGCCGCTGGGTTGCGCAGATACTCGGGTGTCACGCTCAGCGCATCGATAATCGCGCGGCGATCGGCCAGATAGAGGCAGTCGCAGTCGAAGGTCGTCAGCAGCCACTTGTGCGGATTGAAGCAGAACGAGTCCGCGCGCTCGCACCCGCGCAGCAGATCGCGAAACTCCGGGCATACGCACGCCGCGCCGGCGAACGCGGCATCAACGTGCAGCCACGCGCCGTGACGCTCCGCCAGCGTGGCGCACGCGCCGACATCGTCCACCGCCATGCTCGCCGTGGTGCCGACCGTCGCGACGACGAACGTCGGCGTGATGCCCATCGCCGCATCGCGCGACATCGCCCGCGACAGCGCCGACGTGTCCATCGACAGCCCCTTGCCCGGGGCGATGAGCCGCAGCACGCCGCCGGACCTCTGGTCGTCGGCGAGCGCGCCGCCGTCGTCTCCCGGACCGGCAAAGTCCGGCGCGCGGTCGATGACACCCGCGATCATCGCGGCCTTGGCGATCGACGAGTGGGCCTGCGTGGAGGCGTACACGCCGATGCGTGCCGACGGTCCGAGCCGGTTGCGGACACGCGACCGTGCCGCGACCAGCGTCGTGATGGCCGCCTCGCTGGCGGTGCCCTGAATCACCGCGCCGCCAAGGCCCGAGCCATCGCCGAACTCAAAGCGTGCCGGCAAACCGATCGCCCGGGCGAGCCAGTCAAGCACGCGAACTTCCAGTTCCGTGCACGCGGGGCTCGTCGCCCACGACATGCCCTGCACACCAAGGCCGGCACACAAAAGGTCCGCGAGCACCGCCGGCGGCGAGGTGTTCGCGGGGAAGTAGCCGAAAAACCCGGGAGCCTGCCAGTGCGTCAGGCCCGGCAGGATCACCTCCCGCACGTCCGCGAGCACGCGCTCGAGCGACTCGGGGTGCATGGGCGCATCGCCGGGGAACTTCGAGAGCACCTGCCCCGGGGTAGCGCTGCTCATCACAGGCCAGGGCGGCGAGTCACGCTCCAGATCCTGCCAGTACGCCTCAATATCCCGAGCCACCGCCGACGCGGCCTGCACGAACGAACCGCCCAGCGGATGCTCTCGCGATGACGCCATGACCAGACCCTTCACCTTCTACAACCCGTCGAGCGACGCACCCATCGGGTGCGCGATCCCGGTGCGCCGTTACTTCGGCTCGCTCACGACGGCGCTCACGGGTGCCTCGGCTTGCGCCGCCTCGGCAGCTTTGGCCCGCAGTTCCACCGCACGCTCGCGGAGCGCCGCTTCGGCACCAGCCTTGTCAACGCTCTCGGCCACGGGCTGGAGCACAAAGTGCCACTCGTGGCGATCCTTCAGCGGAAGCCCCGCGGTAACCAGATCCAACCCCACCCACTCGTGCGGCGGCGGATTGGCTGTGCGACCGGAGAGCACAGGCTCGTACCCCGCCAGCGACAGACGCACGTCGTACGTCCCGTAAAACCGGAAGGTCGACTCCACCGGCGTGCGCCCGATTTCCACATCGTTCAGCCACACCGTCGCGCCCGCGGGCTCGCTGGTGATCGCGATCGTGCGCTGGTGCCCGCCGCCGCTACAACCCGACAGCCCCAGCGTCAGGACACCGTACAGCGCAACCAGCGCGGCGGCCGACGACCGCACGCCGAATTTCATCCGGTTGCCGACCGACCCATCTGCGCTTCGCGCAGGCACGCTTGGGATCACCATGCTCCGAGCGTAGCCGAGCACGCCCGGGAATGCTCGGGAGTCGCGCAGTGCCCACCGATCCCTCTTCCCGCCCCGATCCGCCCATCGAAAGGGGCTTCAACTCCGGCAATCGAAGTCCCCCGCCGCCGCGAGCGACCGTCATGCTGGATCACGGTCGGCACGCTCGAACTCACTCCAATTGCGAGTGCACCAAAGTCCTCGATGCGACCCACTTGGGCGATAACCAGCCGGCGAGAATCGTGGTGATCCTCGGACCGACGGTTGCCCGGACCCGGATCGTCTCGCATACTCCAGCGCCGGATCTCACCGCGCAACGCCGATGCACATGTCGCGCCGGCCCTCCATCCGCCTTCTGCTCGCCGCTGCCGCGCTCGCGACCATACCGACCATCTCGCCTTGGGCACCCGCGCCCGCGTTCGCTCAGGCCTCAGCCGGCATCACGTATCAGGGCACGCTCAAGCAGAACGACCTGCCCGTTACAGGCATCTATGACATTCGCTTCGAGCTCTTCGACGCGCGGCTCGGCGGTCAGAAAATCGGCCCGACGCTGTGCGTGAACGACGTCCGGGTCACCAACGGCCTGTTCACCACCATCGTGCCTCTTCCGGCGCTGACCTCTGGCGTTCCGGTCTTTCTCGAAGTTTCCACGCGGCTCGATAACGGCGAGGACTGCAGCGGCTCGGAGGGCTACGTCCTCTTGACCCGCCGACAGCAGATCACACCCACCCCCATCGCCGTCGCCGCGAGCGCCATCACGCAGAAGTCGCCGAGCGTCCCCGGCGCACTCCGATACAACCCCACCGCGAAGCGTTTCGAAGGCTTCACCGGCGTGTTCTGGGTGCCTCTGACGCAGGGCGCAGAATTGCCCCCGGCGAACATCGTCGAGTTCACACCCATCTCTACGAACATCCATCAGTTCACCGTCCCCGCGGGCGTGACGCGCATCGGCGTCGACCCTTACGGAGCCGGCGGCGGCGGAATGATCGGGACCCCCGAAACGATCTCCTGCACCTCGACCATGAGCGGCGGCTTCGGCGGCGGCTCGGGTGCCGCGATCCGCGCGTTTGTCGATATCACGCCCGGGGAGATCCTGACCATCACCGTCGGCTCCGGCGGCGCCCGCGCAACCGCCGTCGGCCAGAACGGTGGCAATGGTGGCGACACCGTTCTGAGCCGCCAGGGTGTGCCCATGCTGATCGCCGGCGGCGGCGGAGGCGGCAAGGCGGGGATCCTCGGCACTCCTCAATCCGGCGGCACGCCGTGCTTCACCGCCGTTCTGTTCAGCACGAACAACGGTGCCGCGGGCATCGCCTCCGTCCCGCCGCCCGCGGTCGGCATCAGCGTCATTTCATCGATCAACGGCAACTTCGGCACACGCCCCAGCGTCGCGATCTGCACCAACGGCTTCATCAACCACCTCGGCTGCGGCGGTCAGGGTGCCGCGCCGGTTTCCCTCGGCGGCCCGATCGGCGCCGACTCCGGCGTCGGAGGATTCGGCGGCGAACGGCCTTTCGGCACAGTCCAGTTTTCCAATCCCGGCAGCGGCGGCCGGGCCAAGATCTGGTGGGATTGACGCCCGCGCGCCAAGGGTCAGACCGTCTTGCGGCCCGACCCGCCCAGACGCTCTTTCCGCGCCGCCTCGATGATCCGTTCGGCGGTCCGCACGTTGGCCAGCCCCGCCGTCGCGTCGATCTCCGGCTGCGTGCCGCTCTGCACCGCCTGGATGAACGACTTGATCTCCAGCACGATCGGCTCGCCCTCGTCGACCTGCAGTTCCTCGATGTTTACCAGTTCGTGCCAGTTCATGTTGCTCAGGTCCGCGCCCTGGCGCAACTGGTTGCGAACCTCGATCATCTGCGCCTCGTTGGCCAGCCTGCGGATGATCGTTCCGGCCTTCGCGGCGTAGTCGATCTTCACGTACGCGTTCTCGCCGGTGATGCGCGTGACGCGTTCGGTCTTGAGGGCCAGCCGCGACGCGGTGACATTCGCAACGCACACGCCGTCTTCGCGACGCCAGACCAGCCGCGCGTTGCAGATGTCCTCGTGCTCGGTGATCACCGGCACGCCCGAGGCGTGAACCTCATCGGGCTCGCGGCCGCCCATGAGCATGATGATCACATCCAGATCGTGGATCATCATGTCCATCACCACGCTCGTATCCACGCTGCGGAACGTCATCGGGCTGACCCGGTGAACCTCCATGAACCGCGGGAAAATCGGCTGCCCGTTCTCCTGCTCCTTCTTCAGCGCACGCAGGATCGGGTTGAACCGCTCGATATGCCCGACCATGAGCACCGCGCCGTTGCGCTCGGCCGTTTCCTTGATCCGCAGCGCCTCGGTCGCGTCGCCCGCCAGCGGCTTTTCCACAAGGCACGCGACGCCCGCGCTGAGCAGCGCCTCGGCCGTCGGCAGGTGGAAACTCGTCGGCGTCGCGATGCTCACCACATCAACGCCCGCCTCGATGAGCTGCTGCACGCTGAACATCGCCTTGCAGCCGTACTGCTCGGCGATCGCCTCCGCACGCTCGGGGTTGTGGTCCACCACCCCGACCAGCTGCGTCTGCTCCAGTTGCGCGTAGACGCGCGCGTGGTGCCGACCCATCCGCCCGACACCGACCACGCCGGCGCGCAGCGGGCGGTTCCCCGGCGGGGTGCGGGTGTGGGTCTTGCTTGCGGGAGACGTGCCCGATGACGCCGCGATCGACATGATGACTCCAGACACCGGGCGCAGCGCCCAGCTCATGCGATGACCACCGCCCCGCCCGCAATTCCATCAACGATCGCCTCAGCCGATCGCCGCGTTCAGCGCGCCGGCCAGTTCCGCCTCGCTCTTAAGGCCCGTAAACCGCGACACGGGCTGACCGTTCTTGAAGACGATGATCGTCGGCACGGCCTGGATGCCGTAGCGCACCGCGGTGTCGCGGGCCGCATCCGTATCGATCTTGCCGACCTTGGCCTTGCCGGCGAAGCTCGTGGCGAGCTTGTCGATCGTCGGGGCGAGCATCTTGCACGGCCCGCACCACTCCGCGGAGAAGTCCACCAGCACGGGCTCCTTGCTCTGAAGAACCTCGCTCTGGAAGTTGCCGTCCGTGAACTCCTTGACGTTCGCGTTGGCCATGGGCGATCTGCCTTTCTACTCGTGGTCCATTCTCGGCCGCGCCACGAACATCATGGCACCCCGATCGGTGTCACTTTAGACCTCTCCCGCCGTGCGGGGCACAACCGCCCGCCATCCCCGCCGTGCACGCCGGGTACAGGCCGCCAGCCGCGTCACCGCCGCAGCCGATATCCTCCCGGCATGAAGCGATCGACCCGCGCCGCAACGCCCCCCGCCCGATGGATCCGCCCGGGCACAGCCCCCGGCCTGTGGGCCGTCGCCGCCGGGGTGCCCCTGCTGGTGCCCGTGCTGGCGCTCATGCTGGCCGGCTGCTCCGCGCCCGCTCGCGTTGGCGATGCGTCCGCCGACGGCTCGATCCGGGTCGTCGCGGTGGATGAACTGGCCATCGAGCCGGCCTCGTACGCCCGCGTCTTTCAGGCCGCCCGCGATGAGATCCGCGCCCGCGGCTGGGAGTGGGAACGCGTGGACCTCGAGCAGGGCATCATCTCCTCCGCCGTCGACACCGTCGGCGCACGGGGCATCGACGACTTGGCCAACCGCCACGCGCGCCAGGTCCGCGTGACCTTCCTCCCCGCATCGCCCGAGACCGACCCCGACCACGGCGGAACCATGTCCGCCGCCCGCGCAAGCGAACTCGGCCGACCGATGCTCATGCGCATCGGCGTCACCGTCTTCCGCGAGCAGGTCCCCGGTTGGCAGCCGCAAACCAACAGCGCACGCCTGGCCGGACGCTGGACCGATCCGGAACTGCAGAAGCGCGAACTCCAGCCCGCCTTCAGCGTCGCCGAGCGCCAGGATCAGGCCACAGCCTCCGAACTCCTCGCGGCGGTCATGCGTCGGGCCACGCTCGCCACGCCCGCAGCCACCCCACCCGATGCGCCCGACGCGACGAAGTAACCGCACCACCGCACCAAAACCGCCGGACGTCGGCACCCAAGAACGTCTCGACCGCTCCAAGGCCGACCATCATGCCGATCGTCTCGACCGCCAAGTTCCTCATCCGCTACGCCAAGAACCCCGCGCAGGTCGGCGCGATCGCCCCATCATCGCCCGCGCTGGCCAGGGTCATGATCCGCGATGTGGACTTCGACCGCGCGAGCACCATCGTTGAGTTCGGACCCGGCACCGGCGCGTTCACGCGCGCCATCGTCCCGCGGCTGAAGCCCTCGACCAAGTTCGTCGCGATCGAACTCAACCCCGCGATGGCCCGCGACCTGCGAAAGCGATTCCCGAGCGTGATTGTCCACGAGCGCAGCGTCACCGATGCCCCGCAGATTCTCGCCCAGGAGGGCGTTCCCGACCAAGGTGTCGACGTGGTCATCAGCGGCCTGCCCTGGGCCGCATTCGATGACGCTCTCCAGACCGCGATCCTTGAATCCACCGTCAGGATCCTCAAGCCCGGCGGCAGCCTCATCACCTTCGGATACCAGGTCGGGCTGCTGACCAAGAAGGGCCGGGCCTTTCACCAGCGCGCCCGCGAGTACTTCTCCAGCGCCTCCCGCAGCGAGTGGGTCTGGGCAAACCTGCCACCCGCGGGCGTCTTCACGTTCCGCAAGTGACCAAAGCCGTCGACCCGCCATTGCCGAAATGCCGGGTCGTATTCCGTTCGGACCCACTCGCGGGGGATTCCGACCCATTGTGGACCGAACAGCCCGCAACCGACCCACCCTCAGCGCATATACAGATCTACGGGTCTGATCGTCGGCGGCCCCGCGGCAAGGCACGGAGCAGTCCGCGCAACGACCTGGCGGCCACTCGGCCCCGCCGAGCGGACTGGTTGAGCGACTTCTGGGGAGTGCATGGATGGGCAAGCGTCACGGGTTCACGCTGATCGAACTGCTGGTGGTGATCTTCATCATCTCCCTGCTGGTCTCGATCCTCCTTCCCAGCCTCGCCGCGGTCAGGAACGAGGCTCGCCGGATTCGCTGCGCGGCGAATCTCCGCAGTTTCGGCCAGTCGTTCCAGTTGTACATGAACGACAACAAGGAAGTGCTCCCGTACGTGCTTCCGTTCCACCAGAGCAATCTGCCCTCGAATCCCAACGATCCGTCGCTGCTGCAGGTCCTGGAGGGGTACATCTCCAGCGACCTTCCGTACTACGACGACACCGGTCGGCTGGTCGTCACCGAGCCGTTCCTCTGCCCGTCGGACGATCAGGGCCTCGGCAAGGAAACGGGCTTTTCGTACGAGTACTGGGCCGGATCGCTGATGATCGCGCGGGAGATCTTCCGCTTCGACCCGCAGCCCGCCCGCACCGTCACGCGCTTTTACGAGGGCAACCCGACCTTCCCCGTGCTCGCCGACGCGGGGCAGTTCCACAAGGCCGGCGGCCGCCAGTACAACCAGAACGCGCTGTACTTCGGCGATTGGCGCGCCGACTGGCTCGAGCTCGATCCCGAGTCCTTCGGCCCGGACTCGGTCGGACCATGATGCCCACACCCACCCAGCAATCGGACCGGAGCGGTCGATGATCTCAGAGTGGCTCAACAAACTGCGTGGTCGCGACAAGCCCGGAGCGCGGTTCGTCCGCCTGCCGAGCGCGGGCGAGCAGCTCGAGCGCACCCGCGCCGAGGGGCTTTCCAAGCTCGCCCAGGCCGCCGGTGGCTCCGCGGGCTCGGGCGGCGCGGGCCGCGGCTTCCGCCTTCGCGCTCGCCGTTCGATGAACGATCGCCTCTGGTCGCTGATCTACGCCGTGGGCGACTTCTTCGCCCGACCGCGGGTCAA
The DNA here is from genome assembly GCA_021297895.1 of Phycisphaeraceae bacterium. Lineage (GTDB taxonomy): Bacteria > Planctomycetota > Phycisphaerae > Phycisphaerales > UBA1924 > JAJTHN01. The sequence goes on along the minus strand of JAJTHN010000012.1, from coordinate 45,449 downwards.
GCGTGCCTCGATCGCGCTGATCGTCGCGTTGCTGATCGGCGGGTCGGTCGCCGCGTACTTCATGCTCCGCCCGCGCGCGGTGCCCGATGTCGCTTTCGACGACATCGGCGATGTGATGGACTTCACGCTGCTGACCGCCGACTTCAACGATCTGGAACTCGATGATCGCCTCGCGCTGATCCGCGAACTGATCAAGCGGCTCAAGACGATGGATAGCGGCGACTCGGCGATGCTGGCCGCGTTCGCCGCGGGCATCACGGGCAAGGCCCGCGAACAATTGCAGAAGAACGCCGAGAAGCTCTTCATCGATCTGTGGGACCGCGAGGCGGGCAAGTACGAGGAGATCCCGCAGGCCGACCGCGGCGCGTACCTTGACAACGCGTTCATCGAAATGGTCAAGCTCGCCGAGGACATCTCGGGCTTCTCATCGCCCCGCAGCCCGGTGGAGACCCTCGCCGAAGCCAAGCGCGAAGCCCCGCGGCAGGAGCAGTTCGCACGGCGCAACGACCGGGGCCTGCAGGGTCCGGGCGCTTCGTTCATCTTCGAGACCGTTCAGCGCGGCTCGCAGATCGCCGCGCCGCAGCAGCGCGCCCGCATGGCAAGGTTCTCCCGCGACATGACCCGCCACATCCGCGGGCGCGACTTGGACTCCGGCAAGCCCAAGGACCCGTTCGCGCCCGGCGGCGACAAGCCGGCACTGCCCCCGGTTCCCGAACAGACGGACCCCAACGCGCCCGCGGTGGATCTCGCCGCGATCCGCGCGGCCGCCGAGACCGCCAGCGAACGCGACCGCGCGGCCGATGCCGCCGTCGATGCGCGGCTCGAACCCGACGGCACGCTCGTCGTCCAGATCCTCACGCTCACGCAGCGCACCAGCGGCGCGGACCTGGCGCGGCGCACCGCCGAGCACGACGCGATCCGCAGGGATGTTCTCAACGAGGTGCTCCCGCTCGCCCCGCAGCGCGTCATCCGCGTCGATATCGGCCTCGCGGTCGCGCCGGGCTGAACCACAGCCCGCCCTACGCTCGGGCATGAACACTTCGGACCTTGTCCTGATCAGCGTCGGCAACACGCGCACACGCGTCGCCCGCGCCAAACTCACGCCCGGCGGTACCTCCGGCGCCGCTCGCCCCGCCGCGAGCGCAACCGCTTCTCGCGCCCCCGACGGAACGCAGGGCCCGAAGGTTCATCCGGCGGGCGACAACGCGCTCGAGCCCAGCCGCGCGGCACTGAACACCGACGCCGCGGGCGTGGCGGCGATCATCCGCGACGCCTGCGCGGGCATGAACGCGGACTCGACACGCGTGCTGGTCGCCAGCGTGAACCCCGCGGGTCTTGAAACCGTCGAACGCGCCCTTGACCAGATCGGGCCTTCCGGCACTCGCTTCACGCGCTTGAGCGTCGCCCCCGAGCCCGGCCTGCGGGGGCGTTTCCGCAGCGGCGTGCTCTACGTGCCACTCCAGACCGACCTGCCGCCCCCGATCACCCTGGGCATCGATCGGGCACTGACCGCGCTGGCCGCGTTCGCAAAGTCCGGCGAGGCCTGCGTCGTCATCGATGCCGGCACCGCCATCACCGTCAGCGTTGTCGATGGCTTCGGCGTCTTCCGCGGCGGGGCGATCGCTCCCGGCGTCGCGATGATGCTCCGCAGCCTCGCCACAGGCACCGGCGCACTGCCCGACCTGCTCAAGTTCCCCCTCCCGCCCGTACCAAGCGAACCCGTCGGAACCACAACCCGCGACGCCATGCTTCTCGGATGCGCCGAAGCCGCACGCGGTTTGGCCCATCGCGCCATCGACCGCTTTGCGCTCAGCAACGGCTCGTACCCGCGCGTGATCGCCACCGGAGGAGACGCCGCCCTGCTCTTCGAGCATGACGAACTCGTCGAGCACATCGTCCCCGATCTGATCTTCATCGGCATGGTCGCCGCGTGGCAGATCGTCACCGACGCCGCCGACAACCCCGACGACGAAACGCTCGCGACCCCCGTCGATCGCTCCGCGGCCGATGACGACGATGACGACCTCTGAGCCCAGCGCCGAGCCCCGCGCACTGCTCCTGACCGGCCCGCCGGACGGGCGCAGCGCGATCGCCATCGTACAGATCAACGCGAATAACGCCGAGATCACCCGCCTGCTCGGCCGCATGCAGGAGCACGCGATCGACCGCGCCGCAAACGCTGCCCCGGCCGAAACCGCCGCAATCTCCGTACGAAGCGTGCTGCGCGATGAACGTGCCGTCATCGCACGCCCGGCACCCGGCCAAGCCCTGATCATGCTGCATGCCAGCCCCGCGGTCATCGACGCCTTCATGCACGCGTTGATCGACCTCGGCGTGCGCATCGAGATCAGCAACGAGCACCGCACAGCACCGTCTGCCGCCGGCGCCGCATCGCGCAACTCCGCGCACACGCACGCCATCACGAATCTCGCCCTCCGCCTGTACCCGGAGGCCGAATCGCCGATGGCCGCGGCGATGCTCCTGGCCCTGAGCCTCGCCCTCAGCCCGCTGGCGATCAGCACGCTTCTCGCCCAGCCCGATCGCTGGAGCACCCAGGGCGTGCGCGACCCCCGGGACGCCGACGCCGCACCCGACGCTGCACCCGACACTGGCCGCGAGCGTGCCCTGGCCCGCCTCATCCGTCCGCCGCTGATCGCCGCGATCGGCCGCGCGAACATCGGCAAGTCCACGCTCCTGAACACGCTGGCCGGCCGCAGCGTCGCCCTGGCGTACGACATGCCCGGCACCACGCGCGACCACGTCGGCGCCACCATCGACCTTGCCGGCCTTGTCGTCCGGTGGCTGGACACTCCCGGCCTCGACGATCCCTCCGCGCCCACGCCCGACCCCGTTCTGGCGATCGCCCGCGAGCGTGCCCTCCGCGCCGCCCACGCGGCCGACCTGATCGTGCTCTGCGCGGGCGCCGGCGGGACATTCCTCATCCCCCCGGGCCTGCCCGCCGCGGGTCAGCAGGTCCTGCGCGTGGGCCTTCGGGCCGATCAGGGCCCGCCCGCCGAGCCCGCGGAGGTTCTGGTCTCCGCTGGCGCGGCCCAACCAACGGGAATCGCCGAGCTTTTGGGGCACATCCACGAGCGCTTGGTACCCGGTCGGTGGCTGTCCGAGAACCAGCCCTGGCGCTTCTGGCGGGCGCTGGATGCGACCTATCCTTGACCCCTGAAAGTACCGAACTTTCGCGGGCCGATCGACACCCTGCTGTATCGCCCCGCGACATCGCCAGCGCCCCAAGAGGATTGCACGCATGAGCCTTGACCGTCGTCAGACTGAGATCGAAATCGGCGCGGGCCAGACCGAAAGCCGCCTGAACCGCGACTTCATCGAGTTCCTCCAGAAGTGGACCGGCCCCGCGCTGATCATCATCGCGCTGGTCGTCGGCTCCATCACCGGCTGGAACTACCTCAAGCGCCAGCGTTCGGCCGCGGAGGCCACCGCCTGGGAGCAGTACAACGCCGCTCTCGACGAGATCCGCACCGGCGGCAATCCCGCCGGCCTGGTCCGCGTCGCCGAGGAGCAGGCCAAGTACCCCATCGTTTCGCTCCTCGCCCGCATCGCCGCGGGCGACGCCCACCGCATCAGCGCCCTCCGCGGCACGCAGCCCGGCAAGCAACTCAACGCCGACGGCATGCCCGAGAAGCCCGAGGATCTCCTCACCGAAGAGCAGCGCAAGGACCACATCGCGCAGGCCGAAAAACTCTTCGCCGGCGTCGCCGACGAGACCCGCGGCCAGCGCGGTCGCGAAGTGATCTTCATCAACGCAGCCATGGGCCTGGCCGCGATCAAGGAGTCCGTCGGCGAGTTCGAGGCCGCACGCCGAATCTACGACGAAGTCATCCCCGTCGCCCAGAACGCCAAACTCACTGTCCAGACCGACCTGGCCAAGTCCCGCCTCGAATCTCTCGGTGCAGCCCAGTCCGCCCCGGGCCTCATGGCCCTGGCCGACATCAAGTCCCGCGGCGAGACCATCAAAACCGAGTTCAACCTCACTCCCGAGCAGATCCAGGCCCTCCAGGCCGGCCAGAGCCCCATCATCTCCCCCTCGGGCATGACCCAGGGCGGCCAGCCCGTGCCGGTGCCCACCCCGATTCCCGCGCCCGTTCCTGCTCCGGCACCCGCGCCCGCCCCGGCTCCCGAGGCCCCCAAGCCCTGAGCCGCGGGAGCCTCCCGCGTGAGCAGCAAGAAGCACAATCACCCCCGTCCCGATCCAACGCCCAACGCCGACTCCGGCGAGGACTTCCATCGCCCTCGCACCAGCGACCTGATCGCCCCCGGCGGAAAGGTCGATGCCCGCGCCGTCCGCCGACATCTGCAGCAGCGCGATCAACTCGCCACCGCACCCGCCTCTCCCGCCGCGACACCCGCGGCCACCCCCGCCACAACTCCGGCTCCGATCGCGCCGCCCTCTCCCGGCGCGCTGATCGAACTCGATGAGGACGCCCCCGCCCTCATCGCCGCGCCGACCGGCGCAAGCCCGAGCTCCGATGACGACGCCGATGCCGACGACGAACTCCCGCCCGCCCGCGTCGTCTTCAAACTCAAGCGCGACCTGAACAAGCGCCTCGACAAGTACCTCACCGATCGCATCACCTTCATGAGCCGGGCCAAGCTTCAGGCCCTGATCGAGAACGGCGGCGTGCTCGTCAACACGCGCACCGCCAAGAGCAGCACCAACCTCCGCGCCGGAGACCGCGTGGAGGTATTCCTGCCCCCGCCTCCCAGCCGGGACCTGCCCGAGCAGGATCTGCCCATCGACGTCCTTTACGAAGACGATCACATGATCGTCGTCAACAAGTCTCCCGACATCATCGTGCATCCGGCGCGCAGCGAACTCTCCGGCACCATGATCAACGCGCTGGCGTACCACTTCCGCCATCGCTCCGCCGGCCACCTCTCCGCCGTCGGCAAGGAGTTCGCGCGTCCCGGCGTCGTCCACCGGCTGGACCGCCAGACCAGCGGCGTCATCGTCTTTGCCAAAAGCGAACAGGCGCACTGGCAACTCGCCCTGCAGTTCGAGCACCGCACCGCCGACAAGCGCTACGTCGCCTTCGCGCACGGGCATCTCGAGCCGTCGATCGACGTGATCGACGTGCCGCTCGGCCCCAGCCCCTCGCGTGAGAAGGGCTATCGCGAAAAGCAGGTCGTCCGGCACGATCATCTCGGCAAGCCCGCCGTCACCATCTACCGCGTGCTCGGCATGTACGACTTCGCCGGCTTGCGCCCCGCGCTGGTGCCGCAGCAGACCACGCGCGCACAGGACACCACACGCGTGAGCCTCGTCGAGGTCGAACTCAAGACCGGCCGCACGCATCAGATCCGCGTTCACCTCCAGCATCGCGGCCATCCGCTGCTGGCCGACGACATGTACGGCGGCCGCGCCCTTCCCGGCCCTCACGAGCCGCGCGTCCAGCGCGTCGCCCTGCACGCCGCACGCCTGGCCATCCGCCACCCGATCTCCGGCGAGCCGATGGTCTTCGTCGCCCCGCTCGCCGGCGACCTGCGCGCCCTGCTCACCGCACTGCGCACGCAGCCCACCGGCCGCATCGAGCCCGAGCACGTCCCCGGCTCGCTGCTGAGCATCGGCGCCCTCCTCAAGGGCTGACCGCCGCGGCACAAACCCGGCGCACACCCATCTGACCCCATCTGACGCGCGCATCACCCTTCGCGTACGCTGCGCGTGCTTGGCCCATCACCGCGCAAGCGCCCACCGAGCACACCCATGACCCCGCACGCCCGCACACGATTCCAAAACCTCTCCCGCCTCCTGCCCGGCATCATGCTCGGCGCCCTGGCCGCCCTCGGGACCGGCTGCGAGAGCTCCAGCAGCACAGGCGAGTCCGATGCGCTCCGCGGCGTCACCGCCGCGCCCCCCACCCCCGCCGACATCGCCGGCACATACATCGCCGTCATCTGCGATGCCGACATGGGCGCAACCGCCTTCGCCGACGGCGTGCTCGCGCGCCGAAGCGAGTCCGACCGTGACATGTTCGCGCTCGTCCGCCTGCCGCTGGCCCCGCGCCCGGGACAGGAGCAGCGCTGGTCCACCGGCTTTGTGTCGCTGGAGGTCAGCAACTCCGTCATCGGCTCGCCCACCAGCCTCGCCATCACCCGCGATGGCAAGACCGCGTACGTCGCCGAGAGCCGCGGCCCCGCCGGGCCCGGCGCACGCACGATGCGCGACCTGGCCGCGGGCTCACGCGTGAGCATCATCGACCTGTCCAACCCCGCTCAGCCAAAGGTCACCGGCCGGATCGATGTCGGCGGCCAGCCCACATCCGTCGATGTTCATCCCTCCGGGAGGTTCGTCGCCATCGCGCGTGTCGGCGGCGGCCAGAGCCTGGTCATCGTGCCCATCACCCCCGATGGCCAGCCCGGCGCGATCCTGACCTGGTCGCTCCCGGCCATCGACCCCGACCCGGACATCATCGCCGACAAGGGCCTCGGCAAGGTCTCCAGCGTCGTCTGGCACCCCGACAGCCGGCACCTGGCCGTGACCGTCCCCAGCGCTGATCGCGTCGTGTTCTACGAATTCACGCCAGATGGAAACGACGGCGCGCCGGGCATCGCGCTCTGGGGCCAGCCCGTCCCTACCGGCCCCCACCCGCTCAGCGGCCAGTTCACACCCGATGGCAAGGACTTCATCACCACCGACCTGCACTGGGGTCCGAACGTCGACGGCTACCTCGTCGGCGCGCCGCAAGGCTCGCTCAGCGTCATCCGCCTCGCGGCCGTCCCGTCCGGCAACGCCGCCAAGCACGAACTCATCTCCTCCGCCACCGTGGGCATCTCGCCCGAGGGCTTGGCCATCAGCCCCGATGGCCGATGGGTCGTCACCGCGAACCTCAAGCGTGCCATGCTCCCCGATGGTGATCCGCGCATGACCCCCGGCGGCTCGCTCTCGCTGCTCAGCAGAGATCCCGCCACCGGAACGCTCACCGCCCACGCCGAGATTCCCATCAACGCCATGCCCGAGGGCATCGCTTTCGACACCGCCGGACGCCACATCATCGTCCCGCAGTTCCGCACCTTCGATCCCGGCGCGGTCGACGGCGAACTGGCCTTCTTCAAGCTCGTTCCCGCAGGCGTGACTTCCCCCGACGCCGGCCCGACCCTCATCCCCGCCAACTTCACCGTCGGCGTCGGAATCGGCCCGCACGGCGTGCTGGCGCGGTAACGCGATCGCGCGGACCACCCAGCACGACCGCGGCCCGACCGCTCTCCCGGATCACTTCTCTCCGCCGAGCTCGATCACCCACACCGTCCGCGCGGGAATCGATGCGCCGGGCTTGTACTTGTCGAACGCGCCGTTCTCTTCCACCTTCAGCGCCGACATCGCGGGCGCTCGAACCATCGACCGCTCACGCGCCGCCAGCGCATCCTTCGTGCCCGCCGCGATCGCATCGCCCGGCAGCCTGCCGCTCAGCCCGTACGCGCTCACGGGCTTGTCGCTCACATTCGCGACCACGAGCATCGTCTGCTCCTTGGTGTGCCGAAGGAACGCCAGCACGCTCTCGCTGCCGGTGCTCACCGGCGTGTACTCGCCGATGCTCAACGCCGGGCTGGCGATGCGCATGTGCGTGAACCGCCGATACGTGCTCAGCAGCGACGTCTCGTTCTTGTCCTGAGCCTGCACGCTGATCTGCCGCGTGTTCTCGTTGGGCGCTTGCCACGGCTTGCCCTTGGTGAAGCCCGCCCGAGCCGCGTCATTGGTCCACTGCATCGGCGTGCGGATCTTCTCATCAGGCTTCGGACCGGTCATGCCGATCTCCTCGCCGTAATAGATGAACGGCACCCCTGGCAGCGTCAGCAGCAGGCCCGCGGCGAGCTTCGCCTTGGCAAAGTCCGGTGCCGCGTTGCCCTTGCCGCCGGTCAACTGCGTCATGGTCCGCGGCTGATCGTGGTTGGCCAGAAACGTCGAGAACGAGTGCCGCGGGAACCACCGCAGCGTGCGGTCCATCTGCGAGGCCAGCGCCGTCGCCCTGCCCGTGTTCACAGCCTCGAGCATCTTGCCCGCGAGGTCGAACTCGAACGTGCTGTCGAGCTGATCGCCCACATACGCCGCCGCTTCCGGCGTGCTCGCCCACACCTCGCCCACCGTGAACGCCTCGGCGTTCTCCGCCTTGTACGCCGTGCGGAAACTCCGAAGCCACTCGTGCGTCGCCGGCGTGTTCTCCTGCGTCTGGCCGTCCTCGATCAGGTGCCGGATCGCGTCCAGCCGGAAACCGTCCACCTGCATCTCGCGCAGCCACCAGCGCGTCATGTCGATCATCGCCGTACTCGCCGCGGCGTTGCGATAGTTCACATCGGGCATCCGCGGCGAGAAAATGCCGTAGTAGTACCGCGTCCGCCCATCGGCGAGTTTCACCGGGTGCCAGACTTCCTGGTTCCACGGACCCTTCCACTCCGGCTTGCTGTCACGCCAGATGAACCAGTCGTGCTTCTCGCTCCCGGGCTCGATCGCCCCCTGGAACCACGGGTGCTTGTCCGCGCAGTGATTGAGCACAAGGTCGATCGTCACGCGGATGCCGCGCCGACGGCACTCATCCATGAACCGCTTGAAGTCGTCGTTGGTCCCGTACTGCGGATTGATCGTGAAGTAGTCCGTCGTGTCGTAGCCGTGGTACGTCGGCGACGCCGTGATCGGCATCAGCCACAACCCGGTGATGCCAAGGTCCGTCGTCGTCTTCGGGTCCCCATCGTTGAGATAATCCAGCCGCTCGATGATGCCCTGAAAGTCGCCGATGCCGTCATTGGCCAGCGGCCCCGTCGTCGAGTCGGCAAACGAGCGCACAAAGATCTGATAGAACACGCCCCGGTTCCACCACTGCGGCTCGACCTGCATCGGCGGCACGCTCGGAGCATCTGCCTGCGTCCGCCGCGCGGCGTCCGGGTTCACCGTCGCCTGCCCCTGCGCCGTCCCCGCACACGCGAGCATCGCCAGCGCGACCGTGCCCGCGCACGCCGCGACCACCACACCACGACCTGAACGCACACGCACATCCGCCATGTCCATCACTCCTCACGCCCCTACACCCGAATCGTCACGTCCGCTCTGTTCTGACCCGTCGACTCCGGATCGCCCGCCGAACTTCACGCTCGGCGCTCAGCGTGGCACATCAAACTGCCCCGGCCTTCCGGGAGATATCGGTGCCCGACCCGGCTGCTCGTGCGCCTTGGGAGCATCGGGCTTCTTCTGATCCCCCGCACCTCCATCGCCCGCCGCGGCCGCCGCCGAGCCCGTCACCGCCGGAGCCCCGCCCGCACCACCGGAGATCGGCATCGCCGGGTGATAGGTCAGCACCGGCTCATCCGCACCACCGCTGGACCCAGCGCCGCTTCGCGCCGGCTCGAACACACCCATCTGCCAGGCCAGCAGCACCGCCGCCAGCGCCAGCATCACCACCGCCGAAACCGCCAGTCCCGTCTGCGAGCCCTGGGCCTTTCTGGGCGTGGACTTCTCGCCCGACTTCGGTTTCTCCGGCGGCAGGTTCAGCCCTTGCGTCAGACTGTCCATGCGTGTCCCCTGAACATCAAATCGTCCCCCACAAAGCCCCGAGTCTCAGCCGACATCGCGCTTCTGGAACAGCATCACCGCCAGCGACAGGAACGCGCCGATCTGCACCGCCGCGTACGTCAACACCAGCACAATGTGCGACCACGGCACCGGCTGGTTCTGGCTCACCGCATCCAGCAGCCAGAAGAACTGCAAGTTGGGCACCAGGCCCCAGATCCCGGCCGCGGCGAGATTCCGCTTCGGCGGCGCATCGAAGATGAAGTCTCCCTCACGCGGTGCACGCTCGACCGCCACACCGCCGCCGACGTTCCGAACGTTCAGCGTCAGTTCCTCCCGGTTGTACGCCGTGATCACCAGCGCGCCCGGCGTCTCACGGAGCATCATCGCATCGTCGTTGATCGATCCCGCCCACGCCACAAACCGCGGCACCGCCATGCCAAAGCCGTTGGGGTTCGGCCCGTACCACAGCGGCCCGCCCACACTGATCTCGTTCGACGGCCCGCTCTTGAGAGCGATCGTGTACTCGTCGCCCGGATTCTTCAGCCCCTCGAACCGCGGCGTCGTCGGCTTGGCCGATGCGACCACCGCGATGGAGTTGTTGTCCCACGCAAACCGCCCGACCATCACGTTGCTCAGCAGCCCGAAAACCAGCACGCCGATGCACACCACGATCGTCATCACCTGCCCGAGCCGCGTGCTCGCCGCCACCGCCACGCTCGTCAGCACCGCCAGCGCCAGCGACATGCACGCCGTCGCCGTCAGAATCTGCGGCTGGAACCCCTCGCTCATGCTCTCCACGCCCCAGGTCCGTCCGAAGTTCAGGCTCAGCACATACGCGCCGACAATCAGCGGGCAAAGCAGCAGCGAGGCCGTCTGGACAAAGTTCCAGCCGTAGAAAAAGTTCCCCCACGCGCCGACAAAGAACGAGATCACAAACGCCGACATCGCAAAGGTGATCACCGGCGCGTGATAGTCATCAAAGACGTTGCTCATCACCCCGTGCCGGATCGCCAGCAGCAGGAACGCGACCATCGTGATCACCGCCAGCGTCGTCGCCAGCGTGATGCCGATGAACTTCCCCACGATCAGCACCCACCGCGGCACGGGCTTGGAGATGATCGTCAGCACCGTCTTGTTCTCGATCTCGCGGCTGATCGCACTGGTCGACACAAAGCCCGCAATCAGCGTCCCCACCAGGAACACCGTCGCCATCCCGACCTCCAGCAACATCTTGTTGTCGCCGGAGACCTCGGACTGCTCCGTGTACCCCATCGAAAATCCGCTCGTCCATGTGCTGATCAGCAGCCCCAGGGCCGAGAGCATCAGCAGCACGAAGTAAATCGGCTGGCGCAGGGATTCCAGGAACGTCGTCCGCGCGATGGGCAGCAGCAGCGAAATCATGCGTTCAATGAGCGTAGTCGAATCGGGGGAGTCTCCGCCGTCGGCAACCGTCCCCCCTCTTCGCCCCCGACCACCCCGCAGTTCGCGCCGGGGCGAAATTCCGACCGGCACGCCCGGCGAGCGACCCGTGACAGGCGCAGAATTGACGATGACAGATCGTAGCCTCCGCCGATCGTAATTTGTAAGGGTATGCGGCGTGGCAGTTTCGGGTCCGCGGCAGGCTTGTTGCCGGGCGGGTTCGCGCCTAGCATCTCGACCCGTTGAGCCGACGGATGTCGCGCCGACGTGTTGAGCAGATTCAGGAGCAATCGCGTGGTTCGTATTCGCATGACTCGCATCGGCCGTCCGCACCTCCCCTTCTACCGCATCACCGCGGTGGATTCCCGCGTCAAGCGCGACGGCGCGGTGCTCGAGAATCTCGGCTGGTACGACCCGATGACCAAGGACGCCGCCAAGGCGACCTCGCTCAATGCCGAGCGCATCAAGCACTGGATCAAGATGGGCGCCCAGCCGTCGGACACGGTGATGGCGATGCTCATCAGCCAGAAGATCGTCGACGGCGCGGAGTTCAACGCCCGCCGCGAGAAGCGTATCAAGGCCGTGGAGGCCGCCAAGGCCAAGGCCGCCGCGGCTCCTGCCGCTGAGAAGAAGCCCGCCTGATCGCCGGCTTTTTTCGCTTTGTTCCTCGAGCCTCGGGCCTTCCCGAGGCTTTTTCATAGCTGCCCGTTGCCGCGTTATGCGTCCGCTGCGAATCGACATCCTCACGACGTTTCCTGAGATGTTCGGCCCCGATGCCGGATGCGCGATGAACTTCTCCATCCCCGCCCGCGCGCGGAAAGCCGGCATCGTCGAGTGGCAGGCGACCAACATCCGCGACTACGCCGGCAACAAGCACGACAAGACCGACGACCGGCCCTTCGGCGGTGGCCCGGGCATGGTCATGTCCTGCCAGCCCATCTTCGACGCCGTCACCGCGGTTGAAGCCGCCGACCCCCGTCACGCCACGCGAATCCTCCTCACGCCGCAGGGCAAACCGCTGACGCAGCAGATGGTCCAGTCCTTCGCCCACCACCCGCGGCTGCTGCTTATCGCCGGGCACTACGAGGGCATCGACGAGCGCGTCATCGAAGAACTGGCCCCGGTCGAAGTGTCCATCGGTGACTTTGTTCTCTCCGGCGGCGAACTGGCTGCCATGATCCTCATGGACGCCGTTATTCGTCTACTCCCCGGCGCGCTCGGGGATGAAGCCTCGGCGTGCATCGAGAGCTTCGCACCCGTCGGCCCGCAGTGCGTCAGGCTCCTTGATCACCCGCACTACACCCGCCCGCGAGAATGGCGGGGACGCGCAGTCCCAGAGGTTTTGCTGGGTGGCCACCATGCGGACGTGGAAAAGTGGCGATACGAGCAGCGTCTGGCCCGCACCAAGGCCCGCCGCCCGGACCTGCTGGGGCCGGGCACGGAACAAAGTTGACTGACGGTCTGTTTTTAGGTGCCGACGGCGGATGTGGACGGGGCGGGCGAGCGTGCTTAGTATCTTGGCCCGGCCAGGAACGAGCGGTTCTCTGGCGGTCCAACCTTTGTCGGATTCGAGGATTCCATGGGCATTCAGCAGATCATCGAGAGCATCAACGCGTCGGCCATCAAGACCGACATCCCGCGGATCGACATCGGCGACACCGTCGCGGCCCACTGCCGGATTGTCGAAGGCAACAAGGAACGCATCCAGGTCTTCACCGGGATCGTGATTTCTCGCTCCGGCCGCGGGATCAACGAGATGATCACGATCCGCCGGATCGTTGAGGAGATGGGCGTTGAGCGCATCCTGCCGATGAACTCGCCGCGCGTGGCGAAGTTTGAGGTGGTCCGTCGCGGCAACGCGCGTCGCGCCAAGCTGTACTACCTCCGCGAGCGTTCGGGCAAGAGCCGTCGCATCGCCGACCGTCGCCGCGGCCTGAAGCACGTCGGTGGCGAGGTCGTGCCGAGCAACGCCTGACGCATCGGGCCTCGTGCCCGAAGCAAAGAACGAAGCACTGTCCAGCACGCCGGGAGATCCCCGGCGTGCTGTCATTTCGAGAAGCTCGGCAGGCGTCCGCAGTGTCCCGAGGTGCGGGGGAGACTCTGTCCGGAGATCCATCGACGCTCAGGCTCGCACGCCGACGGCGCACGACCAGTGCCGCGTGTCCTTGCGCACACGCATGCCCGCCGCGGCGAGTTGGGCGAGGATGCCATCGACCGTCGCGGGATGGTGCACCTCAACCTGAATGCTCCGGGTGTGCGCCAGCCACGGCGCATCGGCGCGGATGACGGCATGCTCGGCGCCTTCGATATCGACCTTGGCAAAGTCGATGTGCGGCAGGCGCTCGCGGAGCATGATGGTGTCGACGCTCAATGCTGGAACGCTGATGACTCGCGCGCCGGTCGCGTGGGCGGGGCGGGCGTGCTCGGGTGTGCCGGCCCACTGCTCGCGGACCTGCAGCCCCCACTCGTCGCCGGTGGTGTAGGTGACGGTGGAGTCCTCGAACCACGCCGCGGCGTGCAGGACGGTGATGCGATCGGCAAAGGGGGCGGTGTTCCGGCGGGCCAGGTCGGCGCTGCCCTCATCGAGTTCGACCGAGACGATGCGTGCTCGCGGGTAAAGCGTCGCGAAGTGCACGGCGGTGTAGCCGACGTTCGCGCCCAAGTCGAGGATGATGGCATCATCGGGAAGCGGCGCGGGGGGCAGGTGGTAGAGACCGATGAACGTGTCGTCGAGCACCCGCGCGTCGGTGGTGCCGGGGCGCATGAGCAGGGGCACGTCGCCCGTGGCCACGCAGCGGACTTCGACGGGCGCGTGAGCGCGGTCGGTGTCGAAGAGGCACGCGAGGTAGCGGTCGAGCGTGGGCTGGTTGGCGAACATCGGCGCAGCGCGTCGAGCGGCCTTGGCGGCGGCGTCGGCGGCGGCAGTCGGATTGATGGGCGCGGGGGTGGTCATGGCTCGCGGTCCTGCGGGGGGCGTGCGCCGGGGCGGCGAGAGCCGACGGCGGCGGCATAGTCCTGATAGTTGAGGCCGCACTCGGGGCAGATGGCCGCGCCGGGCGGACGCGGGTATTGGCACTGCGGACAGCCGCGGCGGGGCATGGGCGCGATCCACGGGAGCGCGAGTTTCTCGGCAAGGACCAGTGACAGAATCATGCTCGCGGGAATGAGCCACGGGCCGATGAAGGCCAGCGCCGAGAGCCTGCCCGTGGTAAGGATGACGGTGATGACCTGAGCGAGGAGCAGGCCCAGAGCGACCAGGGCAAGGACGAGCATCGCCAGGCGCAGCAGGACCGTGATCACCCACCGGATGCGCAGGACGATGACTGGGCGGAAAGCCATGTGCGGAGCGTATCGCGCGGGCGGAGGGGGTGCGCGAGACGCTAGACTTGACCAATGGAGAAACTCACGCTCCGCAATTTGGGGCCGATCAAGGAGGCCGAGCTCACCTTCGGTGATCTGACGGTGCTGGTCGGTCCTCAGGCATCGGGCAAGAGCATCGCGGTGCAGATGCTCAAGCTGTGCGAAGATCGACGGGCGATTCATGAGCAGATGACGTTGTATGGTTTGGACTGGCATCAGAGGTGGGGCGAGTTCTTTGATGCCTTTCTCGGTGAGGGGATGCGGCACATCTGGCGCGAGAGCTCCGCGGTGCAGTGGAACGGAGCGGATCAAACCCGAGAGAGTCTGGCAAAGAAGAGCGGGCGCGGCGGTGCCGCGGAGCGAGTGTTTCTTGTTCCGGCGCAGCGGGTTCTGGCGATTGCCGACGGATGGCCAAAGCCGTTCCAGGCTTTTCGATCCGGAGATCCGTTCGTTGTTCGGGACTTTAGTGACAAGCTGCGGCTGCTTGTCGAAGAGTTCGGCGAGAAGGCGATCTTTCCGCAGAAGAACCGGCTCAAGGCCGAGTTTCGATCGATGATCGAGAGTGCGCTTTTCGGCGGCTTTTCCTTGGAGGTGGACACCTACAAGTCTCAGAGGCGTCTGGTCCTTCGAGAGCAGGGGCAGGAGGGTCTACCGGCGATGGTGTGGTCCGCCGGCCAGCGCGAATTCGTACCGTTGCTCTTGGGGCTCTACTGGCTGATGCCGGCGGCGAAAGTGACCAGGCGGCAGGATATTGAGTGGGTCATCGTCGAAGAACCCGAAATGGGCCTGCACCCACGCGCGATCATGACGACGATGCTGATGGTGCTCGAGTTGCTCAAACGAGACTATCGCGTCGTGCTTTCGACGCACTCTCCCATCGTTCTGGAGTGCGTCTGGCTCATTCGCCAGCTTCAGGAGCATGGAGCGGTGCCCGATCGGATTCTCGAGGCCTTCGGCTGCAAGAAGACGCAGGGGTTCCGCGAAGTGGCGGAAGCAGTCATGGGCAAGAACATGAGGGTGTATTCGTTCGGACGGGATGAGAGGGTTCGCGACATCTCGTCGCTCGATCCCGGCGCGGCGGAACTGGCGGAGTCACAATGGGGAGGGCTCGCGGAGTTCAGCGAGCGTGCGGGCGACGCAGTGGCGAGCGCCGTCTTGGATTCAGGTCGGGGATTGAAGTGATGATGCCGGGATTTGCGGAGCGAGTGAACGTGGCCGTGGGCAGGGATGTTGCCAAACCTGGCTTGCAGGCTTTGGGCTCGCACGCCAAGCTAATCGACCCAGCGAGTTCAAGGTCGCTGGTCGGGAGCGTCGATCTTGACGCGGCGGTGCGGGAGGATTGCCCGCGCGACCCGAGGTGGGACTACGGGATTGGTGTGAAGCAAGGCTCTGGGCTGCAGGCGGTTTGGGTCGAGGTTCACCGCGCGACCGACGGAGACGTCGCCGACGTGATCAAGAAAGCCCGGTGGCTGAGGACATGGTTATCCAGCTCTCCCGGCACGCTGAAGCAACTGCCCGCCGAACTTGTCTGGATCGCCGACGGGCGGGTCGGGCTCTCGCCCAAGTCGCCAAAGCGGGCGATCCTTGCGCAGAATGGAATCAAGTTTCGCGGTTCGCGGCTGAGAATCAGCGCCGATGGGCGCGTCGACTGACCGTTACTCGATCCGCGGGTCCACCCATCGGTAGAGCACATCGACGGCGAGATTGAACACGATCAGCAGGGTGCTGAAGACCAGCACCACGCCGCTGATGAGGAACAGGTCCTTGTTGCGGACCGCCTCGACGAAGAACTGGCCCATCCCAGGCACCGAGAAGACGCGCTCGACGACGAACGAGCCGGTCATGGCCAGGGCCGCGGCGGGGCCGAGGTAGCTGAGCACGGGCAGGAACGCGTTCTTCAGCGCGTGGCGAAGGACGACGCGCGACTCGCTGACACCCTTGGCACGGGCGGTGCGGATGAAGTCCGCCGAGAGCACGTCGATCATGCCCATGCGGGTCAGGCGGGCGATGTACGCGGCAAAGGGCAGCGAGAGCGTGATCGTCGGCAGCACCGCGCCCCAGGGGCCCCAGCGGGCAACGGGGAAGATGCCCATCCACGCGCCGAAGACCAGCAGCAGCGCGGTGCCGATGACGAAGTTGGGCAGGCTGATGCCGATCATCGCGATCGCCAGCGTCGCAAGATCGGCCAGCGAGTTGGGCTTGATCGCCCCGATGACGCCGGCGACCAGGCCGATCGCCAGCGCGACGAGCATCGCGGCCGAGCCGAGGGTGATGCTCACCGGCAGCGCGCCGACGAGGATGTCGTTGACACGCTGGTCCTCATACTGCAGCGAGGGGCCGAGGTCGAAGACGCGCCGGACCGGCGGGGGCTGATTCAGCCGCGCGGCCTGCTCGCGTTCCTGCGCAAGCCTGCCGGAGAGCCAGTCGGACAGGTACGCGTAGCCCGTGGCGCTGCGGAAGTATGAGATGAAGAACCGCGGGAACGAGTCGAGGTTGTACTGACGCTTCATCGCCTCGCGGACCTGCTCGGAGGGCTGGCGGCCGTCGACTTTGTCCAGCGGCGAGCCGGGCGTGGCCCACGCCAGCGCGAGGGTGAGGGTGAAAATGATCAGCAGGATGAACGGGAGCTGGATGAGCCGACGGACGATGAGGGCCAGCATGGTTCGAGTCTAGCGGGTGCGTGCGGTTGGCGTGGATGCGTCGACGGGCGGGGCTACGCTCGGCTCATGCCTGACATCACCAACGGACCGTTCGAGCCAGGGGCCGATCCGACGATGAACCCGGCGCTGCGCTCATGGCTGCCCGAGGCCAACGAGCCCGGGTGCGAGTGGCCCTTGCAGAACCTGCCGATCTGCCGGTACCTCCTGCGGAGCGATGCGGAGGCGGCCCGGAGGGGCGAGACGGCTGAGGACGGCGAGCAGCCTCGGGCGCGGCTGGGCATGGCCGTCGGCGCACACGTGCTGGATCTGGACATGCTCATCCACGCGAACGCGCTGGACTTTGGCTCATCGGATCAGGCGGAGGATGCGCTGGGTCTGGCGCACCACGCGGCCCACATGGGCATGACCAACGTGCTGATGATGGGCGGCTCGGGATACATCGACGGAAGGCCGACGCCGGCGCGGATGCTGCGCGAGGCGGTGCAGGCGTTCATGCTCGATAGCGCACCGGGCGGACAGCAGAAGCGGCGGCTGCGGGAGAAGGCGCTGACGGCGATGACGGAGATCGAGTTCGCCGAGCCGTGCATGATCCCGAACTACACGGACTTCTACGCGAGCATTCATCACGCCCGAACGGTCGGGAGCATGTTCCGACCGGACAACCCGCTTCTGCCCAACTACAAGCACGTGCCGATCGGCTATCACGGGCGGGCCAGCAGCGTGGTGGTGTCGGGCACGCCGATCGTGCGGCCCAACGGGCAGACGGTGGCCAACCCGGCCGATGCGAAGGCGACGCCGGTCTTCGGGCCGAGCCAGCGGCTGGACTATGAACTCGAGCTCGGCGTGCTGATCGGGCCGGGGAGCGACTTTGGCCGCAGCGTGCCGATCGATGAGGCGTGGGCGCAGATCTTCGGGTTCGTGCTGGTCAACGACTGGTCGGCGCGGGACATTCAGGCGTGGGAGTACCAGCCGCTCGGCCCGTTCCTGAGCAAGAACTTCGCGACGAGCATCTCGCCGATGATCGTGACGCGGGATGTGATGGATGCGCTGCGTGTGCCGGGGTCGGCGCGGGGCGAGGGCGACCCGTCGCCGCTGGCGTACCTCACGCCGGGCCCGGACGCGGCGGGGCCGGGGCACGGGCTGAACCTGTCGCTGGAGGTGCTCATCCGCAGCGCGAAGATGCGCGAGGCCGGCCTGCCGGCGATGCGCGTGAGCATCGGCTCGTTCCGCGAGATGTACTGGACCTTCGCGCAGATGATCGCCCACCACGCCAGCGGCGGGTGCCCGCTGCAGGCCGGCGACCTGATCGCCAGCGGCACGGTGAGCGGGCCGGAGGCCGAGAGCCGCGGGTGCCTGCTCGAGCGGACGTGGGCCGGAAACGGGCCGGACGGCAAGCCCCTGCCGCGGGCGGCGCTGAAGCTGCCCTCGGGCGAGGAGCGGACGTTCCTGGGCGACGGCGATGAGGTCATCCTGCGCGGCTGGGGGGAGGCGAAGGTGCTCGGCGGGACGGTGCGTGTGAGCCTTGGCCAGTGCCGGGGCGAGGTGGTCAAGGCGGAGACGCGGTGAGCGAAGACTCGGCGCTGAGGACCGGAGAGGAACTACACTGACCGCGTGAGTCTGCTGCAGGCGCTCAACTTGTCGAAGACGTTCGCGGGCCGGCGCGTGGTGCAGGACGTGAGTTTTCACGTTGAGCCGTCGGAGATCGTCGGGCTGCTGGGGCGCAACGGCGCGGGCAAGACGACGAGCTTCCGCATGGTCGTCGGGATGATCGAGGCCGATGCGGGAAAGGTTCTGCTCAACGGCGCGGATGTGACGGGCCTGGCGATGTACCAGCGCGCGAGGCTGGGCATGGGCTACCTGTCGCAGGAGCCGAGCGTCTTCCAGCGGCTGACGTGCGAGCAGAACCTGCTGGCGATTCTCGAGACGATGCCCACGACGCGGCAGGAGCGGCTGAGCAAGGCCGCGGCGCTGCTTGCGCAGTTCGGGCTCACGCACAAGGCCCGGCACCCGGCGCGGACGTGTTCCGGCGGCGAGCGGCGGAAGCTCGAGATCGCGCGGGCGCTGGTGACCAGCCCGAAGATCATCCTCCTGGATGAGCCCTTCAGCGGCGTGGACCCGATCGCGGTCGAGGAGCTGCAGGCCGAGATCCGCAGGCTGCGTGAGACGGGCATCGCGTGCCTGATCACGGATCACAACGTCCAGCAGACGCTGCGCGTGTGCGACCGGGCGTACATCATCGATGAGGGCAAGCGCTTCGCGATGGGCACGCCCAAGGAACTGATCAACGATGAGATGGTCCGGCGCGTGTACCTGGGCTCGCTCTTTCGCGGCGATGAGTTCGAGTGAGCATCGCCCCCCGCCGCGGGCGTACTGCAGCTCGCCGCGGGCGTACTGCAGCTCGCCGCGTGCGCTCGGCGGGCCCGCCGCGTTCGCCGCCGGGGGCTGTCACGGGACCATGAAAAAGGCGGCGAGCCTCTGGCCCGCCGCCCGTGGTCTGAACGCTCGATGACGGCCGCGAACGCGTCGCTCAGGCCAGGTACATGAACTCTTCGGTCACGATCTTGCCGTCGCGGACGGTGTAGACGCCCACTTCTTCCATCAGGTCCTCTTTGCCGGTGCTGCGTTCGCGGATGTGGATGCGGAACTTGACGGCGAAACCTGTCGCGCCGACGTACGGCCCTTCGGCCGAACCGCCGAGCACTTCGTTCTGCGCTCCCCACTGTGTGTTCTTCTCGCGGACGGCCTTGAGGCCGTGCCAGGCCATGCCCATGCCCTCGATCGATGTGATCGTCGGGGCCCAGTACTTCTTCTCGACCTCTTCGCCCTTGCCGCCGTTGAACATCGCCACGAGGTTGCGGCCGATTTCTCCGGGGCTGGCGCCGCCGCCGGTGGAGATCTGCGACACGCCCGCGGCGGGGGCGGGCTTGCCCGACGGCTTGGCGGCGGCGGGCTTCTTGGCGGCGGGTTTGGACTTGGCCGCGGGCTTCTTTGCGGGGGCGGGCTTCTTGCTCGCCTTGGCCTTTGTGCCGGTCTTCTTCGCGGGGGATGTGGTCTTCTTCTTGGCCATGCTTCACCTTGAGTGGTCGCGTGCCGGGGTCCATCCCGGCGGTGGCGCAAGCGTACCAGAACCCGCGAGCCGTGTCTCGGCCCACGGCGTGGAAAACCAGAGGGGGATGATCGGCGAGGGCTCTGGCCGGGCGGGCGTGCCCCCGCGAAGCGATATCGAGGACCGTCGAAGCGACATCAGGGCCAGTCGCAGCGATATCAAGCCCAGCCGCAGCAAGATCAACGCCACCCCCCACCGCATCAAGACTTCTTGAAGTTCGCCGGGCCGATCGCCCCCATCGGGGGCCACCCCGCGCCGGCCGCGCGGTACCTCAGGACAAACGCCCATGGGTCCAAGCGTGCAGCGCACCGCCACGCTCATCGCGCAAGCCATCACACTCATCGCGCGCACCGCCACGCCGATCACGCGCACCACCACCCCCGGCGCACCCGTGCCCAGGCGCACTCCCGCCGATCGCGCCCTCGCTCCCGCCCTCTTACTCCGGCAGGTTCACGGGCATGATCACGTACAGAAACTCCGCACCGACCTTCATCACGCCGGGCTTGTTGGAGGCCTTGAACTCCCACATGACCTCGGGCTCCGGAACCGCGCGGAGCGCATCGGCGATGAAGGCCGGGTTGAACGAAATCGTCAGGTCCTCGCCCTCATAGGCCGTCAGCCCGAGGTCGATTTCCGAATCGCCCAGCTCCGGTGCGCGGCTGCTGAGGCGGACGCTCTTGTTCTTCCCGCTGAAGGTCATGCGGATGCCGCGGCTTTCCTCGTTGGTCAGCACGCTGGCCTGACGCACGGCGCTGCTGAGCTCATCGCGGCCCGTTGTCGCCTTCTTGTCGTGATCCTTGGGGATGACATCCTCGTACGGCGGGAAGGTCCCCTCGACCAGCGTGCTGCTGAGGATCGCGCGCGGGCTCTGGCCGCCGCCCGATGCGTCCTTGCCCTCCTTGCCCTTGAGCTCGACATCGTAAAACGCGAAGAACACGCGGTTGTCGGTGACGGCGATCCGCACGCTCGCCTCCGGATCGCCCGCAAGGCGGGTCAGCAGGTTCAGCGCGCGCGTCGGGATGATGCACGAGACCGGCGTGCTCTCGCCCCCCGAGCCGCCCGCGCCGCCGCCCGCGGGCTGCGGCTTGAGCGTGGAGCGCGAAAGGGCCAGACGGCGGCCATCGGTGGCGACCATTTCGATCTTGCGGCCGTCACGCTTGAGCAGCACGCCGTTGATCGCGTAGCGGCTGGTCTCCCGCGCGGTGGCGAAGACGGTCCGCGTGACCAGCGCCAGCAACCCGCCGGCGCTGTGGATGAACGTGCTGCGCGCTGCGCCCGGTCCGGTCGCGCTGCCGATGGCCGCGGCGAAGTCGGGGAAGGGCGGGTAGTCGCCCGCGGGGAATGCGAAGATGCGGAACTTGGCGTGGCTGCCGGTGATCTTGCACTGGTCGCCGTCGAGTTCCATCGTGATGGTCGGCGCGCCCTCGGCCACGGCCCCGAGGATCTGCTTGAGCTTCTCGGCGCTGACAACCGCGACGCCCGGCTGGCTGACATCGACCTGCGTGAGCGTCATTTCCAGCGAGGCCTCGGCATCGGTGCCGGCCACGGTCAATGTGCCGACGCCGCCGTGCTTCTCGGCGGTGAGCTTGAGGCAGGAGAGCGCCGGCGAGGGAGAACGGGCGGGGACAACGGCGGCAACAAGGTTCGCCGCCTCCATGAGCGCAGCGCGATCAGCGATAATCTTCATGCGGACTCCAGATGTTGAACAACAGTGTAATCACCCGCGACCGCTCCCGCCCACCCCCCGCCCGCAACCGCGCGATCACCGGGCCACGCTGGCCGCTCGAAGAGGGGATTTGCACGAAGACGCGAAGACGCGAAGAGGAGGGGGAAGGGGGAGAAGAGAAGAGGGAAAGGGGAGGAGAGAAGAGGGAAGGGGGAGGAGTAGACAGGGGAGGGGGAAGGGAAGACAGAGGAGGGGGAAGAGAAGAGCGGGGAGGGGGAGAGGGGAAGAGGGGTGCGCGATGGGGGCTGGGGTGGGCGGAAAAAGGCCGGCGCGGGGGGCCATGGGTGGTCGCGAGGGTCGATTGTGATCGAACGCGCGGCGATCATGGCCGAAAGCGGACCGATCGATCACGATCCTGAGGCGAAAGACGCAAGGCAGGCCCCATTCGGTCGCACGCGGGCTCCTCCCGCTCGCTCGTGAGCCCCTGATCAGCGCACGTGAGCCCCGCCCGTGCTCACGAATGCTCCTCCCGATGCATCGAAAGCTCCTCCCGATCGATCTTGAGGGCCTCCCGATCGAACTTGAGGTCCTTCCGTTCGATCGTGAGCTCCTCCCGGTCGAACTTGAGCTCCTTCCGTTCGAACTTGAGCTCCTTCCGTTCGATCGTGAGCTCCTTCCGTTCGATCTTGAGCTCCTCCCGTTCGAACTTGAGCTCCTTCCGATCGAACTTGAGCTCCTCCCGATCGAACTTGAGCTCCTCCCGTTCGATCGAAAGCTCCTCCCATGCGCGGCCGCGCACCGCCCGTGCGATCAGGAATCCCTCCCGAGGGGTGGGGATCACCCTGATTGGGCACCTCAGCGCGCTCCGAGCGGGCATGGGCGGGCGGTGGCCGATGGGCAACCGACAGCTTATTCACGGAAGGCGTTTCGGCGGCGACGGAGGCCATGAGCTGAGGATCTCGGCAATCTCATCCCCGATCCCCGCACCCCTATCCCCGATCGTCGCCCCCCGATCCGGATCTTCGCAAAGCCTCAGATCCGGCGTCCAGACCCGGTCTCCCCCTCTCCCCACCCCTTCTCCTCTTTCCCGCACCCCATCTCCCCCTCCCCCCTCTTCTTCTTCCCCGCTCCCCTCCCCCTCTTCCCCTCTCTTCTCCCCCTTCTTCCCCCTCTTCTTCGCGTCTTCGCGCCTTCGTGCATCCACTTCTTCCCTCCGGAGGGCATCTCGGCGGCGCAACGGCGGACCATCGGTTTTTCGGCGCGGACTGGACCTTGGGGGCGGGGGCGCTGATACTCCATGGACGAGATTTTCTCGGCAAAGGACGTGCCATGCGCCGATACGCATGATTGGGCCCGTCTGCCGGGCTCGGTCTGCACCCACCCGCATCGGGCCCGCCCCGGTGCCGGGCCACTGTTCCGCACGCGAAAGGATCACACCCATGTCATTCGAAGCCGCCGTCCATGCCCAAGCCATCGAACTGGACCGTCTGTCCCTGGAGATGTGCGCCGCGGCCGGATCCGGACACCCGTCGACGGCCATGTCGCTCGGTCACATCATCACGGTGTTGATGTTCAACTCGATGCGCTGGAGCCCCGAGTACCCCGACTACCCCACCAGCGATCGTCTGGTCCTCAGCGAGGGACATGCGGTCCCGATCGTCTACGCCGCGTGCGCGAAGCTCGGCGTCATGATCGGCAAGGATCCGTCCAGCCGCAGGCCGATGACCGTTGCCGATGCGATGAAGCTGCGCGAGGCCGCCAGCGAGGTCGATGGCCACCCGAACCCCATGGAAGGCTTCCCCTTCTTCGACGCGGCGACCGGCTCGCTGGGCCAGGGCCTCTCGGTGGCCGCGGGACTCGGCATCGCCGCCCGCCAGGACGGGATCGATCGCCGGATTTACTGCGTGATCGGCGATGGTGAGAGCCGCGAGGGCCAGATCGCCGAGGCGCTGGACTTCATCATGGACCATCGCCTCAGCAACGTGCTGGCGATCTTCAACTGCAACGACTACGGCCAGGCCGACCGCGTCAGCAAGCAGCAGTCCGCCGCCGTGACCCGCGCCAAGCTCGAGGCGCTGGGCTTCAACGTGATGGAGATCGACGGTCACGCCCCCGCGCAGATCAAGACCGCGATGGATGAGTTCGCCAAGATCAGCGGCACCCCCGGACAGCCGATGGCCATCGTGGCCCGGACGGTCAAGGGCTGGGGCACGACGGTCATGAGCGGCGCGGGCTGGCACGGCAAGCCGGCGACCGGCGACGTGATGCAGAAGGCGATGGCCGAGCTGGATGAGCGTCGCGTGGAGCTGACCAGCTCGCTGGTCTCCAGCGACGGGTTCGAGATCCAGCCCCCGGCGCAGGCCGCCAACCGCGAGCTGCGCAACAACGACTTTGTGACCCTCGGCGAGATCGCCAAGAAGTTCGACCTTGTCAGCGCGATCCAGTCGGGCAAGATGGCCACCCGCCGCGCCTACGGCATCGCGCTGCGGGCCCTGGGCCAGGCCAATGAGCGCGTGGTGGCGCTGGATGCGGACGTCTCCAACTCGACGTTCGCCGACATGTTCAAGAAGGACAAGACCCTCGAGAGCCGCTTTGTCGAGTGCAAGATCGCCGAGCAGAACATGTACTCGGTCGCGGCCGGTCTCTCCGCCGCGGGGAAGATCCCCTTCTGTTCGACCTTCGCCAAGTTCGTCACACGCGGTTACGACCAGATCGAAATGGCCATCAACAGCGGGGCCAACCTCAAGATCGTCGGAAGCCACGCGGGCATCACCCTCGCGGCCGATGGCCCGAGCCAGATGAGCCTGCCGGACATCGCCTGGTTCCGCGCCTTCAGCACGATGCGCGACCACCGCGGCAACCCCGGCTGCTACGTCCTCCAGCCCAGCGACGCCTATGCCGCGTACGCCCTGACGCACGCGATGGCCGAGTACGAGGGCGTGTGCTACATGCGCACGCTGCGTGCCGACACCGAGTTCATCTACAGCGACCAGACGGCCTTCAACCTCGGCGGCTTCGAGGTTCTCAGCGAGGGCCGCGATGTTCTGCTGTGCGCCAGCGGCTACATGGTGCACGAGGCCAACAAGGCCCTGGATGCGCTGGACAAGGCGGGCGTCAGCGCGACCCTGGTCGACCTGTACTCGCTTCCGTTCGATGAGGACAAGCTGCTGGACATCGCCAACGCCAACGGCGGCTACATCGTGACCATCGAGGACAACTACGGCGGCGGCATCGGCTCGGCCGTTGCCGATGCGCTGACGGCCAGCGGCGACTCGTTCACCCTGCGTCAGATGTTCGTGCGACGCATCCCCAAGAGCGCCAAGACCCCCGAGGAAGTGCTCAAGATGTGCAGCATCACCAGCGAGGACATCGTCAAGGAGACGATGAAGCTGCTGCAGGTCGTCTGATCGCCAGCGAGTTCCGATTCGCGTGAAGTTCGACCGGCCCCGGGCGATTGTCCGGGGCCGGTTTCTTTCCGCCTCGCGCAGGAGCGGCGTCAGTCCTGCCGGCCCTCGATCGCGGCGATCAGGCAGCCGACGGCCAGGATCATCAGGTCATCGAGCTCCGGATCATCGGCCCGGATCGCGATGCTCAGGCGGTAGGAGATCGGGTTGAAGTGCGTGCGGAAGGTCGCGATAGGCCCGCCGGCAGCACCCGCGGCTTGCCCGCCGGCTTGCTCGCTGGCGCGATTGAGCGAGAAGACCTGCGGCGAGAAGACGCTGACAATCTCCACGTACCGCCTCAGCAGCGGCCTGAACGAACCCTCCTCGGCCAGCGCGGCGATCTGTCGCCCCTCGTTGTTGAAGACCATCCAACTGTCGCGCACAAAGGTCGACATCAGCCCCGCCCGACGCAGCGAGCCGAGCACCTGCCCCGTCGGCAGCGCGACGTCGTAGGTCGCGCCGAAGTCGATGACACTCCGGGCCTTGATGACCAGCAGCTCCTCGGCGGCGGTTTCGTCCGTGTAGAGGCGCATGTCCTCCTTGAGCTTGAAGGCCTTCTGCTTGCAATAGGCGACGACGCGGCCCTCGGGGTTGTACACGCGGAAGGATGCGCCGAAGAGCTTGAAGAACTTGCGGCGGATCGTGTACTGCTCGCCGGGGCGGGCGTTGAACGCCGGGCGGGGGGTCTGGGGGCCGCGGGGGGTGGTGCTGCTCATGCGGGGAGCATACGGCCACATGCGATGAAATGAACAAAGGCCGGGACGATTGTCCCGGCCTCTGCGTGTGATGAAGTGATGTTCCGCCGCGACGGCCCCGCTTCAGCGGCAGCGGCGGCTGACCAGAAGCGAGCCCATGCCCAGCAGCGAGGCGGCGGCGGGGGAGGGAACGACGCCGCGCCAATCGACGCCGGAAGCCGCGGCGACGGTGTAGTCGTTGGTGGTCGTGCTGGTGCCGCCGACGAACATGTTCGAGATGCCGCCCCAGACCAGGGTGTTCTGGAACTGAACGCTTGCCTGGGAGTTGCCGGGGACACCGCTGCTGGAACGCATGCCGGCGTGGGCGCGAGCGTAGATGCCGAGCGTGAAGGGGGTGCCGTAGGTAAACGGGACGGCCATGGTGATGACATCATTCACGTTCTTGGAGACATCGGGGGCGCTGGAGGCGACCCAGTTGCCGTATTGACGATCGGTGCTGATGAGATCGGAGTTTCCGGGGTTGGCCAAGGGGTTGGCCATAAGTTGGATGTTGTCCTTGTACGCGGTGACACCGAAAGACGCCAGACCGGCAAAGCCGCTGGCGGCGAGGCTGCCTGTGATGTTGAGGGTGAATTGCATGAAGCCGGACTGACCGGTCAGGCCGGGTGATGAGATGGTGAAGGTGTCCTTCCACCCGCCACTTGCATCGGCGGCGGCGAAGTTGGAGTTGTTCGGCCCATTGTTCTGTGCCTGGAACTTGAGAAAGCCCATGCCGACAGTGCCGGAAGCGCTGTTGGAGGTGTTGGCACTGGCGTGGGCTGAAGCGCGGAAGACCGAGGCGTTGCCGGAGAAGGTCGCCTCCTGCAGGTCGGTGCTGGGCGACGTGAACATAATCGTCAGATCGCTGCCGGCCCAGGGGTTGCTCGTTGAACTGGCTGGGGCGGCGAGGGTCTGAACGAATCCGCCCGGCGCGGAGATGCTCGCCTGCGAGAGGCCGGCCAGTGCGATGGACGACGATCCCGCCAGAGCGAGAACGATGGCGATCGACATGATGCGCGACATGAGGCGGATCTCCTTCTTCCTGGGTTGTGAGTCGGCAGAGAGCGCCGACGGTGAACCTGCGAAGAGGAGTATGGCACGGAAATGTCGACCGGAAAGGCGGATGACCGACGAGCCGGAGAGAATCACCCGAAGGGGAAAGGGATCGCGCCGATAGAGCACAGCGCTGCGGCGACGCGATCGCGCACGACACCCTCGAAACGGCGTGGCAACTCCGGGTGTGAAGTCGAACGATCCGGATCAGTTCATGTGCTTGATCACCGCATCGCCGAACTCGGAGCACTTGACCTTGGTCACGCCCGGCTCGCCCTCGGCCTTCATGAGGCGCTCGAAGTCGTACGTGACGGTCTTGGCGGAGATCGCGCCGTCCATGCCCTTGATGATCAGGTCGGCGGCCTCGGTCCAGCCCATGTAGCGGAGCATCATCTCGCCGGAGAGGATGACGGAGCCGGGGTTGACCTGATCGAGGTTGGCGTACTTGGGGGCGGTGCCGTGGGTGGCTTCGAAGATGGCGTGGCCCGTGGCGTAGTTGATGTTGGCGCCCGGGGCGATGCCGATGCCGCCGATCTGGGCGGCCAGCGCGTCGGAGAGGTAATCGCCGTTGAGGTTGAGCGTGGCGATGACATCGAAGTCGCGCGGGCGGGTAAGGACCTGCTGGAGGGTGATGTCGGCGATGGAGTCCTTGATCATGAGCTTGGACTTCCACTTGGACTTGCCGTCGCGGTCGGGGCCGTGCGTGGCCCAGATGGACGACAGAACGCCCTCGACCTCCTTGACGAGCTTGGCCTGCTGGTCGGGGGTCATCATGTCGTAGCCGGGGTCGATCATGCGGGCGTTGGCCTCGGCGGAGAGGTCGGGCTTGGCTTCCTTGTTGCCGAGGATCCAGGACTCACGCTCGGTGACGATGTGCTCGCGGAACGAGCGGCGGGCGATGTCGTAGCCCCAGTCCTTGAACGCGCCCTCGGTGAACTTCATGATGTTGCCCTTGTGCACGAGCGTGACGCTCTTGCGCTTCTCCTTCAGGGCGTACTCGATGGCGGCGGCGATCAGGCGGTTCGAGCCGATGCGCGAGACGGGCTTGATGCCCACGCCCACGGCGACATCGGTCGGGAACTGGCCGCCGGTCTGGGCGGCCCAGCCGGCGCCGGCCTCCTGCGTGCCGAACCGGATCTTCTTGAACTCCTTGGGCAGTTTCTCGCTCAGGGCGTCGAGGATGATCTTGGCCTCGGGGCTGCCGGCGGCGAAGTCGATGCCGGCGTAGATGTCCTCGGTGTTCTCGCGGAAGATGACCATCTCGCAGTCCTGCGGCCGCTTGACGGGGCTGGGAACGCCCTTGAACCAGCGGACCGGACGGAGGCAGACGTACAGATCGAGGATCTGCCGCAGCGCGACGTTCAGCGAGCGGATGCCGCCGCCGACGGGCGTGGTGAGCGGGCCCTTGATGCCGACGAGCAGATCGCGGAACGCGGCGAGGGTCTCTTCGGGGAGCCAGTTGCCGGTCTTGTTGAAGGCCTTCTCGCCCGCGAGGACTTCCTGCCAGTGGATCTTGCGCTTGCCCGCGTAGGCCTTGTTCACCGCGGCATCCAAGACGCGAACGCTGGCGCGCCAGATGTCCGGGCCGGTTCCGTCGCCCTCGATGAACGGGATGATGGGCTGATCGGGGACGCTGAGTTTTCCGGCGGACATGGTGATCTTTGCAGGCACGATGGACTCCTTGCAGGGGGCGCGGCGGGACGCGTTGTGTGAGGGGGCGATGGTAGCCGAGGGCGTCGCGGGCGAGAAATCCGGCCGCGGGGCGAATGAAAAACACCCCGAGGATTCGGGGTGTTTGGGATCAGGCGGGAAGATGGGCAAGGCGAGCCGCGGGCGCGAGTTACGGGCAGCCGGTGAAGAAGGTGGCGAAGAACAGAGCGAAGTCGCCGTTGTCGATGGTGCTGTCGGGGCTGGGGTCGCCGTCGGTGTTGGCGATGTCGGCGACAAGGCGGGCAGGGTCGGTGCCCGGGAGGAAGAACGCCGAGAAGAACAGGGAGAAGTCGCCGTTATCGACGCGGCCATCGGCACCGGAATCACCATCGGTGTTGGCGATGTCGGCCGGAGAACATGCGGAGGTCAGGGGCGGATTCGGCGATGCGAGGATGAGGCCGTAGGTTCCGTCGCTCAGGCGAGCGAGGAAGGCGATCTGGGCCTTGTCGTTCATGGCGACATTGCCGACAACGGTCTGCTGGTTGGGCGAGTTGCCAAAGCCGATTCGCAGGGCGGGGTTGCCGGGGTTGATGGCGTTGGGCACGGCGGTGTTGAAGGTCACGACGTTGGCCAGCGAAGCACCGTCGCCGATGTACAGGCCGGGGACGCCGAAGCCGCCGGAGATGGGCGCGCCCTCGGCACGGAAGGCGACCATGCCGCGGTTGTTGATCCGCGGGGTCGAGAGCGTCCAGGAGCCATTGCCGAAGTTCGGGCCGGCGCCGGCGATGAGCGTGCCCAGGCCGGAGGAGGACTTGCGCAGTTCCCACTGGAACGTCCCCGCGCGGCGGATGGTGAACGCGAACTCGCCCGCGTTGTTCATGAAGGTCAGATCGCCCAGCGAATCGTGCGTGGTCAGGTCGCTCAGCCGCAGCACGGTCGTTGGCTGCTGGCCCGCCTGGAAGCGCACAAGGCCGACGGAGCCGGCGGAGAACGAGACCTTCGTCCCGATCTGCTCGATGTCGTTCATCGTGGGCGTCTGGATCTGCGAGTAGACCAGATCGCTCGTCGAGGCGAGCGTGGTCTGCGTGCGTGACTCGCCGAAGCCCCTGTCGAGCACGAGCTTGATCGTCGAACCGGTGGGCGTGCTCGCCCAGGCGCGGAAGCCGGCGGTTCCCGCGGTATTGACGCGCAGGCCGACGATGGAGCCGAGCACCTGTGCAGCGCCGCCGGTGAGCGACTTCTCGACGGTGCCGTCGAGGGAGTACACCTTCGCGCCGCCGGCAAGGCCCTGCTCGGGCACCGCGATGCGCCCGGCCTTCAGGTCCACGCTCGACGCGTACAACTGATTCGTACCGACCGGCAGGACGAGCGAGGCGCTGTCGCTCGCGGCGTTGTAGTAGAAGTACCCGTCGACATTGCCCGCGGCGGTGTAGCGGATCGCGACGTTGCCGTCGGCGTCGATGGCCGGGTCGTTGGGAATGCCCGAGGCCAGGAACGTCGCGCCGAAGGGCAGGCCGTTGTAGGCGTTGCCGGTCTTGGCCAGCAGCTTGTACGTCCACTGTGTCGGCACCGCGGCGGCCGCGCTGGACCCTGCCAGCAGCATGATGGAGAGAGCAAGCACCGAGCGACGTGCGGAAAGGCGAGCGAAGGCGGGGACACGCGACATGCCGAGGACTCCTGAGGCCGGGCGGATTGAGGCGGACAACACAGACGATGAAACCACTTGGACTCCCGGGAAGCCGTCGCGGACGCCGCGAAGGTACGACCCGAGATGATCTGCCCCGCAACCGGCGGGCGCGGGAAGAACGGTGTGTATACACGACGGCCGACGCGTGCGCACCCAACGCGCGGCATCATGTCAGAGAGAGATACCGCGATCCGGATTCGGCGGATCGGTCAACCCGCGCTGATGCGAGAATTTCCATGCCAGAGGTCCGTAAATGCCCTTTTTTGGGTAGCAGGAGGGATGGCTCTGTCGACAGCGTAATCCGGATACACCCGGAAGATGGTCCACCCTGATTGCGCCATGTCTGACGAGTTGGCGAGCGGCGGGGCCGCAGGGGGTCGAGGGATCATCGCAGAAGAGCGCGGAGGCGATCGATTCGTTTGGCGATCGGCGGATGGCTGGAGAATGCCGAGTCGAGGGCCTGGCCGGAGGCGTGCATCTTGCGGAGGGGGTTGACGATGAACATGTGGGCGGTGCCGCGGTTGGCGTGATCGACGAAGGGATCGCGATCGCGCGAGAGGCTCTCGAGGGCGCCGATCATGGCCTCGGGGTTGCGAGTGAGTTCGACAGCGCCGGCATCAGCGAGATACTCGCGCTCGCGGGAGAAGGCCATTTGGATGAAGCGTCCGATAAGGGGCGCGAAGATGGCGAGGATGGCGGCGACGACAAGCAGGACGAGCATGAAGACGATCACGCCGCCGCCGTTCTTGCCACGGCCGCGGCTGCCGCCGCCGAATCGCAGGCTGTGAAGTGTGATGCGCAGGAACGCATCGCAGGCAAAGGCGATGAGGCCGATCATGGTGGCCATGAGCAGCGAGAAGCGGATATCGAAGTGACGGATGTGCGCGACTTCATGCGCCATGACGGCCTGGAGTTGATCGCGCGGCAGCGTCCGACGCAGGCCGGTGGTGATGGCGACCGCGGCGTGCTGCGGGTCGCGCCCCGTGGCGAAGGCGTTGAGCGCCGTGTCGTTGATGATGAACACCCGAGGCATCGGCAAACCCGCGGCGATGCGGACCTCATCGACGACGTTGAACAGCTCCGGATCGTCGGTGGGCGAGATCTCCTGTGCGCCGCTCATGCGGAGGATGGCGTTCGCGCCGGCGTAGTAGCTCCAGAGCGCGCCAAGCCCTCCGGTGATCAGGGCGGCGACGATGCCGACGATGACCGAGGGAATCAGGGCCTGCGGGTTGCCCATGGAGAGGCTGGCGGCGATGATCCCGCCGACCAGCGCGAGAAGTGCGATCATGAAGACCATGAGCACGACGCTCTGTCGCTTGTTCTTGGCGATGAGATCGATGTAGGTGGTGCTTGGGGGAAGCGGTGATGGCATGGTGGAGCGGACTCCTTTGTGCCGGGGATTGTTGGACCATCGGAGACGGACGAGCCCGACACCGGCGGTCGATCGGGACGCCGGGGGTTGTTCGTACATTGATCCGGGCAGTTTCCCGTCGCCGGGCGAAGGGTGAATTTCGCGCATGGTGATGTCGCCAGGACCGGATTGACGCACCCGCCAGCAGTTTGCCGCATGATGGAGGTCGGAAGATCCCACGACCATTCCTCACGGGAGTCAAGCTGTGAACATGAGACTGAACGGAACAAAGCAGATCAAGCGCGTCGCGTGGCGGCACTCGGTCGGCATGAGCGCACTGGTGCTGATGGTTGCCGGAGCGCACGGCGGGCCTTTGACGCCGCCCGCGGGGCCTGTTGGCTCAACGGGCAAGACCATCGCCGAGGCCGAGCCGCGGATCGCGCTCTCTGTGGCGACGGCGCCGGGTGATGCCAATAGCGTGCTGCGCATCACCGCGCCGGGTTCGTACTACCTGACGGGAAACATCACGGGCCAGACCGGCAAGCACGGAATCGAGGTCGCGGCGAGCCATGTGACGATCGATCTGAACGGGTACGCGCTGGTGGGCGTTGCGGGGTCGCTCTCGGGGATCGTGATGGATGGCTTCGTGCTCTCGACGGTCGTGAGGAATGGCACGGTCACGGAATGGGGCGGCGACGGCGTGAACCTTGATGGGTCCGGTACGGATCCCGGCAAGCGTGTGGAACTGGTGATCGCGCGGAACAACGGCGCGGTGGGCATAGGTGTCGGCGATAGCGGCCGCGTGATCGACTGCACCGCGGTGGACAACGCCCTCTTTGGGATCTCGGGCGCCTCGGCGACGGTGGTCTCCGGATGCGTGGCCCGCGGGAACATCGGCTCGGGAATCGTCGTCGGCGTTGGGAGCTCGATCAGCGGGAGCACCGCGCGGCTCAATGGTGGAAGCGGATTTCAGGGCTCCTCGGCAAGCGTGATCAACTGCGCGGCGCACAACAACGCGGTCAACGGCTTCTCCGGCTTTGCTTCGTCGGTGCTGATCGGGTGCATCGCCACAGAGAACA
The DNA here is from genome assembly GCA_021297895.1 of Phycisphaeraceae bacterium. Classification (GTDB taxonomy): domain Bacteria; phylum Planctomycetota; class Phycisphaerae; order Phycisphaerales; family UBA1924; genus JAJTHN01. The sequence goes on along the minus strand of JAJTHN010000012.1, from coordinate 12,715 downwards.
GCGCCAACGGGTTCTCGCTTTCGTCGAACAGCCGCGTGAGCGACTGCACCGCGACGGGCAACACCGGCGAGGGCTTCTCTGCGGGCGGCACAACTTCATTCACCGACTGCAGCGCGACCGAGAACGGGCTCAACGGGTTTGTGGTCATCAACAACTCCGCCATCCGCGGGTGCGTCGCACGCGCCAACGGAGCCGCGGGCACGGGTGCCGGGTTCCGTACGACGGGCTCGGACAATCGGCTGGAGAGGAACTCAACCAACGGCGGCGACTTCGGCTTTCAGATCTCCGGCGAGCGGAACATCCTCATCCAGAATCAGAGCGGCAGAGCCACCACGCTGAACTGGAGCATCGTCGCCAACAGCATTTACGGGCCGATCATCGATCGCTCTGCGGCGGTCCTCGGAGCGGCTTCGGGCGACAGCGCGACCAGCACCCTGAACACCACCGACCCCAACGCGAACTTCACCAACTGACCGGCGACGCGGCGCAGTATCACGACACTCCGAACCCTGCGGAGTCACCCAAGTTCCCGGCGCGCTGCGCCGGGAACTCTTTGATTGTCTGCGTGCGGAAGGCCGCCGCGCGCCGGCGAACCTCAGACTCCGGCGGGAACAGGGGCCGATGCGCTCGCGGTGGCCGCACCCTCGGCCGGGTACTTGCTCGCCGCGGCCTGCAGTGCGCTCTTGCGATCAGCGGGGAGTTTGTCCATCAGGCCCAACTCCGCGTATGTCGCCAGCAGCGATTCGGCCTCCATCGCGGCGTACACCGCATCGGAGTCGATGATGCTCCGGCCAAGGATGTCTTCCAGCCGCTTCTGCGTGTAGACCGGGCGCGATGCGGCGGTGGTCTTGGTGCCGTACTGGTTGAGGTTGCTGGCGAAGATGCCCGCGGCCGAGACGGGAAGGAAGTCCTCGTACCGCAGTCCCTCATACGCGACATAGCCCTGAGCGACCAGTTCGTGGATGTCGGTCGTGCTCAGCGTGCCGCGGGCGGCGCGGCCCTTGGCCGTGGCCCAGTACCGACCGAGCACCAAGCCCGCGCGGAGCAACTCCGGAAGGGTCTTGGGAAACGGCGCGAACGGCCGGGCGTACATCGCCTCGTACGCGGCAAAGTCGCGCTTGGGCATGCCGGGGTCTTTCTCGCGGGCGCTGTCGGCCTGAGTCAGGCACTCGTCGTAGAGCTTGCGCCCCTTGGGCGTCGTGGCGTACGCACGCTGCTCGATCTCGCCGAAGCGGGCCGTGTGCACGGTGTTGATCGTCGAGCCGTCGGCGTTGGTGAACGTGACCGGCTCGGTGAGCGCCTTGTACGCGTCCTGACGGAGGAGCACGGGCGTGTCCTCGCTGGGGCCTTCGGTGAAGTCCTTGAATCCGGCGTGCTTGAGCGTGCTGAGGTTCAGGTCGCTCTGGCGCAGGCGCGTGGTCAGCGCATCGACCAGCGAGGCGATGTCCGCCGCGCTGACGGTGCCGCGAGTGAATGCATCGACCTCCGACGGCGAGAGATGCTTGAACGTCAGGCGCATGTAGTCCTTGTCGGCCGTCTTGCTCAGGCGCGTCAGCGCGAGGGTGGCTCGCGAGCGGAAGGTCGGCTCATCCATCTCGCCAAGGCACATCTTCATGGCGCTGGTGTACAGGTCCATGCAGAAGGTGTTGGGCGTGAGGTGATTGATGTGGTGGCTCTGGAAGCACGCGATGTCCGCGGCGATCTTGAAGCCGGCATCGCACAGTTCCTTGTACAGCGCGTGGTCGCGGGCCTGGCCCGTCCACTTGAAGATCCGCTGCGTGCCCTCGGCGATGAGCGCGGTCGCGTCATCGCGCGACAGGCCGCCCTGCGACTCCGACTTCTCGATCAGCGCCTTGGCGCGATCGCTGAAGACCGTTCGCTGGGCCAGCAGGGCCTCGATGCGGGCTCGCGTGGCGTCGTCGAAGTAATCGGTCAGCAGCAGCGATGTGAAGACGCGGTGCTCCGGGCGGTGCACGCTGCGGAAGGCGGTCGCGATGATCGGCTGGCTCTTGGCCCCGACGTTGGCCATGTCGTAGAAGTTGTGCGGGTGCATCGCGAAGCACGCGAAGAAGCGGCCGATCCATCGGTACTCATCGGGACGGCCGATGCGGATCGCGCCGTGACGCTCGCCGGAGGTCTTGTCGAGCTGCTCGTCGGAAACGGCAAAGCCGACATGAACGCGCGAGAGCAGCGAGCAGACCGTGCGGTTGGTCTGGAAGTTGACCAGCAGGGCCTTGTCGTAGAGCGGGACCTCCTTGCCGAACATGCGCGAGAGTTCGGAGAACAGGCGGTTCTGCATCTCAATCTTGTCGTCGAAAGCGTTCATGGCTCGGCTCGCGGATGGAGGTTCTTGCTCCCGCCCCGGCCCGCTCGGCGACACGGACGAACGGACCGGAGCCTTGATTCAGCATACACCACGACCGCCGAAGCGTTTCGAGATCAGGCGAATGTTCGGGTTGATTTGGGTGGTCTGTTGTGGGCCTGCGGCCCGGACCAAGCGGCGGGTGCGCGGCCGGCGACGGCGAGACTGTCAGGGCCCTTCGCGCCGGCGCTTGAACGCCGCGCCGAGCATGAGGGCGCCGATGACATCATCAACGTGAGCGCCCGATGCGTCGTAACCGTGATTGGCCACGTGCAAGGCGCTGAGCGTGCCGTATCCAAGACCGAGGTAGATGAGCAGCCAGGCGGTCAGGTCGGCGGAATAGCGCTTGGGCACGACGCCGGAGGCCTGGGTCGCGTCGATCTGTGCGCGGAGAAACTCGTGCAGAGCGCGGATGTGGTCCTGCAGGGCGAGTTGGATTTCCTGATCCTCGACCTCGGTCATGGCCTGCACGATCACGCGGTACTTGATCGCGCCGTCGGGAGAGACCATGGGATTCGAGCCTAGCAGCCGCAGCAGCCGCTCGGCGGGATCGGTCAGGCCGTGCAGGCCATTCTCCCAGTTGGCGATGGTGTCGCGGCTGGTTTTGCGGACCAGTTCGATGAACAGCTCTTTTTTGCTGTCAAAGTGGCGATAGATGATCGGCTCGCTCACGCCTGCGGCCTTGGCCAGTTCGGCGGTGGTCGTGCCCGAGTAGCCACGTGCCGCGAAGACCTTGGCGGCGGTCTCGAGCAGTTGCTCGCGTCGCATGGCCGCGGGGAGTCGTGACATCGGGTGGGCGGGCTCCAGCGGGGGGTGATGCGTGGCGGCGGATGGTAGACGACCAGAGCGGGCGACTGGGCACACCCGCGCTGCTTATCGCCGCGGCGGCACGGGGTCATACCCCTTGCCGCCGAAGGGGTGGCAGCGGGCCAATCGGCGGAGCGTCAGCCACGAGCCGACGATCGGCCCGTGCACGCGATAAGCCTCGATGCCGTAGTGCGAGCAGGTCGGGTGGAACCGGCAATGTCCGGCCATGAGCGGGCTGAGCAGCACCTGGTACATGCGGATGGCCAGTATGAACGGCGTGCTGAGGATCAGGCGAACGCGCGCCGAGCGATCGGCAGGGGGCGACTGCGGAGCGGACGGCGAGGTCATGGTGTCGGCCCCGAGGGGCGGCGGGTCAGTCGGGCGTGCAGTTCCGCCGCGGCCGAGCGCAGAGCGTCGCGATAGGTCGGCAGCGTGCGGGGTTCGTGGGCGTGAGCGGAGATGACCAGATCCATGCCGTCCGGCAGGGCGTGCTGCTCGAGGCGGAACGCCTCACGGAGGCGACGCTTCAGGGCCGTGCGGGTCGTGGCGATGCCGACGCGCTTGCCGATGCTCAGGCCCAGGCGTGTCACGCCCGGGGCGAACGCGAGTCGGGCGTGAATGCGGAGCGGGCCGCGCTGCACACTGCACCGCTGCGCGAAGACGGCCTCGAACTCCAGCGCGTGGACCAGGCGCTGCGATCGGCGGAAGCGCAGTGGCGGCTGGTCGCTGGGCATGGTGGATTGTTGCCGACCGGACGCTCAGGCGATGATGCCAGCGGCCTGATCGAGCAGACGGTTGGCGTCGGCCGCGGTCGGGGCCTCGGCGATGAGGCGCATGATCGGCTCGGTGTTGCTGGCGCGGACGTGCAGCCACGCGCGCTGCTGCTCAAAGCCGAGCCAGACTCCGTCCTGACGATCGACCGTCACGCCCGGGGCGGCCTTGTAGTGTGCCGCGAGTTTCTCAACCGCACGGGTCGCCACATCGCGCGACGCGACCTCGACCTTGCGCTTGACGATGGCGTACACCGGCACTTCATCCGCGAGCGTAGAGAGGGTCTTGCCCGTCTTTGCCATGAGGCCGAGGATCAGGCCCATCGCCGACATGGAGTCGCGGATGTACGTGACGGCGGGCCAGATGACCCCGCCGTTGCCCTCGCCGCCGATGGGCGAGCCGAGGCTCTTCATCGTCTCCACGACGTTGGCCTCGCCGACGGCCGAGCGCCGGACGCGGCAGCCGAAGGCCGCGGCGACATCCTCGATCATGCGGCTGGTCGAGAGATTCACCACCAGCGTGCTGCGGGGCTTGAGCGCGCCCAGTTCCGCCAGCGCGCGGGCGGCGAGCACGACGGTGTACTCCTCGCCGATGTATCGCCCCTTCTCATCGATGAGCGCCAGGCGGTCGGCATCGGGGTCCTGCGCAAAGCCGGCGTGGGCCTTGTGCTTGCGGACACTCGCGGCCAGACCCTTGAGGTTCTCGGCCAGCGGCTCGGGCGTGTGCGGGAAAAGGCCCGAGTCATCGCAGTGCAGCAGCGTGGCCTTGCAGCGAAGTTCGCTGATGAGGAAGTTGGGCGTCAGTTCGCGGCCGGAGGAGTTCACGCTGTCGAGCACGACGCCGAATCGCTTCTTCTGGATCGCGCGAAGGATGCCCAGATTGTCGATGGCCTCCAGCGCCAGTTCGTGGTGCGAGCGCATGGCCTCCAGATCGCCCACGGTGCGCGAGCCGATGTCCTTCCAGCCGACCCGGCGTGCCGCGCCGTCGTGGAAGGCCTTGATGAGCGTGTCGGCCAGGGCCTTGTTCGGCGCGGAGGCGTCGGCCTTGCCAAGGCGGGCCGAGGCCCGGGGAACGGTCAGTTCCAGCAGGCCATCGGCGGCGACCTTGGCGCGGGCCGGGCGGGGCTTGCTCGGGATGATGGGCTTCAGGCCGTTCCACTGCTGCGGGTTGTGGCTGGCGGTAATGACCAGGCCACCCGCGGCGCCGAGCGCATCGACCGTCGTTCCGATGGTCGGCGTCATCGCCACCTGCGTGTCGACGACGTGAACGCCCGCCGCGTTCAGGCTCGCGATCGCGGCGTCGGCGATCATCGCCCCGCCGGCGCGCCCGTCGCGCCCGACAACGACCACGACCGGACCCTTGACCTTGGCGCTGGCGTGCCGATCAACAAGATACGTGCCCAGCGCTCCGGCGAAGCGCGAAACGGTCTCGGGTGTCAGGCTCGTTCCGACAATGCCCCGGCAACCGGAGACCGAGAGCATGAGCACGTCGTTATGGGTGTTCGCGGCGGACATGAAAAATGCTCCGAGCAGGTGCGTGGTGCGTGTGCGCACGATCGCCGCGAGCGTAGGTTCGCGGCGGGTCGGCGGAGCGGGTGTCAGCGGAAAGCACGAAGCACGGCGGTGTCTTCGAGCGTGCGGGCGGTGCCCTGCGCATCCAGGAGCGTGAACGTGCAGCGGACCCGGGCGGTGGCGTCGCGCTCGCTGCCGTCGACGAGCGTGTCGTACCAGGTCGGAAGCGGGGCGATGCGGAGCACGTACGTGCGCGTGATCCAGTCGAAGCGGGCGTTGCTGTTCTGGGGCGTCGTCAGGTTGAAGCGTCGCGCGGCATCGGTCGTCGCCTCGCCCGCCGATGGGCCGGCAAGACGCTCGATCGCCACCGTCGCGCGGCCAAGCCACTTTCCCGAATGCCCCGCGGCGTCGAGCAATTCCATCTGCAGCACCAACTGCGCACGGCCCAGTTCGTCGCGCTCCAGCCGCGACAGCGGGTGAATGCGAAGGCGCACCGGCGCGAGCATCGACGCCGCCGCGGACACCGATGGGAGCGACTCGCCCTCGATGGGCGTGAGGTGCTCGCCCGTGGCGGGGGGCGGTGTGGATTCGCACCCGGCCAGCAGCGCGGAGCATGTCAGCGCGGCGGCAAACAGCAGTCGGACGCGTCGCGGGCCGTGTTGATCGGCGGCGGTGGGCATGGGTGGGCTGAGGGGCTCAGGCGGTCGGGGAGGGCTGCTCGCCCGGGGCGGCGTCTTGACGCACGAGCTGGTTCTCGGCGATGAGTCGGTACGTGGGACAGCGGGCCATGAGCTCGGCGTGCGTGCCGGAGTCGATGAGCCGGCCGTGGTCCATCACCACGATGCGGTCGGCATTGATCACCGTGCTCAGGCGGTGAGCGATGACCAGCGTCGTCCGCCCCTTGCTGAACTCGCTGAGCGTCGCGGCGATCTTGGCCTCGCTGTCGGCGTCGATCATGCTCGTGGCCTCGTCGAGGATGAGGATCGCCGGGTCGCGAAGGATCGCGCGGGCGATGCTCAGCCGCTGCATCTGTCCGCCGCTGAGACCGCTCCCGCCCTCGCCGATCTCGGCGTCGTATCCACCGGGGCGTTCGAGAATGAACTCCTCGGCGCGGGCCTTCCGGGCCGCGTCGCGGATCTGCTCGTCGCTGGCCTGCTCGACTCCGTAGGCCAGGTTCGTGCGGATGGAGCCCTTGAACAGCACGACCTGCTGGGTAACGACGCCGATCTGATCGCGGAGCGTGTTGATGTTGACCGTGCGGATGTCCACGCCGTCGACAAGGACCGCGCCGCGCGTGACGCCCGAGCCGGTGTCATCACCGGAGTGCTCATCGGGGTCGAACAGCCGCGGGATGAGCGAGAGCAGCGAGGTCTTGCCGCTGCCGTTGGGCCCGACGATCGCGACGGTCTGGCCGTGGCGGATGCTCAGGCTCAGGTTTCGGACCGCCGGCTGTGTGGCCTTGGGATAGGTCAGCGAAACGTTGCGGAACTCCAGGCTCAGGCGGTGGCGCGGCAGGCGGGGCAGCGTCGCATCGTGGCCGGGCTCGGCGCTCTCGTTGAGGGTGGTCAGGATGCGCCCGGCGCTGGCGCCGGCCATCTGCAGGTCGTGGCTCAGACCGCTGAGCGGGCGGACGCACGCGCCGGCGATGCCCAGGCTCGTCAGCGCCGCGAGCATCGCCGCGGGCTCGAGGTGGTTGTCGAGGATCGCCTTGGCCGCGATCAGCGCCAGCGCGCCCAGGACAAAGATCGTCAGCGTCTCGAGGATCGGCGCGGCGATCGACCGCGCCTGACGCATCTTCATTTCCTGGCGAAAGTACTCGTTGCTGGCGACCTCGAAGACGGCGACCTCGCGCTGCTCGGCGGTGCAGGCCTTGACCACGCGCAGGTGCTCGACGGCGCTCCGCGCGGTGCCCATCATCGACGACTGCGCCTCGACGCTCAGCCGCTGGCTGCGACGCACGCGCTTGCCCGTTCGCCGGATGACGTGGTACAGCAGCGGCGCCACCAGCAGCCCGCCCAGCGTGATGCGCCAGTCGCTGATGAACGCGACGACCAGAGCGCCCATGCCCTTGCTGACCTGCACGAGCGTCTTGCTCAGGATCGATGCGAGGCCGCCGCCGACCGCGCCGGTGTCGAAGATCACCTGGCTGGCATAGTGCGTCGGCCCGAGGGTCAGCACGCTCCGCAGCGGCAGACGAACAACGTGGCGATACAGCCGGGCACGCAGGTCACGCACCGCCCGCCCGACGAGCGTGAGGGCGAAGAACTGGTGCCCGTAGTTCACGAACGCGCCGAAGACCGTCAGCACACCCAGCGCGATGACCAGCGCCACAACCGCGGCGAACTGACCCGTGGGAAGGGCATCGATCAGGCCCTGCGGAATGACCCCGCCGATCTGCGCGTTGAGGTCCGTCGCCAAGTCCGGCAGGCCGCGCTGGTTGGCTTGAGCGTTGGGGCCGGGCAGCAGGCGTGACATGACCGCACCGATACCCACCAGCCCCGCGCCGAGATTCAGCCCGGCCAGGATCGCCAGCGCGATCGTCGCCAGCAGCAGCCGGCGATAGGCCAGCAGGTGCCGCGCAAGATGCCAGAAGTCACGCATAGACGATGAGGTTAGGAGGCCCGCGCCATCAGGCCTTGACCAGCCGTTCGGCCAGCGTCAGGGCGTGGGCCGCGAAGGCGTTTCGTGTGTCAACGACCAGCCGCGCGTGCCGGGCGATCATCTCGTAGTCGAACGCGGCGTGCGCGGTGCTCAGGACCAACGCGTCGTACGAGGTGACGGACGCGGGCGTCAGTTCGACGCTGGACATCCCAAGGTCGCGCTTGCGCATCGCGTGCGTACGCGGGACGAGCGGGTCGGAGTAATCGCACTCCCCGCCGCGGGCGCGGACGTGATCGATGATCTCGAAACTCGGGCTCTCGCGGACATCGTCGATGTCGGGCTTGTACGCCAGACCGAGCACGAGCACGCGGGCACCGGAGAGTCCGTCGGCGCTCCCTCTGGCCCGCAGAGCCTCATCGAGCTTCGAGACCACATACTCAGGCATGCGTGTGTTGATGACGCCGGCCAGCTCGACGAATAGCGACGGCCGACCGAGCTCGCGGGCCTTGTGGGCGAGATAGAACGGATCGATCGGGATGCAGTGCCCGCCGAGGCCCGGCCCCGGCGTGAACCGCATGAACCCGAAAGGCTTGGTCGATGCCGCGTCGATGACCTGCCAGATGTCGACGCCCATGGCATCGAAGACCATTTTCAGCTCGTTGACCAGCGCGATGTTCACGCCGCGGAAGGTGTTCTCCAGCAGTTTGGCGCTCTCGGCGACCTCCGCGCTGGCGACGGGGATCACGCTGCGGAAAGCGCGGGCGTACAGCGCGCACGCGGCGCGGGTGGCGGGTTCATCGATTCCGCCGACGAGTTTGGGGATGTCGCGCGTGCGGAAGTGCGGATTGCCGGGGTCCTCGCGCTCGGGGCTGAAGGCGACGAAGTAGTCGCGCCCGGGAACAAGGTCCGGGCGGAGCTGGCGCATCGGCGCGAGAAACTCGCCCCGCGTCGTGCCCGGATAGGTCGTCGACTCGAGCACCACGAGCATGCCCGGACGCAGCACGCGGGCGATCTGCAGCGCCGCACCGACGACGTACGAAAGGTCCGGGGCGTGCTGCTCATCCAGCGGCGTGGGCACGCACACAAGGATCGCATCCGCCTGCGCAAGCCGCGTGTGATCCGTCGTTGCGTCGAACCGGTCGCTCGAAGCGAGCGCGTTGTAGAGCTCATCGCCCAGGTGCCGGAGGTAGGGCGTGGGCCGCTCGCCCGCCGCGGGACGCAGCGCGCGGGGCTTTGCCGGATCGGTATCGACACCAAGCACCGAAAGCCCGGCCTCATGGAACGCGTGGGCCAGCGGCAGGCCGACATACCCCAGACCCACGACCGCGACCACCACATCGCCGGTGGAGAACCGCGCAATGGCCGAGGCGTGCTGGTCTGTCGCTGGGGTATTGCTCATGCCGCAACGAGCGTATGGGTCCGCGCGCCGCGGCGTGCGAGGATCGACTAAACTGCAGCCGCGACTCTCCGTCTTCCCGCGCTGACTGATGCCCCCCACCTCTTCCGCACAGCCCGGCCCCGAACTCCGCACCCCGCAGTCGGCGGGCGGCATCGCCGATGCCATGCGCGGCCGCCGCGTGCTGGTCACAGGGCACACGGGCTTCAAGGGCGCATGGCTCTGCCAGTGGCTCCTGAGCATCGGCGCAACGCCGATCGGCCTGGCGCTCGACCCGCCCAGCACCCCCTCGCTGTTCGATGTGCTCGGACTGTCCCGCACAATGGAGGATCATCGCGTCGACGTACGCGACGCCGCGGGCGTTCGGCGTGTGGTCCACGGCGCGGGCGCGAGCGTGATCATCCATATGGCGGCCCAGGCGCTGGTGCGGCCGAGTTACGCCGACCCCGTCGGCACATTCGAGACAAACGTCACCGGCACCGCGAACCTGCTCGAAGCCATCCGCACGCGCCCCGTTGCCGACACGCGCTGCGCCGTGGTCATCGTCACCAGCGACAAGTGCTACAGGCCGAGCCCCACACCGCACGCCCACCGAGAGGAAGAGCCGCTCGGCGGCAAAGACCCGTACAGCGCGAGCAAGGCCGCGGCGGAGATTGTCGCGGCGAGTTTCCGCGATTCGTTCTTCGCGCCGGCCTCGCTGGCCCGGCACGGCGTCGCGCTGGCCACCGCACGCGCCGGCAACGTGATCGGCGGCGGCGACTGGGCCCTGGACCGTCTCGTGCCCGACATCGCCACCGCCATGAGCAAGGGCACGCCCGTCGTCCTGCGCAACCCCGCCAGCGACCGCCCGTGGCAGCACGTCCTCGATGCGCTCAGCGGCTACCTGCACCTGGCGGCCCTGCTGCTGGGCGACGATGCGGCGCGCCACGCCCGGGCGTTCAACTTCGGCCCCGATGACGCCGACCCGAGCGGCCGCTTGAGCGTTCGCGACCTGACCGCGCGGATGGTCCGCGCCTGGCGGCGCATCGACGATGACCGCATCGACGTGCGCGACGGCTACAGCGAGCGCCCCGACCCGAACGCTCCGCCCGAGTCGCCGCACCTTGGGCTAAGCATCGCCCTGGCCCGCGAGCAATTGCGCTGGCGACCGACATGGACCGCCGCGGAGGCTGTCACGCAGACCGCGGCGTGGTACCGCGCGTTCCTGACCGAGCACGCCGATGCCCGCGATCTGACGCTCGCGCAGATCGCCGCATTCACCTCGCACGCGAGGGAACGCGGCCGCGCCTGGTCGGCACCCACCCTGGATCACGCATCATGAGCACGAGCCCCGCCGCCAACATCAACCCCGGCACCACCCCCGGCACCACCGCCGACACCGCCAGCCGATATGTCATCGAGCAGCGCTGCCGGTCCTGCGGCCACGGCTCGCTGGATCTTGTGCTGGATCTCGGCCGCGTGCCGCTGGCCAACAACCTGCTGCGGACAGCGGATGAGCCGCACCCGCGCTTCCCGCTTTCGCTGGCGTTCTGCCCGGGCTGCTCGCTCGTGCAGATCCGCGAGACGGTCGAGCCCGAGGTGCTCTTCGGGCACTATCTGTACTTCTCGTCGTTCAGCCAGGCGATGCTCGCCCACGCCAAGGGCGAGGCCGAGATGCTCATCCGCCGCCGCAACCTCACGCGCGACAGCCTCGTTGTCGAGGTCGCCAGCAACGACGGCTACCTGCTGAAGAACTTCGTCGCCGCGGGCATCGGCGTGCTGGGCATCGAGCCGGCGCGGAACATCGCCGAGGTCGCTTCGCGGAACGGAATCCCCACGCGGTGCGAGTTCTTCGGCCGCGATGTGGGCCAGCGCCTGGCCCGCGAGGGCGTGCGTGCTGACTGCGTGCTGGGCAACAACGTGCTCGCGCACGTCGCGGATCTCAACGGCTTTGTCGCCGGTGCCGCGGCGATGCTCAAGCCCACGGGCGTGGCGGTGTTCGAGTTCCCGTACCTGGGCGACATGATCGAGCACGCCGAGTTCGACACGATCTATCACGAGCACCTGTGCTACTTCTCGCTGACGGCGATCAACGCGCTCTTCGCCCGCCACGGGCTGATCGTCAGCGATGTCGAGCGCATCGCGGTTCACGGCGGTTCGCTCCGGGTCTTCGCCGAGCCCGCGGGCGCATCGCCCGTAGTCGCCCCCGCCGTCGCGTCGCTGCTGGCCCACGAGCGACAGACCGGCATGACCACCGGCGCGTTCTACGCCCGCTTTGCCCAGCGCGTCCGCGACCTGTGCGATGCGCTCGTGCGCGACTTGCGCACGCGCAAGGCCGCGGGGCAGAAACTCGCCGCGTACGGCGCCAGCGCCAAGGGCAGCACGCTGATGAACTTCGCGGGCATCGATGCAACGCTGCTGGACTTCATCTGCGACCTGAGCACCGCCAAGCAGGGGCACTTCGCCCCCGGCAACGCGCTGGCGATCGTCAGCCCCGATGTGCTCCGCGACCCGGCCCTCAGGCCCGATGCGCTCGTGCTGCTGAGCTGGAACTGGGCACGCGAAATCGCCCGCCAGCAGCGCGCGTATCTCGACGGCGGCGGCGAGTTCATCGTGCCGATCCCGCATCTGCACACCATCAGCGCCGCGAACCTCGAGGCCCTCGATCGCTCCGCCGCGCCCGTCGGCCCATCTGGTCCGCTCGCGGCCAGGGCATGACCCTCCGGTCCAGCATCCAACACCCGCATCCGCCCCGCGCATCCGCCCGCCGCATCCACACCCCCGCACCGGAACCGCCCGCATGATCCACGATGTTCAGGTCATCCCGCTCAGGCGCATCCCCGATGAGCGCGGCACGATCTTCCACATGCTCCGCTCCACCGATGCGCACTTCACATCCTTCGGCGAGATCTACTTCTCCACGATCTACAAGGGCGTCGTCAAGGGCTGGCACCGCCACCGCGAAATGACGCTCCACTACGCCTGCGTCTTCGGACGCATCAAACTGGTGATGTTCGATGACCGCGACGGTTCGCCCAGCAGGGGCAAACTCATGGAGGTCTTCCTCGGCCCGGATCAGCACGCGCTGGTGATTATCCCGCCCGGCGTCTGGAACGGCTTCAAGGGCATGTCCGACCCGCACGCGATCGTCGCCAACTGCTGCTCGCACCCGCACGACCCCTCACGCAGCGATCGGCTCGACCCGTTCAAGAACGACATCCCGTACGACTGGGCCGTCCGCTGCCACTAGCGCCGATCCGCGGGCGGCCCCCACCGCCCGCGCCGAGC
>JAJTHN010000011.1 GCA_021297895.1 Phycisphaeraceae bacterium | reverse complement strand
GGCGCTCATCCGCCGCACCCATCAAAGAACGCCGCGAAGAACGCCGTGAAGTCCGCGTTGGTCACCGCGCCGTCCGGCCCGCCCGCGGGCGTGTCGAAGAGCGTGCGTCCGTCCGCATCGGCGATGTCCGCCGCAAGCCGCGCCGGGTCGCCTTCGTCCGCGAAGAACGCGCTGAAGAACGCGATGAAGTCACCGTTGGTCACCTGGCCATCCGCACCGCCGGTCGGCGCGGCCTCGCCGTCCGCATTGGCGATATCCGCCGCCGAGCACGGGCAGATGCCGTCGGGATTGGTGATGTACGCGATGAACGAGCTGGGCTCGTTGCCCACCAACTGGAACGCCCCCGCCACCGCGATCGTGCCGTCCGGCAGCGTGCGCATGGTCGCGGCCCCGTTCGTGCCCAGACCCGGTCCGACCGGCTCCCAGCGATCGCCGACCAGGCGTGCGACGCCGTTGAGCGTTCGGCGGGTCTGGCCGTTCGCGGTTGATGTGCGAAAGTTCCCGGCGATGTACAGATTGCCAGCGGGTGAGATCGCCATCGCCCGCACCAGCGGACCGAACTGCTGCGGGGATGCCGCGGGATCAAGCTCGCCCGCGAGCGTGTCGCCAACGGGACGCCACACCGATCCATCCCAGCGATGCACGAACGCCGTGGATCCCGAGTTCCTCGCGGAAGCGATGATCGAGCCGTCCGGCGCAACACCGAAAGCCGTGCCGGCGAGCCCATCGCTCGGAAGCGGCAGTGCCCCGGCGATGCCGACCCACGCGCTCACGTCCCATCGTGCGACGCTCGCGGTGGTCGTGCCCGCTGGCAGCGACGGTCCGGGCGTGAACGTGCCGAAGGCCAGAAGATCTCCGTTCGGAGCGTTGGTCAGATTCCGGATCTCCGTCGTTCCCGAGCTCATGTCCGACCACGCGCCGTTGAACCACCGCGCGACGCCGTTGACCGTCGTCTCAGGAATGCCGTCGCTCCCGCCAACCGTCGTGATATTGCCGAGAACGACCACCGCGCCATCGCTGGCGACATGAATCCGCGTCACGGAGCCCCCGCTGGTCACGGGGCCAGCGCCCCCGGCGAATTGTGCCCACGCCGAACCGTTCCACACCGCCAGCCGCCGCGCCTGCACACCCTCGATCTCGAGAAACGACCCGCCCACCAGCAGCCGACCATCGGGAAGCGTCGCGACCACGTTGGCTAACGGGATTGACGTCGGAGTGCTTCCCAGGCCCGTCCAGCCCGCGGCGTTCCGCACATCAATGCCGCTCGCTGTGCCCGCAACCAGCCGCCCATCGGCAAGCGTGGTCAGAGAGAAGATCTGGCCCCTCGGCGTTGCCGACAATCCCGCCCACTTCTGCCCGTCATAGACCGCCAGGCGACCGGCCGCCACATCACCCCTCGCGTTGAAGAACCCTGTCGCCAGGATCCGCCCGTCGGGCAGCACCGCCGCGCTCGAGACCGAGCCACTCAGAACGTCGGGCACCCGTGTCATGAGCCCGCGCCCGTTGCTCGACGGCAATCCCGTCCAGCCCTGCTCCGCAAGGACCGCCGCGCCATTGACAACGCCGATCGGGTTCAGCGGTGGCGAGCCCACCCGCGCCGAGTCCAGGACGCCAAGCACCAGCGGCCGCCCGTCGAACGAGATCAGCGCCGCCGGGTTGAAAGTACCGCCCATGCCGCTGGCAATCAGCGTCCATGCCCCGCCGGCGAACCGACTCAGCCAGCCTCCTGATTCGAGCACGTGCACATCTCCGTTCGCGGTCGCGACCACGCTTCGCGGGTTTGGAAAGATGTTGCTGCTGTCGCCCAGCGCGCTCCACGACGAGCCGTTCCAGCGCGCGATGCTCCGAGCCGGCAGGCCATCGGCCGTCGTGAACTCACCGCTCGCGAGCACCTCGCCCGCGGGCGTCAGCGTCAGCCGCGACACCGCGCCGTTGACTCCGAGCCCCATCGCCTGCCACGCCTGACCGTCCCACCGCGCGATGTTCGCCGCGGCGACCCCGCCCGCCGCGGAGAACCGCCCCGCGACAATCAGATCTCCATTGGGCATGCGCAGCAGCGCATTGACGCTCGCCGTGCCCTGCGTCGGGATCGCGGTCACGCCGCCGCCAAGCGTCTCCCACTGCTGCCCGTTCCACGTCGCGACCTGCTGCAGGCTCCGACCGCTGGGCTGCTCGGTCGTGAACGCGCCGCCCGCCACGAGCGTCCCATCGGCCAGCCGCGCAAGGGCGTTGATCGTCCCGCCCGGCTCCTGCGCGAAGAACCGCCAACCGTTGTCCCACCGCGCAATGCGGACATCTTTCCGCGCCACCGGAGGCGAGACCGGGAGATCAAGATCCATCGCCAGCGGCAAGTACGCCGCGATTCTCGCGCCGCCCGCGAGGACCACCGAGCCGTCGGCCATCGTCTCGATCACCGTCAACCCCGAGGGCGGGCTCGACACCGCCGCCGACCGCTCGAGCCCCGGCCCGCACCCCGTCGGCTGCGCGATCGCCACCGCCCCGCCCGCCGCGGCCAGCACGCTCACCGCCAACACTCCCGCCAACACCCGCCCATGCTTGCCCATCATCACCGTCTTCATGCTTGCTCCCCTGGGCACTCGGCCCGGTTGACACACCCGATCACTCCGCCCAAACCCACCCCGGCGCGCACGCGCGGACTCACACGCCGCACCCGCCGAAGA
This sequence comes from Phycisphaeraceae bacterium, assembly GCA_021297895.1. GTDB lineage: Bacteria > Planctomycetota > Phycisphaerae > Phycisphaerales > UBA1924 > JAJTHN01. The sequence continues at coordinate 40,065 of JAJTHN010000011.1, read as the reverse complement.
ACGCCGCGAAGAACGCGTTGAAGTCGCCGTTGTCGATTGCCCCGTCCGGCCCGCCGCCGGTCAGGACGGTCTCGCCGTCGGTGTTGGCGATATCGGCCGCCAGCCGCAGCGGGTCGGACTCGGTCAGGAAGAACGCCGCGAAGAACGCCTGGAAGTCGCCGTTGTCAACCGTCCCATCGGGCACGCCGGGCAGGTCGCCGTCGGTGTTCGTGATGTCGGCGGGGCTGCACGCGCAGACGATGATCGTGAGCGTGGCGGGCTCGCTGGTAACGGTGCCGCAGGCGTTGCTGACGACGCAGCGGAAGCTGCCGACGCTCCCGGTCGCGCCCGAGAGCGACCTGATGCTCGCGGTCGCCGTGCCCGCGCCGGAGACATCGAACGCGGGCTGGCCCTGGCTGTTGAGGTTGATTCCGCTCTCGAGCGCGGCCCACGCCGTGCCGGGGCCGGCGGGCTGCCATTGCCACTGATAGGTCAAGGGGCCGGTGCCGCTGGCGACCACGGAAAGACTCGCGTTGCCGTTGAGGCAGCTCGAAACCGGCGCTGGGTTCGTCGCGATGCTCGGCCCGGGTGAGCCGAAGGTGTAGCGGGCGAAGTACGCCGACACGTTGTCGCCCGCGATCGTGAAGCTCCCACCCGCGATCAAGTCCCCGCCCGGCAACACGGCGAGGGCTAGAACGAAGTCGTTCAGCCCCGCCGCCAGAGCCGACCAGGTGTTCGTGGTCGGGTTGTAGCGGGCGATGTTCTTCGCCGCCACGGCCCCGGAGGTGGTGAAGATTCCGCCCGCGATCACGTCCCCGCCCGGCAGCACGGCCAGGGCAACGACGATGCCGTTTGTCCCCGACCCCAGCGCCGACCATGTGTTGGTGCTTGGGTTGTAGCGGGCAATTGAGTTCGCCCTCAGACCCCCGGCGGTGGTGAATTGCCCGCCCACGATCACGTCCCCGCCCGGCAGTACGGCCAGAGCGGAAACGGGGGCGCCCGTGCCCAACCCCAGCGCCGACCAAGTACCGGTGGACGGGTTGTAGCGGGCGATGTTGCTGGCCGCCACGCCCCCGGCGGTGTTGAAGAACCCCCCTACGATTACGTCTCCGTCCGGCAGCACGGCCAGGTCACCGACATCGCCGGACACGGACCCCAGCACAGCCCAGGTGTTGGTCGTCGGGTTGTAGCGGGTGATGCGGCCCACCGCCCCGCCCCCGGTGGTAAAGTTCTCGCCCGCGATTACATCCCCGCCCGGCAGCGCGGCCAGGGCACTGACAGAGCCGATCGGCCCCGGTCTCGGCACCGACCAGGTGTTCGTAGTCGGGCTGTAGCGGGCAATCCGGTTCGCCAGCACGCCGCCGGCGCTGTTGAAGATCCCACCCACGATCACATCCCCGCCCGGCAGCACGGCCAACGCGGAGACCATGCTGTTCGTCCCCGAGCCCAGCGCCGACCAGGAGTTGGTGGATGGGGTAAAGCGGGCGATGTGGCTTGCCGCCACCCCGCCGATGGTGGTAAATGCCCCGCCAACGATCACGTCCCCGCCCCCCCCACCCGGCAGCACGGCCAAGGCGCGGACAAAGCTGTTCGTCCCCGACCCCAGAGCCGACCAGGTGTTCGTGGTCGGGCTGTAGCGGGCGATGTAGCTCGCCACTACGCCCCCGGCGAAGTTGAAGTACCCGCCCATGATCACGTCCCCGTCCGGCAGCACGGCCAGAGCGGAGACAGTGCCCCGTGTCCCCGACCCCAGCGCCGACCAGGTGTTGGTGGTCGGGCTGTAGCGGGCGGTCTTGTTTGCCGCCACGCCTCCGGCGGTGGTAAACCACCCGCCCACGATCACGTGCTCGCCCCCCCCACCCGGCAGCACGGCAAGGGCATGGACGCTGCCGCTCGTCCCCGACCCCAGCGCCGACCATGTGCTGGTGGACGGGTTGTAGCGGGCGACATAATTTGCCAGCACGCCAACCGCGGCGGTAAAGTCCCCGCCCACGATCACGTCCCCGCCCGGCAGCACGGCCAGAGCGCGGACGAGGCCGTTCGTCCCCGGCACACTCGCGCCGGGCAGCCATCCACATCCCTGCCCGCGTGCGGCGTGGGCGGGGACGAAGACGGACGCCAGCGTCGCGATCAGCACCAGGAGGACGGACGCAAAGAGCGGCGTGCGCCGGGTGGTCGTGCCGAATGCCATCGACCCGCCCGCCGCGGCCAGCACGCTCACCGACACCGCACGAACGGAAACCCGCCCGCACATCGCACCACCCCGCACACCCATGTCGCATCGACGATCGCGCACCTGATTCACGGCTCACCTCCCGCAGAATGACATCCGAGAAGACACCACCCCGAACCACCCTTCGGCCATCGGCCATCGGCCATCGGCCATGGGCCATGGGCCATAAGCCCCCGCCGCCGGACCAACGCCCCAGAACCTCCCCCGACGCGGCAAACGATACGAGCGTTTTCCCGCTGGTGTTGCATCGTCCGCGTTGCAATCATCGCAGAATCGGGGTTCACGGCACGCGCCAGGCCCAACAATCCCCCAACCGTCCACCGCGACGGCGCACGAACCCCCTCTCCGGGGGCGCACGTCAAGGCATGTCCGCGATCCCCGCCCGGCGATCGCGCGTGGAAATGGAAATGGCGGCGGCGGGGGGGCGGGGGCCGGGGGGCGGGGGGTGTTGGACCGGGCACATGGGGAACAGATCGTTCCGACCACATGGGTAACACTTTGACGGTAGGGGCTCGCTCGATGGCCGAACGGCGGCTCCGGCACCGCCGCAGACGTCATCTGCACGGCAGCGGATGTCATCTGCACGGCAGCAGACGCCGTCTGCACGGCAGCAGATGTCGTCTGCACGGCAGCAGACGTCGTCTGCACGGCAGCAGATGTCGTCTGCACGGCAGCAGACGTCGTCTGCGAGGCAGCAGACGTCGTCTGCAGGGCAGCAGACGGCGCCGTACGCGGCTCCCGGAAAAGCGGATGTTCGGCGAACGTGGCTGGATGTGGCGGCGATATGCGGGGAACGCGCGGCGAAACGCCGCGAAAGTTCAAAGTTCAAACGGGGAAAAGTTCATAGCGGAGGGGGTGGCGGGGGGTTGGGGGTTTGGCAGGATCTGGGGCCGGACCCCCTCCGCCGCGAAGACTCGCCCCCCCACCACCTCCCTCGTTGGGAAACGGGGGAGGATCTTTCTGACTTGGTCATTTGACCATTTGGTCATTTGGCCATTTGCGCAGCCCCCTACTCCTTCAGCGGCAGCGGGTCGCTCGCTCGCCCCGCGGCCCACGCCTTGAACCGCGGCCAGAACAGCCGCTGCAGCGCGATCTTCACGCACGCCGCCACAGGGATCGCCAGCAGCACGCCGTAGAACCCCGCCAGCACCGCGCCCGCCAGCGATGCGAACAGAATCGTCGGCGTGTCCATCCCCGTGCTCTGCCCCTGGATCCGCGGCGTGAGGATGTAGTCATCCAAGATCTGCCCCGCGCCGTGGATCAGCGCCGGCGCGCCGATGATCCACCACCACGCTCCACCGCCCCCTCCAAAGAGCCCGAACAGCGCCGTGCTCGGCTCCAGCCACATCAGCGCGATCGCGATGATCATCCCCGCCGTCGCCGCGTACGGCACAAGACACAACAGCCCCACGATCGGCCCCAGCGCCAGCGGCGCGGGCACGCCGATGAGCCAGTACGCGATCGTGAAGTACACAATGAAGATCGCGCAGATCGTCACGCGGCCGCGGATGAACCCCGCGATCACACGGTCCATCTGCCCCGCGAGTTCACGCACCAGCGGACGGTTCTGCACCGGCACCAGCGAATCGAGAAACTCCACCACCCGCGCGTACCGCACGCTGATGAAGAAGAAAAAGAACCCCGTGATGAACGCCCCGAAGAAGAAGAACCCCACGCTCGTCAGCACGCCCAGCGCCGCCTGCACCGCCCCCGCGCCGGTCTGGATCGCCTGCCGGCCGAGCAGCCCCGCGTTCTCCTGCACGCGCTCGACCAGCCACGTCACGCCGCGGAAGAGAATCACCGCCGTCGCATCCGGCGGCTCCTGATCCTGCGCGGGCGCATCGGTCGCGGTCGGTCCGTCCGGTGCGCTCGGCCCGCTGGGGGCGACAGGCACGACAGGCGCAACGGGCTCCGCCGCGGCCTTGGGCTCAGCCGGCTCCGGTGCACGAGTCTGAGTCGGCCCCCCAGTCGGCCCGCCAGTCGGCCCCCCGGTCGGCCCCCCGGTCGGCCCCCCGGTCGGCGATGTCGGCACGCCATCCGTCGGCGGCTGGCCCGCCGCCGCGGCATCATCCATCGCCCCCGCCAGCAGCTTCGCCTGCGCCTCGGCACGCTCGCTCTCGCGCTTGAGTTCCACCAACTGGTCCCGCAGCGTCCGCCACCCGGCCCCCGGCAACGCCGCACGCAACTCCGGATTGTCCGGGTCCTGCACGCTCCGCCAGACCTCGCCGATGCGCTGGGCCTTCTCCGTCGCGAACCCCACCCCCTGCAGCACGCCGAAGCCCAGCCCCACCAGCACCGGCGCGCCGATGCCCACCACCACCCCCACGATCAGCCCACCCACCGCCACCTCTCGCCGAAGCCCGCGCCGCGTCAGGTACGCCACCACCGGCTCGAACAGATACGCCAGCGCCATCGCCAGCAGCAGCGGCACCGTCACCACGCTCAACACGTACCCCAGGTACACCAGCCACGCCACCAGCGCCAGCAACAGCACATCTCGCACCGGCTGGATCTGCCAGACATGCAGTGTCCGCCAGTCGGTCAGGCTTCTATCGGATTGCTCGTTCGCCATGATCAGGAGCGTACACGCAAGCGCCGACATGCGCCGCGCGCCAGACACGCCAGACACGCCAGACACGCCAGACATGCCCGATCATCCGGCCCCACCGCCCCTGCTCCCGCCCCCCGCGCCCAGCCCCGCGCGCCCGCTCAGACCTGAATCCCGAACGCCTCATCGAACTCGTACACGCCGCAGAAGTCGTCGAACGAATCCTCCGGCCCGGCGCGCATCTCGCCCTGTTCGATCATCGCGTACACGATCGCGCCGAAGTCTTCGGTGCTCTCGATCCCCCACCGCCGCAGCACCGTCCCCGCGAGCGCCCCGTACTGGGCGTACGCGAACTCGCGCAGCCCCAGGCACAGTTGCGTGCCCGTGACGTGCCTCGTGCGAGGCTCGGTCTCGGTCTGCCCAGTCGCGGCACCCGCCGGCACCCGCGTTCCGCTCACGCCACCCTCTCCGTGGATCCGTCGAACCGTGTACCCCAGACCATCGCGAACAAACTGGAAAGCCGTCGGCGGAAACTGCGCCGCCCGCTGACGAACCGCTTCCCAGTCTGGTGCTCTCGATCGGCCCACGATCGCTCCTTGATCTCTGCCTCTTTCGGAGACAATTGCGACATTGTCGCATCCGTTACCGAATCATAGACCCCCCCTTGGGGTGTCGTCCGTCAACTTTGTACAAAGCGCCCAAAGTCCCGGATCCAGGCCTCGATACACCAAGCGGCCACCGCCGCGCAGCGACTTGTTCCCAAGCGCAACCGCTCACTGCCCGAAAGTGTGTGCCGCGCCCCCACCCAAACCCATCCTCATCACCGCCGACCCGGATTCAGGCCCCCGCCACCGCTGACGCTCCGCGAATCCGCCGCCGCCCAGCGCAGCGCCCGCCGCACCCACACCGATGCCACCGGGTCGGCATCGCGCCCGCCCCCGGACACGCCGATCCGCGGCGTGTTGATCAGCGTCACCACCGACCGCCTCTGCGGCCGCTCGATCCACATCGCCGAACTGCTCGTCAGGTCGGTCGCGTCAAGCGTGCGGTCGATCGCCATGGCCTTGCACAACCGCCCGGGGCCGGAGCAGAGCACATGCTCCTTCAACCCCGGCGTGCTCACGGCCCGCATGGCCTCGACGCCATCATGCGGCTCCAGCGCCCGGAGCAGCACCGCCGCCGGGTGGCCCTCGCGATCGCACACGACATTCACGCAATGATGCATGCCGTACGTGAAGTACACGTACGCCGTGCCCGGACGCATGAACATCGTCTCCGTCCGCGCCGTCCGCCGGCCGCCCGCGGCGTGGCTGCACGCATCCTCCGGCCCGATGTACGCCTCGGTCTCGACGATCACGCCGGACAGCCGCGTGCCATCCGCCAGCACCCGAACCAAGCGGCAGCCGATGAGCCGCTGCGCCAGCCGCTCGGCCGTGAGCGCAAAGAAACGCCCTCTCGCTCGCTCAAAGCCCATACACCCTCACGCGAGCACGCTGGCCTCTTCACTCTGCCACTCTGCCACTGCACCACTGCATCAGCGTGCCGCTCACTCACGCGTACGCGTGCAGACCCGGCAGCAGCAGGTTCACGCCGAAGTAGCACCACACCATCGCGACAAAGCCCAGCACGCTCAGCCATGCCGTGACCAGCCCGCGGTTCTTCACGCCCGCGACGCGCACGTGCACCACGATCAGGTACACGATCCACGTGACCAGCGCCCAGAGCTCCTTGGGGTCGAACGCCCACCACCGGCCCCAGGAGTGATCCGCCCACCACGCGCCGAGCAGGATGCCCACGCCCAGCGTCCAGAACGCCAGTTGCAGCACGACGTTGTGCGCACTGTCGAGCTCCTTCAGCGCCGCCTCGTTCTCACTGCCCACGCGCGATGCGCCGTAGTAGCGTGCGAGGTAGAACAGGCTCATGATCATGCCCAGCGTGATCAGGCCGTAACTGACCAGCACGATCGTCACGTGATACTTCAGCAGCACGCTGGTGTTGAGGATCGCCGCCTCGCGGTTGATCTCCTTGCCCGGGATCGCCGTCTGCGTCGCGAAGATCAGCACCAGGAACCCCGCGCCCGCCGCCGCCGCGGCGAACACCGCGTTCCGCTTCCACGCCATGAGCCAGATCCCCACCGCCGCCGCGAACAGGCTCACACCCGTCATGCTCTCGAACTGATTCTGGATGCTGTAGCGCTCGGCGATGTAGCACCGCGCCGCAAAGCCCAGCGCGTGGATCAGCACCGCGATGCCCAGCACCGTCAGCCCCGAGCGGCTCAGCCACTTGCGGCCCGTGGTCATCGCGAGCGTCAGGAGCAGGAAACTCACCGCGTACGCCCACGCGCCGTACTCGAACGGGCTCGAGGCGTTGTACACACGCTCGACATCACGCCGAATGCCCGGGTACACCTCCGGCCGGATCCGCGGCAGTTCCGAGCGGATGATCTCGATCTGGCTGTTGACCGCATCCGCATCCATCGCGCGCCACGCACGCCCCATCTCAAAGAACGCCGCACGCACCGCCGAACCCTCGGGCAACTCTCCCACCATCCGCCAGGCCTGCCCGGGCGTCTCCGGCGCCGGCGGCACCACCGCCAGCGTCCCCGCCAGCCCGAGGTAGAGCGCGATCGCCTGGTGGGCATCATTCACGCTCCGCTGGAACGGACCGCCCAGATCGTGCTTCTGCTGGACTTCATCCAGCCATCGCGCGATCCACTTTGGTGTCAGCCTGCCGACCCGCTTCCAACTCTCGCGCTGCTCCTCGATCGCCGCACGCTCGGTGGCCGGCGCGTTGGCCGGCATCGGGAACACGCGCTCGAGGATCTCATCTCTCAGCGGCAGATACGTCACGCCGATGACCGCCTTGTCCTGGTAGTACGCGGGGTCGATCGCCAGATCCAGGAACGTAAACAGCGGGTCGTAGGTGTACTTCGTCGGCCGCGATGAACCATCGCGGTACACGATGTCGCGGTAGTCCTTGCGGTGCAGCAGTTCGCTCACCGTCTCGCGCGCCAGAGAATCGAGGATCTTCACCCGGCCGCTGTGATACACCGCCACATCGCGCAGGGCGGCGACATTGACCTTTCGCGAGAACTCGTGCTTGCGCTGCGGATCGGTGACCGGCGCGCTGTGGTCGCCCATGGCCGCGGGCTCGCCGAACGGGTTGCTCTGCCCGCGCGCGTTGAGCATCTCCGACTGCGGGTGGCTGTTCCCCGCCGGCGCGTACTGCCGCGCAAGCGCCCGCGCCGGCAGCACGCCCAGCATCAGCGTGAGCGCGATCGCCATCGCGACCGCCGCGTGCGCACGCACGCTCCGCATGAACCCTTGCCGACCGGCTGAAACGCTGTCACGCATGACCAGGCTCCCGAACACTCGTTCACGCCATCCGCGGCTCGACCTTGGGCATCTTGCCCGCCGCCATCAACTCACGCTGGATCGCCAACTTCCGCCGGCGCAGTAGCGCCGGCTTGACATAGAACGCCCACGGAATGCCCAGCACCATCAGGATCCCGCCGAGCGCGATGATGTGAATGCCGGGGTTGTTGCCGACGCCCAGAATCGTGAACTGCGCAAATGGCCGCGGCAACTGCCCCGCCTCGGCCTGCTCGCGCGTCCGCGCCCACCCCTGCGCGTCCCATCCGTTCTGGCTGAACTTGAACCGCGAAGGCCCGAGGGTGTCCATGATCGACCAGTACACGTTCGCGACGACCGACTGCTGATCGCTCCAGTAGTGCGGGCTCTGCAGCAGCGGATCGTTCAGGCTCGTCGACCGCACGCCCACATCCACCGTCCCCGCCTTGAGCGCTTCCTCGACCGCGCGGTCGGGGCCCATGAACCTGCCCATCGACAGCACCTCGCGCACGCCCGGCCCGCGGATGACCTCCACATCCGAGCGGAAGTCGCGCGGCTGCGTGCTGTGCGGATACGGGATCATCTCAAACTCGCGCAGCCGCAGGGCCATGTTGGGCAGCGGCCGCCACAGCCGCGCGAACATCAGCCGCACCTCGCGCCCGTCCGGCAGCGTCACGGGCGTGCCGTTGTCCTGGCTGATCTCCGCGTACTGGCGATGATCCAGCCACACCGTCCGCGCCCACGTGCGCTTGCCCTGCGCATCACGCAGCGACACCTCCACCGCCAGCGCCGCACGCCGATGATTGCCGACGTTGTCCCGGTCCTGCTCGGTCTCCGGCACGAATTTGGGCACCGCGACCCGGCGAACCGCATCCTGTCGCGAGCCGATCCGCCAACCAAGCCGCTGGTCCATCATGAACAGCGAGCCCTCGCGCAGATCGTCGAACACCCGCGCCGGCAGCCCGGGCACGAGCACCATCGCCCGCAGCACCGTCTCGGCCCGGACCATCGGCCCCGCGCCGCTGGGTGCCGGACGCTCATCAAGGTACACCTGCACGCGCGACGCATCGATCAGCCGGAGCGAGATCGACGGATCCGCCGGCCGCCTGCTGGGCCTTCCGTCCGCCGACGGCGTATCGAGAAGATCCTGCGCAATGGCCGGGAACCGGTCGTAGATCCACCGTGTGTAGGACTCCTCCGGCCGGGGCTGACCATCGTCGCCCACCGGCACCACACGCACTTGCGCCACCGCGCTGGTCGCGTTCTCGTACCCCTTGGTCACGATAGGAAACGGCGGCTCGCCCGTGATGTCCAGCACCGTCATCACAAACCGCAGCCGACCGCCCGCCTCGCTGGCCGCCATGGGCCCGGCGCTCTCCCGCAGCTCGATGACCTGCCCCTTGCTGATCGGGTAGAAGCGCGAGATCGCCGCGCGACCATCGGCCCCCGGAACATCGACGATCAGCCCGTGCCGCTCCTGCCCGCGGAGCTGCGAGTGGAACGTGCGCAGTTCGTTCCAGCGCACATCGTTCATGCCGATGGTGTGCTCGAGCGCCAGCGCCTCGGTGAGCATCGCCACGCGGTCGGCCGGACGCTCGGGCAGCAGTTCGAACGTCATCGCGCGCTGCTCAAGTCCAGCCGACGCACCGGGGCCGCTCCCCGCCGGACGTGTGTCGACCAGATCGACACGTCGCAGGGAGCCGACCTCCTCGCTTCCGGCCAGCGCCGCCGAACGCTCGCCCGGCGGCACTTCCTGCCACGCCTGCACCAGTTCCGCGTACGGCGCATAACCCACAAGACGCACGTGGATGTCCGGGTCCACCGGCGCGGGGATCCCCGCCGGCAGCGACCACGCCGGCGGCGGCGGCACCTCAATATCCAGCACGCGCCCCTCATCGCCCGTTTGCGATGCCGTGATCGCGTCGCCGAGCACATTGAGGTTGTAGCTGTTGTACCTGGGCACCCCATTGAGCAGTCGCTGCTCCCAGCCGCGCCCCTGATCCAGCCTCAGCACCGTCCGCGTGTTGTCGTAAAACCCGGGCTGCAAAGGCCCGGCCTGCATCACGCCGCGCTCATCCATCCCGCCCGCCTGCAGCAGCGTGTCGCCCTCCTGCTTGGCCACGCTGTAGTACGCGCTGCCCAGCGCGATCGTGACGATCCCCGTGTGCACCGTCAGCACGCCGAGATTCTCGAACTTGAACTCGATGCGCCGGAGCGTCGCCACCACCATGTTCACGACAAACAGGTACAGCAGCAGGTTCAGCGGCCACCACGCGTAGAACTCAAGCTCGCTCATCTCAAGCCCGGGCAACCGACGCAGCGGCACGCCCGCGTACTTCTGTACAAAGTCCGCGAAGAAGCGCAACCCCTCGCCGGTCAGCGAGTTGTACTGCATCACCGGCCAGAGATACTGCGACCACGCCCAGGTCACACCCACACCCATTCCCACCACAAGCCCAGCACCCACCAGCATCCGCGCCATGGGCCGCTCGCGTCCCAGCCGGTACCACATCACCACCGCCGGCACCACCCCCACCACCAGCCACGGCACGATAAGCGTCGCCGCGTACACCAGCAGCGTCGGTACCAGCGCGAGCATCCCCACGGGAATGCTCGCCATCACACCAAAGAGCGACAACAACACCAGCAGCACCACCGCCAGCGTGATCGAACTGAGCACGCGCAGCACCCACTTGGCCGGCGTGAGCCAGCCCGTCAGATGCTCTTCGTCCCACCGCTTGCTCCGGACCCACTTGACGCTCAACCTGCCGCTCCTCGCAGCGCCGACGACAACTCCTGCCGCCTGCGAACATGGTCAACACCCAGCCGCGCTTCGGCGTCCTGGCCGATCGCGATTCCTGTCCACGTCAACTCTATACGGTCTGACAGCAACCCGGTGGCATCTTTCCCACGCAATCTTGGGGTTCATCGCCGCTCGCCTCACCAAATCAGGGATCCACCGACCACGCCCGACCGCCCTCCCTCGATTCGGTCCCGACCGCGAGCAACTCCGCCGCGGCGGTTCCCTCGAGCACCACTTCCAAAGGCGTGCGGGACCGCTCATCCTTGGTCGGCGCCGACATCGGCACCGCCACCACGCCCGCGATCGGCAGGCCCTCGCCAACCTCGGCCGATGAAGCATCGGACTCCCCGCCCGCCCGCGGTACGACCATGTCGCCCTCAAGCCGCTGGCCGAACGCGAACGCCTCGGTCGGCAATCCCAACGCCCGCGCACCGGCGATCGTGGCCATATGCAGCAAGGCAACCGGGTCCGCGGCATCCCGCTGATGGAGGAAGCGGATCTCATCCAGCACGCTCAGCAATGGCCCGGATTTGCCCGATTTCCCGCCAGATGCCGGCAAATTCACCACAGAATCGGTCCCGATCGCGACCTCGACACCTTCCGCCAAAAGGCCGCGGTACGGGTGCACACCGAAGGACCGCTCGTGGCCGAAGTACGCGCTGGAGCGAGGGCAGTACGCCACGGTTGCGCCAACATCGGCCAGCTGGTGGGCTTCGCCGGGGGCCACATCGTTGCAATGGGCCACGATCAACCTCGACAACTGCGCCGATTCTGTAGCAATCGCGGCCGATTCTTCCTCAAAAAGGTCGGCTTCCCGGATCTCCGCGATTCTTGGACCACCGAAGGCCGCCGACCGAATGTCGGCCGCGACCAGCCCCGAACGCTCGCCCGCCGAGGCGCCCATCATGCGGATCCATCGCGGTATCGGCCGCTCGCCGCCGAACTCGCTCTGCGCCTTTGCGTCCCACACGCCCACCGCGGCCAGCAAGTCCCGAAACGGGCCGTCGGCCGAGGCAAGCAGCCGCGCTTCCTCAGGCGACTCGGCGAGATGGGTCGACACCGGCACGCCCGCGAATCGCGCGTAGCCCATCGCCGCGGCGTACCCGGCAGGACCAACGCTGTACGGCGCGTGCGGCTGCAAGCCCACCCGCACCGCGCGCCGACCCGTCCACTGCATCAGCGACGCGCCGGGCGGCGTCGAGCCCTCCTGCCGGAGTCGGCGCGCAAACGCGGCGAGTGTGTCGGCAATCTGTGATTCGCTCTGCGCGCCGATGCAGAAGTACTCGCAGTACGAAACGCCCACCAGCGGCGACGCCTCCATGGCCTCCAGCGGCCACGTGCTCGTGCGCCGGCCGACACCGCCGGCGATGTCGGCAACCGCCACGACGCCGGCCAGTAGCGATCGCTCGATGCCCATCCGCACCGACGACTTGATACCGTGCTCATCGGTCCGTCGGCCCGAGCGGATGATGTCGGCCCAGGCGACAAACCCGCCCTCGGGGCTGAAAGGCCGCGGGCCGAGATGGGTCAGGTCCAGGTGGGTGTGAGCGTTGACCATCCCCGGCAACAGCACACAGTCCAGCCGCGTGATGCGCTGGGCGTTTCGTGCATCAGGGTGGCGATCGATGGCGGTGGAGGTGCCGAGCGCGATCAGGCGAGCGCCGGCGAGGCCGGACCACGCCCCGTAGCGGGCCTTGCCGCGAACGCGCAGGAGCATGGATGCGGGCGCGAGCGACAGCCCCAGTCCGTCGCACGCGGCGGCGGCGTCGATTCGCACGATGGTGGACCGGTCGCTGGGCATGAGACGGGGCGGAGGGGACTACGAATATTCGAGGCGGGACGGAGAAAGCACCGATTTTGAAGAGTTCTTGACAGAGGCCGCTATGCGAGCCGGAATTGTTCGAGGCGGGGACTACGACGGTTCGTAGTGCCCGTTCACGGGCGGGAGGGGATTCTGTTCGCGCGGGCGAGGCTGTGCGAGCGTATCCTCTGAAGTCGGGGCACCGGCCGAACGGACTCGGCGGGCGAACCCGGCCAAGACGACCACACAACCCGGGAAGCCGGGACACGGAGAACGACATGATGACCTGGAGCACGCTGATGGGCACGCCGCGGATTGGGAATGTTGTCGGGGCTCGACGGATGAAGGCCTGCCTGCTGGGGCTGAGCGCCTTTGCGGCACTGGCGGGCGGGTGCGTGAATCAGGACAGTTATGACGAGCTGCGCAAGCAGAACGAGGTGCTGACGGCCCGGAACCAGCAGTTGCTGGACCAGGTGACGGCGAACCAGAAGGCGATCGACGAACTCATGGCCCGCGCCGGGCGCGGCGACCTGATGCTGGATGAGGCCAACCGCCTCATCGCGCAGTTGCGTGCGGACATTGCGGCCCGCGATTCGCAGTTGGCGGACTTTGAGAGGAAGTTCGGCGGCCTGACGCTGGGCGGCCCGCTGGACGCGGCGACGAACGAGGCGCTGGAGCAACTCGCGCGGCAGTTCCCCGATGTGTTCAGTTACGACCCGGCCAAGGGCATGCTGCGGTTCAACAGCGACGTGACCTTCGCCAGCGGCTCGTTCGAGCTGACCAGCGAGGCGCAGCAGGCGATCGGCGCGGCGGCTCGCGTGCTGCGCGATCTGCCCAGCGCGGCGCAGTACGACTTCGTCGTCGTCGGCCACACCGACTCGCAGCGCGTGCGGCAGGTTGCCGGTCGCCGGTTCGTTGATAACGACGAGTTGTCGGCGTTCCGCTCGATCAGCGTGCAGCGTGCGCTGACCTCCAACGGCATCGGCAAGAACAGGATCCTCTTCGGCGGATACGGCGAGAGCCGCCCGCAGGTTGAGAACACCCCCAGTGGCAACACGCCGGCCAACCGCCGCGTGGAGCTGTACCTGACCAAGTCCACGCTCAGCGCGAGCGCTCCGGGCATGCCGACGACCCCGGCACGTGCGGCGACGCCCGCTCGCACGACCACCCCCGCGGCACCGGCGGGCACGCCGTCGCGGGCCGAGCCGGACATCATGAAGTGATTCGGTAGCCGGACAGGAACGCAAAAATCAACCGACCCGCGGATCGCCGCGGGTCGGTTGATTTTGGATTCAAGAGGGCATGAGGCAGGAGGCATCGGGGCATCGGGGCATCGAGTGAAGAGACGATCAGTTCACGCTGAAGGTTCTGCCCGAGGTGTCGCCCGAGGGGAGTTTGAGGGTGCCCTCTTTGACGCGTTGGAGCTTCTCTTCGTACATGAGTTTGATCATGTACTCGTAGCTGGCCATGAGGCTGGCCAGGTGCCAGCCCGCGGAGCCATCGAGAAAGCCAAGGCGGATGAAGTACATGTAGATGAAGCGGACGGCCGGCTTCCACGGCAGGTAGGGCCAGACATCGCGGCGGAGGTACAGGCGGAACTTGGCCCAGTCGCGGAAGAGTTTGCCGGCGCGGGCGGACTTATCGCGGCCCAGGCGGATCTTGAGCCACTCGTCGCTTTCCATGTCCGCGTAGCGGATGTGCTTGGTCAGGTACTCGCTGATGCTCTCGCGACGGATGTGGAGCATCTTCTCGCGGAGGTACGCCGTGGGGCCGTCGCAGATCATGTGCTCGTGGACGGAGCGGTCCTCGTAGCGGCAGCGGCCGCGGCGGAAGAAGCGGAGGTTGTAACTGGGGAGCATCCCGCCGAAGCGGATGGCGCGGCCCATCATGATGACGATGCGGTTGACGTAGTAGCCATCGGCGCTGGCGGAACTGGTGGCGGTGCTGCGGAGCTCGGCGGCCAGTTCCGGCGTGATGCGCTCGTCGGCGTCGAGGATGAAGACCCACTCGGTGTTGAACGGGAGGTTTTCAAGGCCCCAGTTCTTCTGGCGGGAGTAGTTCTCGAACTTGTGCTCGATGACCGTAGCGCCGGCCTCGCGGGCGATGCGCTGCGTGCCGTCGGTCGAGAAACTGTCGAGGACGAACACGGGTCCGATGGCCAGCGCGTTGATGACGGTTTCGCGGATGTGCGCGGCTTCGTTGAGCGTCGGAATCATCACGGCGATGGTGCCGTGAACGCTGCCGGGGATTGCGCCGAGAGGTGCGCTCATCGTCCACCTCCTGCGGCCGCGTCGCCCGAGCGGCTGAAGACGCCGGAGGCTGTGGGCGCGGGATTGGCGTGATGAGTTGTCGGCGAGACGGCCGGGACGGCACCGATGGCCATCGCCGCGTGACGCGCGATGACCTCTTCGGCGGCGATGCGGTGATCGGCGGAAGGGTTGCCGAGCATGCGGAGCACGGTGTCCTCGGTTCGCTTCTTCCAGGCGCGGCGGCGCTCGCGGATCTTCAGTTCGATCCAGTACTCGTACACGCTGATCATGCAGGCGTAGTGGAAGCCGGCGCGGCCATCAAGGACGGCCAGTCGCGCAAAGTACATGTACATGAAGCGTGCGAACGCGCGGAGCGGGATGTAGAAGCTCAGATCCTTCAGCGCTCGACGGGCGATGCCGGGCTCACGGTTGAAGAGCTTGCGGATGCGATCCCAGAAGCTGCCCGCGTCGATGACGCGGACGGCCTCCTTGCTTTCCATGTCCGAGTAGCTGTTGTGCTTGGTGAACCAGGGGTTGAGGCCCTTGTTGAACGAGTAATGGATGAAGTCGCTGTCAAGGTCGCCCAGCGAGCCCTGCACCACGGGGTGGGCGTTGACCTCGCGATCCTCGTAGCGGATCTTGTCGGGGCGGTAGAGGCGGATGATCCAGACCGGGTACAGCCCGCCGCGGCGGATCCACTGGCCCAGAAACATGTTCTTGTACTTCAGACGGAACGCGACGTGCGGCTCGTCCGGGTTGTTCACGCGGCGGAAGAGCTCCTCGCGGAGCTCGGGCGTGATGCGCTCGTCGGCGTCGGAGTAGTAGACCCACGGGTGCTTGAACTGGATGTTGTCCAGCGCCCAGTTGCTGTGCCGGCTCCAGGTGTCGAACTTGCGCTGGACCAGGCGGACGTTGGGGAACTTGCGGCTGAGCTCGCAGGTGCGGTCGGTGCTGAAGCTGTCGAGCACGACGATGTCGTCGCTGAAGGTTAGCGTGCTGAGACACTGCTCGATGTTCACTTCCTCGTTCTTGGTCAGCACCAGAACGCTGCAGGGGCGCTTGCCCGGCGCGTAATCGGCATCGGTCGGCGCGGGGCCGGCGAGGTTCACCTCGTAGAACGGATTGGCGGGCGTGCCCTCGGGCGCGGAAGGATCACGCGGCGGCGGCGGCGACGGGGGCTGCGGGCCGGGCGGGGGCGGCATGACCGGCGTCGGTCCCGCGGTCGAGGCGGTCGCGGCGGCGTTCGAGTTGGCGGGCGTCGGGCTGGTCACCGGCGGATATCTCCCGGAGGAATCGATCGTTCGAACGCGGGCTCAGGCGTTCGCGAAGGCCTTGAGCGTGCGCTCGATGCCGTCGGCGAAGTTTACGATGGGTTGATATCCGAGGATGGCCCGCGCGCGGGATATGTCGGCGACCGAATCGCGCACATCGCCGGGCCGCTCCGGGCCGGGGGTCGGGGTGCTGTCGACGTTCAGCACGCGGCCCATATCGCGGAGAACATCGAGCAGGCTGATGCGAACGCCGGTGCCGATGTTGATGATCTCACCGGCCAGGGGCCGGGGGCAGGTCGCCGCGAGCATGTTGGCCTCGACGACGTTGTCGATGTAGGTGAAGTCGCGCGTCTGCTTGCCGTCGCCGAAGATGGTCGGCTTCTTGCCGGCGCTGAGGACCTGAGCAAACTTGCTGATGGCCGCGGCGTACGGCGAGAGGGGGTTCTGTCGCGGGCCGAAGATGTTGAAGTAGCGCAGGCTGACGGTGCTGAGCCCGAAGCAGCGGGAGTAGACCTGGAGGAGTTGCTCGCCCGCGATCTTGCTCATCGCGTACGGGGAGTACGGATCGGGCAGATGGTCCTCGCTGCTGGGCAGGCGGGGCGTGTTGCCGTAGGCCGCGGCGGAGGCGGCGAACATGACGCGGCGGACCTTGGCATCGACCGCGGCCTGCAGGACGCGCTGGGTGCCGACGACGTTGAGTCGCATGCACTCCTCGGGCTGCTCAACACTCTGCGGGACGCTGACCATGGCGGCCTGGTGGTACACGAACGTGCAGCCGCCGATGGCCCTGCGAAGGGTGGCATCGTCGAGGATCGAGGCCTTGAACAGCGTCGCGCCCGCGGGGAGGTTGGACTCAAAGCCGCCGGAGAGATCATCCAGAACGCGGACGCGCGCGCCGAGGGAGGCGAGTTTGTGGGCGATGTGCGAGCCGATGAAACCGGCGCCGCCGGTGATGAGAACCGTGGCGCCGTTGAACTGGTGTGCGAACTGGTCGCTGGCGGGCATGTTGACTGGCTCCGGAGAGACGGACGGGAAAGAAGGAAGCGAAGCGCCGGCAAAGCCGGGGCGAAGGGCGCTCATACGCACCGCGACCGGCAGCGGCTCGGGCGGCGAGTTTAGGCGTATCGGCGTTATTCGCCCCGAAGATGAACGAATCCGAACAAGTCACGGACAAACCAGCGGGTGAACGATGAGCGCGGGGCAACGGTCCGATAGACTCCTGAGGATGTCCCGCCGACGAGCCAAGCCGCCCGCGGTCAAACCCCTGTCGACGGAGGTGGCGATCGCGATCGGCTCGAACCTGGGTGATCGGGCGGGGAACATCGCGCAAGCCGTGCGGGAACTGGCGAATCTGGACCGGTCGCTGCTGATCGATGTGTCGCCGACGATGGAGTTCGAGGCGGTGCGGACCGGGCCGAGCGAGCCGGGAGGGGCATACCTGAACGCCGCGGCGGTGCTGCGGACCTCGCTGACGCCCGTTCAGTTGCTCAGGCGCTTGCAGAGAATCCAGAAGGAACTCGGGCGCGAGCCGGGCTCGTGGGGCAAGGGTGCGGCCAGAACGCTGGACCTGGATCTGCTGATCTACGGCAACAAGCGTGTGCGGACGCCGAGCCTCGAGGTGCCGCACCCGAGGATGCACGAGCGGCTGTTCGTGCTCAAGCCGCTGGTGCGGATCGCGCCGAAGATGATGCACCCGGTGAAGAAGCTCAGCGTGGAGGAGTTGCTGGTGCTGGCGATGTATCGCGCGGGTGAGTTGCAGTACGTGCCGAGCGACGAGCGGGCGACGGGCGGGCCGGGGGCGGGGCGCGCCGAGGGAGGGCAGGCCTCGTGAGGCGCGGGCGCTGGAGATGTGTGACACGGGGGCTGAGGCCCCGTGCGGCGATGGCGACGGTGGCCGTGATGCTTGCGGCTTCGACACTGCTGGCGCACGTGGAAATCGCTGCGCAGAGCCCGGGAGCGGTCGAGCGCGTGGTGATCGATGTGCGCACCGCCTGGGCCAGCGCGGTCGCCGCGTATCGCGCAAAGCCCACGGCTGATCGCATCAGCGTGAGTGTTCGCGATGAGTCGCGCGGCACGCGACGCGACGAGTACACCGTGCGGCTGAGCCCGGCGGAGGGCGAGCGCCCGGAGTCGATGCTGCTGGAGCTCGGTTCCCTGCGCGTGTTCGCGAGCCAGGGGCAGGTGCTGGCGTGGCTCGATGGTGTGCGGACGACCTATTGGCGCGCGACGTACGAGGGTGAACTGGACGTGGTCACGCTGTCGCGGCTGATTCCGCCGGTGTCGCTGCCGCAGTTGACGGCGCTGCGCGGCGGGGAGGATGTCGGCGTTGTGACGATGTTCGCGCCGGATGCGGCGTGGACCGCGGCGGCGATCACGGGGCTGGATGATGAGGCGCGCGTGCGCGTCGACGGCCGCGCCGGCGACATGGCGGCGCAGATGATCCTGATGCCGACGGGGCGGTTCGTATCGCTGAGCGTGACGATCGCGCCGGGGACGATCGTGGACCTGAAGATGACACCGATCGAGCCCGGCGACCCGGCGGAGTGGAAGCCGGATCTGACCGGTCGCCAGCGTGTCGAGACGCTGGCCGAACTCCGGCCACGGGCCGGTGACGCGGGCAAGAACGCGGGCAAGGACGCGGGCAAGAACGGGAGCGCAAGCGGCGGCGCGGGCCGCTGATCGCCGCGGCTTTACTTCGAGCCGATGGTCACCGCGACCTTGGCCTGCTTTGGGGCCTGCTGATGCATCTTGCGGGCGCGGTGCTGGCTCCAGTCGGTGACATCCAGGTCCGGGGCGTGTCCGTTTGCGCCGTCGTGGACACGGATGATGTCGTACGTGTTGTTGCGCTGGGCGGGGGTGAAGCCCGCGCCGCGGATAAGGCGGCAGAGCACGGCCTCATCGAGGCAGTACGTGGTGCCGGCGCTGCTGACGACGTTCTCCTCCATCATCACGCTGCCCATGTCGTTGGCGCCGTAGCGGAGGGCGACCTGGCCGATGTGCGGGCCCATGGTGACCCACGAGGCGCCGATGGAGAAGATGTTGTCCAGGTACAGGCGCGAGAGGGCCTGCGTCCGGAGATAATCGCTCGCACCGCTCATGCGGACGCGCTTGCCAAAGAGCGGGGCGGTCGGGTACTGCGACTTGTCCATCGCGTCGAAGTTGAAGACATCGGCGGCGCGCGTGCCGGCGGGGTGCTTGTCCAAGCCGACGCCGAAGTCCCACGCGCGGGCGATGGCGTCGCCCGGGAACTCCTGCGAGAGTTCGCGCTCGTCGGCGCCCCAGTCCGGCACGCGGCCCAGCGGCGTGTTTTCGCGCTGGAACGGCCACGAGATGAAGCTGACGTAATGGCCCATCGCCTCGCGTGCCGCGTCTCCGGCACCGGCGGCTAGCGCGCGATCCTGCCACTGGCGGACCAGATGCATGTGGTGCACGCGGTCGGCGGGGCCCTCGATGTGGCCGAACATCATCGTCGCGCTGGTGAACATACCGAGCGAGTGGGCGACGTTCATGGTCGTGAGCCAGGCCTCGGCGTCGCACTTGCCCAGACCGATCTTCCGGCGCACAGGGTCGGCGAAAATCTCGCCGCCGCCGCCGGGAAGGCTGTCCAAACCTGCAGCACGGAGGCGGACCATGACCCAGCGGATCTTGTCGGCCAGGGTGCTGCCCGGCGGGTCGAAGAAGCGGACGAACTCGATGAACTCCGGCGGGCTGAAGGCGTGCACGTGGACCTTGGGGAATCGGGACTTGATGCCCGAGAGCAGGTCGGTGTACCACGTCAGCGGAAGAGCGGGGTTCATGCCGCCCTGCATAAGGATCTGGGTGCCGCCGATGGCGACCAGTTCGGCGATCTTGTCGTAGATCGCGGCGGGCTCGAGCGTGTACGCATCGGCCTCATCGCCATCGCGGCGGAAGGCGCAGAAGGTGCACTTGGCCGAGCAGACGTTGGTGTAGTTGATGTTGCGGTCGATGATGTAGGTGCGAAGGTCGTCGCCGTGGGTCAGGCGGCAGCGCGCATCGGCGAAGCGGGCGAGGGTGTTGAGCGGGAGGCGGTGGTAGATGTCGATGGCCTGGGCCGAGGTGAGGCGGGCCTGGCCGCTGGCGACGGCGTGCAGGAGGCCCTCATCGGTGCCCGGGAGATGGTCGAAGGTCGGGAGGGATGTATGAGCGGCCATGTGGACCTCGGCGGAAGTTTCAGAGAAAGTTGAAAGATGATAGAGGAGCCGTTGGGGCTTGGCGAGCGGAGCGACAGGCCGCGGGTGGACATTTGTGGCGGGTTGGTAGTCCGATAAAAGAGCAACGGCACGCCCCTGGACTGGAGCGTGCCGCTGCGAAAGAGGACGGCGAAGGTTGTGAAGGTCACGCTGAGGTGTTTGGTCAGCGTGGACAAGGCGGACGGGGGCGTTACGGGAGGGGGCAACCCAGGAAGAAGTAGGTGAAGAAGGCGGAGAAGTCGCCGTTGTCGACCACGCCGTCAGCGCCGGCGCCTTGGAGGTAGGTGTCGCCGTCAGTGTTGGCGATGTCGGCCATGAGGCGGAGCGGATCGGACGCGGGGAGGAAGAAGGCGGAGAAGAAGGCGGAGAAGTCGCCGTTATCGACCGCGCTGTCCGGGAAGCCGGGGTTATCGCCGTCGGTATTGGTGATGTCGGCGGGGGAGCACTGGCGCGGGCGGATGACGAGCGTGCCCGAGCCGCCGCGGGACAACCCGAGGCCCGCGACGCGGATGGAGACGGGCTGGCCCGCGATAGCGGAGAAGGAAACACGGGAGGAGAGCCCACAGGCGTCGTCGTTGCAGGTGATCAGAGTTCCGAAGCCTGACGGGCACGTGCCGGAGTAGACGCCGAGCATGGTGTCGAAGTTGCTGCCGCAGTTGGAGATTTCGACGATACCGCTGACGGTGGGCGTGTAGCGGAACCAGACATCTTTGCCGAAGCCGTTATCGCCAACGCAGGATGCGACGGGGCCGTCCGTGGTTGCGCCGCAGTTGGAGAACGGGAATGCACCCTCGCCGACAGGCGTAGCCGAGCAGAAGTCGTCGTTGGCGGGTGCGGCGATGCTGTTGCTCCAGTTCAGAGGACCCGATCCGGAGCGGTTGGCAAAGCCCGAGACGCGGATGATGTAGCTTTGGTTGGCGTTGGCGGCGAAGGAGACCTGGCTCGTGAGGCCAGAGGTGTCATCATTGCATGTGATGATGGTTCCGCCGCAGGACGACAGGACCGTCAGAACGGTGTCGAAGTTGCTGCCGACGGTATCGAAAGTGTAAGTGCCGGTGCAGGGTGGGATGAAGCGGAAGTAGACGTCCGGCGAGTACGCGGATGATCCGCACGCGCCGATGACGCCGCCGGTGGTGGGGATGGCGCCGGAGGTATTGAAGAAGATCGAGCCGGCGCTGTCGGCGATGGCCGAGACGTTGTCGCCGCACTCGTCGAAGGAGATACCGGCACCGCGCGAATAGGAGTTGACGTCGGGAGCGTTGTTGGTATCGGTGCCCCCGAGGTTGCTGGCGGAAGTATCGAAGGAAACGACGATCTCACCGAAGGACAGAGCCAGGCTCGGATTGGATGCACCACCGGTCGCGAACGTGTTGGTCACGTAGTTGTAGGAAACGGCGAAGATCGCGCCGGAGGGAACATGGGCGAGATAGACGTTGTTGACGGCGGGGGCGGTGACACTCGGGATGAGGTTGGTGGCGTTGCTGACGAACGCGACCCAGTTCCCATCGTCGCTGATGACGGGGTTGATGCTGGCACCGTTGGCCTCGACGCCGTTCATCGCGATGCTCAGGCGACGGGTCGTGTCCGTCTGGCGATCACGAAGGAAGATGTCCTTCTGGCCGTTGTTGTCGCCGGAAACGAGATTGCTGGCGAACGACTCGAAGGCGACGTAGCGGCCGTCGGCGGAGATCGCCGCGTTGGTGCTCGCGGCGTTGCCCTGCACGCCCGCGGTGGAGACGCTCAGCCGCTCGGTGAAGGGGAAGCCGAAGCCCGTGGGCTCGACGCGGGCGAAGATGTCCGTGACGTTGTTCGTGTCACTGGCGACGAGGTTGATCGCGGCGGACTCGAAAGCGGTGACATTCTCCGAAGCGCCCGACCCGGCGCTGCCGTTGGATGAGTCGCCGTTGCCCGTGGTGATGCCGGTGAGGATCGAGCCGGTGACGGACTTCTTGGAGTACGACCGGGCTCCCGTCGTGGTGACGCTGAAGACATCCCGCGTGGCGGTGTCGCCACTCGTAAAGGTCGTGGAGACCGAGTCGAAGATCAGCGCATCGGCGTTGCGGTGGAACGACGGGTTGCCGCTGGAGCCGTTGGACTGCGTGCCGCAGGGGTTGGGCGTGGTCAGGCGTGTCCAGCAGGGCGTCGGATTGCCCGAGTTGAAGATGTCGGCAAAGCCGTTGGTGTCCGGGCAGGGCTCGAAAGAGATGCCGAAGTCGTTCGAGACGACCCAGGCGTACTTGGTGCCGCCCGCGAAGGCGAGCTGAGAGGGCGTGCCCTGATTGAGCGTGCTGCCGGAGAGGGGCGGGCTGGCGGTGCCGTAGCCGTTGAGGAGTTGAATGGCGCCGGTGAAACGATTCTTGAGGATGACTCGCGTTCCACCCTGACCGCTGGAGCCGTCGGCCCAGTTGGTGACGGCGGTTCGGAACAGAATGCGCGAGGCATCGGGCGAGAGCACCGCCTGGGTGCTCGAGCCGTCGCCCTGCTCGCCGGAACCGCCGGTGCTTTCGCGCTGGATGGTCTGCGCGCTGGCGGCAGCGGACATGGCCGCGAAGGTGCCGGCGACCATCAGGAGGGTCAAGGGGTTCATCGAACAGTGACGAGCGTTCTTCATTGGGTCCTCTTTCTCGAATGTGGGCTTTGTCCCCGGCGCTCGGACGTTGGTCCGAGTACCGGCAGGTCCAATGCGACATCAAGAGGTCACGCGGCCAGAAAATCTCGCGCGGAACCACGGCGTGACCAGATCGCCCCGAGACAGGGGGAATCGCTCAGGCGGTTCGGCAGAGCTTGCCCGTGCGGAATGAAAAACGCCCGGCGCGAGTCGCGCCGGGCGTTCGGAGCATCAGAGTTGGCATGGAGTGGCCGACGGGGCTGGGCCGCCACGCTCCCCGGGCAATTACTGGTCGTGACCGGCGAAGTCGGGCATGGAGTGGCCGGCGTCGCGGAGGGTCTTCTCGCGGCGGGCCAGCTCAAGGTCGTGCTCGACCATCATGGCCGCGAGCTGCTCGACGCTGGTCTCGGGCTTCCAGCCGAGTTTGCGCTTAGCCTTGGCCGGGTCGCCCAGGAGCAGATCAACCTCGGCCGGGCGGAGGTATCGCGGGTCGAAGGCGACGTGCTTCTTCCATGAGAGCCCGGCGTAGTCGAAGGCCATCTGGGCGAACTCGCGGACGGTGATGGTGCGGCCGGTGGCGACGACGTAATCGTCGGGCTTCTCCTGCTGGAGCATCATCCACATCATCTTGACGTAGTCGCCGGCAAAGCCCCAGTCGCGCTTGGAGTCGAGGTTGCCCAGGAAGACCTTGTCTTGGAGGCCGACCTTGATGCGGCCGACCGCGCGGGTGATCTTGCGGGTGACGAAGGTCTCGCCGCGGCGGGGGGACTCGTGGTTGAACAGAATGCCGCAGGACGCGTGCATGCCGTAGGACTCGCGGTAGTTGACGGTGGCCCAGTGGGCCATGAGCTTCGCGCAGGCGTAAGGAGAGCGCGGGTAGAACGGCGTCTTCTCGGTCTGCGGAACTTCGAGCACCTTTCCGTACTGCTCGCTCGATGAGGCCTGGTAGTAGCGGACCTGCTTGCCGGACTCGGCCTGGAAGACGCGGACGGCCTCGAGAAGCTTGAGCGCGCCCATGGCGACCGTTTCGGCGGTGTACACGGGCATGTCGAACGACACACGCACGTGGCTCTGAGCGCCGAGGTTGTAGACCTCATCGGGCTGCGTCTCGCGGACGAGCTTGGCGAGGTTGTTGGCGTCGCAGAGGTCGCCGTAGTGGAGCTTGAGACGACCGCCCTTGACGTGCGGGTCGAGGTAGATGTGGTCGATGCGGCCGGTGTTGAAGCTGGACGAGCGGCGGATGATGCCGTGCACGTCGTAGCCCTTGGCGATCAGGAACTCGGCCAGGTACGAGCCGTCCTGCCCGGTGATGCCGGTGATCAGGGCCTTGCGGCCCTTGCCCGGGAGGTTCTTCGCGGCGGCGGGTTTGGCCTTGGCGGGGGAGGACTTTGCGGCGCTCTTCTTCATTGGGTCGGTCCTGAGAGTCGTGCTGCGCGGGGCAGCGGTGTAAAGCGGGAGAATCGGGCGGAACGAGGGCCGCCTGCGGGGTTTGTTCCAGACCGGACAAAAACGGGCGGGAGTCTAGGCGACGGGGGCTGGTGGTTCAGGCCCATCGGAGGCCGCCGAAGCGCAAAGAGTTCGGGAAATCCTGCGGTCGAGCAGGGATCGGTCCCGGGGGATGGCGGCCGCGAGCGGATGGACGGCTTCGCGTGGAGGATCAGCCGGCGAGCGGTTGGAGGAACGACTGGCTGATGCGCTCGATGTCGTCGTACAAGGCGCGGTCGTGACGGATGCCATCGACGCGGGGCATCCAGTCCGGCGCGGGGGTGGTGCGGCCGGGGGCCTTGCCGCTGGCGCGGAGGAAGTTGAGCTGATGGGCCCCGAGCGCGCAGATGGCCAGCACACCGGAGAGCCTGCGCGACTGATCGAAGGCCTGGCGTGCGCTCATGGTGCCCATGGAGACGACGTCCTGGTTTCGGCCGTTGGTGGGGATGCTGGTGACGGCGCAGGGGCCGACGTGGTGGCGCATCTCGGCGACCAGGGCGGTGGCGGTGATCTGCGCTCCGGCCATGCCGCTGGTCGCGCCGGGGTTCCAGGCGAGCAGGAGCGGCGCGTTGCCGTTGAGTTCCGGGTTGAGCAGGACATCGAGTTGACGCTCGACCAGCACGGCGATCTGCACGATCGCGCTGTTGATCGCATCGGCGGCGAAGGAGATCTGCTGGCCCTGGAAGTTCCCGCCGTGGAGGATGTCGCCGGTTCCGTCATCGCAGACCAGCGGGTTGTCGTTGATGCCGTTGAGCTCGCGGGTGATGATCGCGCGGGCGTGAGCGAGCTGATCGCGGCACGCGCCGAGGAACTGCGGTGCGCAGCGGAGCGAGTAGACATTCTGCAGGGGGCGCGAGGGGTCGTCGCAATCGCCGAAGCGGAGGGCCTCTTCGCGGATGCCGGCGGCGCTGGCGACCTGCGCCGGGTGGCCGCGGGCGGTGTGCAGGCGCGGATCGAGGGCCTGCGTGCGGCCGCCGAGCAGGCAGAAGATCCAACCGGTGATGGCCTCGGCGCGGGCGATGAGTCGCTCGGCATCGTCGAGCGCGAGGGCGGCATAGGCGGTCATGAACGCGGTGCCGTTGACCAGCGCCAGCGCATCGCGGCCGGAAAGTTCGATGGGTGACAGACCGTGACCCTGGAGCGCTTCGCGAGCGGGCACGCGCCTGCCCTGCAGCACGACGGTGCCCTCGCCAGTCAGAACGCGAGCCACGTGAGCGAGAGGGATCAGGTCGCCGGATGCGCCGACAGAGCCGACGGCGGGGACGGCGGGGCAGAGGCCCGAGTTGATCAGGTCGAGGAACGCGCGGGCGGCGCGCGGCGCGATGCCCGAGTGGCCCTGGCCGATGGTGTGCGCACGGGCCAGGAGCGTGGCGCGGACGACGACCGGGGGGGCGAGATCACCGAAGCCCGCGCCGAGGTGCGAGATCAGGCCGGTGCCCTGCATGCGGACGCACTCGTCGGCGGAGAACGTGACGAGGGGGCCGAAGCCGGTGGTCAGGCCGTAGATCTTGGTGCCGCGTTCGTGGGCGGCGCGAAGGAGGCCGGCGGAGCGCTCGATCTGCGCCCAGGTGTCGGCGGTGAAGTCGACGGACATTCCCGAGCGTGCGAGCTTCGCCAGTCGCTCGGGTGACAACTCGGCATTGCGGCCGAGCAGCTGCGGCGGCTGGCCGACGTGATCGATGAGCGAGATGTGGCTGCTATTCGCCACGCGTTCGGCATCCGGCTGGCCGATCGGGCGGCCGCTGAGCGCATCGGCGAGATGGTTGCGCGAGAGCTGGGCGTCCGGCGCGGCGGGGACCGCGGGAAGGTCGGCATCATCCGGTCGCGTGTTGATCGTCGGGGTTGTTGAGGGCATGGTGCGATGCGGGTCTGGGAGGTGTGCAAGGCGGGCGGTGCGTCACGCGGCGGAGGTGACATCGGTCGTGACGGGGGTGGACTCAAGCTCGCCCTTGGAGATCGACGCGAGTTTTTCGCTGGCGTCGTTCTGAGCGGCCGCGATGAGTCGCTGCGTCTCGAAGATGAGGCTGACCCGGCCGTCGTCGCGGATGGTCGCGCCGCTGAAGAACCCGGCATCTCCCGTGCCCTTCCCGGCGTCGCCGGTGTGGCCCTCGAGTTGCTTGATGACCACGTCCTGCTTGCCGACCACGCGGTCGACGACGAGCGCGGCGTGATGATCGCCGGCGTTGACGACGATGGCGAAGCGGTCGCCGACGAGGGTCTGGGGCTTGGAGGTCGGGCTCGCGGCGGCGGTTTCGGTGCCGGGGGTGCCGGCCGCGCAGAGGCTCGGGGCCAGGCCGATGGTGCGTGCGATGTCGACCATGGGCACGACACGCTCGCGCAGGCGCATGACCCAGTGCGAGCGGATGGTCTGGACGGGATGATCGGCGAGGCGCACGATCTCGGCGACGCTCTGGAGCGGGACGGCGTAGATCTCGCTGGAGACCTGCACCATGACCGCGGGGATGATGGCGACGCTCAGCGGCACGGTGATGAGCAGTTGCGTGATGCCGTCTTTCTCAGGACGGAAACCGATCGTGCCGCCGATGGAGCGGACCTGCGCACCGACCTTGGCCAGAGCCGCATCGCCGCTGCCATCGCGGAAGAGCAGCGAGGGAATGTCGTTCTCGGCGATGGAGTCCATCTCGGCCTCGGTGAGCATCCCGCTTTCGACGGCCTTCTGCAAGATGGCGACGCGGTCGGGCGGGGTGCCGTCGTGAGAGAGGGTGATGAAGACCTGCGAGCCCTGGTTCTCCGCCCGCAGCACGAGCACGGCGGTCGCGGGCTTGCCCAGCGCGGTACGGGCATCGGACTTTTCGATCGAGCCCTGCACCACGGCACGAAGGAGGTTGGCCAGCGGCTCGCCCAGACCCTCGAACACGTGCTTGTCCACGAGCGTCGCGCCGCCTTCGAGCTTCAGTTCGACGGTCTTGTCGGCGACGCTAGCGACATCACGGATGACGCGCGGGTAGCGCTCAAAGAGCTTGCCCACCGGCTGCATGCGGGCCTGCATCATGATCAACTGCAGGTCCGAGCAGAGCTGGGTCAGATCGTCGGCGGTCGTCGCCAGTTCCTCCATGCGATGCTGACGCCCCTCTTCGGTGTGCAGCGCGCGGGAGAGGCTTACGACGCGGTTCTTGCTCAGCACGAGCTGCGAGACCGTGTCCAGGAGCTTGTCGAGCACAACCGCCGGAACACGGACCAGAGAGGTGTTGCCCTCGGCCTGCTTCTGCGCAGCGGTGTTCGCGGCGGCCGCGGCCGCGGCGGCGGCGGCCGCCTCGGGATCGAACCACTTGGCGAGCACCGGGTGACAGAACCAGCCCGGAGCAATCTCAACGCTCGGTCCGCCCTCGACCGGTACGGGGCTAATCGGCTCGTTCACTCCGTCGAGTTCCAGCAGGCGCGCGACCTCGCCCTTGTGCCAGCCGGTGATGTTCTCAGCGAGCGTGCGACCCGAGCAAAGTCGGCCGACGCGTCTTGAAATCAGTTCGGTCTGCCAGCGCATCTCCATGCCGACTTCCAGCCCGAGCAGGTACTGCTCGAACAGGCCCGCGATGGCGACAACGCGGACAAGAAGTTCCGGGAGCACCTCGTCGTTGACCGTCGGCAACGCGTTGAGGGCCTCGCGATACAGGCGTGAGAGCGTACCGAGGCAGTCGAAGTTGAAGGCTTCCGCGATGACGTCGACCGCGTTGGCCAGTTCGCGGAGCGTCTGGCAGCCGTCGGCTCGCGTGCTGAACTCCGCCGCTTGGGCCAAGCCGACGTTCAGGTTCTCAAGGTGCACCTTCGCCGCGGCGACCATGAACTGCAACTGCTCGACCCGGCTGGCCTCGAGCGACAGCGGGAAGGACCCCCACTGTGCCGCGGGGATGGCCATCGCGTCGCCCGGGGTCGGGTCGAGTCCGCCGGACATCAGCGCGGCCATCTGCTCGGCGGTCAGTTCGCCCGACGGCAACGGCGCGTCCGCCGAGACGGCGTCGACCGCCGGAGCGTCGGCGACAGGCGGTACGAATAGCGCGGCGGGCTCGACGGGCTCGACGGGCTGGTCTGGGGTTGCCTCGGGCAAGCTGGCGACCGGATCGGTCGCGATCTCGACTGGGAAATCGGCCGCGGGCTCGACAGACGGCTCAGCGGGGACTTCGAACGAGACCGGGTTCTCCGTGTTGGCGTCGGCGAGGGCCTCGGTCGCGTCCGCGGGAACCTCGGCAATGGGCTCCGGCTCCGGTTCGGAGAATGCGGAAGTCTCGGCCGTGTCCGTATTGATCGCGTTGAAGTCGATCGCGGGCGGCGCGACGACCAGGGCGACCGGCGGCTCGGGCGGGTGCGGCATCGTGAACTGCGGATCGATCGACAGATCGAAGTCCGTCGCAGCGACGGCAGGCTGTGCCGCGGCGATCGGCGCTTCAGAGGCCGGATCAGACTCACCAGGTGAAGGCGAGTCGAAGGACTGCTCGGCCGCGGGCTGGACCGCCTCGGGCTCGGACGGGGTTTCGTCGGTGGGTGTGGCTTCGGAAGGGAGCTGAAGTTCCGCTTCGGCCGCGGGATCGGATGTCGGCGATGCGAGCGTGTCGAACCCGACGGGCGTGGCGGGCTCCGCAGAGGTGGCGGGGGCGGGTGGCTCGGTCAGGTCGATGCGATCGGCCAGTGCGGCGAGCTGGGCGGAGAGCTCCGACAACGCCGCGGCGGGATCAGGATCGCTCGCCGGGAGCACCGCGTCGACGGTCTCGGGGGGCTGCGCGTCGGAAAGCGTTGCCTCCGGCAGAGCTTCGATGTTCGCTGAGGGCTCGGTGTTCAGTGGCTCGGACGAGGCGATCGGCTCGATGACCCCATCGGGCTCCGGCTCGGCATTCGGCAGTGCCAGGGGCTGTGTTTCGGCGACCGGTGGTTCCGGCGGCTGCTGCGGCTGGAGCGTTTGCGGCGGGCTCGCGGGTGCATCGGCGACCGACTCGGCAGCATCGGTGATGACTTCGCCCGCCGATGCCGTCGTTGCGTCAGGGGTCGGCTGGTCCTGCTGAGGGCCGGCGATATCGCGGAGCTCTGCGAGCAACCGTTCCGGCGCGCGAGCGCCTCCAGCGGTACGGAACTCGCCGATCATGCTCTCGACGGTCGCCGCGAGCTCATCAAGCAGGGCCATCGTCGCATCGTCATGCGCGCCGACGGTCTCAAGTGCCTTCCGCAACGCCCGCGAGGAAACGTCGGCGAGCTCCGCGATCGGCTGCGCGCCTTCGGACATGGGCAGAGCGCGGAGTTTATCGAGCCACGCGCACGCCTCACCGGCGAGGGCCTCGCGTGCGGACGGGTCGGCGGGTTTGTCAGGATCGCTGGTCGTCGGAGCGGCGGTGTCGCTCGCGTCGGCCGGCGTGGCATCGGAAGCGGAGGCGGAGTCCCCGCTCGCGGTGGATGGTTCGAGCGTTTCGCGGACGAGTTCGCGCAGTGTCTGCGCCAGGCGGGCCTGTTCATCGAGCGCGCTGAGGAGTTCATCGTGCCCGCCCACGGGTGACGCAGGCGGTCGGCTTGGCTGCATGGGCTGCGAGGGTTGAGGGCTCACGTCCGGTCGCTCCTGCGTTTCGATCGCTCGTCTGGGGTTGGCGCTGCGGGACTATTCACAACGTCGGCTGGCGTGCGAGGCACTTGGTTGCCCGCATGACTTCCCCTCGTCTTATCGAACCAAACGCGGGCGTCCTTCTGGTAAGGACGCCGCCGGATCGAAGATGCCACCCAAAGATGGTGTCCCGGTGACAGCCACCCTGTGGATGTGATCCGATGGGGTGATTCCCGGATCGACGGCGGCGGTTACGCCGGGCAGGGAGAGGAGGCGATCGGGGCAACGCGCGGCAAGTGCGCGTGAGCCGATGGATGGCTTGCGGTTGCCCGCGGGCCGGGGGCTCGGGAGTGATGGCTGGGTTCCGGCGGTAGGCCTGTGCGGACTGTGCGGGCTGTGACGAGCCGGACTCCCGCCCGCGAAGGTGGATGAGCGAAAGTGTGAGAAGTCAGACCTTGTCCGCGGCGCACAACCGTCCGATGCAAGGGTGCCGGACGGAGAGGCGACTCACCGAGTTCCATCCGACCGGCAAACCACAAAGTTCCGCGGAGAACCGTCGACGCTCCAGCGCGCAATCGAGACCCTCACCAACCCTCAGATCGAAACGAAGATCCGCGAAGCGCTGGAGACCTGGCCGGACGCGGACCCGGCGATGGTCGCGCGGACGCTCGCGTGGATCACAGCGCTGCGCGATGATCTCTGCAATCTTCTGCGGACGATCGAGGACGATGAGCAGATCGCCGAGACTCTTGCGATTAATTACATCGAGCTCAAGAGCCGCTGGATCGCGCTGAACACCAAGGCGAACTACTGCATCTTCCGGACGGGCGTCGCGGATGCCGAGTCGGCCTTCCGCGGCACATCGATCAGCATGCTCCTCGGCGAGGTCGAGGGCCTGCTGACGCCGACCGATATCACGACCATCACCGAGTTCCTGGCCCAGCCGATCCGTCGCGCGGCCTGACTCGGAGCAAAGAAACACGAAGCGGCGTCGGCCCTGAAGTGCGTCGGGCGGGCGTCGAGACGGGTCAAGCACGCTCTCTCAGAAAGGATCCCGCGATGAACGAAGTGACAAACGGAACGATGGAGGACCAGCTCGAAGCGCTGTACGCCGAGCGCGACTGGCTGCAGCAGGAAATCGGCGCGTCGGACGCGGAGAGCATCGTCGACATGGTGCGGAGTCTCGAATCCCAGCTCAACGACCTGTACCAGACCTACGGCAACCTCCCGGCGACCGGGAACCCCGCGACTTTCCAGCTGCTCCAGACCGTGCAGGAGCTGAGCCAGCACCTGGAAAGCCAGTATCCCACCAAGACCGTCACATTCGAGCTCGATGGTGACAAGCCCGTCATCAAGGCCGAATGGAAGGCCAGCACCCAGAACACGCAAGGAGACAACCAGTGAGCAGCGCTTCAATGCTTCGTGACCGGATGATGAACCGCAACGCCCCGAGCACCCCCGGCTCTTTCGTTCCGCCGGAGGTCTTCGCGAACCTCGCGAACCTGACCCGCGCCGACATCGACTCGTTCGACTTCGGCTGCGTCAAGATCGACGACTCGGGCAAGGTCGTGATGGTCAACCGCTACCAGTCCGAGCTGGGCGGCGTGGCGATCCCGAACTTCGAGGGCCGTCACTACTTCACGCAAATCGCCCCCTGCACCAACAACGGGCTGTTCTACGGCTCGTTCCGCAAGGGCGTCGCCGCGAACAACCTGAACCTCGCGTTCCCCTACACCTTCAACTTCAAGATGAAGCCCACCAACGTCAAGATCCACATGTACCGCGACCCGGCCACCCGGACCAACTGGGTGTTCTGCCAGCGGGCCTGAGTCTCGACCCACCCCAAAGCGTTTGACCCGTTCGTCGCAGCCGGCTCATCCTCTGGATGAGCCGGTTGTCGTTTTGCCGCGGGGGTCAGGGCTCGTGCGCCGGCACGCCCACGACGGTCCGGCCCGGAGCAACCGGGGCCGTGACCACCGCGCCGGCGCCCACCGTCGCACCGGCGCCGATATGGACACCGGGCAGAACCCGTGCGCCGAGCCCCACCATCGCGTCGTGGTGCACGTGTACAGCGCCGCCGAGCACGACACCCGGGGCGATGTGCGCGTTCTCCTCGACCACACAGTCATGCTCGACGATCGCCCCCGAGTTGATGATGGCGTGCGCCCCGATGCGCGCCCGCGCGTGGATCAGAGCGCGCGGGCCGACGTACACACCCGGACCGACCAGCGCCGAGGGTGAGATGAACGCCGCGGGATGAACGACCGACCGCGCGCCGGCGGTGGTCGATGTGGGCGAGGGCTCGGGCATGCGGCTGGTCGACACCAGTCGCGGGTGCGCAAGGGATGCGCCGATCGGGTTGGTCCCACCAGTTGCGGGCCACTTCGACTCGCTGCCCGAGTCGGCGGAGCCGGCGGTCTCGGGCCCGGGGGCCGCGTTCGACGGCGTGACCGCAGGGTGGTCGGACAGACCGAGGACTCCGGCGCGGGAGGCGAGCTGACGCAGGATGCTGCGGCGGGTGCGCAGGTCGCCAACAGCGATGATCCAGTGGCGGTCGACCAGCCGCTCGAACTCCACCAGACCGCCCAGGTGCGCCGGCGTAGAGAATGGATGGGGCAGGTCGATGAGGATCGCCGAAAGCGGCGCGGCGGGGTCGTCATCAAGGAAGCCGGCGACCGGATAGCGCGAGAGCAGCGCGGCCTCGGCGACGACCATCGCGTGACCCCCGCCGCCGACGAGCACGAGGGGGACCGGCCCGGCGGTTTCGGGATGGTCGGGGCCACGGTCGGTTTGTCGCGGCGTGGACATGGAGTCTCAGGATCGGCCGTTGGAGCGGACTGACGATAGCGGATGCCGCCCGGGAACGGTGGGCTCCCCGTACCGGAGTGTAGGTGAATGGGCTACGGCATAGGCCCGGGTGCCGCGTGTGTCCAGTGGCTGGGGAAAGTTGTCGGTCTGGTCGGGTTCTCTTCGGGCATCTTGACCCCGGGGCTCGGAGACGCGACACTTATCGTCTTGGCGGCGTCGACGGATGTCGGCGCACAGGGTCCGCGTCTGCGCCGCGAGGCGCTCTGAAAGGTGATTGCATGGCAGCCCGCTCCAGTTCGTCGACCGGCCTGGTCGTTACCGTGGTGGTTCTGGTGATCACCACGATCACGTTCTTCGTGCTCACACTGGTGATGTACAACCAGCGCAACACCGAGCGCCAGACTCTGGCGAGCCTGCGGACGGAGACGACGGACATCGTCCGCGATAGCGAGCGGAACCAGCCCGCCACGCGTGAACTCATCGAGGAGGCTCGCGGCTCACGCAAGAGCCTGGTCGGGCACCTGAGCGATCTGTCCCGATCCTTCGGCGAGAAGGTGACCGGCACGGGTACCGGACGGCTCTCGAATCTCGTGTCGAACATCAACACGATCCTCAAGGAGAACGACAACGCGACGAGCCTGGCCAGCGCGATCAGCCGCCTGCGGACGGAGCGGGACGCAGCCCGCCGAGCTGCGAAAGAGGCAGACGATGCTCGTCTGGCCGCCGAGAGCACGATGAAGGAGCTGCGCGACCGCGTGGATGCGATGTCGGCCAGCACCGCCGCGGCCTTGGGCAAGGCCACGGACGAGGTGAACCAGTTCGGCGCCAACGCGAACACGTTCCGGACGCAGATCGAGAGCGCCACGAGCGACATGAAGGCCCAGATCGACCGGATCCGCGCCGAGGCCAACGACGAGCGCGCCCGGCTCATGGACCAGAAGAAGAAGCTCGAGGACGAGAACAGGATCCTGCAGGACAAGCTCAGCGAGCTCTCCCGCGGCCGCGGCAACCAGGGCCTGCGTCCGGCCGATGAGGCTGCGCTGGTTGACGGACTTATCGCCGGTCTTGACTCGATCGACCCGTCGCTGGTTTACCTGAACCTCGGCAGGAATCAGAAGGCGTTTGTCGGGATGACCTTCGAGGTCTACACCAGTGCCGCGGCGATCCGCCCGAGCAGCACCGGCGAGTACAGCGCTGGCAAGGCGACGATCGAGGTGACGCGTGTTGAGGAGAACGGGTCCACCGCCCGGGTCATCCGCCCGCGTCGCGGCCACGGCATCGTCAAGGGTGATGTCATCGCCAACCCGGTGTACGACCCGAACAAGGTCTACACCTTCGTGGTCTTCGGCAACTTCGACCCGAATCTCACGGGCACCTCGACACCCGAGGGCGCCGGCGAGATCAAGGCGATGATTTCGGCGTGGGGTGGCCGCCTGAGCGATCAGCTCACGGGCGATGTCGACTTCCTGATCCTTGGCTCGCGACCGGTGCTGCCGCCCCAGCCGCCGACCGATGCGCCGATCGGGCAGATCCAGGACTTCCTGCGGCTTCAGCAGATCCAGCGCGAGTATGACCGGCTGGTGACCCAGGCCGCGGCGACGAACGTGCCGATCCTGAACCAGAACCGTCTGTACACCCTCACGGGCCGGGCGGGGAACTGATCCGCCGGGGCTCCGCCCGCACCGCCCCGCGGCGGCACGGGACGGGCAACAATCCGACGATCGACCCAGCGCCGATCGCCCCGCGTGTCAGCCGAGCATCGCTCGGATGGCACCCCGGGCCTCGGCGCTTTTTCTTGCCAAAGATCACCCCTTTCCACCTGGAGCAACCGGTGCCGCTGCGCTTGTACAACACGCTGAGCCGACGAGTCGAGCCATTCCGCCCCGCGGATCCCGGTCGCGTGACGTTCTATTCCTGCGGGCCGACGGTGTACGACGATGCGCACGTCGGGAACTTCCGATCATTCCTGGCCGCGGATCTGCTGCGGCGGTTCATCCAATCGCCGATGTGCGAACTGGAGAACGACGCCCGGCCCGCGTCCGAACGCGCGGCGGGGCGGCGTGTGGTTCACGTGATGAACATCACGGACGTCGGGCACATGACCGACGATGCCGAGGGCGGCGAGAACGGCGAGGACCGCATGGCGGTCGCGGGTCGCCGGCTTGAGGAGGCCAAGAAGGCGGGAAAGCTGCCGCCCGGAGCATCGATCGATCCGCGCGATCCGTACGCGATCGCGGAGTTCTACGCGCAGCGATTTCTGCAGGACGCTCGCACGCTCGGGCTGGGCGTGGCGATCGACGCGCAGGCCGATCCGACGCTCATGCCCCGGCCCACAAAGATGATCCCGCAGATGCTCGAGATGATCGCGAAGCTCATCGACAAGGGCCACGCGTATGTCGCCGGAAAGAGCGGACAGCGGGCGGTGTACTTCCGGGTGCAGTCGTTCCCGCCGTACGGCACGCTCAGCGGCAACACGCTCGACCAGTTGCGAGCCGGCGCAGGCGGGCGCGTGAGCGATGAGAACCAGTCGGGCAAAGAGCACCCCGCGGACTTTCTGCTCTGGAAGGAAGACCGCAGCCACATCATGAAGTGGCCGAGCCCGTACGGCGAGGGCTATCCCGGCTGGCACATCGAGTGCTCGGTCATGGCCGCGAATCGCCTGGCCGGGGCCGATGGGACGATCGATCTGCACTCCGGCGGGGAGGACAACATCTTTCCGCACCACGAGTGCGAGGTCGCCCAGTCATGCTCCGCCAGCGGATCACCCGTGTTCGCGCGGGTGTGGTTCCACGCGCGGCATCTGTTCATCAACGGCCAGAAGATGTCCAAGAGCAAGGGCAACTTCTACACCATCCGTGATCTGCTGGAGAAGGGCCATCAGGCCGGGGCGATCCGGCTGGCGCTGATCAACACCCACTATCGCACCAACGCCGACTTCACCGAGCAGGGGGTTCGCGATGCGCAGCGCATGATCGATCGCTGGCGCAAAGTCGCCGATGCAGCGCCGGCCGATGCGGCGGATGCGTCGCCACTGCCCGACATGCCGGTGCTGCGCGATGTCGCGGCGTGCCTGAGCGAGGATCTGAACATCGCCGGTTCACTCGGGGCGATCAACACCTTCGTGTCCGGCATCGGCACGCCGACGCCCGCCGACGCGCGGGCGATGCGGGCGATCGACCGCGTGCTGGGCGTGCTGTCGCTGGAGCGCGCGGCGACATCGACGACGGATATCGGCGTGTTCATCGACGGGCTGAGCCCCGACCCCGGCGTGATCGCCAAACTCCACGAGCGAGCCGCCGCCAAAAAGGCGAAGGACTTCGCACGCTCGGACGCGATCCGCGGAGAACTCAGCGCGATGGGGCTGGCGATCAAGGACATCGCCGGGGGCAAGGTCGAGGTCTCACGCATCAAGTAGCCGCGGGACGGCGGGCAGCGTCAGGGCTTGACCTCTTCGCCCAGTCCGGCTCGCTGATCGGGCGGCGTTACCGCGGCGCCGAAGAGTTCCGGGTGCAGGTAGGTGCCCTTGGCCGAGCCGACCTTGTCCACTTCGGGAACAATGCGGTTGGCGCGAGCCCAGGCGTCGTTGCGGATGCCCGTGACCTGCCATGAGACCTCGGTGCTCGGGCTGCTGGTGCGAAGGACGAACTGTCCGTTCTTGACCTTGGAGACGACTTTCGCCTGGATGAACTCGTCGCTTCCGGACTCATCGATGATGGTGAGTTGGTAGCGGTAGTCGGTGTTGAGGGCCTCAAAGTACGAGGGCAGCGTGACGGTGGCGAAGCCGCGGTCGTCGGTGCGAACGACGCCGCTGTAGATGTTGAGCATGTCCGGGGATTCGACGAACGAGTGATAGAGATACTTGTTGGCGGGGTCGAGCGGGTGGTCGATCTTGAACGATCCGCCGGACTTGCTCAGGGATCCGACCACGGCGGTCTTGCCCTTGAAGTAGCCGGCGTAGACATTCGGGCTGCTGACGGGGTCCGCGCGGGTCTCGCCGTACACCGCGGCGCGGAAGTTCAGGGAACCGGTGGATGAACTGTCGTACCCGGCGACAGCGATGGTCCGGTCATTGCCGCGTGAGAGGCCGACGACGCCGAAGGTCGGGCGGTCGATCGTGCTGGACGAGGACGAGCCGTTGATCTCCGCGACGCCGAGGACGCCTGCGCCGAATGTGGTGTTCGCGGTGGAGCCGGCGATGCCGACCGGGCCGGTCAGCAGCGGGCTGACGCCGGCGGAATTCGGGGTGAACAGGTCGCCGTAGCCGCCGGCGGCGCCGTTGACGCCGGTGACGGTGTTTCGGCCTGAGATGGCAAACGCGCCGAGCGCGTTGCTGGAGGCCGATCCGGCGATGGCGATCGCCACGCCGGAGGTGGCGCTGCTCTCGCCGCGAACGGCGTTGCCCGCTGCGGACGAAACGCGGCCCAGAACACCGTGCGCAGGGCCGAAGGCGGCAGTGGACTGGCCGAACACGCCGGCGGACGTGGCAAATGGCGCGGTGGCGCTCGTGGTGCCGACGACGCCGAACGCGCTGGCGGTGCCATCGGTGATGGACGGGCTCTCGCTGACAAGGGTGCTACCGCCGGCGGAGGGGAGCGCGGGGACCAGACGCATCCGTGTGTTGGCAGCCGCGGAGGTTGCTCCCAAGAGCAGCGCGCCGCTCCCGAAGGACGCGTTGCCGCCAACCAGGGTAAAGGGTGAGGCGCCAGCGGCGCCTTCCGGGCCAGCGGGGCCGGCCGGACCGGGTGGGCCGACGGGCCCGGGGGTGCTCGAGGCGCTGCGAAGGGCGAAGATGGCAACGGGCGATGCGCCTACGGGGGAGCGTGGCGAGAGGGTGATGAACTCGGGGCCACTCTGCGGCGTGCGGACATCGATCTGCAAAAACCGCGCGTCGCCGTTGAAAGCGTTGGCACCGAAGTCCAGCGAGATGTTGAAGACGCCGTCGATGACGTTGATCTCTGAGAACAGCAGCGTGCTCGGCGAGCCGACCAGTTCGCCGCCGAAGGGCCTATTGAACAGCGAGAAGCGGAACTCAGCCAGACCGGAGTACGGCCCGGTGGGCGTGCGCAACGAGCCGGTATAGAGGAAGGCCGTTCCGCCCTGCGCCAAGGCGCTGCTCACACCGATGTGCGGGCACATGGCGAGCGAGCCGACGGCGATCGTGGCCAGCACGGGAACGGCAGTCAGAAGCGAGCGCACGCGCGGCATTGCGCGGCGAAGAATGGTGGTACGTTTACGGATGGACATGGGAATTCTCCGGGGGTGGGGTGCCTAAAGGTACACGCAGATCGACCCTTGGCCAGCATGATCCAATGGTGTGATCAATTCGTTGATGAGTGGCCGGCGTGAGACTCGGCGATACGCGCGATTTGTCCGTGAATTCCCGCGTTTATCTTGGGGTCGGGGCCCGCGGTGCGGATGCGGCGGAGCCCGGTGATCGGTGGCCGCCGAATCGCGTCGGCAGGAGGCGGGCGCACGGGGCGTGCATGGTCGACAATTTGCTCCATGGCTCAGAGCGGAAGAGGCGGACCGATTTGTCGCGCCGGTTCGCGCGCATCGAGTGTGGAGTGACGATGGGGCATCGCCGCGCCGGCTCGCGCCACGCTTGTGTCGGCGGCGACCCGCGCAGCGGCGAGATCGCGCGGAGAGGACAGGCCCGGCGATGGATCAGACTCGCGCACGCTCAGCGCGATGCGCCGATGCGCGATGCGGAGCGATGTCGTGCCGTGCGCTCTCGAGATGGTGCGTGCATGAGCGCAGCGCGACGCTCGCGCGAGGACAAAAAAACTCATCCACATTGATCGATGGCTTGACAAAGCGCGCATAAACCGTTCTTGTGTATCTGCTCGGAGAGCGCTCCGAGCCGTTGTGTGTCTCAAGAATGGCCCGCGCCGTGTCCGATAGAGACCCAACGTGAGCATGATCCATCTCCTCGGTCGCGCGCTTGGAGCGTGCGGCAGCCGAGGAGTTCCTTGAACCGGACGAAGTCCGGGGAGCACCCATGGCGAAGAAGGCTGCCAAGAAGAAGGCCAAGAAGAAGGCCGCGAAGAAGAAGAAGTGACCTCTGGGGTGCCGGGACCCGGGCTGAAGGGCTCACGCTCTCGCCCGAGCGGTCCACCCACGCAGCTTGCGTCGGCACCCAGGCGTCGGCCCCCGAATCGTCGCGGGGCCTCACCTCGCGGTCGTACCGCGGCGTGAACGACTGAACGTGACACGGGGCCGGCGAGAGCCGGCCCCGTTGTCTTTTTGAGCCAAATTGGCGAGTTCCAGCCGCTCATGCAGGCCCGCGGCGGCGAGTGATCAGCGCGGCAATCCCGGCGTGCCGCACCCCGACTTAGAACTGAGCCTGCATCCGCCCCATCAGTCGACGAAGTCGACCTTCGTGTACTGATCAAGGTTCAGGAACACCATCTCCCCATCGGCCTTCTTGAGCACGAGGCGATCGAGCCACAGCTTGTCGTTCTTGCCGTGGGCGTACCACGAGCCGGTCTTCATCTGCTCAGCGCGCACAACGGTGCCGACGACTTCGGTCGTCAACGTGCCGCCGCCACGCTCCTGGCGTGGCATCTGCTGAATGACGCGGACCTTGCTGCCTGGGCGATACTGTTGAAGAACTTCGCTCATACCAGAAGTTTAGGCCCGCGGGTTTCATGGTCGGGCAACCGACGCCAGTGCTGCCAAATTGGAAGTGTGACGATTGGGAGTTGATGATGGCCGGACCGATCACGGGCAGCGTTCGAGCGAAGGTGCTCGCGGTTGAGCACACTTCCATTCACGGCGATGTGTATGTCGATCTGCTCATCCAAACTACCGATCAGAATACGAACAATGAGGCGTCGCGGGTGCGGGCTCCGGTGCATGCGTGCGCGGGCATGCGCCCCCAGGTCGGCTTGGTGGTGACGATCGAGTTCCTAATGGGGCAAGTAACCCGGATCGTGTCGTCTCAGGCGTGAGCGAGGCCTCGCCAGTGCTCGGCCTTCGCGGCTCATGCGGAAGGAGGATGAGCACGTATCGCTTGCAGCAGCCCTCGCCGGCACCGAAAGCGTCGACCTGAACACTGTGATCAATGACCAGATCGCAGGGAACCAGTGGGTTGATGGCCGAGGGGTCGCCGCCGAGGGCCTTCATGGCTTCGCGCATGGCTGCAAGGTCAACGACGCAGGGCACGCCGGTGAAGTCCTGC
>JAJTHN010000002.1 GCA_021297895.1 Phycisphaeraceae bacterium | reverse complement strand
TCGACAACGGCGACTTCACCGCCTTCTTCACCTACTTCTTCCAGGGCTGCCCGCTGCCGTTGCCCTGAACGGCCTGAGCCAGTCTGAGATCAATGTCTGATCGCGAACGCCCCGGGCAACCGGGGCGTTCGTCTTTTTGAGAGGTCTCGAGCGAGGCAAACAACACCGACCAGAGTACAAACGCTCGCGGTATCTCGTAGCCCTCGAATTGATCGGGGGCAACGAAGGGATCCCCTTGAATGTCCGGCTTCTCAAGCACGAAATGCCATTCAATGCGACAACATTTCGTGAAGGATTGGAGATCGGTGGTAAACTCTACCGCGGTTTCCGTGGACGGTGCGAACATGCATTAGGCAGGTTCTTTGTCGGGGATGTCCCGACCCCTGCGCTCGCGCTGTGGGCTGTTTCTGCCCGATCACGGACACGCTCTCTTAACAGAGACAGGAGATCCAGACCATGACGACACGTACCAAGATCCGTTCCCTGACTGCCGCGGCGATGCTCGCCGCCCCGCTGAGCGCGTTCGCTCAGACCAACTTCGTTGAGACCGAGCCCAACAACGCCAAGACCGTTGCCAACTCGTTCACGATGGCCTCCGGTGACACCATCACCGGCACCAGCACGGGCAGTTCGTCCGTGACGACGTCAACGCTCGCCACGACGGCGGACTACTACCGCATCAAGACCACGCCGGCCGCACTGGGCATCTACCGCAACCGGCTGATCATGAACACGGCCAACACCGGGACCATGACCTTCAGCCTCCGCGGCCTGTCGCAGTCCAGCGGCGTGATCAACACGGCCAGCGACGCGAGCGTGGCGACGGCTGACGTCGGCCGAGCCGGCGTGACCCCGAGCTCCGCCCGCAGCCTCCAGTACTACTCCTTCGGCAGGGAGGAAGAGGTGTTTGTCTCCGTCGTCGGCGCCACGGCCACGACTCAGCCCTACACCATCACGCTCGAGCGCACGCCCGTCACGCCCGTGAGCCTCGGCACGACGATCATCGCCGGCGAGATCACGCTGACCAATACGCCGACGAATACGAACGACACGGCGATCGTCGTGTACGACTCGAACTTCAACATCATCAACGCCGCCGACAACAATCTCCGCGGCATCAATGATGACCGTCCGATCACGATCGGCACGGGCCTGCCCGCCGGCCTCCGCCGCACGTACGCCCCGGGCACTTACTACGTCGCGTTCTCGGGCTCGAATCAGGCGACGAACCTGGCGAACCCGACCGATGACAACTTCCGCAGCGGCGCGCGTCTGGACTTCCCCAACGCCATCACCAGCAGCCGCATCACCTCGGCGACGGACTTCAACCTCCGTGTCAGCGGTGCGAACTTCACGACTTTCGACACCACCGGTGTCGCGTTCCCGGCCAGTGACCGCGGCTTCCAGAACTGGTTCACGATGGTCGTGAACCCCAACCTCGTCCCCACGCCGCCGGCTGTCGCTTCGGCCTCCACCGACCGCCCTGGTGCGGCGGGTGACACGGTCACCATCAACGTGACCATCACCCCGGGCACCAATCCCACCAGCTCCACGCTCCTTGTCGAGGGCGATCTGTCGGCGCTGACGGGCGTTCCCGGCCTGACGACGTTCACCCCGACGAGCTTCACGACCTACACCGCCACCGCGGTTGTCGGCGCTGTCACTCCGGGCCGCAAGCTCCTCCCGATCACCGCGACCGACGATCTGTCTCGCTCTGGCGTGGCCAACGCCGCGGCAGTTGTCGCGACGGATCTCGGCACGCTTACCTCGACGGCTTCGGCGGGGGTCGTTCCCGCCGCGGGCGAGGTGGCCTGGTTCAAGTTCACGACGACGAGCGGCTCGGACGCCTGCACCGCGTTCGACTTCCACACGCTCAACAATCCGCCGACCAACGGCGACACGGTTCTGGGCATCTTCAACGCCGCCGGCACGCTCGTCGCGAGCGACGACGACTTCGGCAGCCGCAATGAGTCGCTGCTGAGCTTCGGCTTTGCCAGCCCCGCCCGTCCCTACGCCCCGTTTACGACGAACGCCGCGGGTCAGAACGGCCTCGCCACACTGCCCGCCGGCACGTACTACGCGGCGGTGATGAACTGGGCGACCGGGTTCGTCCTCTCGACTCCGTTCAACGCGTCCACGGCGAGCGTGTCGCTGAACCCGTTGTCGCTGACCGCGACGGCGATCGTCGGTTCTCTCAGCCCCATCGTCGCGACGGGATCGAGCACCGCGGTTTTCGAGGGCGAGTCGATCAGCCGTGATGTGACCGTGACCATCACGCCGGGCGCTTGCCCGACGTCCACGGGTCTGGTCGTCACCGGCACCGGCCCCTCGGCCGAGGCTCTGACGTTCTCCAACACCTCCGGCAATATCTGGACCGCGACGGTCGCCGGCAACCCGTCTCTTGCCGCGGGCACCTACCCCATCGCCGTCAACATCGCTGATGATCAGGCCCGCACGGCCACGGCGACTATCAACTACAACGTTCGTGCGCTGACCAACCTCGGTGTGATCCACGGCGGCTCGGCCCAGCCCGTCTCGGGCACGTCGGCCTTCACCAGCACCCCGCGCGAGGGTTGGTTCAAGTTCAAGACGCTGGCCCCGACCTCCGTGTCGAACTTCGTTGACGTGACGACGCTCGGCTCGGTCTACGCCGGCGGCCCCGCCAATGTCAACGACTCGATCGCCGCTCTGTACAGCAGCACCGGCGCGCTGCTGGCTCAGGGTGACGACAATTACGCCGGCTCGTCCTCCACGGCCTTCAGCTTCGGTCAGGCCGCTCCCGTCCGCAACTACGCCCCCCACACCGCCAACTTCGTCGGCGGTCAGGGCGCGCTCCCCGCGGGCACGTACTACCTCGGCGTCGCTCCGTACAATTTTACGAACTCGCGTCTGGCGAACTTCGTCTTCTCGACCAACGCGGCTGGCACCGGCACCAACGCCGCGAACATCTATAACAACCTCCCCTGCGTCAACCCCGCCGACATCGCCGACACCGACGGCAATCCGTCGCCCGATGGCGTGGTCGACAACGGCGACTTCACCGCCTTCTTCGCCGCGTTCTTCCTCGATGAGTCCGATCCGGCCCGTCTCGTTGCCGACCTGGGCAACACCGACGGCCTGACCGTCCTCGACATCGGTGGCGGCCCCGATACCACCGTCGACAACGGCGACTTCACCGCCTTCTTCACCTACTTCTTCAACGGTCTCTGCCAGCCCTGAGTCTCGCTCAGGCTGACACGCTCGATCTGAATTGATCCCACGCACCCCGGCCTTGCGCCGGGGTGCGTGCTTTTTTGGGTGCCCCCGATATCGCGCACGGCCGCGGATCAGAGGTTGAGCGATCCACAAACCTTCGGGCCTCCGAGGCTTAAGTTTGTCATCGGTTC
The DNA here is from genome assembly GCA_021297895.1 of Phycisphaeraceae bacterium. Classification (GTDB taxonomy): domain Bacteria; phylum Planctomycetota; class Phycisphaerae; order Phycisphaerales; family UBA1924; genus JAJTHN01. The sequence continues at coordinate 156,932 of JAJTHN010000002.1, read as the reverse complement.
ATGCGAACACGCGGCAAACCCCGGTCGAACTCAGGTTTTTTCCCTTGCAGATGATCAAGATCCGGTTAGGCTGAAGAGGTCTGGACGTTTCGCGATTGGTGTCTGTGGGGTGCGGTGCGGCGGCAGCGGGCATTTGGCGCGAGCCAGCACGGGAGCACACCCATGGTTCTCGATGACTCCGCAGCGCGAAAGCAGCCGACGGCGATCAATCCCGACATCATGATGCCCCCGGGCGTGATGGCTGAAACCAAGCCGTCGCCGAGCGCCGATGAGCTGCCCGTGAATCGATGCCGGATGGCCGAGCACACGGACTTCTTCGATGAGATCTATCGCTGTGCGGAGGACGACGCCACGCGGGTGCCCTGGGCGGACCTTCGCCCGCATCCGTTGCTGGTCCAGTGGCTCAATCGCGACGCCTGCGGCGTGGTGCGGCCCGGGTGCAGGGCCGCGGTCGTCGGGTGCGGGCTGGGGGATGACGTCGCCGAGCTGTGCCACCGGGGCTACGACGTGCTGGGCTTCGACTGCTCGCCAACCGCGATCAAGTGGGCGCAGCGGCGGCACCCCGGAATGGCCGAGCGTTTCGTTGTTGCCGATGCGTGCGAGCTGCCATCGCGGCTTCAGGCTCGCTTCGACCTTGTGGTGGAGATCTACACGCTCCAGTCCGTCCGCCCGGCGGTGCGTGAGTGCGTGGCGCAGGGAATCGGCAGACTGATCTCGCCGCGCGGCGTCGCGGTGGTGATCGCGCGGTCGCGTGAAGATGAGCAGGCCAGCGATGATCGCGACGGCCCGCCCTGGCCGCTGATGCTCGCGGAAGTCGACGCGATGATGCTGCGTGCGGGCCTGAGCAGCTACGGCCAGGCGCAAACGGGTCTGGTCACGGGTGAATCCGGCCCGCCCAGGCTGTGCGCGACGTACATGAGGGCCTAGGCTGCCACGATGGAAGACGCCCAGATCGTCCGAGTTGCAAAGGCCATCGCGGACCCCACGCGGGTTGAGATGCTCCGCGCATTGCGTCGCGCGGGGTCGATGACCTGCACCGAGGTGTGCGAACACTTCGAGCTCTCGCAGCCGACGATCTCGCACCACGTTCGCACACTGGCCAAGTCCGGCCTGATCAGCGTCCGAAAGGACGGCCCGTTCCACATGCTCACGGCCAACGAGGACGTGCTCGCCGGGTTCGCGTCGGTCATTGCCGGCGAGCCGTCCGCCCGCTCCGCACGGCGCTCATCGCGCGCAAAGACGAAGACCGGCAGCCCCCGGAAGCGGTGATCGCCGCATCACCGTGAACCGGGCTCGCGAAGGTCGCGGTGCGCGCCACGCAGCCATATCGATAAGCATCAATATGATTCATTGCCCACACGCCGAGTGTTTCGGTGCGGCGCGGGCGGTTCGCACACCGGCGCTCGTTCGGGCCGAACTGATACGGAGCAGGAAGAATGAGCGGCAGCAGCAACACCCCAGGGTTTGGAAAAGTCGCACTTATCACCGGCGGCACATCCGGCATCGGCCGCGCCACCGCGATGGCCTTCGCCCGCGCGGGCGCAAAGGTCGTCGTCACGGGACGTCGTGAGCAGGAGGGGGTCCGGACGGTCGATCTGGCACGCCAGGCCGGCGGCGACGCGGCGTACTTCAAGGGCGATGTCTCCAAAGAGAGCGACGCCAAGAACGCGGTCGACTTTGCCGTGTCAAAGTTCGGCAGACTCGACTGGGCGTTCAACAACGCGGGCGTCGAGTCGATGGGTCCGATCGCCGAGGCCACCGAGAGCGAGTACCGCCGCGTGATGGACATCAACGTGCTGGGCGTGCTTCTGAGCATGAAGCATCAGGCCCCCGCGATGCTCAAGGGCGGAGCCGGCGCGATCGTGAACACATCGAGCGTCGCCGGCCGGATCGGCATGCCGGGCATGGGTGTGTACGTCGCCACCAAGCACGCGGTCGTGGGCCTGACAAAGGTCGCGGCGATGGAATGGGCAAAGAGCGGCATCCGCGTCAACAGCGTCGCGCCCGCGGCGATCGAGACGGAGATGTACGACCGCTTCGCCGACAACGCCGACAAGCGCAGCTACATGGCCTCGATGCACCCCATCGGTCGCGTGGGCAAGCCCGAAGAGGTCGCCGCGGCGGTGCTGTTCCTGTGCTCGGATGCGGCGAGCTTCATCACCGGTACCGACCTGCTTGTCGACGGCGGCTTCACGGTGCCGTAATCGGCGCCGTCGCCGCGGGCGTGGCGGGCGATTCGGTCGCATCTGTCGCGTCGGGCCACGGGATCGTCTCGCCCGTCCGCACCGCCCGCTCGATGGCCTCGGCATAGGTCTGGAGATACACCCGCAGGTGCGGATTGTCGCGCGGGTCGTGATCGTGCTCGAGCGCCTCGGCGATCGAGGTCTCGAACGGGACGCCCTGGTAGATCTTGCGGTAGAGCATCATGCACACGCTGGTGCGCTGCGCCCCCGCGGCGCAGTGCACCAGCACAGGCTGGTTGGCCGGGTCGCTCATCGCCCGCAACGCCGCGACATAACTGTTCGGATTGCCGACGCCGTAGCCGTCCAGATCTGTGAAGTTGATCCGCTTGACGCCGAGTGCCTGAGCGGTCTTCGCGGCGACCTGCTCATCGATCGGCTTGCCGACGTACGCACCGAGGTCGATGACCGTCCGGAACCCGGTCCGGTCGTGCACCAGTTGCGTCGCGGCGGGGGTGAGCCTTCCCGAGCGATACACCTGCCCCTCGACGACGACGCCGAAGTTCCGCGGCAGCACGTTGTCGCGCACGCCGTAGCGGGCGTACAGCCCGGCAAGGGTCAGCCCAAGACCCAGCGCGACGATGAACTTCCACGATCGGATCATGCCCAAGCATAGGGTGACGCATCCATTTTGGCTGCGTTTGGCCCGCGGTTTGCTTGTGCAGCCGCCCCGGCGGAGGGGTTACCATAAGTTCCGTGATGCACGCGTCAGACTCAGGCAAGCCGACTTCCGCCGGCCCGGCCAACGCCGAGGTCTCATCGCGTGCGCGGTCGGCGCGTGGAAAGGCAGGCCCGGCGCGTGTCAGCGCGGGTGTCGGCGGCTTCTCGCAGTCCACGGGCTACCCGGAGGCGGTCGATCGCCTGATCAATGAACTCGCCCGGCTGCCGGGCATCGGCCGTCGCAGCGCCGAGCGTCTGGCGCTGCACCTTCTCAAGAGCGAGTCGGCGGTCGCGTCGTCGCTGGCCGCGGCCATCGGCGGGCTCAAGGGCGCGGTGCGAAACTGCCGCGTCTGCTTCAACCTCACCGAGCAGGCCCTGTGCCCGATCTGCGCCGATGCGCGGCGTGACCGCTCGGTGGTGATGGTCGTCGAACAGCCGCGGGACGTGCTGGCGCTGGAGAGCACGGGCGCGTACCGCGGTCTGTACCACGTGCTGCTGGGCCGGTTATCGCCCCTTGATGGAATCGGACCATCGGACCTGACCATTCCGCAACTGTGGGAACGGTTGGATGATGCGGGCCGCAACGCCGGTGGCGTGGCGGTGGAGGAGTTGATCCTGGGGCTGAATCCGACGATGGAAGGAGACGGGACCTCGCTGTACCTCAGCGAGCAGTGCCGACGCCGGAAGGTGCGTCTCACGCGGCTGGCGCGTGGGCTGCCGACGGGCGGGACGATGGAGTTTGCGAGCAAGGCGGTGCTGGCCGATGCGATCGCCGAGCGCCGCGGGATGATGGACGACTCGGAGGCGGCGGACTGATCGTGCCCACACGGGCGGCCTGATGATGGACGGACACCATGCGCTTTGACACCTCACAACAGATGCGCATGAGCCAGCAGATGAAGCTGGCGCCGCAGATGATCCAGTCGATGGAGATTCTGCAGATGTCCATGGCCGAGCTCGAGGAGCGCATCGAGCAGGAACTGGAGAACAACGCGACGCTCGAGGTCGCCGACGGCGGCGATGCGCCGGGCGCGAGCGACACGGGCGATGCCGGCGACACGGGCGACCAGCTCCGCGACCGCGCCGACGCCAGCGCCGCCGATGCCGCCGAGGATGCGCCGCTCCACGTCGACGCCGAGCACGGCAGCGACGACTTCTCACGCCTGGAGAGTTTCGAGGCCAGCAACCCCGACGCGGCCGAGAACGCCTTCGAGGAACGCGTCAGCACCCGCGAGGACGAGTACGAGCCCCGCGCCCGTGGTGATGAGGGCGACCGCGACTCGAAGATGGACGCGATGGCCAACACCCAGGCCCGCGTCGGCACCATCGGCGAGCAGCTTCAGGAGCAGTGGGGGCTCACAGAGGTCAAGCCCGAACTGCGCGCACTTGGCGAGATCATCATCGCCCACATCGAGGACGACGGCTACCTCCGCACGCCGCTGGAGCAGATCGCCGAGCGCGCTGCGCCGCAGGGCAGCGGCCCGCGCCCGAGCGTGCAGGACCTCGAGCACGCCCTCAAGGCCGTTCAACTGCTGCTCGAGCCCGCGGGCATCGGCGCGCGCGATGTCAAGGAGTGTCTGCTGCTGCAGGTCGACGCCCGGCTTGATCAGGACCAGAGCGATGAGGACCGCGCCGCGTGGACGCTCGCGCGGGCCCTGGTGCAGGATCACCTTGAAGACCTTCGTCAGAACCGCCAGCCGAAGATCGCGAGCAAACTCGGCGTGAGTGTCGATGCGCTCCGCCTGGCCGTCGCTCGTCTCAAGACGCTCAGCCTCGCGCCCGGGCGCCAGCTCGAGCGAGCCAGCGAGCCGCCCATCGTTCCCGACGCGTTCGTCGAATACGACGCCGAGAACGATCGCTACTACGCGTACCTGAACGATCGGCGCTTGCCCAATCTGCGCATCAATCAGGAGTACGCCAAACTCGCCAAGGACCGCGCCGCCCCCAAGCCGACGCGCGACTTCATCCGCACGAACCTGTCCAACGCGAGTTTCCTGCTCGACGCGATCGAGCAGCGCAAGCGCACCGTGCTCCGCGTGCTGGAGGCGGTCGTCGCGGCGCAGCGAGAGTTCTTCGATGAAGGGCCCGAGGCTCTGCGCCCCCTGCCCATGACCAAGGTCGCCGAGCAGCTCGGCATCCACGTCGCCACCGTCTCACGCGCTGTTGCCGACAAGTACGTCCAGACACCGCGCGGCATCGTCGCGCTGCGCAAGTTCTTCAGCGGCGGCACCGTGAGCACCTCCGGCGAGAACGCCGGCAGCGAGGTGAGCTGGGATGCGGTCCGCGCAGCGCTGCAGGACATCATCGACAAGGAAGACAAGAAGAACCCGCTCAGCGACGACGATCTGAGCGAGGAGCTCAAGAAGCGCGGGCTCGAGATCGCCCGGCGAACCGTCGCCAAGTACCGCGGCCAGTTGAACATCCCCACGGGCCGCCTGCGCAAAGTCCACGGCTGAGCAAGGCGCTCATCGCGCCGACATCGCCTCAGTCCTCATCGCGCTTGGGCTTCTTCTTGCCCTTCTTCCGGCCCGCGCCGGCGGGCGTCGTGTCCGGCAGCAGGCCTTGGCTCTGTACCACGAAGCCGATCATCGCGATGATCAGCCACACCAGCGCCCAGCTCAGCGGCGAGAGGTCCAGCATCCCGCGCCCCGGCACATCGAACGCGTGCGCCAGCCATACGCCCGACGGCAGCATCACCGCCGAGCCCACCAGCGATGTCACCGCCGCCGCGGCCCACAGCGGCATCGCGATGCCCGCCAGCGTGCCCAGCAGCAGCCCCATCACACCCGCGGCGCTGATCCACAGCCGGTGCCCGACCGGCGTCGCGTTCCACGACTCGCTCAGCGACGAGCGGGCGGAGGCGTACAACTGCTGCGCCTGATACGCGGGCGTGCCCGGCTCGGCCCTGAACATCCGCTCGGCCACGGCGCGTGTCGCCCGCGTGCTCGCGTCCGCGTTCGCCGTGCCGCCCGCGGGCGGCGAGCTCGATGCCTTCTTGCCCGAGTTCTGGTTCGGCGCGGTCGCGGGCTTGCGGACCGGCGCGGGCCGCGTCGCGGGGCGTTCGACGTCGTTGGGGTCCGGACCCGGGTCGACATACTCCGGCGGCGCCGGCTCTTCATCCATCGGGATCTCTGCCGGCGGGAGCAGGGGTTGCTCATCGCCGCCGATGCCCGTCTGGGCCAGCGCCGCCGCCGCGGGCGCGCCGGTGCCGCGGACGATCCCCGCGACACTGATCCCCGCCGCGGCGATAAGCCCGAAACCCGCGCCGAGCACGGAGCCGAACGTAATGGCCGTGGCGACCCTGCACAGCAGCAGGCCACCAACCAGCCCGAGGAACAGCCCGGCGACCATGGCCAGATAGGGCGAAACGTCGGCCTGCGGCACCATGACCGGGAGCATGACAAACCCCGCCGCGGCACCGAACGCCGCACCGATCGTCGCGGTCGCGGGACGGATGACGCTGCGGCCGACCAGCCAGAGCGTCGCCCCGGCCAAGAGGGCCGAGCCGATGATGACATGCATGACCCACGGCATGCCCGAAACGGCCTGCGTGAACTGACTCACGGGTTCGAGCGGGGAGATCTGGCCGAGTGTGGTGCTTTGGCTCATGGTGCTCTCGCGGTCGCGAACGGCGCGCACTCCGGGCGCGCACACGAATGTGATCGGCCAAATCCCGCCCCGGCGGGCACTTTTTGCCATCGCTCCAGACGCCACCACCACCGCCACCACCCATGTCCGCACCTCCGGCGGTCGCCGACGCGGCCCCCCTCCGATCGCCCCGGTTATCATCTTGTCTATGCCCGTTGCACTTTCGTGGCTCTTGCGGCTCGGCCCGGCCAACCCCATCGCCGTTCGCCTGGTTCAGAACGGCTCGCGCCGGACCAAGCACCTTTATCTGCGCATGGCGTATCTGGGGGTGCTCATCGCGGTGCTGCTCTGGGCGTTGCTGGTGCTCATGTCGGGCGACCAGATGAACTTCCGCGACCTTGCGGCCCAGGGCGCGACGGCGTTCAAGTACATCGCGTTCCTGCAGGTGGCCCTGATCTGCATCCTCGCGCCGGTGTTCATGGCCGGCGCGATCGCGCAGGAGGCCGACCCGCGCACCTGGGACATCCTCCTGACCACCCCGCTGGGCGCGACGCAGATCGTGCTCGGCAACCTCTTCGGCCGGCTCTTCTTCATCCTGGCGCTGCTGGTCAGTTCGCTGCCGCTGTTCGCTATCACGCAGTACTTCGGCGGGGTGCCGGGTGATCGCATCTTCCTGAGTTACCTCATCGCCGCGTGCGCGGCGCTGGTCGTCGGCTCCGCTGCGGTGGCGCTGTCGGTCTCGCGCGTGGTGGGCAAGCGGGCCGTCTTTGCGTTTTATGTCAGCGTGATCTCGTACTTGGCCGTCACCGCGGGCGCCGACGCCGTCATCCGCGCCGCCACGGGCAACCCGGGCGTGACGTACATGACGGCGATCAACCCGTTCCTCACCCTCTCGGCGCTGCTCCAGCCCAGCACGTACCCGGTCATGCCCCCCGGCACGGGCGCGGGCCTGGAGGCCTGGTTCCTCGAGCGTCCGGTGCTCACGAGCCTGATCATCGCTCCGGGCCTGAGCGTGCTGCTCATCGCCGCGTCGATTGTCACGGTGCGAATCGGCGGCATCGCGGGTGTTGGCGGGCTGGGCGGGCGCACCGGGACCGCCAGCGGCCCCGCGCCGTGGTATCGACGCATGCTGGGCCTGGGCGCTGCTGGCAGCGAGACCCGACCCGCCCGCGCCGTCTGGGCCAACCCGATCAGTTGGCGCGAGGCCGCCAGCCGCAACGCGACCCTCGGGCGCATCCTGGCCCGGTACGCCTTCATCGCCGCGGGCCTGCTCTCGGGCGTCGTCATCGTGCTGCTCCTGCACATGGGCACGCTGACGCAGACCACCTTCCGAACCGTGCTGCTGGCGACGGTCATGGGCGAGCTGCTGGTCATCACGCTCGTAGCGGTGAACATGTCCGCGACCGCCGTCAGCCGCGAACGCGAGGACGGCACGCTCGATCTGCTCCTGACCACGCCCATCACGCCGGCCAAGTACCTCTCGGGCAAACTCCAGGGCATGATGGCCTACCTGCTGCCCATGCTCGCGGTCCCGCTGTTCACGCTGCTTGTCGCCGGGCTGTATGTCGGCATCGCCGGCGCGTTGGAGACCGGCGCGCCCGGAGCAACATCTACGACGCAGATCGCGTACACCAGTGCCGCCATGGGCGGCGCCTCGCAGGCGCCGCTGGTTCTGCCCGAGGCCGGCGTCGTCGGCGCGTTGTCGGTGATCCCGTTCATCGCCCTTTGCGTGATGATCGGCATGAGCTTCAGCCTCCGCAGCCGCGGCGTGCTCGGATCCGTCGCGCAGACCGTCGGCGTTGTCGGCGTCGTCGCGGGAATGGTCGGGCTCTGCGCCTGGCGCGCCGCGGCGGATGTCCCGCTGCTCGGGCCCGTCCTGGCCGCGCTCAACCCCGCCGCGGCCATCGTCGCCACCATTCAACCCGAAGTCGCGTTGCAGGAGACCGTGGTCCGCAGCACCGGCGGCATGGGCGCCGCACGCACCGCGCTGATCATCGGCGGGCTGGTGAGTCTGGTGATCCACGCGGCGATCATCTACGGGCTGGTCACCGCGATGACCCGCAACTTCGATCAGACCGTCCGTCGCCTGGCGGGCATCAAGTGACCGCCACGCCCGACACGGTTGGTGCGACCGCGCTGCTCGACCATACCGGTCAGGTCGTCAACCTCGTCGACCGCGGGCCGTGCCCGCTCTGCGGCGCTCCGGCCAGCGAACGCCGGATCGTTCACGACTTCCGCTTCATCCCCGTCGTGCGCTGCACGCGCTGCGGCATGATGCTCGCGTCGCGCGTCTTCGATGCCGACGCCACCGCACGCTACTACGCGCACGACTGGGGATCGGACTGGCACCGCGCAGGCCAGCTCATCAACGCCCGCGTGAACGTCCGCCTGCTCGCGCGACTGCTGCCGGAGGTCTTCACGACCGGCCGCGACTCGCCCGCGCCACGCGTGCTCGATGTCGGCTGCGGCTACGGCTACCTCGTCGCGCAGCTCCGTGCCCGCGGCATCGATGCAACGGGCGTCGAGGTCAGTCGCGGCGAGGCGCTCCATGCCCGCGACACCCTCCGCGTTCCCGTGATCAACGAGCCGCTGGAGCGGGCCGGGTTCGCGCCGGGATCTTTCGACTGCGTGCTCAGCGCCGAGGTCATCGAGCACACCCTCGACCCCGTCGCATTCCTGCGCGAGCAGGTCCGCGTGCTGCGCCCCGGCGGCTGGCTCGTTGTGGTCACCGACAACTTCGAGTCCCCAATCGTGCGCGAACTTGGCGCGGGCTTCTCAAAGTGGATACCGCATACCCACGTGAGCCTGTTCGGACCCGAGACCCTCGCCCGCGCCATGCGCAGTGCCGGCATCACGCCCTCACGCATCGGGAGCTTCACAACGTGGGAGGTCGCCCTTCGCGCTGAACGTCGCAAAGGGCAGCCGGCGCCCAATGCGCGCACCGCCTGGAGTCTCGAGCGCGAACTGCGCGAGGAGATGAACCGTTCCACGCGCCTGGCCGGCCTCCGCGGCACCATCAACCCGCTGCTGGCGAGTCTGAGCTGGCGCGCCGACGCCGAGGGCACGCTCATGTTCCTCGCGGGTCAGCGCCCCGCCTGATGCGACGCATCGCCACCGGCGAGCACGCGCCGCACCGCCCGATACCGAGCAGCGCCCGCCCGCAATGTGAAGATTGCCAACGCGATTCCGCGCTTCGGACCCGATGCGGCCACTTCGGTCGATAATCCTTTTCCCCGCGATGCACCCCGTTTCGCGGCGGCGGAGCCGTTCATGCGCGTCGTCCTGCTCTACAACCCCGTCAGCGGCTATGGCAAGTCGCAGCGCGTCGCGCTCCCGCTGGCCGACCGATTGGTCCGCGATGGCGTCGGTGTCCAACTCGTCCGCGTCGGCCCCGGAATCAACGCCGATGTCCGCGGCGCGCTCACGGGCGTCGATGCGCTGCTGGTCGTCGGCGGTGATGGCACCGTCGCCCACTGCGCCGATGACGCCGTCGCCACCGGTGTGCCGCTCTACCACGTCCCGCTGGGCACCGAGAATCTCTTCGCTCGCGAGTGGGGCATGAGCCGACGCTACGAAACGCTCATGAACGCCCTGAACCGCCGGCAGATCGTCCGGGCCGATGTCGGCGTCTGCAACGGACGATCGTTCCTGCTCATGTGCTCCAGCGGGCCGGACGCCAGCGTCACCGGACGCCTCGCCGCGGATCGGGCTCGCGGGATCGTCGGCGGAGGTCACTCCGCGTACGTCCGCCCGGTGCTGGCCGAACTGCTCAGGCCCACGTTTCCGAGACTGCGCGTCACCGTCGATGGCCGCGAGGTCGTCAGCGATCAGCGCGGCATCATCGTCGTCGGCAACAGCCGTCAGTACGCGCTGCGCGTCGATCCGGCCGTCCACGCCGACATGACCGATGGCCAACTCGATGTCGCATTCATGCCCTGCGCCAGCGCCGCCCGCACCCTGCTCTGGGCCGCCATGGCCAGACTCCGCCGGCACACCCGCGATGCCCACCTGGTCTACCAGCGTGGCCGCCAGATCGTCATCGAGGCCGTCGGCGGCCCCGCACCGGGCCAACTCGATGGCGAGGCACTCCCGGGGCAAGGCTCACTATTTGACCGCCTGTCTATTTCTGTCCGCCCTCAGCACCTGCCCGTGCTCTCGGCCCGCGGGTGATCCTGCGCGATCGACCCGCGGCCGCACCCGTGTCCGCGGGCAAACCCCAAGATCGGCCTGAGAGGCTCGATTTTGAGCCTGTCAGAGCACCGCGGTCTGCTCTCTTGCGAGAGCGGGACTCGGCGGGCGCACACCACAACCCGGGGTGGATTCGTCGGCAACGGCGCGGATTCTGCGTCGAAAATCACGCCGAGGGCTCCTAATATTGATCTTGGGTCTGAAGGTGTCCGCTTGTTCGCCCGGCAGGTTGTCGGATGGAGAGGCGGGCCGAGCCCTCGCGGGTCTTTGGACCATCGAACATGCCGAGCCGGCCGCGCGGGATTGGTTGTCGCCGCGTCGTGTCTGTTCCCGGCTCGTGACGCCCGGGCCAGAAACTGGCCCCGAGCGGGATCGGCACCCGCCCGCAACGGCGGAAGAAAATCAGCCTCGCACGCCCGAAAGAAAGGTACCCCTCATGCCCAGCGCCACCGCCAAGAAGCCCGCGAACACCAACGGCACCACCAACGGGCTCCGCCCGCTCATCACGGGCAAGGCCACGCCCTCGAAGTTGCAGGCCAACAAGATGGTCTACTACTTCGGTGCCTCCAAGACCGAGGGCAACGCCTCGATGAAGATGTCGCTGGGCGGCAAGGGCGCGAACCTCGCGGACATGTGCGAAATCGGCCTGCCGGTGCCCCCTGGCTTCACCATCACGACCGAGACGTGTGCCGCGTACTACCGCGCCGGCCAGCGTCTGCCGGTGGGCCTGATGAACGAGGTTCACAAGTACATCAATCTCCTTGAGAAGGAGACGGGCAAGAAGTTCGGCGACAGCGACAACCCGCTGCTGGTCGCGGTGCGTTCCGGCGCGGCCGTCAGCATGCCGGGCATGATGGACACGATCCTGAACCTGGGCCTGACCGATGCCGCGGTCGAGGGTCTGGCCAAGCGGACGGGCAACCGTCGCTTCGCCTTCGACGCGTACCGCCGCCTGATCAACATGTTCGGCGACGTGGTCATGGGTGTGGATCACCACCTGTTCGAGTCTGCGTTCAAGGCGATCAAGACCAAGTACAAGGCCGAGACCGACACCGACGTTCCCGAGCAGGGCATCGTCGAGCTGTGCGAGGCGTACAAGGAAGTGTTCCGCAAGAAGGTCGGCGAGATGTTCCCGCAGAACCCGTACAAGCAGCTCGAGCTGGCCATCGAGGCCGTGTTCAAGAGCTGGAACGGTGACCGCGCCGTGTCCTACCGCCGCATCCAGGGCATCCAGGGTCTGATCGGCACCGCCGTGAACGTTCAGTGCATGGTCTTCGGCAACATGGGCGAGGACTCGGGCACGGGCGTGGGCTTCACGCGCAATCCGGCCACCGGCGAGAACAAGTTCTACGGCGACTTCCTGATCAACGCTCAGGGCGAGGACGTCGTCGCGGGCATCCGTACGCCCAAGCTCATCGACGAGATGACCAAGTGGGACCGCAAGGCGTACGACCAGCTGATGAAGATCAAGACCAAGCTGGAGAAGCACTACCGCGAGATGCAGGACATCGAGTTCACCATCGAGCGCGGCAAGCTGTACATGCTCCAGACCCGCACCGGCAAGCGCACCGGCGCCGCCGCCGTCAAGATCGCCTGCGACATGGTCAAGGAAAAGCTCATCACCGAGAAGCAGGCCGTCGTCCGCATCCCGGCCGGCGACCTGGTTCAGCTCATGCTCCCGAGTTTCGACCTGACCAAGAAGAAGGTTGCCAAGGTCCTTACCCGCGGCATCCCGGCCTCGCCCGGCGCGGCCGTCGGCAAGCTCGCATTCACCGCCGCCGAGGCTGTTGATCGTCGCCACCGCGGCGAGAAGGTCATCCTCGTTCGCGAGGAAACCAGCCCCGAGGACGTCGAGGGCATGCACAGCGCCGAGGGCATCCTGACCAGCACCGGCGGTCGCAGCAGCCACGCCGCGGTCGTCGCCGTCGGCTGGGGCAAGTGCTGCGTCGTCGGCGCGGGTGAACTGCAGATCGACACCAAGGCCAAGCGCCTGACCGTCGGCGGCCAGACCTTCGGGCCCGATGACGTCATCTCCATCGACGGCAGCACGGGCGAAGTCATGGCCGGCTCGGTCCCGGTGGTGATCCCCGAGAAGCTCTCGGGCGACTTCGCCACCGTGATGCGCTGGGCCGACAAGTACCGCCGCCTAGCCATCCGCACCAACGCCGACACGCCGGCCGATGCGCGTCGCGCACGCGAGTTCGGCGCTGTGGGCATCGGCCTGTGCCGCACCGAGCACATGTTCTTCGACGGCGAGCGCATCAAGAGCATGCGCAAGATGATTCTGGCCGACAGCAAGGAGATGCGCGAGAAGTACCTCGCCGAGCTCCTGCCCCACCAGCGCGACGACTTCGTCGGGCTGTTCACGGCGATGAAGGGCATGCCCGTGACCATCCGCCTGATCGACCCGCCGCTGCACGAGTTCCTCCCCCACGAGGACAAGCAGCAGGCCGAACTGGCCAAGAGCATGGGTGTGACGCTCGACAAGGTCAAGCACCGCGTCAACGAGCTGCACGAGGCCAACCCGATGCTGGGCCACCGCGGCTGCCGTCTGTGCGTGACCTATCCCGAGATCCTCGTCATGCAGGTCCGGGCCATCGTCGAGGCCACCCTTGACTGCGTTGCCAACGGCATCAAGGCCATGCCCGAGATCATGATCCCGCTCGTCGGCACGCGCAAGGAACTGGCCTATCTCCGCCAGCTCACCCTGGACACCATCAACAACGTCCGCCTTGAGAAGGGCTGGCAGAAGCGCATCGACATCCCGATCGGCACGATGATCGAAGTCCCCCGCGCCGCGGTCACCGCCAACGAGATCGCCGAGCAGGCCGACTTCTTCTCCTTCGGCACCAACGACCTGACGCAGATGACCTTCGGCTTCTCGCGCGACGACATCAACAACTTCCTGCCCGACTACCTCCATCGCGAGCTGCTCGACGGCGACCCCTTCCAGAGCCTTGACCAGGGCGGCGTGGGCCAGCTCGTCAAGATGGGCCTGGACAAGGGCCGCGCGACCAACTCCAAGCTCAAGGTCGGCATCTGCGGCGAGCACGGTGGCGATCCCAAGAGCGTTCACTTCTTCCACCGCGCCGGCCTGGACTATGTGTCCTGCTCGCCGTTCCGCGTCCCGATCGCGCGGCTGGCCGCGGCTCAGGCCGTGATCATGGAAGAGTCCGCCAAGTAATTCGTGCGTCGCGCAGCACGCGGCGACGACAATCAGTGAGTCTCCAAAGCCGCCCGGGCACGCCCCGGGCGGCTTTTTTCTCGGACCATCCGATCGCGTCCCCTTCAAAGGGTCCGCACGCGGCGGCCGCGTTCAGTTCGTGCCCGGAGTTGCCGATAACGCAAGGGTCGGGCGGCGCACGTGCGCCGTGCGTACGAGCACCCGCAGACCGGACGGTCCACTCTGGCGCAGCTCATTCCAGTTCGTGAACTGCACGTCGGGCAGATGCTGCCCCAGGCGCTGTTCTCGCGCCAGGGCATCAAGCTGCTCCCGCCGCATGTGCGGCTGACCGAGGCGATGATCGGCGCGTTGCGAGCCAGCGGCGAGCCGGTCTTCGTCATGGCCCAGAGTGTGTCGGACATCGCGCGGGCGCGCATGGTCCGGCGCGTGCGCCCGTCGCGCCTGACCGCGACGCACGGCCCGATCATCAGCGAGGGCGGCGTGCTCACCGCCGAGCCCGGCCAGCCGTTCGAGGAGCACCACCTCGACGCGATGTCGATGGGCGCGTACGAGCCGATCGAGTCGGACACCGCACGCGGCCCGTTCAGCGAGCCCGAAGGTGTGATCGATCCGCTCGACCCCGAGAACCAGGTTCCCGCGGCGGGGGTCGCGCTGCCGCCCGAACGCTCGCGCCCATGGGCGATCCGCCACGACCAACTCGCTCGCGTGCGCTCGACGATGGTGCGGCTGGCCGACGACATGGCGTCCCAGCGATCGGGACAGTGGGAGCGCCACGCCACGGAGCCGCCGACCGGCGTCGATGCGGCGGTGCTCGATGATCAGTCGCTCGCGGGCTGGCCCGACGGGCGCTCGCTACTGGATCTCCGCGCGCGACTGGTTCAGGGCCAGCGTCAGACCCTGGCGCGACTGACGGCGGGCCTACCGGTGAAGCTCGAGGAGCCCAGCGCCATCGTGCAGGAACTCATCGCGCTGCACGCGCGCTGGCCGCGGAGGTTTTGCGAGCTGGCGCTCAACACGCCGCGCAGGCCCGAGTATCTGCCCGACCACATGCTCACCACCGCGTGTCTCTGCGTGGCGATGAGTTCGCGTGCACGCTGGGCGCGTTCGTGGGTGCTGCAGGCGGGCCTTGCCGGACTGCTCAGCGATGTGGGCATGACGATGATCCCCGAGGGCGTGAGGCGTGCCGAGCGCCCGCTCGATGAGGCCGAGGTCAACCGCGTCCGTCGCCACCCGGCGATCGGGCTCGTGCTGCTGGAGGCGATCGCGGACCTTCCCTCGCAGGTCGGCCGGGCGGTGTACGAGCACCACGAGCGCAGCGACGCCTCGGGCTATCCGCGCGGCATCGATGAGCGGCGCACGCATCCGATTTCGCGGATGGTCGCAGTGGCCGACGTCTTCGCCGCGCTGACGGCGCCGCGTCCGCACCGCGAGCCCATGCTCGCGTACGACGCGATGGAGCAGGTCGTGCGGCGCGCCAGCGCCGGAGAACTCGACCGCGCTGTTGCGCGCATGCTCGTGCGATGCTGCGGGCTGTTCCCGGTCTCGAGCATCGTGCGGCTGAGCGACGAGAGCCTTGCCCGTGTCATCGGCAGCCATCCGGAGATGATCGACCGCCCCGTGGTGCACGTCATCGACGCCGCGGGACGCATGGGCGAGGTCATCGATCTGAGCACGCGACCGGCGACGGACCTGAGCGTGCTGCAGGCGGTCGACGCCAGCGTGATCGCCGGGCCGAGGTGAGCCCAGGGGGCATCGGCACTCGCCCATCGGCACTCGGCCATCGGACATCGACAAGCGTGAGCGCACAGATGCCCTCGGCCCGTTCACGATGGCCTATGGCCCAGGGCCGATGGCCGCTCCCCGTGATCACACCGTCGCGCGTGTGCGCAGGTTGTCCATGACGTTCATGAAGTTGATGTACGCGTCGTACGGACTCTCGTAGGGGCTGAAGTACTTGTGCACGTCGCCGTCGGCCCAGTACTTGGTGCACATGTAGTAGAAGTGGTCGCTGGTGGTGAGTTTGCGCCAGTCCTCGTAGAGATACCGCGCGTGCTCGATGGCCTTGGCGTCGCCCGTGCCCTTGGCCGCGTCGGCGCGCTGGCGAACGAGTTTCTCAAGGCGGTAGACCTCGTTGAGCGCGTTGCTCTGCATCGCGTTGCCCAGCCATGCCGAGAGATCGCGCTCGGTGTCGGCCCAGGAGATCATGTGCGGCACGTCGTACGCCCCGACGGGCGCAAAGCGCGTGAACGCCTCGGTCGGCGTGGCGAAGTCGTTGTGCCCCGGGTTGACGTCGAAGACCTTCTCGGGCAGCGCCTCGAGGAACTTGAAGATCCCCGTATCGGCCCACTGGTGCTCGCCGAAAGTCTCGTAGTCCATGAACAGGTTGCAGACGAACCCGTCGCCGTTGATCTTGTTGACCCACGTCGCGAACTTCTCGGCCGTCAGCGGCCACTCGGCCCAGCCGCGGTTGCTGAAGCGGAACGCGATGTCGTCGCTGAGTCGGTAGTTCTTCAGCAGCACGCCGAAGGGCTTGCCCAGCGCGTTGTCGCCGGTGTGAGGCGGCCGATAGACATAGTTCGGCGACCGGTAGCCCAGCAGGTTGTCGACACCTTCGCAGATCGCCCCGAGGAACCGCGGCTTGCCATCGGCGCCGGGCAGCGTCGAGATGAAGTGCGCAAGATCGTTGTTGTAGATCAGCTCCGTGTTGCGGAAGACCTTGGGGGTCTGGCCGAAGAGGTCCTGCATCTTCTTGGTGTGCGCGTCGATCTGGGCCTTGAACTCCTCGCGCGAGTAGAGGAACGAGAGCGAGTGGTAGTACGTCTCGCCGACGAACTCGACGCAGCCCGTGTCGTTGAGCCGCTTGAAGATGTCCAGAACATCCGGGCAGAACTCCTGCCACTGGTCGATCACCACGCCCGTCAGCGCATAAGCGACCTTGAAGCGGCCCTGATGCCGCTTGACCAGATCCAGAATCAGGTTCGTCGCCGGGCGGTAGCACTTCTCGGCGACCTTGCGGCAGATGTCCCCGTTCTTCTGGCTGTCGAAGTAGAACGGGTCGGCATCAAAGACGCTGTACCGCCGCAGGCGATAGGGCTGGTGGACCTGAAAGTAGAAGACAACGGAAGCCATGATCGAGCCCTCGAGTCTCGGCGGGTACGAACGTTCTCCGACTCGGACGGATGATACTCGGATTCGCCGCGGACCGATGGATGTCCGGACAAATTCCGCACCGAGTGTGGATTCCGGCCTGTGAGCCCGCGCAGAGGCCCTGGTACGCTCCGACCATGAACTACTACCACATGTGGGTCAACCTTCGCGACAGCCGGCAGGACTTGCAGTTTGCGGAGGCCGTGCGCGCGTACCTGGATCACTTCAAGTCGCAGAACAAGATCGTCGGCTGGAGCCTGACGCGCCGCAAGTTCGGCTTCGGCCCGCCCGGGCTGGGCGAGTTCCACATCGTCGTCTGGGCCGAGACGCTGGCGCAGCTCGATGAGGCCTTCAGCGAGGCCGCGACGCGCACGGGGCAGGTCGAGAACCTCCACCGCCCGGTGTACAGCATGGTGACGGACTTCGTGTCGGCGCTGGAGCGCGACTTTCCGGATCCGCAGCGCGCGGGCGGGTGATCACGCCGAGTCGCCGCTCGGGAGTTTACAGCCCGAGTTTCTCAGTCAGGAACCCGCACACCTTGTCGATCCCGATGCGCTGCTGCTGACCCGTGTCGCGGTCGCGCACCGTCACCGTCTGGTCCTTGAGCGTGTCGCTGTCGATGGTGAAGCAGAACGGGCAGCCGGCCTCATCCATGCGGGCGTAGCGCTTGCCGATGCTCTGCTTGGCGTCGTTCTCGATGAACCCATACCGGCCGAACTTCGCGAACACCTCATCGGCGAGCTTGTCGGCCACCTCGGGCATGCCGTCCTTGTCCATCAGCGCGAAGATCGCCGCCTTGATCGGCGCGACGCGCGGGTGCAGCTTCAGGAACTCCGGGCTCGGGCGCGTGTCGTCGCGCGTGTACGCCTCGCAGATCAGCGCCAGTGCGCCGCGATCCAGCCCCGCGGCGGGCTCGATGCAGTGGGGGATGTACCGCTCACCCTTGCGCCCGCCGTTGGGCAGCAGTTCGCCGCGGGTCGTGTCGTAGTACTCGAGCTTGACCTTGCTGTGGGTCTGGTGCTGGGTCAGGTCGTAGTTGCCGCGGTGGGCGATGCCCTCGAGCTCGCCGAAGCCCGGGGCGGTGAACGGGAACCGATACTCCACGTCGCTGGTGCCCACGGAGTAGTGCGAGAGCTCGTCCTTGTCGTGCTCGCGCAGGATCAGGTTCTCGCCGGCAAGCCCGATGCTCTTCCACCAGTCCATGCGGAAGTCGCGCCAGAACTCGTACCACGCCTTGCTCTCATCGGGGTGGCAGAAAAACTCCAGTTCCGCCTGCTCGAACTCGCGCGAGCGGAACGTGAAGTTCCGCGGCGTCACCTCGTTGCGGAACGAGCGCCCGGTGTTGCCGATGCCAAAGGGGATGCGCACACGCGACGAGTCGACAACGTTCTTGAAGTGCAGGAACACGCCCTGCGCCGTCTCGGGGCGGAGATACGCCTTGTTCGCCTCGTCGCGGATTGCGCCGGGGATCGTGTCGAACATCAGGTTGAACATCCGCGGCTCGGTCAGCGTCCCGGGCTTCTCGGCATCCGGGCCGATCACGCGCGTCCACGGCTGCGGGATCGTCGACAGCGCCACGCTCGCGACTTCGCCGAAGGTCTTCTCGGCCTTCTTCTTCTGCTTTGTCTCGCTGGGCTGATCGCCCACGTACGCGAAGATCGGCTTGTCGCCCGCGGCCGCCGCGCCACCCGCGGGGACATAGACCATCACGTGGTCGTATCGATACCGCCCCTTGGTTTCCTTGCAGTCCACCATCGGGTCATTGAACCCGCCGACGTGCCCGCTCGCCTCCCACACCTTGGGATGCTGAATGATGCACGTCTCCAGCGGCACGCACTGCACCCGCTGGCCGTTCGGGCCTTTGCGCCCCCAGCACGGATTCATGATCATGTCCTGCCACCAGGCTTCGCGCAGGTTCTTCTTCAGTTGCGCGCCCAGCGGCCCGTAGTCCCAGAAACCGTTGATCCCGCCGTAGATGTCGCTGGCCTGAAACACAAAGCCCCTGCGCTTGCACAGGGCCATGATGGCATCCATCGACTTGGGGGCGGCGGTCATGCTTGGGTCTCCGAGAAAGGGGCCAATCCTATGGGTGTCGCCCCGCCGCTTCCGCTCGCCAGGCCCGGTCTTCGCCAGCGCAGGGCCGGAACATCTGGTGCGGTATGCTGCCGCGATGTCTCAACGCATCCGCGTGCTGCTTATCGGCTCGGCAAGCCACCTCGCAAACGACCCGCAGCGGGACGAAAAGTGGACCCGCATCCGCGAGGCGGTGCGGCTGATCTGCCAGAAGTTCGCCGAGGCCGGATGCAGCGTTCTGACCATGGCCGACCGACAGGACGTTCTGGCCGAGGCCGTCGTCGAGGGCTTCAAGACGGCCTACGCGCAGGCGGGTGCGAGCACGCGTGGACTTGGTCGCGTCGAGCTGCACTTTCCCGCCAATGCCCCGGACACGCTCCGCCAACTCGAGCTCCGCAACGAATGGGTCACGGGAAAGAGCTACCCCATCACCGTCGACCCCGATGCGATCAACCTCAAGGCTCTGGAGTCCTGCGATGCCGTCGTACTTATCGGCGGCAGTGTCGGTACAAAGTCCGTCGGCCTGGCCGCGTCGCTCATGTCCAAGGTCATCGTCCCCGTGGGCTGCTTCGGCGGAGCGGCCGAGGCTGTCTGGAGCTATGGCTCAAGCCATCGACGCGAGTTCTTCTACGATCTGGACGATGATCTGGTAGACGAGCTCTACTCCACGTGGAAGGGCGAGAGCGACGCGAACAACGTCATCAACGTCACGCTGCGTCTCCGCGCCGCGATGATCCGGAGCAAGACTCCCCCCGGTCTCATATACGGCGTCGTGCTCGTCATGCTCGCGGCGATGGTCACCTGGGTCGCTTGCCTGACCGGCCCGTCGATCGTCCAGAGTCAGATTTCCGGCGTCGCCGCGGGTGCTCGTCCCGCCGCGACTCCCTCCACGGAGACGCTGCCCGGGGCGTGGGCGATTCCCCTGCTCATCGCCACCGCCACGCTCACCGGCATCATCGGTGCCTGCGTCCAGACCCTCCGCCTTATGCGTCGCGGCAAGACCACCACGCCACGATCACTGCTGGTCGATACCTCGCTGGGCTTCATCGTCGGCGTGTTCTCAGCCGTCGTGTACCTCGTCGCCGAAATCGGCGTCAAGGGCGCGCTCGACCCAGTCAAAGGATCGAGCGACTACTTGCGGGTCGCGCTGATGATCAGTCTCATCGCATTCTTCGCCGGCGCATATCTCGACGCCGCACTCGCTCGCTTCGACGGCCTGCGCGAGTCCGTGCTCCGAGGCAAGATCCCCGATGAGTCACCCAAGGGCGGTGAGTGACCCTTCGCGGCAGCGCAGAGGCTGACCAAAAGTGCACCGGGAGCCCCTCAAGGCTCCCGGCGCTGCACATGGAGAACGCGATCGTGCTCGCGACGCTTCAGCCCAGAGTCCTCATCTCTGAGCCGCGCGGCGCGCTGTTTTGAATCCCGCCAATCTGTCGCCCGCGAGCGGTCCTGCGAAACCCGGTCATCCCCGTCCGGGTCCGCCCGCGGCTCAATGCCGATCGTCGTCGCTCATCACGGCTTGATGCCCTTGGGAATCGCGGCGATCTGCCCCGCCATCGCCAGCGCTTCCTTGCTCAGGCTCACGGTGTCCGGCGCGCGATACTCGAACGAACCCTCGTTGATCGCCGACTGCACGCTCGCCACCGACTGTCCCTGCGCCAGCCCGCCCGTCGTCAGGCTCTTCTGGATCTCCGCGATGGACATGCCCTGATAGATCTGTCCGTACGGCGAAACTCCGCTGACTTGCATACTCCTTCTGCCCTTCTCCCTACTCGGCGCACCGGGTGAGCACGCCGGTCAAGAAGATGCCACACGACCGCGCCGCGCCAAGCGCACCGTTCGTGCCGATCACGCCGCGCGTGCGGGCGGTGCCGCGTGGGCAAGATGGGCGAGCGTGCGCGTGTTGCCGCACCCTCCCCGCCCGCAGGGTTTGTGCAGAATCACATCGTTATGGGGCCAAGTCCGAAGATCGACCGCTCGGTGCTCGCACGCTTCGCTCCGCGGCCGCCCGAAGCACGGTCCTGTTGCGAGAATCAAGCCCCGGCCGCGAGAGCGCGGCCCGTCAGACCTGACCGACCCAATCCCCGCCCGCGACGGACTTGAAGCGCCCGCGAATGGCCATGATTCCCGCCGGCGGGAGCGACCCGCGGGCCGCGGCCTTGACGTTCGTCGCGATGCGCTCGGCGCGCGTGGTGCCGACGATGGCCACGTGCACCCCCGGTTGGCTCAGCGTGAATCGCAGAGCCATCGAGGCCGCCTCCTCCAGCGGCTTCTTGCAGAAGGCATAGTCCAGCGCCTTGAGCCGCTTCCAGTACTCGACGTGATACCCGTTGGTCGGCTGCTGCTCGTGCTGCCACGCAGCGTTGGCGATGGGGCGCTTGGCGATCACGCCCATGCGGCGCCGCGCTGCTGCGGGAAGCACATCATCCAGCACGCGCTGGTCGGCGATGTTGATCGAGGTTTGCAGAGCATCGAAGCGCCCGGTCATCACCGCCGCGAGCGCATCGCTGCCGTCGCCCGAGTAGCCGATGAGCCGCGTTTTGCCGGCCTTCTTGGCCCGCTCCAGCGCCTCGATGCACTCACCCTTGCCCAGTTCGCTGCCCTTGCACGAGTGCAACTGAACAAGGTCCAGATGGTCCGTCGCCAGTCGCTTGAGCGATCGATCGATCGACCGTTCGATGCTCGCGGCCGACCAGTCCGCATCCTTCGCCAGTCCGTGCTCGTGGCCGACCTTGGTAAAGAGCAGGTAGTCCTTCCGGCGGTGGCCCACCGCTTTGCCGATCTTCTCCTCGCTGTCGTTGTAGCACTCGGCCGTGTCCAGAACATTGATGCCCGCGTCCAGCGCCGCGTTGAGCAGCGCCGTCACCTGGTCCAGCGGCGTGTTCATGAAGCCGATCTCGGCCCCGCCGAATCCCAGCACGCTCACCCGAAGCCCCGTCGCGCCAAAGTCACGGTGTTCGATCATCCGCCATTGTTCCCGGTCCAGCCGACCCTCGCACGAGTATGTTCTCGGTCCACGCGGATCGGTGGTTTTGCCATGCCGTCGTGCAGTAGCCCGCCCTCGTCGCAAGCCGCCCAGCACTTGGGCCGAAGTCCCATCGTCGGCCGCAACCACGCGGTTGCTTTCGAACGCTCCACGGATCACACCCATGAAGACACGCTTGCACACCGTCGCCGTTCTTGTACTGCTGGCCGGTTCCCCGTACGCCATGGCGCAGGTCGCCGGTGTCGAGTCCTCCAGCGAGTACTCCGCCGCCGATCCGGGCGGCGCGGGCCCTCGCCGCGTCCCGGGTCGCGATCGCGCCCCGCAGGCCAATCCGCCCGCCACGACCCCGGCCGCGCCAGCGCCCAAGGTGCCCGCTCCGGGCGACACCCCGACAACTCCCGCCGCCCCCGACACGACCGCGCCCGCCGAACCCGCCGAGCCTCGCTCCTGGTTCGGCCATCGTCCCTGGTGGGAGTGGGAGAAGGCCACCGGAGACTGGGGCGGAGCCCGCACCGCCCTGCTCGAGCGCGGCCTCGAGTTCAACGCCTCGTTCACGTATGACTGGTCCAGCGTCTGGTCCGGCGGACAGAACCGCCGCGCAAGCACGCGATCGCTCCTTGACGCCAATCTCGCCGTCGACTTCGGCAAACTCGTGTCCCTGCAGGGCCTCAGCGCCTTTGCCGACTTCTATTCCAGCGACGTCCGCGGCGGGACGCGCGACGTCGGCTCGCTCATGGAGACCGACGCGCTCGAAACCGATCGCAACGTCCACCAGCTCGCCGAACTCTGGCTCCAGTACGCCTTCACCGACGATCTCTTCCGCATCAAGGTCGGCAAGATCGACGCGGGCAGCGAGTTCATGTTCGTGAACAACGCCGATGAGTTCGTTCACGGCGGCGGCGCCAGCCCGCCCGCCGCGGACGCACAACTGCCCACCTACCCCGACCCCGCCGCGGGCTTCGTTCTGGCCATCAAGCCCTGCGAGTACTTCTACATTTCCGGCGGCGCGTTCGATGGGTCCGGAGGCATCGGCATCAACACCGGCTCGCAAGGCCCCAAGTCGGCATTCAAGGGCAGCGAGTTCTTCTTCATCGGTGAGGTCGGCCTGGTCTGGTCGCGCCTCCCCTTCGCGCCGTCCATCGGCTCGGGCAGGCTTGCCGGAGGCGGCTGGGTCACCACCGCGCCGCTGAGCCGGTTCGACACCACCACCGGCCGGGGCCTCTCCGGCGGCTACGCGATTCTGGAGCAGCAGATCTTCCAGCGCGAACCCGCCCCCGACGACGCTGCGCCCGATGCCCGCGGGCTCTTCACGTTTGTGCAGGGCGCATTCAGCGATGAGGCCTTCCTCGATCAACCCTGGTCCATCTCCACGGGCCTGACCCTTCGCGGCACGTTCACCGGCCGCGATGATGACGCCGCGGGCCTGCTGGTGGCCCTGGTCGGCTCGACACGCGACCCGGGCGAGACCTTCACGCGCGACGAACTGGCTCTGGAGACCTTCTACAAGTTCCAGGTGACGCCATTCGTGAGCGTCAAGCCGTACATCCAGCACATCGTCAACCCCGGCGGAAAGCAGGAGTTCCACAACGCCACCGTCGGCGGCCTGCGGACCGAAGTCGCATTCTGACGCAACCCACCGCGGCCAGTTCGACAATGCGGGGAACCCCTGTTCTATTCTGAAACCAGCGCGACGCACCGCCGACGCCCATAAACTAGACTGTCAGTCTAGTACTTCTACAATGCCACGTGACTTTCTCGGCCATTCGGTGCCGCGAGCATGCCGCCGGGGAGAAAACCAAGGTTTCCGGACGTTCAGAGCCGGAAAAACGTTCGAAACGGTACAGCCGTTGTGGACCAAAATGCTTGCATGATCGTCACATCTGGTGTACCGTAGAGGCACGCCCAAGGTGAGGGAGAGTGGTCGCTTTCCAACCTGGGCTCGCTGATGATGGTCCATTGCCGAACCGGTGCGGCAGCGGATCTCGAACGGAGGCGGTGCGCTTCTGGTTCGGCAGCGGAAGAGGGATCGGGCGGCCGAAAGGTCGCTGTAAAGAGGATGTGCCATGACTGCCCATGTTCCGAGTTCTGCTGCCACCAGCGTGGCGCGAAGCATTGAGGTTGCGCCCCCGACGACGCCCGCGTCGTCCAGCTCGGCCGGCCCCGCGATGATCGTGGGAACCTCGCCGCAGATCGCGCGGTTGCGTCGGCTCATCGAGGCGGTGGCGACCAAGGACTGCACGGTGCTGATCACGGGTGAATCGGGCACGGGCAAGGAGCTCGTGGCCCGGTCGATCCACACGCAGAGCCGTCGCGGGAGCGGGCCGTTTGTCGCGGTGGATTGCACGGGCCTGCGTGACACGCTGCTGGAGAGCCAGCTTTTCGGGCATGTCAAGGGGGCCTTCACGGGGGCCGAGACCAACACGATGGGCTTCATCCGCGCGGCCGATGGCGGCACGCTGTTCCTGGATGAAGTCGGCGAGATGGACCTCAAGACCCAGGCCAAGCTGCTCCGGTGTATTCAGGAGCGCAGCGTCGTGCCGCTGGGCAGCGTCAAGCCCGTTGATATCGACGTTCGCATTCTCTGCGCCACACACCGCGATCTGCGGGCGATGGTCGACAAGGGCGAGTTCCGCGAGGACTTGTTCTTCCGGCTGGATGTTGTGCGACTGGCGGCGCCGGCGCTTCGCGAGCGGCGCAGCGATGTTCCCGGGCTGGCCGAGCACTTCCTGAACCTGTTGAGCGATCTCTACGGCGAGCCTCGCCGCGCACTGGCGCCCGATGCGGTCGGCGCGATGATGGCGTACTCCTGGCCCGGCAACGTGCGCGAGCTGGCCAACGCCATCGAGCACGCGGCGGTCTTCTCTGCCGACGGGCTTATCCGCCTGAGCGACCTGCCCGAGCGCATCCGCGCCGCGGCGACGTCGATCGATCCCGTTCGCGCGGCCAGCGGCGGCGAGATGCCGCTGATGACGCTCGACGCGATGGAAAAGGCCTTGATTTCCCGTGTTCTTGTCGCGACCAACGGCAACCAGTCCAAGGCTGCCGCGATCCTGCAGATCGAGCGGCGCCGCCTGTACCGCAAGGTCAAG
Source organism: Phycisphaeraceae bacterium (assembly GCA_021297895.1). Classification (GTDB taxonomy): domain Bacteria; phylum Planctomycetota; class Phycisphaerae; order Phycisphaerales; family UBA1924; genus JAJTHN01. The sequence continues at coordinate 131,777 of JAJTHN010000002.1, read as the reverse complement.
CGGCACGGCCTGGCGGAACTGTGCAACGGCGCGGCGTGAGCGCCGCTACACGTTGCGGACTCTCTGAATCTCATCTCGACGAGCCGCGCTTAGGTGCGCGTCGAGTGCCTGAACCACGTACGTCCCGACCCGTTTGCGCGGGTCGCGGACGTTTTTGCTTTTGGCCCCAATACGTCGTGACATTCGGCCTGATGCGGTGTGCTCGGAGCTGCTGGGAGCGAGTCCTGAGTGTGCTGGGCGGGTCGTCCTAGGTGCGATCGCGGGCGGGAGAAGGTCGCATTTTGGTACAATCAACCCCAAAATGCGACCATGCGAGATTGCATCGACAAATGCAGGGATTGAGCGCCCATTGCGACCTCGTGCGGCGCCAAAATGGTACCAAAGCGGTACATTCTCAGTCGGGTTTGGGGGTTCCTTGGCGGTGTCTAAGCTGATGATTCACATGCACTTGCGCATGATTTGGCCGGTCTGATTCGCGGCACGTCATTCGCTCTATATCTCTTGTGAGTGGGAGACGTGAGTGCATAGATGGCCTTTCGTGAGCCATACGGTGTCGTGGTCGTTAAGTACGAGGAGGGTGTCCAGCCGGGCGTAAGTCGGTGCGCGCTTAAGCATCGCTGGCCTGTGTGGGATGCTCGCTCGAACGAGTCGATGACACGGCAAGTGTTTGCGCTTCGGCCGAGGGTTCTCGTCCTGCAGGTTCCTCACGCGCTGGGTCCGGTCGTGGAGTTCCTCGATCGGATCCGTCGGCACTGGTCTCCGGTGCCGGTGCTGGCGATCGCGAGCGATCACTCGGCGGAGACCGAGGCTCGCATGCGGCAGGCCGGCGCGACGTGCTTGCTTGGCCCGGAAGCGGGGCAGGCAGAGATTGAAGAGGCCCTGGCGAGCCTGGCTCCCGGGTCAATCGCGGCGGCATGAAGGGCTGGCGACCGAGGGGTCGGCCCTGAGTCGGGAGAGAGAGAGCCGCCGCGTGGTTGAGAGAGGCGATCCTGTTCGCGAGAGCGACAGGGGCGCATTGAGCAGAGAGATCCCGCCGAGCGCTCGAAAGGGCGAATGCGGCGAACGCCGAGGTCTTGCGGAGATCGGCGCGACCAGAAAAATCAGAGTGAACCGGTTGGTGATTGCGGATTCGGGTTGGTGTTCTTTGACAAGTGCAGAGCTTTGAGCAACGAGCGGGCGAGCCGATCAGGGCCGTCCGCGTCGAGCGAGACGATCAAGAGCATGTGGCCCTTGGGTCGCGCGAACAGGGTCGTTCCGGATCGACGGCGTGGCTGAGTGCCTCGGTCGCCTGCGGAACATCACGACACGACACTCCTTCTTCCACCCGCCTGCCGGCCAGAGAGAGAGGACGTTCAATCGTGCCGTCGATCCGGACCGACCCGAAGAGGTTGCTCGAACAGAATTGCAGACGAGCCGCGGGCGGGTTGCCGGGGCAGTCTTTGCCGATCGACGGTGCGGATCAGCTCCTTTGTGCTGAGGCCGACCACGACACGACACTCCTTCTTCCACCGGCCTTGGTGCTGAGAGAGAGGAGCTGGAACGTGCCGTCGATCGCTGGAGATTGCACATCGGATGCGTGCTGATGGGTCATCCGTGCGGAAGGAGAGAGCCGCGCGGCAGTGCCCTTGGTGCAAGACGGGAGAGAGATCGCCGAAGTGAAGTCGAACAGCAGGTGGAACCGCGCCGAAGGCGGCGATTCCGAGAGGAGTCGATGTCGGTGCGGGCTCCGCGATGCAGGATTCGTGACCGCGGCCGCAGGGCACGCGTCATTCACGGGCCCCGCTGGAGGAGTGAGCGCTCGCCGAGCCCATGGGCGCGGCGGGACAGAGTTCGGCGGGACGTCCGCCGAGGGTCAGTCGGCGGGAAATCCGCCGAGAGAAAGAAGGAGTCCGGGGACCGCGTTCCCCGGGGAGAGAAGGAGCGTTTCATGAGCACGTTCAACATGATCGGCAGCACGCCCAGGCGTCGCCTGATCGTCCATCGCCCGTGGTGGCACCGTCCGCTGCGGTCGTTCGTTTCCTGGCTGAAGGACATGTCGATGCTCGTCATCGCCATGAGCTTCAGCGTGCTGGCGCCGTCCAGTTGGAACGAGCGCGACCGTCTGGAGATGAGCACCGGTCGGGCTCGCTGAGCGATGTCCCCGCCGCGGCCCGGATTGGGCACGCGGCTGCAAGACCATTGAGTGTGCTTGCGGGCTCTGCTTGTTTTGAGGAGAACAAAGCAGGTTCCGCACGGCACATCTTCTTTTCCCCGCGGTTCTCCCTCACCGGTAGCCGCGGGGTTCAACCGGGGTTCGCCGCCGAAAGGCGGGTGCCTCCGGGACAAAACTCCTTCTTCCCGCGCCGGTTTCTGAAAAGAGACCGGCTGTGTTGAGCAAAAAGAACTCCTTCTTCCCGCGCCGGTCGCCGAAGGGTGGCCGGTGTGCGTTTTTGGACCGCTTGAGTGGGCTGAACGCCGATCGGCTCGGTGCGTGGTGCGGGCCGCGGGGGCGAGATTCTGTGTCCCGCTCCCCTTTTTTGATTTTCGCGAGCGCAGTCGTCGACCGGCGACAGATTTCGTCGCATGAGCCTCTGAGAGGTGCGAGTACCGACCTCCACGGAGGCGATTTGCTGAAGAAAACTGCGCGCAGAACCTGAATTCTCGGCCTTTGAGGCATAGTTTTTCACGTCGCGATCGAAGTTCAGCGGAACCGACGCGATTTTCGGGTCGTATCGACGGACGTTCGGGTCGGGCGATCGGGTGTTCAGGTGACTTGTGGAAGAGTCACCAGAGCCCCGATCGGCCGACCTGATGTCTCGGTAGAACCTGCCCATTCACCACCCGCGTCGCTTCGCGTGGAAGCGGCGCGGGTGTTCTTTTTGGTGCTCGGGGCGGCGGTGCTCATCGGCGGGCGTTGGGCGGATGTCTGCCAGAGCGGCCGCGGCTGGCGGGTCGGGCGGCGGCGCTAAAGTGGGTGGATGCCCGCACTTCTTGAACGCCTGTCGAACTGGAAGCCGTTTACTGCCGTTGTCGTCGGCGACTTCATGCTCGACGAACTGGTCTTCGGTGACGTCGATCGATTGTGCAACGATGCGCCCGTTCCGGTGCTTGCGGTGCGATCGACGGAGCAGCGGCCCGGTGGCGCGGCGAATGTGGCGTTGGACCTTGTCGCGATGAAGGCCCGTGTGCACGCGCTGGGGGTTGTCGGGAGCGATCACGCCGCGCTGGACCTGCGGGCCCGATTGAGCGAGCAGCACGTTCAGAGCGACGGGCTGATCGGCGACGCGACGCGGCCGACGACGGTCAAGCGCAGCCTCATCGGGCTTGCGCAGCACCGTCACGCGCAGAAGATGTTCCGGATGGACTTTGAGTCGCGCGCGCCGATTGATGGGACGATCGAGCGCGCGATTCTCGAGCGTCTGGCGGCGCTGCTGCAATCGGGCGTTGATGTGGTCTGCATCGAGGACTACGCCAAGGGCGTGTGCACGCCGGCGCTGTGCCAGGGCGTGATTCGTGCGTGCAGGGCGGCGCGGGTGCCGGTGCTGGTGGATCCGGCCGCGATCGCGGACTATTCGCGATACCGCGGCGCGAGCACGATCACGCCCAATCGCACCGAGGCGGAGCTCGCGGCCGGCGGCGGGCGCAGCGGGCGCGTCGAGCCGGCGGAGTTCGATGATGTCGCGCGTCGGTTGGTGCGCGATCTGGATCTGGACAGCGCGGTGGTGACGCTGGACAAGCACGGCGCTCTGCTGCTGGAGCGCGACGGCGAGCCCGCCCTGGTGCCGACGGTGGCGCGGAAGGTCTACGACGTCACGGGCGCGGGCGATATGGTGCTCGCGGCTCTGGCCGCGGGCGTGGCCAACGGGCTGGGGTGGGTCGACGCCGTGCGCTTCGCCAACGCCGCGGCGGGGCTTGAGGTCGAGGAGTTCGGCGTGGTGCCGATCCCGCTGGAACGCATCCACAGCGACATCCTGCGGCGCGAGGGCGGCTCGCGCGGCAAACTTCGCACCCTCGCCGAGGCGAAGGTCGAAGTCGCTAGCGCGCGCCGTGCGGGGCAGCGCATCGTGCTGACCAACGGCTGCTTCGATGTGCTGCACAGCGGTCACGTGGGGCTGCTCGATCACGCGCGGTCGCTGGGCGACTACCTCATCGTCGCGACCAACACCGATGAAAAGGTGCGCGAGTTCAAAGGCCCCAGCAGGCCCGTGAACAATCTTGAGGACCGCGTGCGCGTGCTCAGCGGGCTGGCGAGCGTCGACTGCGTCGTGGTCTTTGCCGAGGACACGCCCGCGGAGACGATCGAGGCGCTGCGGCCCGATGTGCTGGTCAAGGGCGACGAGTACCGCGAGGATCAGATCCCCGGCGCGGCGATGGTGCGGTCATGGGGCGGCGAGGTCGTCCGTGTGCCGATGAAGCCCGGCGCGAGCACCACGAGCACGCTCCGCAAGATGGGTGACCCGCGCGCGGAGATCACCGTGCCCAAGGGCGAGCAGGCCCGCTTCATCGATGACCCGACGGCGGCGAAGCGCTAGGGACGGAAGCGAAGCCGCCAAACGTGCGAACGCCGTCCGATAACTGGCGGCGGTGGGTGATCCCCTGAGCGTGTGATTACGGATGATCCTCGGGCGGAAGGCCGCACTGTCGTAAAGAAGACTCCGATGATCACCGTATGTCGCCCCGCTCGGTGCGCCGGGGTGTCAGTCGCGATGGCGCGCCGTGAAGGCCGAGTGGTCAAACATGCCGACGAACGAAGACTCGAATCCGCAGCAGTACGCGAATGCTGTCTGGGCCGACCCGAGCGATCTTCGCGATGCGCAGACGGTCGCGGCGGACCTTGATGCGATTTTGGCACAGTTGGAGGTGACAGAGTCCGTCGAGGTCGGCGGCGTTTCGGCGAGTCCCGACAGCCCGGTCAATGGCCTGCCGGGCGTGGCGATGTTCGAAGCGCAGGATGTGACCGAGCATGTGGTGGTGCTTCGGCCCCGGTACATCGAGGCGATTCTGGGCGGGACGAAGGTGATCGAGCTGAGACTGAGCAACACCAAGGCGCAGCCGTGGGGTCGGGTGAACACGGGCGATCTAATTCATATTCGTCCGAGCGGCGAGGGCTATCGCGCGATGGCACGGGTGGCCCGTGTCCAGGCGTTCGCGGGGCTGACGCAGGAGGGGCTGGCCGCGCTTCGCCAGCGGTATGAGCCGCTGATTCGCGCGGGGGACGGATTCTGGGCGGCGCACGCGCGTGCGCGGTATGCGACGCTGATCTGGCTGGAGCAGGTCGTGCCCAGCAGCATGGGTCCGGCGCTGCCGCGGTCGCACGGTCATGGCTGGTACGTGGTCGAGGCGGCGCGACGGGCGGCGTGATGGCGGTCGCTCAGCGCCAGTCGATGACGACCTTGCCCATCTGCTGACTCGCGGCCAGGTGCGCGTAAGCGTCGGCACCATTCGCCGCGGGGAAGACCTTGTCGACGACGGGGGCGAGTTTGCCTGCGCGGAGCATCGCGGCGAGGCTGGCGAACTCGTCGTTGCTGCCCATGGTCGAGCCCAGAATGCGGAGTTGGTTCCAGAAGATGCGGGCAAGGTCGGTGGTGGCATCGGGGCCGGAGGTGCAGCCGGGGGTGGCGTAGGTTCCGCCGCGGGCCAGCGACTTGATGCACCAGAGGTGCGTGGCCTTGCCGGAGGAGTCGATGGCGATGTCGACGCCGCGGCCGGCGGTGGCTTCGCGGACTTTGCGTGAGAAGTCGGTCCCGTCGTCGAGGATTCCGGCGATCGCGCCGAGTTGCCTGGCCTTGTCGAGTTTCCACTGCTGACGGGAGGTGACAATTGGGCGAGCGCCGAGGGCGACGCAGAGATTGAGCGTGGCGGTGGCGACGCCGCCGCCGATGCCGGTGATGAGCACGAAGTGTCCCGGGCGGACCTGGGCCTTGGTCACGAGCATGGAGTAGGCGGTGAGGAACGTCAGCCCGAAGGCCGCGGCGTGCGCGGGGTCGATGTTCGGGACGTGCTGGAGGTTGTCGACGGGCGCGTTGAAGAACTGCGCGTGAACGCCGTTGTGGTGCTCGCCGAGGAGTTCGTAATCCGCGGCGATGGGCGAGGGCGGGTCGTCCGGGCGTGGCGCGGCGGGCCTGGCGGTGGCGGCGTTAAGGATGACCTGCTTGCCGAGCCACGACGCGTCGGTGTCGGGGCCGACGGCGTCGATGATGCCGCAGGCATCGGACCCGCCGATGCGCGGGTACGAGAGCTTGAGGCCGGGCACACCCTTGCCGACCCAGAGGTCCAGGTGGTTCAGGGCGGAGCAGAGCGTGCGGACGCGCGCGTGTCCCGTCGGCGGCGCGGGTGGCTCGGGCCAGTCGGCCAGGGCGACGTTTTCGTGGACGATCGGACCTTGCTTGGAGATGACCAGGGCCTTCATGCCCGCAGGGTACGGTGCGCGCGGGCGCGGCGACTGCTAAACTGGCGCCGCATGGCCCGCAAACCCGCCCGGAACACCACGCGCACCTTGTCCTCTCGAACGCCCCGTGTGCACCACGGGCGTTCGCACATCGCGATCTTCCCGGGTTCGTTCGATCCCGTGACCAACGGGCATCTGGACGTGATCCGTCGCGGGCGGACGCTGTTCGATGAGATCGTTGTGGCGGTCGGGCGGAACCCGGACAAGGAGATGCTCTTCTCGCTCGATGAGCGCGTCGATCTGCTGCGTCGGCTGGTGGCGGAGATGGTTCGGCAGAGCCCCAAGAGCGCGCCCGTGCGCGTCGAGGGATACTCGGGCCTGACCGTCGACTATGCGCGGAAGGTCGGCGCGACGGCGCTGCTCCGCGGCATCCGCAACCTGTCGGACTTGCAGAACGAGGTGCAGCAGGCGGTGACCAATCGCGAGATCGCCGGGATCGAGACGGCCTTCGTGGTGGCGGGGCAGAGTTTCGCGTACACCAGCAGCTCGCTCATCAAGCAGCTCACGGCCATGGGCTCCGACCTGCGGCCGCTGGAATCGATGGTGCCGCCGATCGTGGTCGAGGCGCTCAAGCGCAAGAAGCACGAGGGGCACCCGGTGCTGGCGCGGCTGGCGCTGGTGCGCGACAGCGGGCACGAGGGGTAAGAGGGCCATCGGCCATCGACGGATGCGCCTTCGCTCGCGGCGAGCATCGTTTAAGTCTCATCGTTCGGCGCTCCCCGCCCCGTACACTCGATCATGCTCGACGTTCGCGTGATTTCCATCGGCACGCTCCCGGCCCATCCGCTCTGGGGCGAACGCACGCCCATCCGCACGGGGCACAGCACCACCACGCTCATCCGCTCGCTGGATCGCACGATTCTCATCGACCCGGGCCTGCCCGAGCGCGCGCTGGCGGCGCGGCTGGGCGAGCGGGCGTGCATCACGCCGGATGATGTCACGCACGTGTTCCTCACGAGTTTCCACCCCGACACGCACCGGGCGCTGACGGCGTTCGAGAACGCGCGGTGGTTCATCTCGCGCGATGAGCGCGAAGGCTTCGGGCGGCAACTCGTCGCGATGCTCACGCGGGCGTCCCAGGGTGGCGATCAGGAACTGGTCCGCCAACTCGAGCACGAGGTGGCGATCCTCAAGCGATGCGAGGAAGCGCCGCACCATCTGGCCGATGGCGTGGAGATCTACCCGCTGCCGGGCGTGACGCCGGGGCTCTGCGGCGTGATGATCAGCGAGGACGAGGCCACGACGCTGATCACGGGCGACGCGGTGGCGACGATCGAGCACGTGCGTCGGCAGATGGTCATGCCGACCTGCGCGGATGTGCAGCAGGCGCGGGCGAGTTTCGCCGATGCGCTGGAGGTCGCGGACATCATCGTGCCGGGGCGCGACAACGTGATGGTCGTCCGCCAGCGAGGGCCGATGAGCCCCGGGCTCGGCGGGATGATCGTCGGGCAGGACGGGCCCGGGGGATTCGGCGGCGGGCTTGGCGGCGGGCCCGGGAGCGGACCCGATGGCGGGCAAGACGAGGATTGAGCCTCACGCGACCTACACTCCTCTTCCCGGCCTGGGGTCTGTCTGTGCGGGTCTCTGTGAGGGCCGGTCCCCGACCTTCGTGTACCACAAGGACGCCCCATGGCCCGATCCACCGCTCGCAGCACCTCGAAGAACTCCGCCAAGCCCGCGAACAAGCACGGTACGAAGAACGGCTCGAAGAACGGGACCAGCAACGGCGCGGCGGTTGCCGCCGCTCCGGCCTCGGGCCGCGGCAAGGTCGCGCGGCCGCACGTGCTGACGGACTTCGAACTGGCGCGCGAGATCAGCCCCCGGCGCAAGAGCACCAAGGCCGGTGACATTCAGGGCCTCGTCGGCGAGCAGCTCGAGCACTTCGGCATCGATCCCGCCAGCGACTTTGGCAAGCACCTGGCGGGCGTCGCCGGGCACATCTACTCCGGGCACGCCGACCTCAAGCACCTCTGGCAGGCGCTGACGAGCGAACTGGCGAGCCTGCCCCGGCGGGATCGGGCGGCGCGCTTCGCGGCCCAGAAGTTCCTGTGCTTCCAGATGGCCAAGATGCTCGACACGCTGATGCATCCGTTCCGCCGGACGTATCAGTCGATCGTCGACACGCAGAGCAGCAGGCTCGCGCGCGGGCCGTACCCCGTGTTCGACAACCTCACGGCGCTGTTCAGCGCCAAGCCCGTGATCACGCGGACGGCGACGTACATCTACGCGTGCTCGGAGTGGGTGGACGACGCGTTCCAGGGCAAGGAGCTGATGCTCGAGGTCTACTCGCGTCTGCTCAATCCGACGAACGTCGCGCTGGCCAACCACATCGTGGACATCGAGGCCGGGCCGGAGGCGCAGCACTACTTCGCGTGGAACTTCAACTCGGGCATGGCCGCGATCGACGCGATCCTCTCGCACCTGGTCGGCCACCGCGACATCGTGCTGGCCTCGCGGAACGTCTACGGCGGCACGTACCAGCTGCTGCACGACTGGTTCGCCAAGCCGAGCAATCTCGATGTCGCGGTGGAGTTCTTCGACGGCTATAGCGGCGCGGACTTTGTCAAGGCGCTCGACGCGGTGAGCAAGAAGTACAAGGACCGCATCGCCGAGGGCAAGCACATCTACGTGTACCTCGAGAGCCCGTGCAACCCGCACGGATACGTGCTGGACATTCCGGCCATGTGCAAGGAGGCGCACAAGCGCGGCCTGACCGTGCTGTGCGACAGCACCGTCGGCACGCCGTTCCTGCACCGCCCGCTCCGCCGCAAGGACGAGATGGAGCGTCCGGACTTTGTGATTCACAGCTACACCAAGGACATCTCGGGCACCGGCGGCACCACCGCGGGCTGCGTCATCGGGCGCAACGAGCGCATGTTCATGGGCAAGCACGACAAGGTCATCGGCAAGGATGTCGACGGCTCGGCCCGCGAGTGGCACGGGCACGAGACGCTCTTCTGGAACGTGTACTACATCAAGGGCGCGTTCCTCGATGCCGACAAGGCCTACGAGGTGATCAACGGCCTGCACACGCTCGAGATGCGCATGCTGACCAAGGCGGCCAACACGCTGACGCTGGCCGAGGTGCTCGGTGCGCACCCGGACATGAACGCCAACTGCAACGCGGTCACCGGTCACTTCAACGGCCCGATCCGCGAGAAGTGTCTGCACCTGGGCATGCCCGCGCCGCTGTTCACGATCGACTTCGAGGGCAAGCCGGGCAAGCGCCCGCCGATCGATCGCGAGACGTTCAAGCGGTTCTTCGATGCGCTCGACCCGGTCATGGGCCACCAGGTCAGCCTCGGGCAGACCAACACCGTTGTGCTCTGCCCGGCGATCACCAGCCACAGCGAGATGAGCGACGAGGCGCTGCGCTCGGCGGGCATTCAGCCGACGACGGTGCGCATCGCCGTTGGCGCGGAGGACCCGCGCACGATCCTGGCGCACATCATCCGCACATCCGAACTGACGATCGATCACGCGGCCCCGGGCTTCAGCAAGAAGTTCCTCAGCCCCGACAAGATCGACGCGATCTACCGCAAGCACTACGCGAACGTGCACAAGACGTTCGTCGAGCAGCTCTCGCCGATGAGCGAGTTGCTGAAGTAAGAGTGGCGCAGTGGCAGAGTGGCAGAGTGCGTGCTCACGCGCTGCTACAAAGTCACACGCCTTGGACGCCGGACCTGAGGAGTTTTCGACGAAGGTCCGGATGGTTTCGTGCGAGCAGGTGCGCGCGTATGCGTGCCCAACGCCAGTTCGGGCGCGTGCGATCCGGATCTTCGCAGGGCCTCAGATCCGGCGTCTGACTCGCGTTTCGATTGTCACGGCGCCTCTCTGCCGCTGCGCCACGTCCCCCGCTCAACTCGCCGAGCCAACCAGGTCCGCGTTGGTCTTGAATCGCTTGAGCGCGCTGAGCAACTGCTCGATCTGCACGTGCGGCGGCATGCTGATGAGCCTTCGCCGCAGCGCGGCCATCGTCTTGTACTCGATGTCGCCCATCAGCAGGTTCTCTTTCCGCGTGCCGCTGGCGGCGAGGTTGATCGACGGGTAGAGCCGGCGCTCGGCGATCTTGCGATCGAGCACCAGTTCCATGTTGCCCGAGCCCTTGAACTCCTCGAAGATCACCTGATCGCCGATGCTGCCGGTGTCGACCAGGCACGAGGCGATGATCGTCAGTGAGCCGCCCTCCTCGGCGTTACGCGCGGCGCCGAAGATCTGCCGCGGCACCTCCAACGCCTTGGCGTCGAGCCCGCCGCTGAGCGTGCGACCGCTGTTGGCGTGCTTACGCGAGAGGTTGAACGCGCGGCCCAGCCGCGTGAGCGAGTCGAGCATGATCACCACGTGCCGGCCGCTCTCGACCATGCGCTTGGCCGCGGCGATGGTGGTCGTCGCCACCGCGATGTGCCGATCCACGCCGTGGTCGTTGCTCGAGCCGATGACCACGGCCCTGGGCACATCGCCCTCGCCCTTGGGAAAGTGGCCGAAGAACCGCCGGAAGTCCGTGACTTCTTCCGGCCGCTCGTCGATCAGCAGCGCGATGATGGTCACATCGCTGTGGTTCTTGGCGATGGCCAGCGAGATGTCCTTGAGCAGCGTCGTCTTGCCGGCCTTGGGCGGCGAGACGATCAGCGATCGCTGTCCGCGGCCGATCGGGCAGAACAAGTCGATGAGCCGGCACGAATCCGGGCAGCCGGGATACTCCAGCGTCAGCCGCGGCTGCGGGTCGATGCTGGTCAGGTCCTCGAAGGGCTTGTTTCGGGGCGAGGTCGCGGGGTCGAAGCCCGGCACCGGAAATGGCTCGGCGGTGGCCGCGGGCGCGTGGTGGCCGACTGGTCCGCCGTGGCCGCCGTGGCCCGGGTGATGACCTCCGGCGTGGTTGCCTCCGTGGCCGTTGGGCCCTGCGTGTGCGTGCTGTCCGCCTTGTCCGTGGTGTCCGCCCCGGCCGCGATTGCGTCTGCGAGATCCCAACGTCCGTGTCTCCGCGAGGGGGGAAGCGCCGCGTTCGTCGTGCGGGCGCTGGTGTGATCGTGATCGCCTGTGCAATCGTGCCTGTGGTCCAGGCGTTCGCTGCTGCCCGCGATCATCGACGCGTGTCGAGGTTCTGCGGGGCTGTCCGGGTCGTTGCTCGTCGCGGGCCCGATCGGTCCGTGCCGGCGATCTTCGCCCCCGACGGGAGCACTATACCCCGGTGCTCAGTGGCTCGGCGTTGTTCCCCAGCGGCGCTCGGCGAATCGCGCCAGAGCCTTGAGCGGGAAACTGTGGCGGTAGTAGTGGTAGCGCAGGTAGAAGACCTTCGGAAAGCCCGTCCCCGTGAACCAGTGCTCGGCCCACGAGCCCTCATCGTCGGCCAGCGCATCGCTCCCGACGATTTCCGCGGGGGCGTTGTCGCCGGGTGCGCCGTTGTCGCCGCGTCGCTGGGCGCTGGCGAAGGGCCGCTTCGGCGCGGTCAGCTGGTTGCCGACCAGGTACGCCGCGGCCCGCTCGATGCTGGGATGATCGATCGGCAGCAGGTGCATGAGCGTGATCAGGCCCCAGGCGGTCTGGCTTGCGGTGCTCGGGCCTTTGCCCATGAGCGAGCGGTCGAGGTAACTGTTGGCCGATTCGCCGAAGCCGCCGTCGGGGTTCTGGCACGCCAGGAGCCACGCGCGTGCGCGGTCCATCGCGGCATCGGCCCGCGCACGCTGACACTCGTTCAGCGACGGCCGCCCGGCGATGAGCCCGTTGATGGCCTGCCACGTGCCGTAGATGTAGTTGCAGCCCCAGCGTCCCCACCAGCAGCCCTCGGGCTGCTGGGTGCGCAGGAGGTACTCCATCGCGTGCCCGACGCGTGCGTCGCGCATATCCACGCCGCAGGTGGCCAGGCTCTCGAGCACGCGCCCGGTGATGTCCGAGCAACTCGGGTCCTGCATCGCGTTGTGGTCGGCGAAGGGGATCGCCTCCATCCATCGCCGATCCTTCGTGCGGTCGAACGCGGCCCAACCGCCGTCGTCGTTCTGCATCGCAAAGACGAAGCGCACGGCCCGTGCCGCGGCGTCGCGATTAACGTGCTCGCCCGGGCGATCGCCGGCCTTGTGCAGGGCCTTTGCGACCATCGCGGTGTCGTCGACATCGGGGTACCAGTCGTTGCGATACTCAAACGCCCAGCAGGCCATATCCACGCCGGGCTTGAGCGTGCGGTCGTGCGGGCGCAGGTTGTTCATCCAGTCGCCCGGGCGCGTCACCTCGCGCTGGCGGAGCCAGTCACAGGCCTTGGCGACGGCGTCGTTGTTGTGCGCGCGGTGCCCGGCCTCGATCAGCGCATCGAGCGCGATGGCCGTGTCCCACACGGGCGAGAAGCACGGCTGAAGGCGGATGTGATCCAGCCGCGGATCGGCGTTGGGCTCGTCGATCATGAACGCATCGAGATCCGCCTCGGCCTGCCGGATCAGCGGATGCGAGCGCGTGTAGCCGAGCTTCTGGAACGCGATCTGCACGTACACCATCGGCGGGAAGATCGCGCCGAGGCCCTCGGTCGTCTCCGGGTCCATGCGCTGCGTGATCCACGCTTCGGCCAGGCGGATCGATCGCTGCCGCAGTGGCGTGAAGCCCACGCGCCGGGCCAGTTTCAGGCCCTTGTCCACCAGCAGGAAGAAGTTGTGCCAACTGATCGGCTTCTTCGGGTTGATGCGCTTGCTCAGGCGACGCTTGAAGCGTTTGTCGATGAACAGTTCATCGATGTTCACGCTCAGCGTGCGCACCGGCTGCAGCGCCGAGCACAGCGCCAGCGGCAGGATCATCGTCCGCGTCCACGCCGCGACCTTGTCCATGTGGAACGGGAACCACTTGGGCAGCAGCACGATCTGCGGCGGGATGGCGGGGCAGGCCTCCCACGAGACGATGCCCAGGCACGCCAGATAGAACGTGCTGAACGTGTTGCACTTCTCCGCGCCGCCGGCACGGATGATCGCCTCGCGGGCCCGCGCCATGTGCGGCGCATCGGTGTCATCGCCGACGATCTTGAGCGTGAGATACGCCTTGACGCTCGCCGAAACATCGATCGGAGCGCCGGGATACTGGCCCCACGAGCCGTCGGCACGCTGGCTCAGCCGCAACTGGTTGACGATTCGCGCCAGGCGCTTCTTCTCTCCGGGCTCGTTCTGCTGCCCCAGGATGCACTTCATCAGGAAGTACTCGCTGGAGAGGATCGAGTCGCCCTCGAGTTCGGCGCACCAGTGCGCGCCGGGTGCGCCGCGTCCGGCGAAGGGCATGGTCCGCTGCTTGCGGATCAGCGACGCGCTGGCCGCCTGCACGGCCCGGGAGACACGGTGACGAAGGTCATCGGCCGCGATGATGCTCGATGTGCCCACGCGCGCCGCCTGCGAGAGCATGTCCGCCACCGCGACGCTGGTTGTCGGCGCGTGCGCGAGCCGGGGCTCGCTCTCGGCGGTCGTGGTGCGCGTATCGGGAGTGCTCATGCGGCGTGAAGGCTCGAGGAAACAAACCGTGCGTGTGTGCGTCGCGACGTGCCGGAACCGACGCCATGAATCCGATGCCGAAGAACCGTCCGCGTCCGGCCCGTATTCCAGTTCGTGCGACCGAGTCTCGCGGATGGTAGGAATCCTCACGCTCCGGGGCCTCTGAAAACGCCCCAACCCGGGGGTTTTGTGCGGTCGCGTGGAGGTTTGCCCCCATCTCGCGTTCTTCCGGTGGCTCGTGCGGTAAGGTGGGCAAGCATGCACCGCCGACACGCATTCACGCTTATCGAACTGCTCGTCGTCATCGCGATCATCGCGCTGCTCGTGGGCATCCTGCTTCCCGCGATGGCCAGCGCCCGGGCCAGCGCCCGCGGCTCGGTGTGCCTCTCGAACATGCGGCAACTGGTCGTAGGCCTGAGCAGTTACGCCGATTCGCACAAGGGCGTGTTCCCCGCTCACCGTCCGCCTCGGCTCACCGGCGCAACGGCGAACCCGGCCAACTGGTACCAGGTCGGCAACGGCCTGAAGTACCGGCCGACGTTCATCGCCGCCATGAGCGCGTACGTCGGGATCGATCCCTTCGCCGAGCCGAGCACCAGCGACGAGCGACAGGACTTCGTCAGCCCGGTCTTCACCTGTCCCGAGGCATCGCAGCGCACCGACGAGCGCAACGCCGCGTACGGATACAACTACCAGTTCCTCGGCAACGCCCGCCTCGTGGCCGGGCGCTCGCGGAACTGGCCCGTGAACCTTTCGAGCATCAGCGCGACGAGCCAGACCATCGTCATGGCCGACAGCATGGGAACCGCGTCGGGCTTTGCTCGCGATCTCCGCACGCCGTATGCCAACAACGGTTCGGCGCTGACGGACATCGGCAATCACGCGTACACGCTCGACCCGCCCCGGCTCGGTCCGGCCAGCGATCGCGGCACGGGTGATGTCGGCTCGCCCCGCATGGGCGCGGAGCCTCGACATCAGCGCGCCAGCGCGAGCGTGTTTGTCGATGGCCACGCCGCGCTGCTGACGCTCGAGGCGATGGGCTATGTCCTGAATCCCGACGGGTCATTCGCCGATGAGGCCACCAACCCCGGCACCGGCTCCCGCGGCCCGAGCAATGCGCTGTTCTCGGGCACCGGGCAGGACATCCTCGCCCCGTAACCACGCGGCGAACGCCCCGTGCGAACCCTGACGCAGGCCCGACGTATGGTTCTGCATGCCGACGTACGTGTATGAAGTGCTGGACAAGAAGGGCAAGCCCACGGGCGAGACCTTCGAGATTCTTCAGTCGATCAAGGCCGATGCGCTGACCAAGCACCCGCTCACCGGCGAGCCGGTCCGCCGCGCGATCGTCGCGGCCAACATCGCCGGCAAGTGGTCCCCGCTCAAGCAGAAGAGCACGCTGAGCAACAAGAACCTCGAGCGCCTGGGCTTTACCAAGTACGAGCGCAAGGGCAAAGGCTACATGGAGCGCACCGCCGGCAGCCAGGGGCCCAAGTCCATCGCCGCCGAGGACTGACGCCGAACCGCTCCGTCAGCGCGAGCCCAGCGGCCAGCTCAACTCGCTCAACCGCTCGACGAGGACCAGCGCATCGCCGGCGTCCTCGCCCGTGAGCGCGAATTGGCGAGCCGCGCCGTCCGCGTGAACCCAGACCAGCACGGTGGCCCGGTCCGGCGCAAACGTGCGTCCTGCCAGCGAGCCGACCAGGCCCGGGTGTGCCTCCGCATCGCCCGCGACGAGCCGGCGAGAGAGCGTTGTGCCCATCTCGCTGCCCAGCAGCACGTCCCACAGGTCCGCCGCCTGCTCGCGGGTGAGTTGACGCGTCCGCCCGGGAAACGCCGATCGTCCCGCCGCGGGCCCCTCGGCCGATCGAAGCACGCGGTCGGCCTCCATGACATACCTCTGCCCGCGACGCAGGGCCGCGGGGTCGCTCTCGCTCGTGCGCCCGCGCGTGGCCGGGAGCACGGTCACGGCCAGTTGAAAGTCCAGCGGCGACCGCTCGCTGGCGAGCGTGATCTGGTCCAGTGTCGGCGCGCTGACGCCCTCGGGCGGGGCCGTCGGACCTGTCACGGGGACGGAGATCGGTTCGCTCGGGCCGGTGCCGGCGTTCCCGCTCCCGCTCGAGGCGCAGCCGACCATGCCGGTCAGTACGAGTCCCGCCATCGCCATCGCCGCCACCCTGAGCAGCGCGATGGGGCTCGGACCCGATCGGGTATCGCGGCGGGGCGGGTTGGCATCGGCGATGTCGGCGTTGCGAGGCGTCATGCGGGCAGTGTAATCGCGTCGCCGCGTGCTGTGGCGGCGTGATGATCCGGCGTGCTCTGCGGCGGTGGTCGTGTACGATCGGACCATGCAGCCGTCGCTCGTCCAGACCATGGTCCGGCTCATCGAACTCAAGGACCTTTCGACCGCCGCGCACACCTGGCGCGTGGTGCTGTACACGCGGGCCATGGCCGAGGAGGCGGGCCTGTCGCACACGCTGATCGAGCGTCTGACCCACGCCGCGGCGTTGCACGACATCGGCAAACTGGACATCCCCGACAACGTTCTGCAGAAGCCGGCGCGTCTGGACCCGCACGAGTACGACATCATCAAGCAGCACGCGGCGCTGGGGCACACGCGTCTGCTGGAACTGGATGATTCCGACCGCATCGATCTGGACCTGGTCCGCCACCACCACGAGCGTCCGGATGGCCTGGGCTATCCCGACGGGCTCAGGGGCGAGCAGATCCCCATCGCCGCCAGGCATTTCGGCGTGATCGACACTTTCGATGCGCTGACCAGCGTCCGCCCGTACCGCCAGCAGATCGGCGAGCGCGCCGCGGACGAGGCGCTCGAACTGCTCGCCCGCGAGGCGGGAACGCGCTACGACGCGCAGAGCGTGGACATGTTCACGCGGCTGTATCGCACGGGCCGTCTTGAGTGGATCCTGCACCACTTCAATGATGCGGTTCCGATCTTGCCTTTCGACGCGATCCGCCAGCAGAGCCCGTGGTCGCCGAAGTGAGGCCACCGACGCCGGACGGGATCACCTGCCGCGCAGCACGCGTTCCACGGCCTCGATCACGGTCTGCGTGCTGATCGCGTCGATGCGGCAGCGCTGCGGATGATCGTCGGCGACTTCGCTCGGCGGCAGTGTCGGGTCGGCAACAAGCACCGCCTCGCGGCCGCTGCCCGCGTCCGGCAGCGTGGTCCAGCGCGGGTCGGTCGGCCCGAAGAGCGTCACGCACGGCGTGCCGAACGCCGCGGCCATGTGGCGCGGACCGGTGTCGTTGGTCACCATCAGGGCCGCGCGGCGGACGATGCCCTTGAGCGAGCCGATGGTCCCGCCGAGTTCGCTCAGGCACGCGACGCGTGACTCATCGTCAGGGTGATTGAGCGCGATGCTCGTGCGGATGAGCGAGACCAACTCGCTCTCCGACGGAGCGCCGTTGATCGCGACGCTCAGGCCATGAACGCTGATGAGATGGTGCGCGACCCCGGCGAAACGCTCCACGGGCCAGCGCTTGTCGGGGTTGTTGCCGCCCGGGTTGAGCAGCGCAAAGCGCTGCCCGGGCGCGATGCCGCCGGCCTGGAGCACCTGTATCGCGTGGCGGTCCTGCGCATCGGTCAGGGGCAGTTCCATCGCCGGCGCCGAGTACACACCTTCGACATCCCACCCCGCGGGCAGGTCGGCGATGGCAAAGCCCTCGCGACGCAGCAGGGCCAGCAGTGCGCGCCCGCCGCGGAGGTAGTAGTCCACGGCGCTGATGGGCATCCAGCCCGCGCTGGCCCATTGGGGCTGCGCCCGCCGCGGTGCGGTGAGCGATTCGGTCAGCAGCAGCCCGCGGCCATCGCGGTCATAGCCGACCCGCCGGGGCACGCCCGCAAGGCGCACGGTCATGGCGCTGGCGAACGAGTTCGGCAGAAGCAGGGCCGCGTCGAGGCGCATCGGCTTGAGCCGGGAGGCGAGTTTGGCCGGACCCATGAGCGACCGGCCATCGCCGATGATCACGTCGTCAACACAGTCGCTGCCGGCCAGCAGGTCATCCATCCCGGGTCGGCCCAGCGCGATGATCACGCTGCGCGGGCACGCCGAGCGCAGCAGACGCAGCGTCGGCGTGGCCATGATGGTGTCGCCCAGCCATGAGGGAAGGTACACGAGAATCCGCGCCGAGCGTCCGGCACCGCTGGTCGCTGGAGTGTCCGCGGCGTGAGTCACGCTGGTCACCACGCCACCGTGCGGCGTGGTGCTCGGACTGCTGGGATCCTCGGACTGGGCCTGCACGATTGGACACCCTTGCCACGAAGGTGGCTCTTGGCCGCTCATCAGCCCGCTCTCGATGCTGACGCCGTGGCGATGACCTTAGCGGGCCGACTTGATCGGCTTGCCCTTGGCCGGCGGCTCGTCGGCGAGCAGGTTGCGCGTCTCGACCATCGGGATCATCTCCGCGTCGATGCTCAGCGGGCCGAGGTGGCCCAGAGCCCTGCTGACAAGCTGCCCGCGGTTGCTGGCGTTGAGCTTGCGGTGCAGGCTCTTGACGTGATCGTGGACGGTGTACACCGAGCGGTGCAACTCCGCCGCGATCTGCGGAACCTTCTTGCCGGCGACAAGGTGCCAGAGGACCAGTTCCTCGCGCGGGGTCAGCCAGCGGTGCTTGTCCTCGCTGTCAGGCCCGAAGGCGTTGGCCACGCGGTGGCGCAGCAGCGGCAGGATCGCCGCGAGCACCGCCTGCTGACGGGCGCTCTCGCGCATCGCCGGATCGGTCGAGGCGATTTCGACGATGAGCATGCGGCCGGGCTGCGTGCCGGGGATGGAAATCGCGCCGAGAAGAATCTCGCTCGCGCCCAGCCATTCCCAGCGCTTGACCAGTGGGCTCGGCCCGCGGGTGCCCAGCAGGCCCTGCTGGCTGGCGGTGGCGACGAACCACAGGCCCTCGTTGAGCTGGCCGATGTTCCAGCCGATCCACTCGCCGGCAAGAACGCTCTCGCGGACGCGATCAAGGTCCGCCGGCGATGCGCACGCGGGCGCGACTCCCTGCCCGCCGATGAACGTCCGGCCGCTGGACTCCTCGACCGAAATGCGGTGATGCGGATCGCTCGCGGCGGCGCCGGCGAGCTCCAGATTCACCACAAAGCCCTTGGCATCAACACGCCCGAGCGACACCATCACACACGATGGGTGCGAGATACGCGACAGGGCGGCCGCGGCACGATCGCACCAATCCAGCGTCGCCACGCCCGGCAGGCGACACAGACCTTCCATCACATACGACGTCAGGACTGCCGCGACTTTCATGCGATTCCTCTCAGTTGATACGACGGTACCCGAGACATCGATCTGCCTGACACCTGTTCGGGGTTCAACGATCGATTTTGCCTGGTCCGTGATCGAGTTCATCCGCTTGCCACATGATCTTGCTCACGATCATCGTTCACGACGATGACCGCGAACGAGCATGTCCCTGATTCAGGCCCGCTGTTGCCCTTGATGTTGCCGACATTCGAGCCACACGTCCTTTGGGGGGACTGCCTTCTTTCAGTATAGAGCGGGTCGATCGGGCGTACACCCCCTAACATGGCGACCGCATAGGATCTGGGGTTCCCTTGGTTCGGGCATTCGAATATTCGATTCCCCGAAAAGCGGACTGCCAGTTTGTTTTATGTTCGGTACTTCGCCCTACATCAACGGATGTCGATCGAGAACGATTCCCGCGCCCCCCCGAACAGGAGTTCCGCCCACCGGGGTTGTTGCGCATCGTTTTCAACTGGGCAAGTTCGCTATTGTGACCCCTCGGCCAGACCACTTGACGTCGTTCCCGCAGAGAGGTGTGAGCATGCAGACTTTCGGTCGCAGATCGGGCGTGGGCTTTGTGCCGAGGTTGGCGGGGCTGTGCGTGGTCGGCGTGCTGGCGCTCGCTCCGGGTCTGCTGGGTGGGTGTGCGGGCGGGGCGGATGCCGAGCCGGTCATCACACCCGCCAGCATTGCGCTGCGGGAGCGGCCGGCGGTGGTGACACGAACCGCGGTCCGGCCTGATGGCGGCGGGGTGGTGTCTCCCGGGGGAACCGGCCAGGCGCGGGCCGCGGTGCGATCGGCGGATCTGGACTATCTCGATGCGCTGGAGCGTCGCCCGGCGATCAGCAACGACGATGCGATCACGGGCATGCTGCTGATCACGACCGGGCGCATCGGGCGTGACTATCCGGCCCGTGTGGCCGAGGCGCAGCGCGCCGGGCTGATCGCGGGCGAGGCCGACGGTCCGCCGCCGGCGCCGCGGCGTGCGGCCAACGCGGGTGACGTTTCGCGGCTGGTGGCGCTCGCTCTGCGGGCGGTCGAACCGAGCCTCGCATCGGGCGAAGCGAGCGCGGGTATGAACTGGCTGCGCCAGCGCGGGGCGCTCCCCGCGGCGATGAACGAGACCGACTTGCCGACGGGCCCGCAGTTTTTCGCGGTGCTCATGGCTGTCGGAGAGGCCCTCGACGCCACGCCCGCGGCGGGGACGAAGTAAGCGGCAGCGTTCGGCGTGGCGGGCTTTGACACGATTCGGCGAACAGTGAGCATGAAGATGAACTTCAACACGATGAAGAACTTTTCGGCGGCCTGCTGCGCGATGATGCTGATGCATGTCCCCGGCGCGATGGCGCAGAGTCCGGGCGGCGCGGTGAACGAGCCGGTGATCGATCTCGCGGGCGCGGCCAAGCGCGTGCGCGAGGGCCAGGTCGTGCCGCCCGAAGGGCCGGAGGGTTCGGAGCGCATCGGCGGGGGCGGGGCGGGCTCGGGCGCGACGCCGCGCGATGACCGGCGGGTGATCGTGCCCGCGCCGCTGCCGCCGCCGGAAGCGACGCGCGCCGCGACGGAACTGCTCGCGGGGCGGACGATTGCCTCCGAGCGCACGCGTGTTGTCGCGGTCGAGTCGCGGACCGATGCTCCGGCACGCGCGCAGGTGCGGCGATTGCTTCCCGATGGCAGCGCCGGCAGCGGCGCGTGGACCGATGCGGCGGTCATGGGCGAGTTTCTCGGCGGGCTTGAGGTCCGAACCGGCGCGGTGTCGACCCTCACGCTCGCGCTGAGCGACGGCACGCAGGTACGGCTCGAACGCCTCACGCGGGCGCGGGTGATCCGGGTGGAAGCCGATGGCTCGCGTCCGGCGATGACGCTGATCGAAGTCAGCCGCGGGGCGGCGCGGATCGACCCCGGCAGCGGCGAGGGCCAGGCAGTCAACGTCGCAACGCCCGAGCGCCTCGTCGAGGTGCGTGCGCGGGCACGCGTGCGCGTCGACGCGGTCAACGGCACGCAGGTTCAACTGGCCAGCGACGCCGGCGCGGCACGCTAAGCGTTCACACAACATCCAGCATGAGTCTGAGATTCGATTTCATGTGCGTGGAAACGCGCATGTATCGACAGTTCTCGATCCCCGCGCCCGGGGGAATTCAGTGTCTCAGGATGATCACCCAGATTCCTTGGAATCAAGGGTTATTGAGCAGATACAGCGGCGCAGCTCAGGGCGGCACAGGCATTGAACGTCGTGGATGATCTGCCGCCCGGCCAGGGGGACATGATCCATTTTGGTGCGGTGATCGGTCGCTTTGGTGCGATTTTCTCGGGAAGATTGCGGAGATTTCGGCCCGTCGGGATCGCGGCGGTGTTCCGCGATGCATCGTGGCCGAGCGGGGCAGTGTGGCGTTGCCGCCCCGGATTGTCGGGTGAACGGGGGATCTTTGTGGGGTGTAGGTGAGTTGGTATCGGCCGTTTTGCGTGAGCATGAACCCCCGATTTGCCCGGGGAACAGTGGCACGCGCGGGCGGAGGGATGCACACTCTGTGTGTTCGTGCGATGGAGCTCGCCGCGGATTGTCGACTCTGATGCGTCGGTGTGCCGACGTATCTGGAGGACGGCGGGAGTGAATCGTGCGATGCGGCCACGAGCGCGGGTGGCTGCGGAGCGTGTCGAGTCGGTCGCGCTGAGTGGGGGTGGGTATGGGCGAACGCATGCGGAGTGTCGTGAACAAACCCGAAGCCGAGCGAACGCCGACCTGGCTGGAGGCGACGGAGGTTCTGCTGGACGAGCACCATGTTGGTGCGTGGTCGCGGAACATCGCGCTGCGGGAGCGGTTTGCCCTGGATCTTGCGCGGGGGCTTCATGCGATCCCGGATACGTCGCTGGTGATCATCGCCGGGGCGACGGTGCACACCTTCGATGGGTTCTGCAGGCAGCTTGAGCGTGCGCTGCCGTCGAGCAGCGGCAAGCGGCTCAAGCGATCGATCGATGGGCCGGGAGGTGTGGTCGAACGCCTCAACGAGCGGCCCGGCGACCTGGCGGACCACACCAAGCGGCGTTACTACTTGTGGCGCGAGGCCGACGTGCTTCTGCGGCACGACCGGACGCTCTTTGGCGAGTTGGTCGATGCGCTCGCCGGTGTCGCGGCCGAGAGCGAATATGCGAGCGAAGATCTGCTGCTGATCCACCGGGCGATCTTCGTGGGCGGTCCGTCGCTGGAGGTCTACGGGCGGGACCACAAGGGACAGTTCCGCACATGGCTGAACAAACGCGGCCACGAGCGACGCGGCGAAGCGCTGTGGAAGGCGATTTCGGGGGTTGAGGTGCCGCCGGTGAAGGTCTTTGAGATCAGGGGGTAGGGGGGAGCAAGTGGTCAAGTGGCCAAGGGGCGAAATGGTCAAGTGAAGAGGGGAGCGGTGGGTGTCGAGTGGTGCGGGTGCGGAGTGGTGCCCGCGAGTGGCGATAGGGTGAACGCCTGATTTATAGCGAGTTTAGTCGAGTATAGCGGGTTTTGATAAACTCGCTAAACTCGATATACTTTGGGCATGGATCCCGCTCGAAATCCGTACACCCCTGGGGCTGGCGCGCAACCTGCGGAACTCGCCGGGCGCGACGCGGTGCGCTCGGCGGTCGGTGTCGCGATTGAGCGTGTTCGGCAGGGGCGACCGGCAAAGTCGGTGCTCATGGTCGGTCTGCGTGGCGTGGGCAAGACGGTGCTTCTGAGCAAGATGCAGCGCGACGCGGTCGCGGACGGCGCGCGGACGATCTCGATCGAAGCGCCCGAGCGGCGGACGCTCCCGGCGATGCTCGCGCCGGAACTTCGGCGGGTGCTGCTGGAGCTCAGTCGGATCGAGCGAGCGGCCGATGCGGCCCGGCGAGGGCTTCGAGCGTTGGCCGGGTTCGCGCGGGCGTTGAAGGTCAAGTACCAGGACATCGAGGTTGGCATCGACCTTGAGCCGGAGGCGGGGCTGGCCGACAATGGCGACCTGCAGCACGATCTTCAGGCGCTCTTTGAGGCGGCGGGTCGGGCGGCGCAAGACGCCGGTTCGGTCATCGCGATTTTCATCGACGAGTTGCAGTATGTCGGGGAGCCGGAGCTTGAGGCGTTGATCACGGCGTTGCACAAGTGTGCGCAGTTGCAGGTGCCCGTGCTGCTGGTCGGAGCGGGCTTGCCGCAGTTGCGTGGTCGGATGGGCAGCGCCAAGTCGTACGCGGAGCGGCTGTTCGACTTTCCGCTCATCGATGCGCTAGGGCCTGACGATGCGCGTCGGGCGTTGATCAGGCCCGCGGAGGATGAGGGCGTTTCCTACGAGCCCGCGGCGGTCGAGGCGATCATCGAAATGACGCGCGGCTATCCGTACTTTCTGCAGGAGTGGGGCAAGCACTCGTGGGACGTCGCGGAGGACTCGCCGATCCGGCTTGCGGATGTGGAAGAGGCATCGAAGGTCGTTCTCGCGGCGCTGGATGAGGGCTTCTTCCGTGTCAGGTTCGATCGGCTTACGCCGGCGGAGAAGCGGTATCTTCGCGCCATGGCGGAGTTGGGTCCTGGGCCCCATCGCTCCGGCGATGTGGCGGAGTTGTTGAAGAAGGACGTGACGTCACTCGGCCCTGTTCGCGCGAAACTGATCGACAAGGGCATGGCGTACAGCCCGAGCCATGGGGATATTGCATTTACGGTGCCGTTATTTGACGAGTACATGCGGCGGACGATTCCGGGGGATGACTGGCGGGCGTGAGCGAGAGGCGGCCGCGAACGCCGCGGCCCGAGAGCGAGTGCCGACGTAATATCACGCCATGCGACCAAGCATTCGTTGGATGGCGGACATCGGACTCGGCGCGCTGCGCGTGCGTGCGGGGGCTGCAGGCGGTGATTCGGCGTTGGCCGCGCCGGGTGAGTTTCATGGCCCGACCGCCGACGAACGCCGTGCCGTGCTTGCGCAGATGCACGGCAGGCCTTTGCGTTGGGGCGTGAGCGGGTTCTGGGGGCTCATCGTTTCGGCGGTGGGGATCGGGATCTCGGCGGTGCTTGCGGCGGTGGTGGGGGCGCTGGTGTTCCTGGACATGGCTTGGGCGGCGCAGCGGAACGACGGGTCGATGTTCGGCGGGCTGTTCGTGGGTGAGAAGGCGATCATCACGCTGCTGCTGCCCTCCGCCGCGTCGATGTGGGATGGCTGGCAGTCGGACCTGAGCATCGCGCTCGAGCGTGCGCCCGGGTCGTACGCGGTTGTGGCGGGTGTGGTGGGGCTGGTGATGCTCTTTGTGTTTGTGCTGGTCTGGTGCCGCCTGGGAGCGCGGGCGTGCCTGGCGCGTCGGCGGTGGTGCGTGAAGTGTGCGCACGACCTGACGGGGCAGCCGATTGTCGGCACGCCCGAGCAGGACGCGGTGCTGGCGGTGCGGTGCAGCGAATGCGGCACGATGCAGGCGGTGGTTCGCGGATGGGGTGAAGTCCGGCCGCAGAGTCGGGCCGTCGCCGAGGTCGGCGATGCGGGCACGGCTCGGCTGGTGTACAGCCCGGCGAGCGGGCTGGTCTGGCGGCTGTGGACGCGGCGGCGGGCGATGTGGGCAGGGGCGGCGATCGGCGCGATCGCGGTTGTCGGCGGGGCGATCTGGGGGATTCGGGAGGTGCGTGTGAGAGCGTGGATCGATCGGGAAGTCGCGGCGGCGAGGGCGGCGGTGCTGACCGACGAGCAACTGGAGGCGATTGTCAACGAGGGGCGAGCGGAGGTAGAGGTGCCGCAGGTGCCGGAGGCGCGTGCGGGTGAGGAGGACCGACGGGCGGCGGTGCGCAGGCTCAACGAGGAGCTCAGGGTGGCGTATGGCAAGGCCTCAAGTCTGCCGGGGGTCGCATCGATCATGGGACTGTGGCCGACGGAGCTCTTTCTGCTGCAGACTCAAGCGGAACGCGAGAAGTACAAGCAAGAGGATCGGCTGGTTCCCGCGCAGCTTGAGCGCGAAATGTTCGAGGTGATTCGATTGACCGGCGTGCGCGATGCGGTCGCGATGCTTCCGGAGTACCCGATGCCGGCGAGAGTCATCACCGACTTTGATGACGGCAAACTCGAAGCTGCCGGCGTGGTGAAGGCCGCGCTGATGTTCATGCGTGAGGCGGGCATTCGGGGTGACCTCGCGGAGTTCAGGCGACAGTCATTGACGGCGGTCGCGGCACTCGAACTCATGTCGCAAGAGTCTTTTCTGAGCCAGCACCTGATCGCGAGGGGGCATGCAGGGTGGCTTTGTACGCACTTGGACTGGATCGCGCGCACGCGACCGGAGAGGGAGTGGCTGGAAGTGGCGAGCGACATCGCGGCGAGGATTCCTCGGGCGGATCTGGAGCGCGTGATGCGGAACGAGGCGGTCTTCTCTCGCAACGAGATGGCGAAGTTGATGAGCGATCCCCAGGCGGTTCGCGATGGCCTTGCCGAGACTGTGGCTCAGGGTGATGAGTACGGAGCTCGTGCGTTCTTCGGCGTGCCGCGGGAGGCCGCGCGGCGGATGTCGTTCGAACAGAACAGCGCGGCGATGGCGGCGTTTGCTGAGGACTGCATCGCATTGCTGGAGGTCATGCCGTGGATCAAGCGAGCCGAGCGGCGCGAGCAGTTGCGTGCGCGTCGGCCCGAGGTCTATTCGAGTGAGTCGGTGTCCATGGTGGAGTCGGTGTGGAACTTTGTGATGAACGCGGAAATCAAGGCAGGCATGTCTGCGCGATCCTTGCGCGTTTCGATTCGTCTGGAGTATTTCCGTCTCGACCACGGTCGCCTGCCGACTGAGGCGGAGTTCGCGGCGATGTTTGCGAACGATCCCGATGCGCAGGATCCGTTTGTCGGCGGGCTGCTCAGGTATCGGGTGCAGGAGGAGACTGAGCGGACGGTTGATCCGGATGCGCGGTCGCCGCGGGGGATGCCGGTGCTCAAGCGTGGGTATGTGCTCTACAGCGTTGGGCCGGATGGGGTTGATGATGGCGGGACCAAGCCGCTGGAGGACTGGCGGATGCGGGACGTTGAGGGGCTTGACGTGGTGCTGCCGTGAGGTGCGGGGTTGGGATGTGTCGCATCGAGTCCTGCCCTCGGCATGACACTGAATCCTCGGTCTGCGATGATGAGCCGGTGCGGGCTTACTTGTGCCGCCGACCACTATGGGCTCTGTCCCTTGCACGCAAGTCCAGTGAGCGAGGCAAGGACTGCCCGTGTCTTGAAGGGGACTCGGTGTCCGGCGGCGGTGCCATTGACTTGCCGATGAGGTGCAATTTTCAACGCACCGATCGCTCTACTGCATCCCCGTCAGCGCCCGACGCAATACTCCGTCATGCAACGCCTATATCAGTGGCTCGCGGATCTCGGATTGGGAGCCCAGCGTTTCTTTGGGATCGGTGGCGGCGCGGGGGGTGGCGGCACCGGGGTTGACGCGACGAGGCTGGCGTACAGCCCGGCTGGCGGGCTGTGGACGCGGCGACGCGTGGTGTGGGCGGGTGCGGTGGTTGGTGTGCTGGTACTGATCGCGGGCGCGGCATGGGGCATCCGGGAGCGGCGTCTGCGCGAGTGGGTCGCAAGTGAGGTCGCAGCGGCCAAGGCCGTGGTGCTCACGGATGAGCAGCGCGAGGCGATCGTCAACGAGGGGCGGCGCGTGCCGATGGTGCCGGCGGGGCAAGAGGATCGCGCGGCGGCGGCGAGGCGGGTCGCGGCGGATTTGGGCGCGACATACCTGCAGTTCGCGGATCTGCCCGATGTTGCCGGGAAGCCCGTGAATTGGTACTCGCACGGACTCTTGCTGCTGACAACGCGGAGTGATCATGCCAAGGCACAAGCCGATGGCCGGGCGTTGAACGCCGACACTGCGCGGCAGATGCTCGCGATCATCCGAGCCTCAGGTCTCCCCGATGCAGTGGCGGGCGTTGCTGATCGGCCCCTCCCGGCGAGGGTGTCCTCTGTGGGCACGAGCGCGCAGGAGAGCCACACTGTCGCAATGGCGGCGCTGATGCTCATGCGTGAGGCGGCGATCCGGGGTGACTTGGCGGAGGTCCGTCGGCAGTCCGCGGTCGTGGTGGCGATGATCGAACTGGGTCAGGATGAGCCGTTTCTGAGCCACGCTGGGTGGGCGGCGCAGCGGAGCCGAAGCCTCTGCCAGCATCTCGACTGGATCGCGCGGACGCATCCGGACCGCGAGTGGCTCGAAGCGGTGCTTGACATAGCGGCAAGCATTCCGCAGAGCGATCATGCGCGGATCATTCGGAATGAGGAGAGGTTTTTGCGCGACGAACTGGCGCGGATGACGATGGTCGACCCGGAGCGGTTGCAGGCAAGCATTCAGGAGTGGCTGGGTGACGACAGTTCGAATCGCATAGGGCTGCGGCGTGCCCCGCGTGCGGTCGTGGAGCGGGTGTCGTTTCAGGAGGTCGTCGGGGCGATCTCAGGCTTTGCGGAGGATCGCATCGCATCGCTGCAAGTCACGCCGCTGGTCAAGCGGGCGGAGTTCCTTGAGCAGTTGCGGCAGGAGCGTCCTGAGGTCTACACGAACGGGGCGGTCTGGGCGTTCCTGCAGTACTGGGATCCGAGAGTCGAGGCGGTTGTGCGCAGCGAACTGCGTGTGCGAGCTCTGCGGCTCTCGGTTCGTATGGAACTCTTCCGTCTCGAGCACGGCCGCTTGCCGACGGAGGCGGAGTTTGCGTCGATGTTCGCGAACGATCCCGACGCGCAGGATCCGTACGTCGGCGGGCTGCTGAGGTATCGCGTGGTGGAAGGGGCAGAGCGAACGGTGGATGGTGATGCGCTGTCGCTGCGGGGGATGCCGGTGCTCAAGCGTGGGTATGTGCTGTACGCGGTGGGGCCGGACGGTAGTGATAATGGCGGGACCAGGCCGCTGAACGATTGGAGCGTGGAGGACCAGAAGGGGTTTGACGTGGTGCTGCCGTGAGGTGCGGGATCGGGCGCGGGTGCGGATGATCTCGTTGGAATCACGGCGGTCGAGGCGGTGGCCCTCGCGGCTATCCTGCGGCGTGGGGTCTGCCCTGACGAAAGGACCTTCGATGAACGCTCGGCTTAATCGGACGCTTTGGAACTCGGCGATGGTCGCGATCTCGGCGGGGTTTGTGTGCGCGGTGCCGATGGTGGCGGTGGGGCAGACGGCTCAGACCAAGCCCGCGAACCCGCCGGCTGCGCCCGCGGCACCTTCAGCACCCGCGGCACCTGCTGCGCCCGCGGTTGCTGCGCCGGCCGCCGCGGTGCCGGCGGGGGCCGATGATGCCAAGGTCGCCAAGGAGCCCATCACGCCGGGCGTGCGCGAGGTCGCGGCGTTTCTGAGCGGGGCGTTCGACACGGTCGAGCAGGCCAAGGCGGATCCGGAGTACTTCGAGATTCTGCTGCACATGACACCGATCTGGACGGACCGGACCGACGGTGTGTGGCTGTACGTTGAACAGGCGATGGCGCAGCGGGCGGACAAGCCGTATCGCCAGCGTGTGTATCGGCTGGTGGGGCTGGAGGATGGGCGGGTGCGGTCGGAGGTGTTCGAGTTGCCGGGAGAGGCGCTGGCGTTCGCGGGGGCGTATGCGAAGGTCGAGTTGCTCAAGGATGTCACGCCCGAGATGCTCACGCCGCGGGAAGGCTGTGCGCTGACGCTGGGCAAGCAGGGCGACGGAACGTGGAAGGGCGCGACGGGGGACAAGACGTGCGCCAGTTCGCTGCGCGGGGCGTCGTATGCGACGAGCGAGGCGACGATCATGCCGGCGCACGAGAAGGGTGCGCGGATGGTCACGTGGGACCGCGGCTACGACGCCCAGGGGACGCAGGTCTGGGGCGCGGTCAAGGGCGGGTACGAGTTCGTCAAGCGGGCATCGCCGGCGGCGGCGCCCGTGTCCAAGCCGTGATCGCTCGCGGCGGTCAGCGTGAGCCGGACTTGCTCGAGGGCTGCGCGTTGGGGCGGGCGGGCCTGTCGTCGCGTTCCTGACGGTCGAGGTACCGGGCGATCGCGGCGACGGTGTCCTCGGAAAACTCGACAACCTTGCCGGGCGGCGCGGCGTTGGTGTTGTTGATGATGATGGAGTATGCGACGCGACGCCCGCCCTCGCTGGTCACGTAGCCGCTGAACGCGCGAACGTTGTTGATGAAGCCGCTCTTGGCGCGGACCTCGCCGGGGAGACGATCCTGGAATCGCCGGCGGAGCGTGCCCTCGCCGGGCTTGGGCAGGCTCTCGATGAACATGTCGCGGACGCGCTCGTTCTGATTGAGCGCGACGAGCCAGCGGCCCATGAGCATGGGGCTGACGTTGTTCTCGGCGCTCATGCCCGAGCCGTCGACCATGAGCAGGCTGCCCGACTCGGTGCCGACCTTTTCGTTGACCTGCATGCGGACGACGGCGGCGCCGTTGGACCATGAGCCGGGCTGGCCGGTGACTTCGCGCCCGATGCGCTTGAGCAGGGCCTCGGCATAAAGGTTGTGGCTGTCGACGTTGCAGCGTTCGAGCACGCGCTGCAGAGGCGTGCGGACGACGGCCAGTTGCTTGCTTGGGTTGAAGACCTCGCCGGGCTCGGCCAGGCGTACGACGATTCCGGTGCGCTGCGTGGGGGCGTTGGCGCCACCGGGCACGGCGTCGGGCGATTGGGTGGCGGGGCTGGTCGCGGTCGTCGCGGCCGCGTCCATGCCGGCGGCGTGCAGGCGGTCGGCCAGGAGGCGGCCGAAGACCAGCGCCGGGTCGGTGAGCGAGCAGCGGATGGGCTCATCGATGGAGCCGACGAGCGTTCCGGAGAGGGTGAAGCGGTTGGAGCCGGGCTCGCGCTGGACATCCAGCGCGGTGGAGGCGCCCTTGCCCGCGCAGCGCGCGGTGACGTTGACTTCGAGCCAGGGCGCATCGGGGGCTTTGCGGACGCTGGGGATGCCCGTGGCGCTGCGGCAGGTCGCGAAGACCTCGATGACGTTGGCGTGGAAGTTCAGGCCGCTGACTTCGGCGCAGTACCAGCGGTGGAGCTGGCCCTTGGGCCAGGTGGGGTGGACGGCCTCGCGGTCGAAGACGCGGTCGTCGATGACGACCTCGCGGACGTGGCCGCCGGCCTCGATGATGGGCTGGGCGAGGCGGTCGACGAACTCGTTGGCGGTGATCTTCATCTCGCCGAGCAGTTCGCTGTCGCCGAAGGCGGGGTCGCCCGCGCCGATGACGACGATGCGGTCGCCGTCGCGGACGATGCGGGTGCGGAATTCAAAGTCGGGGCCGAGGACCAGCAGGGCGGTGCCGCTGGTGAGGAGTTTGAGGTTGCTGGCCGGGATGAGGGCGCGGCGCTCGTTCATCGAGCCGAGTTCCTCGCCGGTGGTCGCGTCGTAGATGGCCACGCCGGCGACGGACGAGCCGAGCTTTGCTTCGGCGGCGAGCTTGAGCAGTTCGCGGTCCAGCGGGCCGGCGATGGCCGCGCCGGCGGCAAGGAGCAGTGCGGCGGCACCGAAGAGGGCTCGGCGGAGGCCCGCGCGCGGACGGATCGAGCCGGGGGCGACGGGGGCGGAAAGCAGGGTCATCGGGTGCGTCCGAGAAAGGGTGCGATGCTGGCCCAGTGGAGCGGTTGCTCTCTGCGACGATGTCACTGTATCGACCGGCGACGGGCGGGGGCTTCAGCGAGTTTGCGCGAACCTCCGCGATGCGTCCGAGTACCGTCGCGATGGCGAGTTCGCCCGGGGCTCGGGGAGGGATTCGGACGTGCCGATGAGGCACCGCCGCGATGGAGCGGGCACTTGCCCGGGGTTGCCCCGGCGGCGGACGCGGCGAGGCGTTAGGATGGTGTCGATGGGCAACGAATCAGCACACAGCGGCAAGGGAGCGGCGGATGCGGGTGTCGCCGGTGGCGACATTCTCATCGTCGATGATCACGAGCAGAACATCGAGTTGCTCGAGGCGTATCTGGATGAGCTCGGTGGCAGTGTGCGATCGGCGCGGGACGGGCTCGAGGCTCTCCGGCTCATCGAGGCGAAGAAGCCGCGGCTGATTCTGCTGGACGTGATGATGCCCAAGATGAGCGGGTTCCAGTTGTGCCGGAAGCTCAAGGGCGACGCCGCGACGCGGGACATCCGCGTGATCATGATCACGGCGCTGGGCGAGGAGTCGGACAAGGCCCGCGCCGCCGATTGCGGAGCGGACGACTTCCTGACCAAGCCTGTCGCCAAGCCGGACCTGCTCGACCGCGTGCGGCTGATGCTCGCCCGCGGCTGATGCCAACGGGAAGACGAACGGAACGGAGGCGGCATGAACGCTTCGGCCTACAGCGTGCGGGTGCGGTGTGTCTCGGCCCGGACCGCCGACGAGTACATCGCGTGGCTGCGCGATGGGCACGTGCAGGAAGTGGTCGATTGCGGGGCGGTGGCCGCGGCGATCGTGCGGCTGGATCCTGATGCGACGGCGGCGCTGGGCTTCGGAGTGGAAGTGCGATACACGTTCCCCGATCGCGCGGCGATGGAGGCGTACCTGCGCGATCACGCGCCGCGGCTGCGCGCGATCGGCACGGCGCGGTGGGGGAGCGTGCCCGGCATCGCCTTCGAGCGATCCACGGGCGCGGTGGTCGAGACGTACGTGCCGACGAGGCGGTAGGGGTCAGAATCGAAGGTGCGCCGGCTTAGCCTCCGGCGCTCGCACGCCCATGATCGCGCGGATGAGCGTCAGGTCCTCCGGTCGCGTGAGCTTGAGGTTCTTCGGGTCGCCCATCACAGTGATGACCGGCTCGCCGAGCCGCTCGATGAGTTGGGCGTCGTCGGTGCTGTCCAGGTTCGGCTGCGCGTAAGCGCGGCGGAGCAGCGAGACCTCGAAGACCTGCGGCGTCTGCACCGCGACAAGGTGCGTGCGGTCGACGGTTTGCTCGACGCGATGCCGCGGCGGGCCGGAGGGCGCAGCGCCCAGGATCGCCGCGAGCGGATCGGGCGAGGTCTGCTCCAGCGGCGCGGGATCGATGCGCTTGAGCGTGTCGGCGACGGGGATCACGGGGATGACGGCGGGGTGCTGCTCCGCGGTGGTGAGCACGCGCTCGATGACCTCGGCGGGCGTGCAGGGTCTTGCCGCGTCGTGAATGGCCACGTGCGTGACCTCGGGGCGAAGGTGCGCCAGCGCGGCCTGCACGGTCTGGTAGCGGTGCTCGCGCCCGCCCGGAACGATCGTGCAACCGAGCAGGCTCAGACGATCGGCGTGGCGCTCCTTGAACGCGCTCATGGCCTGCTCATCGGCGGGACCGGCGACGATGGTCTGAACTGTTTGCGACAGGCCCGAGAAGAGTTCGACAGCGCGCTGCAGCACCGGACGCCCGCCCAGATCCTCATCGAGCTTGGAGCGCTGAATTTCGGTGGCGTGGCTTGCGAATCGGCGCGAAGCACCGGCGGCGGCGATGATGACGGCGAGTCTCAGGGGACCGAGGGTAGGAGTGTGTGTGGTGTTCGGGGCTTTGCGGGGGCGGTGAGCGGAGACCCGTAATGGGCATGCGTGCGATGTTGCCCAATTTGACGGAGGGTGTTCTTGGGGTGGGGAGAACCCGTGCCAAACGTGCATCCGATCGATGTATGAGGATTGTGTAAGCGCGCGGCGGATTGCCCGAGAACAGGGGCGTTTGCGACAAAACGGCGTGAAGAGGCGTGGATTAGGACGGTCCGGGGGCTAGGCTTCACAGACCACTCTGGGCGAGCACGTTGACGAACGAACGACAACCGACGATGAAGCGTCGGGACGCTCGCCGGTGGAGAGTCTGGAACCCCCCAGCGTCGCGAGAGCGACAGGAGATCAAGCATGCGGAATCGGATTGCTTCGATGGTTGCTGTTGCCGGCGCGGCCGTGGTCGCTTCAGCGGCGATGGCTCAGGTGAGCTTCACGGGCTCGTACTCGCAGAACTTCAACACGATTCCGGTGAACGCGGCGGCGGGCACGGCGAATTGGACTCCGAATCCGCTGAGCACCGCCACGGGCAGCGCGGTCGCGGGTCTGCCGGGCTGGTTCTACTTCATGAACTCGAATCCGGCCACCCCGCCGGTGCCGCGTCTTACCGACGGCTCGGGCGCCGGGGGCTTCAGCGGCGGCCTGTACGGCTTCGGCGTCGCGGGCAGCAGCCAGCGGGCACTCGGTTCGGTCGGCTCCGGTACGCCGGGCACGCAGAACATCGGCATCATCCTGCAGAACGGCACGGGCTCGACGATCAGCAGCCTGCGCGTTCGCTACACCGGCAAGCAGTGGCGCGCCGAGAATGCGCCGGCCGACGGCTTCACGTTCTGGTTCCGCGCCGGCGCGACGGCTCCCACGGCGCGTACGGACTGGACCACGAACACGAACTGGACGGCGTTTGCCGCCCTGAACTTCGTTGCCCCGATCGTCGGCTCGGCGACGCCCGCGGCCATCGACCCCGATACCAACGCCGCGGCCCGCGTGGCGTATGACCAGACCATCACCGGCCTGAATGTCCCCGCCGGCGAGTTCATTGCGCTGCGCTGGACGGACATCAACGACACGGGCAACGACCTTGGCGTCTCGATCGACGACGTTCAGATCGACGTCGGCGCGGCGCCGCCCGCCGGCAACGTGTCGATCGGCGCGATCACGCTGAACAACTTCGCTTTCGGCACCGTGCCCAGCAACATCACGTACACCTTCGCCGGGATCACGAACATCGGCGTCGCCAACGCGACCCCGACGACGATCACGGCTCCGCTGCCCGCGGGCGTCTCGCTGGTCTCCACGACGCTGCCCGGCGGCACGGGCACGGTGAGCGTGGTCGGCAGCGACCTGGTGATCAACCTGGGCACGCTGGCCCCGGCCGCGGTGATCCCGAGCTTCGATGTGGTGCTGACGGCCGCGGCCGAGTTCCCCGAGACGACGGGCCTGCGGCTGGCCTTCACGCCCGCTCCGAGCAACCAGGCCGCGACGAACACGTTCGCCGCGGTTCAGTCCGTGACCGGCCCCGTCCTGCGGAACGACGTGGTGTTCGGCGGCAATCGTGCGAGCGCGTTCCAGACGCTGCGTCTGATCCGCGGCGACCTGTCCACGCCCCCGGCGCTGGTCAATGACAACTGGACGAACCTGAGCTTTGCTCAGAGCGTCGAGTTTGACAACAAGGACGGCATCATCGCCAACCCGGCCGGCAACCTGCTGGCGCTGAACTTCGGCTCGACGACCACGGGCGGCTCGCTGTACGCGTACCCGACCGTGAATCGCGCCCCGCGCGGCGGCGTGGTGCTGGGCTCGTTCATCGCGGACTTCCCCGGTCCGGTCTCGACGGCCAGCCGGTTCTTCCTGGGCGCCCCGCCCTACACCGAGACCAGCCCGAGCCTGACGCTCAGCCGCGGGCAGATGGGCGGTCTGTCGGTTTCGCCCAACAACAACCTGGTCGCGTACACGACGTCGACGAGCGCCGACCCGCTGTCGGGCAACGTCGTCGGCATCCTGGAGTACAGCAACACCGGTGACGGCACCGGCACGATCAGCGATGGGTTCGAGTTCAGCGACGGCGGCGTGACGCTGCCGCCCAACGCGACCGCGGGCACGGCGTGGCTGGACAACGAGTACCTGCTCGTTGCGGCTCCGTTCAACACGCTGGGCAACGAGCGCGTCGAGCTCTCGCTGTTCCGCGTGGACGCGTCGATCAACTCGATCTCGAAGATCGACACGCTCTCGATCCCCGCGGGCGGCTCGCTGCCGATCATCGGCAACAACGCCTTCACCGATGTCGAGTTCAACCCGAACGCCACGGGCTTCAGCGACAAGATCATCGTCAGCGTTGGCTCCTTCGGCGGCACGCCGCAGAGCACCCGGAACTTCGTCTGGGTTCTGCCCAAGCCCGACACCACGCAGCTGCCCGGCGCGATCTTCCAGCCGCCGACGGCTTCGGTGAACGTCTCGACCCCGACGCTGAACACGGCCCGTGAACTGGGCCTGCGCAGCAACGGCACGGTGCTGCTGTCGACCTTCGGCGGCGCGGTGGCGGCCTTCCCGGCCACGGGTGATGTCACGACGCAGTTCGTCGCGTCGAACATCGTCAACTACATCACGCTGCCCACCGGCACGGCCGACGGCTTCAGCGGTCTGGCGGTCGCCTCGGGCGCGGCGGGCGCTCAGCCCTGCAACAACCCCGCCGACGTGGCCAACACCGACGGCGATGCGTCGCCCGACGGCGCGATCGACAACGGCGACTTCACGCTGTTCTTCCTGGCGTTCTTCCTCGATGAGACCGATCCGGCGCGTCTGCTCGCGGATATCGCCAACACCGACGGCGAGACCGCTCGTCAGGGTGCTGGCCCGGATGGCACCGTCGACAACGGCGACTTCACCGCGTTCTTCACCTACTTCTTCCTGGGCTGCCCGGTTCCCGAGGGCTTCTGATCGCCCCGCCGCGGTCGCGCCGAACTTGTCGGCGTGACTCGGTGACAGTCTGTTTAACACATCGCGGCCCCGGGCATCAGCCCGGGGCCGCGTTTGCATTTGGGGTGAAAGGTCGGAACAGCGAACTCTCTCCCGCTGGCATCCCGGCGTTCGTGCGATAGACTCTGATCATGGTCCGAGAGCGCGCATCGCGCGCCGACGGGCTCCAACATGGAAGAGAGAGATGGCCTTCAGCCTGATAATCAATCGTGCGCGGCGGGTTTCCTGCTCGCGTTTGGCGGTGCTTGCGATGTCGGCCCTGAGCGGGCTGATGGTCTGTTCGCCCGCGATGGCCGACACGGACCTGCCGACGATCGCGTCGCTGAGCGCGACCGGTGCCGCGCAGAGCGTGCTGCTGGACACTTCCGGCCTCAGCGGCACGTTCAGCGCGTATCAGGTGCGCGTGTCGTGGGGTGGGGCGATCAACAACGCGTGGTCGAGCGATGCGAGTTTCCGTCTGACCAGCGCCGGTCTGGTTGGTGGAGCGATCCCGGGCGGAACGATCGTCTACGCCGACAGCGGCCCGGGCGATGGTTCGGCTGCGGATACCGTCGCCCGTGAGGTCACATGGAGCGGCGTGTTCGCCAATGCGGGCAACACCTTCAGCGCGGGCGGGCCGCTGCATCTGGTGTTCACGCAGGGCGTGCCCGGCACGCAGGCAACGTGGTCGAACGTGCGGATCACGCTGATCTCCGGCCTGCCGCCGGCCCCGCCGAGCAACGATCTCTGCGCCGGTGCGATCACGATCCCGCAGGCCGGACCGTTCCCCTGGCTCTCGCCCGCGGCGAGCATCGTCACCGCCAGCACATCGAGCGTTGGCGACCCGGTGCTCTGCAACGCGCAGGCGCGGCGGACGGTGTGGTACACATTCACGCCGGCGACAAGCGGGGCGTATTTGTTCGAGACCTGCGCCGATGCCGCGCCCGCGGGTAATGTCGGCGACACCATCGTCGGCATCT
This sequence comes from Phycisphaeraceae bacterium, assembly GCA_021297895.1. Classification (GTDB taxonomy): domain Bacteria; phylum Planctomycetota; class Phycisphaerae; order Phycisphaerales; family UBA1924; genus JAJTHN01. The sequence goes on along the minus strand of JAJTHN010000002.1, from coordinate 95,326 downwards.
ACACCGCGCCCGCGTGCGGCGGGCCATACACGCTGGTGGCCTGCAACGACACATCCTGCGGGTCACGCGCCGTTGCGGGCGCGAGCCTCACCGCCGGCACGACCTACTACATCGTGCTCGGACGAGTCGGCACCGGCCAGTTGCCCGGCAACGAGTCGACGCTGCAGATGCGCGTGCGGCCGCTCGTGTCGCCGGCGGCGACCTTCGAGATCGAGCCCAACGACACGCGGGCGCAGTCCAACGCGGTCGCGCTCGCGCCGGGCGGGAGCATCGCGGGCCTGACCACCGGCACATCCTCGGCGCCGGGGATCTCGTCGATCGACTTCTTCCGGCTCACGCTCCCCGATGCGCCGGGCATCACGCGCTGGCGGCTGTCGCTGGAGTCTCTCACGCCGAGCCAGACCGTCGCGATCCGCGGGCTGAACCAGAACTCGTCGCCGAACGGCGGGATCATCGGCACATCCAGCATTATCGCCCAACGGTCCAGCACGCTGACCAGCCCCGCGAACTTCGTTCAGGCGTACACCTTCGGCGGCGCGGCACGCGAGATCACCCTGAGCGTTTCGGGCAGCGCCGCGACGTTCCAGACCTACGCGATCACGCTGAGCGATCCGGTGAGCGTCGCGCCGGTTGCCGTGCCCGGCGCGTTCCGCCCGAGCGCGATCACGCTGAGCACCGTGGGCCAGACCGGTGCGAACCAGACCGACACGGACCTGTGGGTGTACGACGCGACGACACTGTCGCCGATCGCGGGCTTCGGTAATGATGACCGGCGCACGCCGAGCGACCTGGGCTCGAGCCTGACGCGGACGTTCGCGCCGGGGCGGTATCTCCTGGTGATCAGCGATGCCGACCTGTCGAACAACCAGGCCAGCCCGGGCGATGACGGGTGGCTGGGCGGCGTGGTGCTGGAGTTCCCGGGTGTGGTGCTGTGCTCGTCGGACGCGACGGGGCGGGACGTTTCGCTGACCATCGCCGACGCGGACGGAGCGCGGAGTGTGAGCCTGACCAAGGGCGGCGCGTTCGATGTGCGCTTCGCCGAGTTTGTGGTCGACGCCGCGTGCTCCCCGGCGGACATCGCCAACACCGACGGCGATCCGCAGCCCGATGGCGTGATCGACAACAGCGACTTCGGCCTGTTCTTCCAGGCGTTCTTCCTGCCCGAGGCCGAGCCGGCGCGGCTCATCGCCGATATCGCCAACACCGACGGCGACACGGCCCTCACCGGCGGCGGGCCGGATGGCTCGATCGATAACGGCGACTTCGCGGCGTTCTTCTCGCTGTTCTTCACCGGCTGCCCCGTCGGCTGATCCGGCCCGCGGCGGGCCGCGCGATCACGCGATGCCCAGCGTGTCTGTGGGTGTGCGGCCGTTCGGCGCAACTGGCCCACGCTGCGCGCAAGCGGTGCAACGATTGCTCATGGAAGCCATCAGCGTTCTTGACATCTTCAAGATCGGCGTCGGGCCGAGTTCTTCGCACACCATGGGCCCGTGGCGAGCGGCCCAGCGGTTCCTGGAGCACCTCCGGACGCTGGGCTTGCTGGAGCGGTGCGTACGGGTGCGGACGGACCTGTACGGATCGCTGGCCAAGACCGGACGCGGGCACGCGACGGACATGGCCGTGATCCTGGGCCTCAGCGGCGAGGATCCGGTCACGTGCGAGGTCGAAGGGCTGATGGCCCGCGTCGAGGCGATCAAGTCATCGGGGCGGATTCGGCTGCGCGGCGAGGTTGACGCGGAGTTCGACAGCGATGCGGACCTGGTGTTCAACTTCGACAAGGTGCTGCCGTATCACGCCAACGGCATCCGGTTCACGGCGCTGCTGGACGATGGACGACGGATCGTGCAGACGTACTACAGCGTTGGCGGCGGGTTTGTGGTGCAGGAAGGGGAGAAGCCGACGGGTGCGCGTGCGGTGAGTCTGCCATTCCCGATCGAGGTCGCCGAAGACATCACCAATCACTGCCGCGCCCGCGGGCTGGACATACCGGACATCGTCTGGGCCAATGAGCAGCGATGGCGTAGCGATGATGAGACGCGCGCGGGGCTGTGGAAGATCTGGCGCGTGATGCAGGAGTGCATGCACCGCGGCTGCCATACCGACGGCATTCTGCCCGGCGGGCTGGAGGTCACGCGGCGGGCACGCGGGATCCACGACAAGCTCATCGCCGACGATGCGACGCCCGAGACGCGGCGGAACATCAAGGCCTGGATCGACGCGATCAAGTGCTCCGGCCGGCGGTTCGATCAGGTGCTGCGATGGGTCAGCGCCTTCGCGCTGGCGGTCAATGAGGAGAACGCGGCGTATGGGCGCGTGGTGACGGCACCGACCAACGGCGCGGCGGGAGTGATCCCGGCGGTGATGCTGTACACGTGGTGCTTCACGCCGTGCGATGAGGACAAGATCATCCAGTTCATGCTCACCGCCGGCCAGGTCGGCATCCTGTTCAAGAAAGGCGCGACGATCAGCGCCGCGATGGGCGGGTGTCAGGCGGAGATCGGCGTCAGCAGCGCGATGGCCGCGGCGGGGCTGACGCAGGTGCTCGGCGGGAGCGTGGGGCAGGTGCTCATGGCGGCGGAAATCGCGATGGAGCATCATCTGGGCATGACGTGCGATCCGATCGGCGGGCTGGTGCAGGTGCCGTGCATCGAGCGGAACACGATGGGCGCGATGAAGGCGATCCTCGCGGCGAGCATCGCGATGGACAGCGACCCGAGCAAGGCCCGCGTGAGCCTCGACGGCGTGATCCGCACGATGTGGGCCACCGCTCAGGACATGCAGGCCAAGTACAAGGAAACCAGCGAGGGCGGGCTGGCCGTGAATGTGAGCGTCGGGATTATCGAGTGCTGAGTTCGGACGGCGGGCGCAGGGCGTTGGGAGCGCCCCGTGCCGCACCGTTTGGAGTGCCGAACGCCACGTGCGCCGCCGACGCTGAAGCGGGCGGCGCCGTGGCGGGTTGTTGCTCAGGCGGGCTTGATGAGGAAGAGCTTCTGCCCGTACTCGACGGCCTGGCCCGACTGGACCAGCACGCGCTCGATGGTGCCGCTGGTCTCGGCCTTGATCTCGTTGAAGACCTTCATCGCCTCGACCAGGCACACGGTCGTGTCGGCGCTGACGGCCTGGCCGACCTTCACGAACGCCGGGCTGTCGGGATTGGGCGATGAGTAGAACGTGCCGACCATCGGCGAGGTGATCGCCTTGAGCCCGGCATCGCTGGCCGCGGCGGCGGCCGGGGCGGAGGTGGGGGCCGCGGCCGGAGCCGGGGCGGCGGTCGCGTGGGCAGCGGGGGCGGCCATCATCACCGGGGCCTGATGAACCACCGGCACGCCGTTGTAGCCGCGCTTGACCGCGACGGTCTCGGCTTGATCCTGGAGGTTCAGTTCGGAAAGGTCGTTCTCGACCATCAGGCGGACAAGTTCCTTGAGTTTGCGGATGTCGATCATGGGTGGGCTCCAATGTGTGCTCGGGCCGCGGCCGGCACGAGCGGGAAAGACTCGCGAATCGGGGCGACGCTCAGCGCGTCGCGTAATCAAGATCCTTGGGCAGGGTGCACAGATTCACCGCGCCCTTTTCCGTGATCAGAAAGTCGTCTTCGATGCGAACGCCGCCGATGCCCGGGAGATAGATTCCCGGCTCGATGGTCACGACCATGCCCGGCTCGAGCGGTCGGTCCTCGGCAAGGTGCGAGAGGCTCGGGCCTTCGTGCCCGTCGAGCCCCATGCCGTGGCCCAGGCCGTGGCCGAACTGCTGTTCGTAGCCGGCGCGGCGGATGATGCCGCGGGCCACTTCATCCACGGCGCGAACGCTCTTGCCCGGGGCAAGGGCCGCGGCGGACTGCTCGTGGGCCTCGAGCACGATCGAGTAGATCTCGCGGACCTTGGCGGGGAACTTGCCCCAGCAGAAGACGCGGGTCATGTCGCCGTGATAGCCGTTGTAGATCGCGCCCCAGTCGATCAGCACGGGGTGATTGCGCGAGAACTTCACATCGTGCGGGCGGTAGTGCGGCAGCGAGCCGTTGGCCTTGGCACCGACGATGGTCTCGAACCCCGGGGCGCTCGAGCCGCGGATCTTCATCTCGAACTCGAGTTTCGCCGCAACCTCCATCTCGCTGGATGGCCCCTTGCGCAGGCGGGCGGCGATGAACTTCAGCGTCGCCTCCAGGGCCTCTTCCTGGATGGCGATGGCCTTCTTGATGGCCTTGATCTCGTGCTCGTCCTTGAGGATCCGCAGGCGGGCGACGATCCCCGGGGCCTCGACGAGCTCGACGCCGGAGGCCTTGGAGGCGATGGCCGATCGCGTGGCCAGTGTTGCGTGCTCGGGCTGAATGCCGAGGCGCTTGATGCGGTGAGCGGTGAGCAGGTCCGCCAAGGCATCGCTCATGAGTTTCTTGCGGATGACCACATCGCAGAACGGCCGGCAGGGCTCGAGTTCTTCGTCGTACCGAGAGTCGGACAGGATCACCGCCCCGGTCGCCGTCAGTAGCAGATACGAGTCGCCGCCGAGGAAGCCGGTGAGGTACCCCACATCCTTCGGGCTGGTGATCAGAGCCGCGGGCAGCCCGGCCTTGGCCATGCCCGCCCGCAGCCGGGTGAGCCGATCGACGAATCGCTGGTGGGCCGGCTGGGAGATCTTGGGGGCCTTCGGGCGAGACTTGGCGGTCCGACGTGCGGTGGTGGTGCTCGGCATGGGTCAACATCGTATCATGATGCCCGTGAGATCTCAGCACGTTCACAGACTTTGACGACGGCTAGGGTTTTCCCGAATTCAGTGTGAACCATCCGACCCAAGCCTAGAGACCACAGGCACCCTCATGCCCGACCCCCTCGGCCAAAGCGAGCAGACAAGCGGGTCCGGCCAGCGCTCCTTTGGCGGCCGGTCGGCGGTCGGTCCGTGGGTCGCGGCGGGTTTTGTGGCGGCCGTCGGCGCGGTGGCGGTGCTGATCCCGATGATTCACGCCGTGGGTGGGGCGTGGTGGGGGGCGGCGGGCGAGTCCGCGGCGGGGAGTTCTCCCGGCGGGTTCGGCGGAGGCGGGGTCGCGCCGTGGTCCGGGCGCGCCGTGTGGATCGTCAGCCTCGTTGTTCCGATCCTCATCGGTCTTCTGTCGACGGCGATGGCCTGGCCTCTGGCGCGGGTGCTCTCGCGGACGGGATCGGCTCCCGGGGCAAGGGTCTGGTGGGTTCTCGTCGCGTGCGTGCCGATGGTTCTGCCCATGAGCGTCGGCTACGCGGGCTGGAGCACTCTGCGCACACCCGCGTGGTTGAGCGGGCGCATGCTCGAGAACCTCGGCGGGCGGGCCAGCGAGTGGGCGGGGTATCTCATCGGCGTCGGGTCGCTGGTGGTGTGGCTGGTGCCGATGTGCGCTGTTGTGCTGTCGCTGTCGCTGGCGCGGCTGAGCCGCGAGCACGAGGACCTGCTCGCGCTGGAGACGGCCCGGGGCGTGCGTGGTGCGGCGCATCGACTGCGCGTGCGCCTCGGCGTGTGCAGGGGCGGTCTGGCGTCGAGTTTCATGCTCGCGGTGCTGCTGGCGCTTTCGTCGGCCGTGCCGATCCATCTGGCCAACATCCCGACCATCGCGATCGACCTGTGGGCGGAGCTCTCGGCGCGTCCCGCGGCGGAGGTGTGGCGACGGGCGACACCATTGGTTCTGGCCATGGTCTGCATCGGGCTGGCGATCGCGATCTGGGGCGGCGGGAGGCTCGGGCGCGAGCGGCCCGAGGAGGCGAACTTCATCGCGACGCGAGGGCGGCCGCGCGATTCGGGCCTGGGCATCGGCACGCGGCTGCTGGCGATGCTGCCGCTGATGCTGGGTGTCGTCGTGCCGATGGCGATCATGGCCGTCACGCTGCGCGAGGCCCGGTCGCTCTGGCGGTTCTGGATCGACACCGGCCCGGCGCTCGGCGCGAGCCTGAGTGTTTCGGCGATGGTCGGCGCGGTGCTCGTGCTGCTGTGTGTCGCGACGTTCTATGGGCTCAGTGCCGCGGGGCGGGGCGGAGTTGATGGCGGGGGCGGGCGCTCGGCGATCCGCGCTGTTGTGTGGGTGATGCTGGGTGTGATGCTCGCCGGAGCGCTGGTGCCGGGCGTGCTCATCGGCTCGGCGTGGGCGGGGCTTGCGACGGCCCTGCGCGGGCTCGATCAGGACGTGGGCCTTCGCGGCGTGCTGGCCGGCGCGAGCGAGGGTCCGATGATCCTGATCGCGGCGCACGTTGCCCGATTCGGCGTTGTTGGCGTGCTCGCGGGCATCGCGCTCTGGCGCAGCGAGGAGCAATCGCTGTGGCAGGCCCGAGTGCTCATGGCCGGCGATGGGCTGCGGGCCTTTGGCGTGCTCGTGCTCGCGACGCCGACGCGTCTGGCGGTGCTCGCGGGGGTGGTCATCGTCGGCGCGGCCCTGAGCCTGCACGAAATCGAGAGCGCGATCATGGTCCAGCCGCCGGGTCGCGCAAGCCTCGCCCGACAACTTCTCGAACAGTTGCACTACCTGCAGGATGAGCGGACCAGCGCGAGCATCATCAATCTTGGTGCGCTCGGGTTGCTGATGGCGGCAGGCGTGGCATGGTGCGCAGCGCGGCTGCGGCGCGATGATGCACGGTAACGCGGTTCAACGCGGCCGCGCTCGCACACACCCGCGGCGTGCCGCGAACTCGGACGGTCGTGGGACGTTCCCGCTCAACCGAGCGCTGCGGCGCCGGCGATGATCTCGGACAGTTCCGTGGTGATCTGGGCCTGGCGGGCGCGGTTGTAGTCGCGGGTGTAGAGCTTGCGCATCTTGCCGGCGTTGTCCGTCGCGGCCTTCATCGCGACCATGCGGGCCACGTGCTCGCTGACGATCGCGTCGTTGAAGCACTGGAACAGCGTCGCCTTGACCGTCGCCGGCAGCAGGTCGCCGAGCAGTTCCTCGGCCTTGGGGCTGAACTCGTACACCACGCCCGCATCGACCTTGCCGGCCTCGGCTGCGGGCTTGGACTTGGCGATCGGCTTGAGCGGCAGGAGCTGCAGCACCTCGGGCGACTGCTTGCCCGGGGAGTGGAACTTCATGTAGATCACGCGCACGGCCTTGATCTTGCCGCTGGTGAACCGGTCCATGTAGTCCTGCGCCAGGGCGGCGACGTTGTCGAATGAGGGCTTATCGCCGAACTGCGTGTGCTGGCGCGCGACGGGCGTGCCGTTGTAGCGCATGAAGCCTGCGCCCTTCTTGCCGATGAGCTCGAGCAGCCCGGCGGGCGGGCGGACGCCGGCCTTGGCGAAGTGCTGCATCGTGGTGCGGAGGATCGAGCCGTTGTACGGCCCGCACAGGCCGCGGTCGCTGGTGATCACCAGCGTGAGTTCGGTGGCGCCCTCGGCGAACTTCTCCGGGCCGCTGATGAGCGGGTGGGAGGTGTCGCCGGCGGTGGCGGCCAGTTCCGTGACGAGTTCGAAGAGGCCCTCGGTGTAGGGCTTGGTCGCCGTCGCCGCGGCCTGGGCGCGGGCGAACTTGCTGGTGGCGATCATCTGCATCGTCTTGGTGATGCGACGGATGTTGCCGACCGCCTTGATGCGCTTCTTGATCTCGCGAGTCTTGGCCATAGGAGCGAAGGATAGCGCCCAGGGGCGGAACGGTCGCGTTGAACGCGGCCGCCACCGAGCCCGATAGGCACCAAACAGACACCGTTCATAGCAGGCGGGCGTTCGGTCGCTATGCTCGCGGCATGCTGACTGCCGCCGCCGGTTTGCGACCGTGTGTGTTTCTGGATCGTGACGACACGATCACCGACACCTACGGGGCGACCAGGACCCATGCCGTTCCCGGAGACATGGGCGACCCGTCGCTGGTCAGGCTGCTGCCGGGGGTTCCCGCGGCACTGGCGGCGCTGCGCCGGGCGGGGTACACGCTCGTGGTGTTCACCTCCCAGGGCGGCGTGGCTCGCGGGGCATACTCCCTCGCGCAGGTCGAGGTGGTAAACGACCGCGTACGAGAACTGCTGACCAAGGAACTGGGGGAGCAGCCGCTGGAGGCGATTTACTACGTGCCGTTTCATCCGACGACGGGCACGGACCCGGTGTTTACGCGCGAGCACGACTGGCGCAAGCCCGGGCCGGGAATGGTGCTGGCCGCGGCACGGGAGCTCGGGCTGGACCTGTCGCGGTCGTGGGCGGTGGGGGACAAGCCGCGGGATGTCCAGGCCGCGGTCAACGCGGGGCTCGCGCGGTCGCGGTGCTTTCTGCTGGCGACCAGCGGGGAGGCAGGGAGCGACTGCGCGGACCTGCCGGCGGCGGCGGAGAGGATTCTCGCGGGGGCATAAGCGGGCGCATCAGTCCCGCCGATGGTTCTTCTTGCCGCGGTCGCGCTGCTTGCTCTTCTGGTTGCGAGCGCTCGAGCCGTCGCGCCCGGTTTTGAGGCGTTCCCAATCTTCCTCGCTGATCAGCGGGCGAGACTGCGGGCCGGTGGGGGAGGCGAAGGAGTCGCTGCCGCGCTTGGGGTAGAGCTTCCGGCCCTTTCCCTTTTCGCGAGAGGCGGGGTCGGCGATGATCAGATCCATCTGGCGCAGAGCCAGATCGACGCGATTGATGGTGACGGTCACGCGGTCGCCGATGCTGAACGATCGGCCCGAGGCCTGGTTGACCAGCGAGCCGGAGCGCTGATCGATGCGCCAGGCGCCGCTGCGGCCGCCGTCGCCCACGGGCAGGTCGACCGCCTTGATCATGCCCTCGGCCAGATACTTGTCGAGCTTGATGAACACGCCGGCGTTGGTGCAGCCGGTGACCATGGCGGGGAAGTCCTCGCCGACGTGCTCGGCCAGCAGTTGCAGGACCAGGAACGAACGGAGGCTCGTCTCGGCCTCGCTTGCGCGCTCCTCGGTCTGCGTGCAGGACTTGCCGATCGCGGTGAGCGTCTCCATGTCCGGGCAGTTGGGCGACTCGAGCAGTCGCTTGCCGAGGGCCTTTCGCTCCTCGTCGCTCCGCGGCGGGTTCTTGCCGTTGTCGGTGTGCTTGAGATACTCGGCCAGCGCGCGGTGAACGGTCAGGTCGGCGTATCGGCGGATCGGGCTGGTGAAGTGGGCGTAGGCCTCACTGGCCAGGGCGTAGTGCCCCACAAGCGCGGGCGAGTACTCGGCCCGCGTGAGCGTGCGCAGCACAGCGAAGTGAACCGCGGGTGCGGCGGCGGTGCCGCGGGTACCGTCGAGAAGGCTCTGGAGTTCCTGGCGCGTCGGGCGTTTTGGGATGGCGAAGCCCGCGACCTTGGCGACCTGGCGCAGGTCATCGACATCGCCCGGCGCGGGCTCGGGGTGGATGCGCCGGATCAGCGGGACTTCGAGGCGAGCAAAGAGCCGCGCGAGGACCTCGTTGGCCTCGACCATGAACATCTCGATGATCGTGTGCGTGAAGGCGTCGTCTTCCTGCTGCGCATCGACAACGCGTCCCTCGTCGTTGTAGACCAGCTCGACATCCGGCAGCTCGAGATGGATCATGCCCGCGGCCCGGCGACGCTCCCGGATGGCCTTGGCGCAGGCGTCGAACTCGCGCAGGGTTGAGATGAGTTCCTCGGTGTAGTTGGGCTCGGTCTTGGCGTGCTTGCGGGCTTCCTTCTCGTCGCCGTCGATCAGGGCCTGCGCCTCGAGGTATGTCAGCCGCTTGGCGGAGTGGATCAGGGTGCTGGCCACGCCCGCGCGCAGGATGTTGCCGCGACGGTCGTAGGCCATGAACGCGCTCTTGCAGAATCGCGGGACGCCCTCCTGCAGCGAGCAGATGCCGTTGGAGAGCACCTCGGGCAGCATGGGGATGACATTGCGCGGCAGGTACACGGAGTTGCCGCGTGCGCGGGCCTCGACATCCAGCGGCGAGCCTGCGGGGATGAAGTGCGCAACATCGGCGATGTGCACGCCCAGCTCCCACCCGCCGCCGTTGGGAAGCCGGCGGAGGCTGATCGCGTCGTCATAGTCCTTGGCGTCGGGCGGGTCGATGGTGATGATGAACTGCCCGCGCAGGTCCTCGCGTGTTGTGAATCCGTCGGCCTCGAGCTGGGCCAGTTCGCGGTCGAAGATGTCCGCCGCACGCCGGGCCTGAGCGCTGACGCGCTCGTCAAAGTCCCCCGGGAGGTTGTACGCGGCGATGACGGCCTGGGTCTCGACGTCGGGCAGGCCGGCCTCGCCCAGAACATCGGTGATGACGCCTTCGCCGAGCGTGTTGCCCTCGGGGTAGTGCAGAACTTCGACGACGACCTTGTCGCCGACGCGGGCGTTGCGACTCGTCGCATCGCGCACGACGATGGGCTGGGTCAGTTCGCGCCCGTCCGGGTGCACCAGCCAGGTGTTGCCCTGCTTGAGCAGTTCGCCGGTGAACTTGGCACGCTTGCGGGAGATGACCTCGACGATGCGCCCGGTGATGTCGTCCTCGCCGTTGCGACGCCCGCGCGTGACTTTCACGCGGACGGTGTCGCCGGTCAGCGCATCCTTGGTCGCGTCGGGCGGGATGAAGACGTCGCCTTCGCGCACGGCCGTCTCGGGCGAGACGAATCCGAAGCCGCGCGGGTTTTTCTTGAAGCGCCCGATGACCTCTTCGCCCATGCGGGGCAGGCCGACCTTGCCCTCGCTGTCGATCTCCAGTTTGCCGGCCTGAACCAGTGCCTTGACGGACTGGCCGAAGATGCCGATTTCCGTCGGGTCAACACCCAGATCCGCGGCGAGCGTCGGGATCGGCGCGGGCTTGTAGCGGTCGTGCTGGAGATGTTCAACGATTCGGCGCGCGTAGCGGTCGGCCATGATCAAGCGTAGGGATCGCAAGAGGCCGACACGCCGCCATTCCCACGGAGGCAGCGCGCCGGCCCGTCAACTCTCTCTGCTCGCTCTGAACGGGCGTCGGAATCAGCGCCCGTGTACGCGTCGGCTCATGACCCGTGCGGACGGTGACGCATCAGCAGCAGCGTGATGCCCAGGCCCGCCAGCACGATCACGCTCGAAGGCAGCGGGATCGGACGCGACTCGCGGTAGACATACGGCAGACTGGCGTAGGGGTTCAGCAGCGGGTCGCCCATGTCCTCGGGGGCGATGGGCCAGGCGCTGGGCAGCGTGTTGTCCGCGTTGGTGGTGCCGCGGCCGAAGGTGTTGCCTCCGGAGCTGGCGAAGATGGTGTTGTTGTACGGCGCATCGCTGAGCCAGCCCTTGCGTTCGCCCGTGATCGGGTCCACCCAGGGGTCGACAATGTCGAACCCGCCTGTGTCGTGCCAACTGGCGATGAGCACCCAGTGGCCCGGCGTCCCGTCGTCGGTGCTGACCCAGACAGGCACCGGTCGGCCGGCGTTGAGTTCATCGCGGATCCGCTGCGCCAGCGCTGCGTTGGCGGGCTCGGTGATGTCCGCGCCGCCCTCGGGCACGTTCAGCGGGTTGCGGTTGTTGACCACGAGCCCGTTGCCGTCGGGTGAGCGTGACCTGGTGTCTTCCGTGACACGCCGGAGGATTCCACCTTCGTTGACCATTCCCGTGGCGGTCTGGGAGTCGAACGGGACGTACGCGGGCTGTCCCGCGGTGCGATCGGGATTGGGCATGTACGCGGGCTCGGTTTCGCCCGGGCGGTAGAGGTTGCCGAAGGCGTCGGTGTGGTAGCTGTCGACCTGACCATCAACGCGGACGTTGACCGGATTGGTGCTCTGACGCATCGCGATGTTGTTGATCTGATCCGGTGTGTACTGGATGACGTTGCCGTCGGCATCGCGGACGTTCTGCGCGGCCAGTTGGCTGTTGACGTACATCGTCATCGTCACCAGAAAGCACCCGTTGTTGTTGATCGTCGTTTGTGAGTGATCGAGTCTGGTGTTGTTGCCCGTCTGGCTCTGCGGCGTGACCGGCACAGTGACATTGCCATAGGGCTGGGCTGTGGCGGCACCGGCGACGACGCTCATCATCAGCGACGCCGCGGCGACCAGACGCGTGATGCGGCCGTGCTGCGCACGGGGGCGACGCGGACAATCGCGAGTCATCGAAGCGATCATGGCACGCTCCTTGTTCTGTGCGCCTTGGCGGCATCGGAGCGGCAGGGTGCGCGACGTTCACATGGCGTCGTGTGCTCGCCTGCGCAACGGGCCGCGGGCGCACATCTCATTCTCCCGAGTGATCGTAATGAGTCCAGCGAAGCATTCGGGGTGACGGACGATTCAACCCCGATGGATCAGACACAACCCGTCCTCACGCCCGCTCACGGCGAGCAATCGAGGGGTGGGCGCAACAAAGCCCTTCGCCCTCAAGGGGTCGGGACTTGTGGTCGTGGTGAATCAGACCGCGAGTGTCTGGCGTGCCGGAACTCAGCGGGATTCAGTGCGTCGCCATCGCGGGCGCGTAAGCCTTGAGCGTCGGAACAAACGGCACCGGCTTGAAGCCCAGGTGCTGCTGGGCCTTGCGTGTGTCGGCCGTCGTGTCTTCCTGGGCCATGAACGCCTGTCCCTGATCGAACGGCAGCAGCGAGCCCAGCCCGACGAACCCCGCCGCCGCGGCCGCCCATGCGTGCGGCGTGCCGGGCAGGCCCACCACGGGCAGATTCACATCGGTGCCCGGCAGCTCGTCCCGCAGCGTTTCCATCAGTTTGCGGAAGTCCATCTCTTCCGGGCCGGAGAGGTTGTAGACCTCCCCGACGCTCGCCGGCGAGCGGAGTGCCGCGACGAACATCTGCGCCACGTCCTTGACATACACCGGTGCGACCCGCGCCGCCTCGAAACTCACGCGCGCGCCGATCACGCCCTCATCATGCTCGACCATTCGCGTGAAGTACGGGATGAAGAAGAACGGCGGGACATCGCCCGTGGCCATCGTCCGCACCATGTTCACGAACTCGCCGTCGGGCCCGTGGATCAGCCCGGGGCGGAAGACGGTCCAATCCAGACCGCTGCGCCGCACGAGCCGCTCGCCCTCGAACTTGGTCCGCTGATACTCGGCCCGTCCGTCCGGGCGAACACCCATGGCCGACATGTGGATGAACCGCTTGATGCCCGCGCGGGTGCAGGCCTCGAGCATGTTCGCCGTGGCCTCGACGTGCACCCGCTGAAAGGTCGCGCGCCCGCTCTGGCGGATGATGCCCACAAGGTGGATGCACGCGTCGCAGCCCTCGGTCAGTGCGCCGAGCGTCGTCGGCTCGAGGACATTGCCCGTGACCAAAGCGAGCTTCGCATCGGTCGGCAGAACGCTGCGGGCCTTGGCCGCGTCGCGCACCAGGGCGCGGACGCTGTGCCCCGCGACCAGCAACTCGCGAACAACCGCGCGACCGACAAATCCCGTGGCACCCGTGACGCAGACCGTGTGGTTCATAGAGCCAAGGTTAGCGACGATCCGCCGGGCTGGAAAGCCGACGCGCCCCGACCGGTTCGGGAAGCGTTGAGTGGTCGGATCGCGCGGGCGACGTACGCTCCGCCATGGCTCTGCGCGTCGATCGCCTGTGCTTCGCCTTCGCCAATCGCCGCGCGGTGTTCGATGCGCTCACACTCACGCTCCAGCCCGGCAGGGTCGTCGCGGTGGTCGGGCCAAACGGCTGCGGCAAGACCACGCTGCTCCGTCTGATCGTCGGCACGCTCACGCCCGGTTCGGGCAGCATCACGCTCGACGAGCGACCGATCGCCGAAATGTCACCCGCGGACATTGCCCGTCGGCTGGCCTTCGTCGGGCAGCGCCCCACCCTCGCCGGCGACTTCAGCGTTCGACAGGTCGTGGCGATGGGCCGACTTCGGCATCACGGTCTTGACGATGCGCCAGCCGTAGCCAGCGCGCTGGCGCAGGTCGGGCTGGCCGATGCGGGCGACGCGCCGTTCTCCACGCTCTCGGCCGGGCAGCAGCAGCGGGTTTCGCTCGCACGAGCGCTGGCGCAGTTGGATGCGCCGGCTCCTTCTTCTGCCCAGCGCACGCGGGTCCTGCTCGCCGATGAGCCCGTCGCCGCGATGGACCCGGCCCATAGTGAGCGAGCGATGTCCACGCTGCGCGATGTTGCCCGCCGCGGCGTGCTCGTGCTGGTGGTGCTGCACGATCTCTCGCTGGCCATCCGCTGGGCCGATGAGGGCGTCGTCCTCGCGCCAAGGACCGACACGGATGCCGCAAAGGCCCCGATCGGACCGGCGGAACTCGTCGCCCACGGGCCGATCCGTCAGGCCCTCTGCGAGGAGCACCTGCACAGGGCCTTTGGGGTGCGGTTCTGGGAGGCTTGCTCGCCCGATGGCGCTCTGGCCGGCGTCGTGCCGCGGGGCTTACCATCGCCGTGATGTTCGAGCACGCGCTCAGCCCGGTGCACACGCTGGCCCCCTGCACGATCCTCGCGCAGGGCGGCGGTGGCGGTGGCTGGTCGAGCCTGCCCTGGGGCCAGATCGTCGTCATCGCGGCGTTCGTGCTTTTCAGCACGATCAGTTGGATCATGCGGACGCTCGCCGAGGCCCGAAAGGTCAAGAAGGCGCAGGACGCGGCACGACGGCGGGCCGAAGAGGCCTTACGCACCGGGCGGGACCCGATCACCGGCGAGCCCATCGCCGGCTCGCGTGCTCCCGTCGTCGAGCAGACATTCAGCCCCTCGGCCGAGCGCGCCGGCGAGGAGCAGCGTCTGCGCGAAATCGCCGAGCGTCGCCGCCGTCAGATGGCCGAGGCCCAGCAGCGACAGCAGAGCGGCTCCCGGCAACCCGCCGGCGGGGCGGGCGGTGGGGCGGGCGGCGGCGGCCTCGTGCTCACGACGGATTCCAGCGGCAGACTCATCATCGCCCGCACCGAGCAGGCTGGCACGCCGCGCCCGGGCGAAGGCCGCCAGAAGAAGCGCAAGGATCAGAACCGGCAGCGTTCAGCCGAGGGCCGTTCCCGCGGCGACAGCGAGCGGGAGATGCTCGCCCGTCGCCAGGCGATGGAACAGGAAGCCCGGCGCCGCCAGCAACTCCAGGCGTTGCGTCAGGCAGAGGAGGCCGAGCTGCGCCGCCCTGTGCCCAGCGCCGCGGAAGTCGCCGCCGCGGCACTCGAGGATCGCCGCGCGATGTCTAACCCGCGTCAGCCCAATGTCGGCGTGTCGCTGGCGGGAATGCCGCAGACCCCCGCGGAGTGGCGTGGGGCGATCATCGCCGCCGAGGTTCTGGGTCCGCCCGTGAGCGTGCGTCCGCCGGCATGACGCCGGCCCGACGCCGGCCCGACGCTCGCCCGCGCCTCAGTGCGCGGCCGCGTGATGATCGATCAGGCGCTGGAGTGTTTCGGCGCTCTGCAGACCCACGACGCGGTCGACCTCCTTGCCATCGCGGAAGAAGACGATCGTCGGGATCGACTGGATGTCGTGCCGCGCGGCCAGGTCCTGACTCGTGTCGATATCGACCTTGGCGATGCGCACTCCACCACTCCGCGCGTTGTCACGCGCGAGTCGGTCGAGTGTCGGGGCGAGCGCCCTGCAGGGCGGGCACCACGTCGCCCAGAAGTCCACGAGCGTCAGCCCCGGCGCGGCGACCTGATGCGCGAAGTCCACGCTGTCCAGGTGGAGTATCGCCCCCGACTCACCGCCGGTGTTGCTGGACGTGTTGCCCGATCCGCCGGTCGTGTGGCTGAGTTTCATGGTGATTCCTTTCGTGCCCTCCGTCGCCCGGAGACGCCCGAGCGTTCGGAGGAACCCCGCGTCCGGACTTTCGCCCGTTCGCGGGAACCGGCCCTGCGTCAGCGGGCCAGTGCGTGGTTTCGCGGCTCAACGCGCGGGAAGTCGATCTCGACATCGAACGCGCGGTTGATGAAGTTCGTGAAGATGTTCAGCGCGACCACGGCGACGATCTCGGCGATCTGCCCGTCGGTGTACCCGGCGCTGCGCACGGCCCGAACGTCCGAGTCGCTCACGCCGCCGCGTGCGTCGAGGATGCTCTGGGCAAAGACCAGCGCCGCCTTGGTCTTGGGATCGGACGCATCGGCGTTGCGCGCCGCATCGAGCTGCGCGGGGCTCAGGCCGGCGAGCTTGCCGAGCGCCGAGTGCGCCGAGAGGCAGTAGGCGCACGCGTTGCTCTCGGCCGTCAGCACGGCGATCTGCTCGCGCAGCGCTCCGGGCAGCTTCGATGCGCCCATCGCGCTGTTGAACTGCGCGAAGGCCTGAAGGACCGCAGGCGAGTTGGCCATCGCCCGCGTCATATTGGGCACAAGGCCCAGGCCCTTGTTGAGTGCGCCGAAGATCTCCTTGACCGAGCCCGTTGCGTCCTGATCCGAAACCAGCGGAATGCGTGACATGCTTCTGCTCCTGTGTTCTCGTCGTGTCCGCGCCGCGTCCGCCCGGGCGGAACACCCGCCGGTCCGTCGCGTCGCGTTTTCTCTTTTCGGCCCGGCGCTCGCGGCCCGGCCTTACCAGTCAGATGCACACCGAGCGATGCGTGTGACAGAGAATTTCAATTTGTCGGATTTGGCCGGATCGCCCGGCGATCGAGCCGCGCGATCGGCGTTCGGGCCCAGTGCGGGGCCCAGTGCTGCGCTCAGTGCGGGGCGTGGCCCTTGCCGTCCTCGGTGCCGCAATCCCGCAGCGACCGAAGGATCGCGTCAACCAGGTGCTTGGGCGCCGGCGTGACGCGCAGTGAACCATCGCTCTCGCCCCCGGGACGGCTCGGCGCCCCCGCGGCACGCGCCAGTTCCGCGGCCTTGCGGTAGTTTTCGATGTAGATCTCGCAATCGCGGCAGAAGGCGATGTGCGACTCGAACTTAAAGCGCACGTCCGCCGGAAGAACCCCGTCGATGTAGTCGAGAATGAACTCCACGCACTGCTGGCACGTGATCGTGCGCGCAGCATCCGGGCACGGCGGGCGGGTGGGCTCCGGGGTGTTCGCGCTCATGGGGCCTCCGAGTTCATTGCGGGCGTCAGCAGCCGGACCAGCGCCTGCCGCGCGCGGTGCAGCCGCTGACGCACGAGCGCATCGCTGATGTTCAGCGCCTGAGCCACCTGCGCCGAGGTCCGCTCTTCCATGTCGCGCAGCACGATCACCTCGCGGTACTCCTCGGGCAGCTCGCCCAGCGCCCGCAGCAGCGCCTCACGCTGTTCGATGCGCCGATCACCGTCATCCGTGACAGACTTCCATCGGTTCGGACGCTCGACGTGATCACCATCCTTGAACGTCGGCACAAGTGCATCGATGCTCACCGTCGGGTGCGTGCGCTCGCGGCGGAGGCGCGCAAGCACCGCGTTGACGACGATGCGATGCAGCCACGTGCTCACGCTGCTGCGCCCGTCGAACGTGTCGATCGCTCTGTACGCCGAAAGGAACGCCTCCTGCACCGCGTCTTCCGCGTCGGCCTCCGTGCGCGACACTCGCCGGGCGACGGCCAGCAATCGGCCCGAGAGCGTCCGAACAAGGCTCTCGAACGCCGCGGGATCACGAGCCCGCAGGCGATCGACCACCGCCGGGTCGTCCGGCGCGGTCGGGATCATCGCCGTGTCGTGATCCGCTCGCGTGCTCATCGCAGAATCCAGATGCCAACGCCCGGGCCCCGCGAACGCTCGCGGCAGCCCGGGCAGTATACCGATCAGCACTCCCCCCGCCGCACGTCTCAGCGCACGCGCTCGCGCATGAACCCGCGGATCAACCCCGCGATCTCCGGGCCCTTCTCCTCCAGTGCAGCGAGCCCCGCCGCCACAAGGGCCACGGAGAGACCCCGAACAATCCGACGCGACGCTGAATGTGAGAGGCTCATGGCGATGCTCCGGTTGGTTCCTGATCGCGCCGCGTCGCCGGCACTCCCGGTGGCACTCGGCACGATCACACCACATCCGATGCGCGTCATCGCCGCGATGTGACAGGCAAACTCAGTCCGCCGGAGCACACCGCTCGCGCCCCCACGCCCGCAGCCGCGCCATCTTCTCACCCATGGTCACGCTCAGCGGCGGGCTGCGCTCCAGCACGGCGAGTACATGCTCGGTCGTCAGCGTCAGCGAAGTCGGGGGCTTGCGCGCGCTGTCGCCCTCGGGCGCGGGTGCCGCCATGCTCTGCTCGAGCGCATCGAACAGCGCGGCCTTGACCGCTTCCTCGATTTCCGCGCCGCTGAAGCCGTCGCTCGCCGCGGCGAGCCTGACCAGATCAAGCTTCGTCGGATCCTGCTTGCGCTTGCTCAGGTGGATGCGGAAGATCTCCGCGCGGGATGCCTCATCGGGAAGATCGATGAAGAAGATCTCGTCGAAACGGCCCTTGCGCAGCAGTTCCGGCGGCAGGGCCTCGATGTCGTTGGCCGTCGCGACCAGAAACACGTTGGCCCGGTGCTCCTGCATCCAGGTCAGCAGCGCGCCGAACATGCGGCGGGACAGGCCGCCGTCGTTGCTCGTGCTGCTCGCCCCGGCGAAGGCCTTCTCGATCTCGTCGATCCACAGCACCACGGGGGCCATGGCCTCGGCCTGATGCAGCGCATCGCGCAGACGCTTCTCGCTCTCGCCGATGTACTTGTCGTACAGCGCACCGGCGTCCATGCGCAGCAGCAGCCTGTTCCAGGCCGTCGCGATCGCTTTGGCGCACAGGCTCTTGCCCGCCCCCTGCACGCCCAGCAGCAGCACGCCTCTGGGCGGCGTGATGCCGAGGTTGTCGCCGCCGGCCTCCATCGCGCCGGCCCGCTGGCTCAGCCACTTCTTGAGTTTCCGCAGCCCCGCGATGCGGTCCATGCTCGCCGGAGCCTCGACATACTCCAGCACGCCCTGGGTCTGGATCGCGCGACGCTTGGCCGAGAGCACCTTCCGAATATCCCCGTCGTCGAAAGTCCGGTCCTCGCTGACGACCTCGCGGATGATCCGCTCGACCTGACGCTCCGGCAGGCCGGAGAGCGTCCGGAGCAGCAAGTTGCTGGCCTCGCGCGAAAGGTCCACCTTGATCGGCTTGGCGCGGTGCATGCCCGCGAGCGTCGACTTCACCAGCGCGTGCAGTTCCGCCGCCGTGGGGAACGACAGTTCAAGCCGCGTGCTGGTCGCGTCGACGACCGGCGGCACCTCCGCGTGCTCATCGATCATGATCATCCGCCCGCCGAGCCCGGGCTGCCCGGACACGTCCATCTGCTGCACCAGTTCACGCCAGGCCCGCAGCGTGCGCGCATCGCCCAGGTGCCGGGCCGCGTCCAGGAGGATCAGCAGCGTGCGGCCGTCGCATCGCTCCATCATCCGCACGCACGCGCCGGCCAGTTCGCGCGTCGGGTCATCCGGCCGCTGATCGGTCGTGCCGACGCGGCCGTCGAGCAGTCCCGTGACCGCCGACCACTGAAACACCCGCCACGATCCCGGAACCGCGGTGCGCGCTGCATCGAGTGCCTCGCGCTCCTCCGGCGTGACGATCCGAACCACGGCGTGCCCCGCTTCCAGGAGTTTGCCCAGTGTGTGTGCGTCGCGATGCATGCGCCCTCCCGTTCGTTGCTGATCCCAATGCCAAAGCCGGCCCGGTGCCCGCGTGCTGCTCGGTGCCACCGCCGACCCCGCCCCCTCCGGCCGGGCGTATCTTGGCAACTCGTCCCGTGCAATTGCAAGACCTTTGCTGCGATGCTGCACATAAATCCTGTGAATCTGGGGTATCTTCGCCTTCCCGCTGGCCTGAGCGCGGCCCGTGAGGTACGCTTTTGCTCGTTTCACGCTTGATTGAACAGCAACCCGCCAAATTCTGAGGCACCAATGACCACGTCCCCGAACGCGTCGGCCCGTTCTTCCGCTCTCGCTCCGGCCCTGCTCGCCCTGGCGGCGATGGCCGCTCTGCCCGCCGTCACGCAGGCGCAGTCCTTCCGCACCACGTTCAGCGGCGGCACATTCGCCGGCAGCGTCGGCGTCAGCACTTCCTTTAACGGCACGATGACCGGCAACTACAACGCGGCCACCAACTCCTCCGGCACACGCGTCGTCGGCGGGCTCTTCGGCGGCGTCACCGCCGCGCCCCGCAACGACTCGCTGCCCTTCACCGGCACCGGCGGCACCGGCTCCTCGGGCAACGGCCAGCTCGTGAACCTTGCGACATCGCCGACCGGAACGTCCCGCATCGCCTTCAACCGCTCCGCAAACACCGTCGAGGTTTCGCAACTGACCGTCGACGCCATCGGCACCACCAACCCCCCGCCCGGCGTCGGCATCACCGCGAACGTCCTCTTCACCAACGGCCCGTTCCGCACCTTCAGCCCGAACTACACCTACCCGCTCTTCACGTCGCTCCCGATTCCGCTCGGCAACGCGACGATCAGCGGTTTCGACCTGTCGCAGTCCGGCGCGGGCGTGGGCACGATCACGCCCACCGGACCCGACACCGCCAGCATCGCCGTGACGGTGCCCGTCTCGGGTCTGGTGACGGTTGACATTCAGGGTGTCGCATCCTCGCTGCCAACCGTCGCGAGCCTGTCGTTCACGGGTACCGTGAACTTCGCGACCAACGCCGTCTCGCTCGTCGCGGGCATCAGCATCACCGAGCCGATTGTCGATGTCGCCGGCACGCCCCAGCCCTTCGCCCTGCCCGCCCCGTCGACCGCCGTGCCCCCGCCGCCGCCGGCCAACGTCCTGGTCACCCTGAACCTCGACGCCGGCCCCGCGACCCCGAACGCCGGCAGTGTGACCACCACCGGCACGCTCACGCTGCCCGGCACGCTCCTGCCCGCCCGGACCGCGGACATCGCCAACACCGATGGCGATCGCGGTGCCGATGGCGTCGTCGACAACGGTGACTTCCAGGCGTTCTTCTCCGCGTTCTTCCTGCCCGCGGGAAATCCCGCCGCCCTTGTGGCGGATGTCGCCAACACCGACGGCGATCCCACGCCCGACGGCGTGATCGACAACGGCGACTTCCAGGCCTTCTTTGCATCCTTCTTCGAAGCCTGACCGTATCTTCTCGGCGTCTTCATTCGCACCGGGCCTGCGTTCCCGGCGGCGTTCGCACCCGCTCGTGAGTGTGCGCACGCCCGTCCGAGGGCCTCTCGCGGTTGACGCGCGGAAGGCTCATCATGTCCGATTCGTTCGCGTCCGCCCGCTCTCGTCCGTCCGCCGCTCGCCTCCTGATCCTCTCCGGTCTGCTGCTCCCCGCGGTGTTCTCGGACGCGGCGATGGCCAAGGCCCGTGATGATGCGCCGGCCCTTCGTGACTTGGAGGCCCTGCGTCAGGCCAGCGTTTCCTGGGTCGAGATCAAACTGCCGACGTTTCAGGGGCCGCGGGCCTTTCGCGTCGCGCGGCCGGACGACCGCGCCAGCCACGCCGCACGCGTCATGCCGCACCGCGCAAAGGCCGATGGCGGCCCGCTCGACGCCGGGTGGATGATCGAGAGCAACGTCCTGCTGCAGCTCTCCGACGCCGCGGCCGCGGACCTGATCGACGCGGGCTGGGCACTGGAGTCCATCGACGGCGTTCCGGGCTTCCGCGTCTTGCGGGCGGCGAGTATCCGTGCCGCGGCCGCCGCCGCGACGCGCCTGGCCGATCAGCCGGGCGTGGAACTGGCGTACGTCGACATCGTTCCGCCGCAGAACGATCGAGCGTTGCCGACCGATCCCAGTTTCGCCGATCAGTGGCACCTGCAGAATCTCATCACGCCTATCGCCGATGCAAACGTCGCGCCCGCGTGGAACCTCGGCTTCACCGGCGCGGGCGTCGTTGTCGGCGTGATCGACGGCGGCGCACTCGTCACGCACCCGGACCTGGCTCCCAACTACTCGTCCGCTCTCTCGACCTCAACCGTCGCGTCTTCCCATGGCACCAGCGTCGCGGGCGTCATCGCCGCGCAGAACAACAACGGCCTTGGCGGCGTCGGCGTCGCGTACGACGCCACCTGGTCCAATCACGTCTACGGCTCGGCCACAACCACCGCCGGATCCCTGGGCGCGTTCAACGCCTCGCACGTGATCAAGAACAACTCGTGGGGCCCGGCGGACAACGCCCGCATCTCCTTCCTCGACCCCGCGGTCCGTACCGCCCTGCAGACCGCCGCCACCACCGGCCGCGGCGGACGGGGTGTCCTGTTCACCTGGGCCGCGGGCAACGGCGGCACCGCCGACCGCATCGATTACGACCCCTACGCGTCCAGCAGGTTCACCATCCCCATCGGCGCAATCACCGACACCGATGTCGCCGCGTCATACACCGAGCCCGGCTCCGCCGCTCTGGTCGTCGCGCACTCCAGCGGCGGAGCGCGCGGCGTCGTCACCACCAGCGGCTCGACCACGGCAACGTACACCTCCAGTTTCGGCGGCACATCCTCCGCGTCGCCGCTGGCCGCGGGCGTGCTCGCGCTGGTCATGCAGGCCAATCCGAACCTCTCGCTCCGCGATGTTCAGCACCTGCTGGTCCGCAACGCCCGCAAGAACAGCCCCGCCGACTCCGGCTGGTCCATCAACGCCGCGGGACGCTCCATCCATTACCGCTTCGGCTACGGCGCGGTCGATGCCGGCACGCTCGTTCCCGCGGCACAGTCCTTCACCCCCGTCGCCCCACTGGTCACACTCGACTCGGGCTTGCTCAACGTCGGCGCGACCCTGCCCGACGCGAACACAACGGGCCTGACGCGCACGTTCACCCTGCCGGAGAACATCCGCCTGGAGCACGTCGAGGTCGTCCTGAACATCTCCACGCTGCGCGTCGGCGATCTGCGCGTCACCCTCACCAGCCCCGGCGGCACGCCCAGCGTCCTGGCCGTCCCGCGTTCGGACGGCACCGACAATTATGCCGACTACGTCTTCACCACGCGCCGCCTTTGGGATGAAGAATCCTCCGGCGTCTGGACCATCCGCATCGCCGATGAGACCGCAAGCAACATCGCCACATGGAACTCCTGGCGTCTGCGTTTCTTCGGCACCGCTATCACGCCGACCTGCCCTGCCGACATCGCCAACACCGACGGCAACCCCGGGAGCGATGGCACGATCGACAACGGCGACTTCACGCTCTTCTTCGCCGCGTTCTTCGCCGGAGATGGTGACCCCATCCGCACGTTCGCCGACCTCGGCAATACCGACGCGGAAGTCGGCCCCGACGGTCTGGTCGATAACGGCGACTTCACGCTCTTCTTCACCTCGTTCTTCAGCCCCTGCTGATTGCGGCTCATGGGCACCCGCGCCCGCATAACCCGCACGGCCTGACAATCCCGCGCATCGGGGCATGCACCAAGGCTGGCATGCCCGCCCTGCGTATCTGAAGATTCGAGCGTCAACGCGATCCGATCGCGCAGAGTCTCCACTCCGCGCGATCGGCTCAGGAGCCGCTCGATGCGCATCGGAACACCTCCGCCACGGCCATCCTTTGCCCGACGGGCCCCGGCCCTGGCCATCGCGCTCTGCGCCCTTGTCGGCCCGATCGCGATGGCCAAGCCGGTGTACCAGACCGCCTTCGTCGCGCCCGCCGGCAGTGAGTGGTCCGTCACCGACATGTTCACTGCGCCAAACGGCGAAACGTTCCTGGGCCCGCTGAGCAACCAGCGTGTCGAGCTCACCATCCCCGACCTGCCCGAGCACACGCACGCGCTCGTCGGCGTCGATCTGCACATCATCGGCCCGTGGGCGGGCAATGGCAACGAGCGTACATCCACGCCGCCTTCATCGATGGTGATCGAAATCGTCGGGGGCGATGCGCCGCTGCTCAGCGCCACCCTCGCCAACGACGACCCCGCCGGCATCATCACGCAGAACTATCCCGACCCATCTCGCCCGGTCTTCGCCGGTGCGGGCGCGTACGCGACCAACGCGCTCGGCCTGGCCTCGCCCAACACCACCTTTCGCATGCTCTTCCCCGTCAAGCACTCGGGCAGGTCCATCACCATCTCATTCACCGCGGCGGGCCTCCCGCCGGGAGCGACCTGGGGACTCGATAACTGCGTCGTCGAGGTCTTCGACATGCAACTGGCGACCGATTCGCCATCGGGCAACCTCGTCGGCAAGTCCGGGCTGAGCATCGATCCCCTCGTCTCAGGCCGCGGCGGCATGAATGCCAATCCGCCCGTCGGCTCGCCCGCAACCGGCGGCGGTGGAGGTGGCGGCGGTGGAGGTGGAGGTGGTGGTGGCGGCGGAGGTGGCGGGCGTCCCCCGCCGCCGGAGGTCATTCCCACGCCCGCATCGGCCGCGGTGCTGGCGATGGCCGGCCTGTGGGCCTCGCGCCGCGAGCGTCGTCAGCACGCGGCCTGACAAGGCTCCTGACCGCTCGCATCGGAGCGATCAGCCGTCCTCGCATCACGGGCACCCGGCGAAGAACGCGTCAAAGAAGAGCGTGAAGTCGCCGTTGTCCACATTCCCGTCGGCACCGGGAACGGCATCGGTGTCGGCGATATCGGCCAGCGCCCTCTGCGGATCACCGAGCGGCGCAAAGAAGGCCGTGAAGAACAGGGTGAAGTCGCCGTTGTCGATCGTGCCATCGCCGCCCTGCTGCCCGTCGGTGTCGGCGACATCCGCGGGCGAGCACGATGCCGGGGCCTGCACGATCATCCGCACGAACAGCACCTCGTTGGCCGCCGTCCGCGTCAGCGGCACGGGCCGCGGCCCGCTCGCATAGGTCACAAGGAGCGAGACGCTCTGAGGCGTTGTCGTCGTCGATGAGTTGGCGATCACGTTGGCAAAGTCCATCACGTTGCCGGTCTGCGTGCCCTCATCGGGGTTGGCCTGCGAGAGATTCGTCGCGGTGTTGAAGTTCGAGACGGCCAGGTAGTACGTCCCCGCGTCGAAGTTCCGCGCCAGCGTCGAGCCGCGGTTGACCGTCGTGCCCGGTGTGTCGTCATTGTGATACCCGGCGATCGGCACGAACGAGGAGTCCAGCACGATGATCTCCGTATCGATCTGCGTCGTGCCGGTCTGCCCGACGCTCGTCAGCGTGACCGATCCGGGGCGCACGGGCCCGCCCGGCAGATCGGTGATCGTCGCCGCGGTCGAGTCGAGTGTCAGCGAGTACGGCGCGGTTGTCGTCGCGTTGCCGGTCACGCGGACGAAGACGGAGGCGGTCCCGCCCGCCAGCCCGTACCACTGAATCGTGCGCGTCGTCGATGGCGCAGTCGCGAACGATGCGTCGCTCGTCACGTTGATGATTCCGGGTGAAGTCTGCGTAATCCCGCGCAGCGTCAACGCCTGCGCCGGCGTCGTCGATGAGAGCGTCAGGCGATGGCGGACCACCACGCTCGGCGCGGGTGTGTCGATGCGGAACATGTCGATCCCCGCGCCGCTGGTGGCCGTCGAGGTACCCGTGATGACGGCGCCCGAGAGCATCGAGAACGCGTTGGCCTGGGCCTTGGAGTCGTTGGGCTCGGTCTCGCTGAACGTCGCCACAACCGGCTGCACGCCGCGGCGGAGATTCACCACCACGGTGCCCGTGCGTGTCGACGACGACGTGACGCCGAAGTTCGCCGGATCGAACACGCTGTCGTACCCGGCGATCGCCAGGTAGTACGTCCCGGTCGGGAGCGACGCGCCGTCGCGTCCGTCGTACGGCAGGCCATCGCCGACCGCGGTGCGAGCCCCGCGCCCGAAGGTCAACTGCGAGTTCAGCCCCGAGCCGTCATCATCGTCCGTCGCGATCAGCACGCCGGAACTGGAGTAAAGCCCGATCTCCACATAGTTGTTGTTGGAACCCGGCGAGGACTCGACGCTCGAACCTTCGCTGTCGATGTCCAGGAACGTGTTCGCTGAGACATCGATCGGCGTCACGAGCGTAAAGCGGAACCACTGAACCTGCCCCGCGGCGATCGTCACGCTCTCGGACACGGGCGAGCCCGCTTCGGTCAGCGTGCCCAGTTCCGTCGCCGGCGGTGCAAAGACGTTGATCGTCGCAATTTCGCTCGTCACGCTGTTGCACGGCCCGGTCACGACGCAGTCGTACGAGCCGGACTGGTCGAAACGGATGTTCGAAATCGTCACCGTCTGCGCCGTTGCGCCCGAAATGTTGCCGCCGTTGACCAGCGGCACGCCGTTGCGTCGCCAGGAGAACGCAACCCCGCTGTCAGCACCCAGCACCGAAACGCTCAGTTGCAGAGTCTGCCCCACCGTCGTGCTCCCGCTCGCGGGCGAACCGGTCAGCGTCACATTGGTCGACGGACGCGTCTCGTACGCGCGGTTCCCGGACCCCTGCGAGCCCAGCAGCACACCGATCTGGCGGACCGGGTCGTACGCCGACGCGATGCGCGTGGACGTCTCACCGCCGGCGAACACCGGCCCGATCGTCGGTACCGCGGTGACACCGTCGTACGCGAGCGTCCGCAGATTGTCGCCGGTCACGATCATCGTGCGCTCCCGCGCGCGGTCGTAGTACGCCCCGGCCAGCACGCCCGGCATCACACCCGGGATGACCACGTTCTGCCACGTGCCCGTGCCCATGTTCAATTCGTGAACGTTCAGCGCAAGGTCCGGCGTCTCGATGATCACCACCAGCGTGTCGCGACGCTCGTCGAACGCCACGGCGTAGTTGTTCGGAGCGACGACGCCCGAGTTGGGCAGCAGCGACCACAGCCCCGTCGACGATGACCTTGCCAGAGAAAGCAGCGTGTTCGATCCATCGCGGACGATGCCGATCATCTGCCGCCGAGTCGGGTCGTACGCGAGCCGCGCCGCGTTGCAGCCCGGATGGGCCGCGTCGAAGTTCGTCCACGTCGTGCCGTCGAACACCCATGTGTTCGCGCTGGGCGCGCCGCCGGCGAGTGTGCCGCTGGCCAGAACCAGTTCGCGTCGCACGGGGTCGTACGCCATACCCGCGTTGGAGATCGTCGGGCCGGCGGTGCTCAGCAGCGACCAGCCCGCGCTGTTCAGCCGCCAGGTCTCGTTCGTCGGAGCGCCGCCGACCAGCCCGCCGTGGAACACCACGGCGCTCTGCGCCTCGCTGAACGCCGCCGCGGCGTCGATGCGCGCACCAGGCCCGCCCGAGACGGCGTTGGCCCAGTTGATGCACGCGCCCGGGCTCGGGATGATCATCGACTGGGCCATCGCCACCGCCGCCGTCGCGTCGGGCATGCCGTAGCCGAACGTCGTGTCGTACCCCGGCGCGCCGACATCCCGGGCCGTCAGCCGCAGGATCTGCTCGACCTGCGGCCCGGTCAGGTCCGGCCGCACCGACAGCACCAGCGCCGCCACACCCGCCGTCAGCGGCGACGAGAAGCTCGTCCCGTTGATCGACACGGAATCTCCGGAGAGGTACCCGTCGTTGGCGGTCCTGTCCGTTGTGATGATCGCCTCGCCCGGTGCGCTGAAGTCCACCTCCGGGCCCGTCGTGCTGAAACTCGCGATGTTCCCGAAGCGATTGGTCGCCGACACGCACAGCACCGCGGCGTAGTTCGCCGGCCAGCGTGTCGCGCCACCCGCGGAGTTGCCCGCGCTGGCGAAGTGGATCAGCCCGTTCTGCCTCGTCTGCGCGTAGATCGCCGCGAGCGTCGCGGTGTTGTTGCCGCCGCCGTACGAGTGATTCGTCACGCGGTAGCCGTTGGCCATCGCCGAGTTGAGCCCGTTGCCGACCCAGGCGGTGCTCGATGAGAACGTTCCGCCGCAGGGCGAGGTCACCGGCGTGACACCGATCCGTGCGCTGGCCGCGAGGCTCAACGGCGCGGAACCGACCGTGCCGAGGCCGTTCTCGGGGATGCCGACCACGCAGCCCATCACCGCCGTGCCGTGACGCTCGCAGACATTGGCCGCGCCGCCGCCGGGGAAGTTCTCGCCGGTAAAGTCGCCTCCGGGGATCTGGTTCAGGTCCGGGTGGTCCTGCTGCGTGCCCGTGTCGAAGATCACCGTGGTGATCGCGTTGCTGCCCAGCGAGGTGTCCCACGCCGACGCGATGTTCAGATCAAAGCCCGCCAGCCCGCCGTTCTGCCCGGTGTTGAGAAAGTGCCACGACTGGCCAAAGAGCGGATCGCCGGGGATGTAGTCGTACGAGTACGTGACCAGACGGTCGGTCTCCGCAAACTCGAACATGTCCATTTTCGAAAGCGCGTTGGCCGCGTCGAGGAACTCAAGGCCGTTGTTCGTCGTCGACTCCAGACGATGCAGCCGCTCGAGCGTCCAGCCATTGAGCCCGGTCTCGCGCGCAACGCCGAGTCCCGCAAGGGCCGCCTTCGCGTCGGCCGCATCGATCGTCGCCCAGCGCCGCACGAACATCACCGGCATGATCAGCACGGGCTGGTCCGCGCTGTCGAGCATCACCGGGGAGACGAACCCCACGCGCTCATCGGCGCTGAGCCGCTTGATCAGCGCCCGCACGCCCGCCTCGGATCGCTCCGCCTCGGGCACCGCGATATACGTCCAACCCCGCGCCGGCCCGGAGCTCAGGTCCGCATCAGCCAGGCCCAGTTCCTTCAGCACATCGCGCAGCAGTTCGGCCCGACCCTTCCCGCCGTCGTACACCGCCACGCGCGAAAAGTCGCCGAGCATCGGGACCCACTGCTTGAAGTAGTGCACGCCCAGCGTCGAGCCGATCGCACGAGGATCGACCTGCGCCGGCATCTCGCCCGCAGCCGTCCCCGGCTCCCCGCCCCGCCGATGATCGTGGCCCAGCGCCGGTATCGAGGTGTTGATCTGCGACCCCGGCATCGCCTGCCCCGCATGCTGCGCAAGAGCCGCGGCGGACAGTACACCCGCCGACAAAAACCCGAGCGCTGTGACGATGTGACGCATGATCGCTGCTCCTGACATACCGCACTGTTCTGGACTTCGGACATCCGCCGACGCGACGACCCCTGAGCCATCAGCCCGACACCCGCTGCTCGTCGGCACACGGTCCGAGAACCACACGCTCGCGGGCGACGCAATCCCGGAGCGGCGGCGACTCAAGAACTTACCGCGCTTCGCCATCCTCAGCAAGGTGAATTTCCTATACGAGGGCCCCCGCAGTCGGCGAGATACCCTCCAGCCGTGGCTATCCACGCCGATCCAGCCCGAGCGCGCGCCGCCGCCGTCAAGATCGTCGCGCGCCTGCGCGAACTCGGTCACACCGCCTTCTTCGCCGGCGGCTGTGTCCGCGATGAACTCCTGGGGCTCCATCCCACAGACTTCGATATCGCCACCAGCGCCCGACCCGACCAGGTCGCACGCACATTCCGCGGCACGCGCCTGGTCGGCCAGGCCTTCGGCGTCGTGCTCGTACCCGGCGATGATGCTCAGGCCATGATCGAAGTCGCGACTTTCCGGGCCGATGGCCCGTACTCCGACCGCAGGCGGCCCGACTCCATCGCCTTTGCCGATGATGTCGCCGACGCCCATCGCCGCGACTTTACGATCAATGCCCTTTTTCTCGACCCGCTCGCCCCTGCCACGACCGTCGGCGAGTCGTCCATCGCGGGGCGCGTCATCGATCACGTCGGCGGGCTGAGTGATCTTCAGAGCCGCATCATCCGCGCTGTCGGCAATCCCGCCCAGCGACTTTGCGAAGACCATCTCCGTGCCCTGCGTGCCGCGCGCTTCGCCGCTCGACTCGGCTTCGCCCTTGACCCCGCGACGGCCGACGCCATCCGCGCCCACGCCCGCGACCTGGCCGGCGTCAGCCGCGAGCGAATCGGCGAGGAAGTCCGCCGCATGCTCGTGCACCCCCGGCGTGCGCAGGCCATTTCCCTCCTGCGCGACCTGGACCTGCTCGCCCCAGTCCTCGACCTGCCATCAACGCCGCCGATGCGGCCGATGACCTGTCTTTCCAGCCTGCAAGGCCCTGATCCTGCCCCGCCGACCGAGCCGTTCATCGTCGCCCTCGCCGCGTGGATCGTCGATTCGTTCGCTCCGGCCGAGCCTTGGCCGACCGCAGCGATCTCGGCGACGGTGGGCAGGATCCGAGCAGCCTTGTGCCTGAGCAATGATGTGCGTGATGGTGTTGTGGCGGTGATTTCCGTCTTGGTGAGCCTGGAAAGTGAGTGGGAGGCTTCCGGGATGGCCGGCCGCAAGCGGCGGGCCTCGTCCCGCGGCTTCTCCGGGGCCCTTGCGCTGCTGAACGCTCGCAACCCAAACTTGGCCAAACGGGTGAGCGAAGAAATAAACCGACTGTCGGTTTGTTTTGGAGGCTTGAGCCCGGAGCCTCTGGTCACCGGAGATCTTCTTGTGGATCAAGGACTTGCGCCAGGACCACGCTTTAAGCGGCTATTGGACTTGGTGTACGATGCCCAGTTGGAGGGCCGGATTACAACCGTTTCGGAGGGGTTGGAACTGGCGCGGGGGCTGAGCGTCTAACGTGGGCAGCATCCGCCTCGAGGGCGGGTGCGGAAACACCGGGGGTCTGTTGTCGATCATGGGCCGCGGAGGCTGTCGACGAGGATGACCTGTTGGGTGTGCGTGTTGTGCAGAGTGGACGGAACTTGAAGGGAAGTGAGCAGATGAAGACCATGGGCCAGACGAGCAAGCGTGGCGTGAGCAATCGAGGGGTTGGAACGATCGTGCGCGGGCTGTTGGCGGCGTCGCTGCTGGTGGCCAGCGCGGGGCTGGTGGCCTCGCCCATGGTGCTGACCGCCGGAGCACACGCGGCGGCGCGGGCGGAACTGTTCAAGGCGGGTGACAAGGTCAAGGTGACGCTCAAGGACGGGACGGTCCTCGAGGGTGAGGTCGTCGAGCACACGCAGGCGCAACTGCGGATCCGGATCAAGAAGGACATCGGCACCTCGACGCGGACGCTCGAGAGCAGCGAGATCGCGTCGGTGGCCCTGAGCGATGGCGGCTCATCGAACCCGGCCCCGGGCACGCCGACGGCGCCCTCGCGCCCGGCGCTCGGCGGCACGGCTACGGGTGCCGCGACGGACCGCAACAGCCCGTTCATTGCCGGATCGTCGATGGACCCGATCGGCGAGGAGACCAAGACGATTTATGTGATCCCGTTCCGCGGCGAGTTCGGTCGGAACGTGGCGATCCCGCCGATGGCCGAGATCATGGCGGACGCCAAGCGGCTCAAGCCGGATATCATCGTTCTCGACATCGACATGGAGTTCATCAATAACGGGCGGGAGACTCAGCCCCAGTTGGCAGATCCGCGGGTTTTCTTCGAGCTGGAGATCGTCCGTCAGTTGATGCTTCTATTCACAGATGAGGTCCGTGACGACGCGGCATTCGTGAATCGCAATGGGGAGAAGCCTCGCATGGTCGCGTGGGTTCGGCGAGCTCTGGGAGCACCAGCGTTTCTCCCGTGGGTGATTCCTGAGATCTATTACGCTCCGGGCGCGCTGCACGGCGGAATCGGTCACGTCGAGCGGATTTCGGGCTCGCCATCTCAGCGTGTGCGAGAGAAGATGATCGGCATCATGCTCGCGACGGCGGAGGGACTTGCGATCAAGGGTGGTCACGATCCGATCGTGGTACGGGCGATGGCGCGAACTGACTATGAACTTTCGGTTGACTACGTCGGCGGCAAGCCGGTGTTCAGGAACGACATGCTGGGCCAAGAGATTTTGACAGATGCTGGCGGCCTGATTGAGGAGCGTGCCGACACGATTGATAGAGTGGCGCGATATCAGGGGAACGATTGGCTGACTCTGACGAGCGAACGTGCGCTCAAGCTCGGTGTGGCAAGGGGGGTGGCGGGCGCGATGGATGATCTGGCCTTTGAGTTGGGGGTGGCACGGGACTTCCGCGTACTCAATGGCCGCGCAAATCAGGTGCTCACGGACTGGAGCCGGGAACTGTTGCGTACCGAGCGTGACATTGTCGAGCGGATTCGGATGCTTCGCCAGACTCAGGTCAACGGCGAGACCCCCGAGGAGCGGAACCGTCAGCGTGGTCGGATCATCGGCCTGTGTCGTGACATCATCCGCATGCTCGACCGATACAAGGATTCATTGTCTCCGACAGCGATCGGCTTCGATATTGCTCCGCTTCGCCAGGGGCTTGAAGTTCAGATCGCGGAGGTTGAGCAGGCGATTCGTGCTGATCGCCGCTGAATCGGGCTTTATGGTTTGTCCGGGTGGTCGGGGCCGGCGGGTGTTGTGTCGAGATCGATGAAATGGAGAAATAACCAATGAACAGGTTGATTTCGAGTCTGCGGCTTCTGGTGCGTGGTTCGGCCCTCTCTCTGGCGCTGGGCGTGGCGGCGGTCCTGTGCCCATCGATGGGGTGGGCAAGCGACACGGTGACGCTCGCCTCTGGGGAGACCTTGACCGGAACGATCGAGCGTGATGAGGGCGATGTTATCGTCATCCGCGTCCTTCGTGAAGGGAAGGAAGAACGCGTGTTCTTGACTCGCCAAGAGGTTCTCAAGATCGTCCGTGGTACTGCAGACACTCAACCCTCCAAGATACAGAAGGATGCGTCCTCGGCAACTGCCCCGGCGTCCCCGGGTTCGAGCGGGCCTGCACCTGCAAAGGAAGGTGCGAAGGCGCAGGGTGCCGGTGGCCAGAAGAAGTCCGACGATCCGAAGCTTCAGGCGCTCACCGGTCGGCCGACGCGTGTGGCGGTGCTGAACTTCGGTGGGCCTTCCTCGTGGAAGCTGGGCAACGGTGCCAACCAGGTCGGTGAGATGGCTATTGCAGAGCACTTTGTCGGTGCGCTTCCGCTGCTGAAGAAGGACAACGTTGATGTGGTCATCATCCGGGTCAATTCTCCCGGCGGTTACACGACCGAGGTCACCGAGTTTCACAATATCTTCCGCGAGTACAAGAAGCACTTCCGCTGTGCCGCGTGGATCGAGTGGGGTATCTCCGCAGCCGCGATGAGTCCTTGGGTTTTCGAGGAAATCTACATGTACCCTGAGGGCGCGCTGGGTGGTGCGACATCCCACTTCAATGGCGTTGCTGCGGTCGAGGGCTTTGATCTTGAAAAGACCCTGTACCGCATGGAGCTGGCGTCGGCCGAGGGGAAGAAGCACCCGTTTATTGCTCGTGCCATGCAGATCCAGGCTGCCCTTTCGGTGAACATCGACGAAAATGGTAATGTCACGTACTTTCAGGACGAAACCGGTCAGCGCGTCATTAATGGGTCGAGCAAGGTTCTCACACTTACGTCAAAGGATGCCTATGATATCAAGGTGTCCAAGGGCACGGCGGCGACCTTCGAGGAGCTTATGGGTGTCATGGGCATCTCCGAGTGGGAGACGGCTGGTGCGGAAGCGACCAAGTTTGTGGATGACGGCATCCGTCGTATGAATGTTGCGCGTGAGGAAATCGTGATCACGATGCAGCGGTATCAGATGGCGCTCGGTGCCGCTGCGGGCACAAGGGACATGGATGCCCGGCGTCGGGAAGTTGGGGTCGCTCGTTCGCAGTTGACTCGTATGCGGAAGTGGATGGAGGAGAACCCCCTCCTTGGCCTTAACGTCGGGCTTCAGGGCATGGGCTGGTTCACCGAGCAGGACCGTCTTCTGCGTGACCTGCTCCGTCCGCCGCAGAACTGAGGCCGGGTGCCGCGAAGTGATCTTGGGTGAACTTTTTCCGCCCCCGCGAGTCTCGCGGGGGCGGTTTGTTTTTGGCGCGGCGGGTGGGTGTGGGCAATCACGCGGTGTGCAGGGGGATCTTGATTTATCGGCCCTTATGGCTGATAAAAATCATGATCAAGAGTATTGATCGGAATGTGTTTGGGTTGTACGCTCGGTGCATGTGTGTGGCTGATTTGGGTTTTGAGCGGTGTGATTCCGAGAGCGGTGTGGCTCGGGTCTCGGCCGGGTCCGGTGCCCGGCCTCGCGCGGGGCGGGATGCGGGCGGGCTGCGGCGGTTGGCCGAGGCCATTGCTCGGCTGGAGGCCGGGCGCGGCGGGGCGCGGGCGGTTGAGGAGGCGGTGGAACTGGCCGGGGGCGCGTCGGCGGAGGTGCTGCCGGCCGCGGACGAGGTCGATGTGCACGAGCCCGGGGCCGAGGCGTGGGCGGGTGATGACGACGGCTCGCCCAGGGTGCGCACGGGCTGGATCGGTATCGACACGGCTCTGGGCGGGGGGCTGCGTCGCGGGGTGTTGCACGAGTGGTACGGCGACATCGCCCCGACCACGCGGGCGGGGGATGGCGGCGAAGAGCCGACGCTCAGCGATCGCCATCCGGCGCTGGGGCTGATGGCGTTGCTGCTGATGCGTGCGGCGCGCGATACGGCCGACGCGGGCGGGCTGATCGTGATGGTCGGCTCGGCGGCGCGCGTGCACGGGGTGGCGCTGGCGGATGTGACGGCGGGGCGTGGCGCGTCGGCGAGGTCTGTGCTTGCGCGGTGCGTGTATGTCGATGCGCGCACGCTGGCCGAGCGTGTCTGGGCGATGGAACTGTGCCTGCGATCGCCCGCGGTGGGCGTGATGCTCGGTGATGCGAGCGGGCTGAACATGATCGGCTCGCGACGGCTGCAACTGGCGGCGCGGTCCCGGCGCGGTGAGGCCGGCGGCATGCCGACAGCGCTGCTGATCAGGCCCGAAGCGGAGATGGGCACGCTGTCGGCGGCGCACACGCGCTGGCGCGTGATGCGCACGGCGGTGGCGATGAGCGTCGACGCGGCGCCGGCGGCACGCTGGACACAGGAACGGTGGACGCTCGGCTGGAGGCTCGAGCTCTTGCGCTGCAAAGGACTGCGGCACGCGGGCACGCCCGGATGCTGGACGGTGTGTCTGGACGGGATGTGCAGGCCGATGGCGCGCGAGTCGGCGATTGCGAGGGAGCATGAGCACAGCGGACGAACCGATGCGGACGGGCGGGGCGTGCGGGCCGGTGCGGGCGATGGCCATCTGGCTGCCGACGCTGTCGATCGACGTGCGGCGTCGGCGTGATCGGCGTGCGGCGGCCGCGGCGGATGCCGTTGGCGCAGATGCTGTCGCGGGCGGTGAGGGCCGTGAGCCGGCCGCGCTGCTGATGGTCGCCAGCGTTGGGCAGCGCCGGGTGGTTCGGGCCTGCTGCGCGCTGGCGGTGCGTGCGGGCGTGCGCGAGGGCATGTCGCTGGCGCAGGCGCAGGTGGTGCTGGGTTCGTCGGGGGGCTCGTCGGGGGATCCGTCGGGAGCCGTGCGGGGGCGTTGCGGCGTTGATGTGGTCGAGCATGAACCTCGGCGTGATGCGCGGGCGCTGCGGTCGCTGGCGCTGTGGTGCGAGCGGTTCTCGCCCGCGGTGATGATCGATCCGCCGGATGGTCTGCTGATGGATGTTCGCGGGGTGGGCGTGCTGATGGGCGGCGAGGCGCGGCTGCTGGACGCGGTGCTGTTGGAGTTGGGTCGGCTTGGGTTCGCGGCGCGCGGGGCGATCGCGCCGAGTTACGCCGGTGCGCGGGCGGTGTGCCGGCACGCCGCGCCGCGCCGTGATGGCGGCGCGTGGATCATCGACACGCGTGAGGCGCTGGCGGAGGCGGTGCACGGCCTGAGCGTGGCGTCGCTGGGCGGTGTGCCGATGGTGGATTCCGGGCGGCCGGTGCCGGAGCAGGGCGTGGGGCTGGCGGCGTCGCTGGTTGGTGCGCTGGCGGAGGTCGGCGTGCGGACGGTGGCGGAACTGGCGCGGCTGCCGCGGGCGAGCGTGGCGCGCCGGTTCGGGCATGATCTTGTGCACCGGCTGGATCGCGTGATGGGGCTGATGCCGGAGGTGATGCGGCCGGAGCGGCGCACCGCGCCGATGGTGGTCGAGCGCTTGCTCGACGGGCCGACGACGCGGATCGAGGTGATCGAGATGGTGTGCCGCGAGTTGCTGGGGCGACTGGAGGGTGAGTTGACGCGCGCGCAGCGGGGAGTGCGGCTGCTGGAGGTGACCCTGAGCAGGGCGGACCTTCCGGCGGCGCGGCTCGACCTGACGCTGTCGCGTGCGTGGCGTGATGCGGGGCACTTGTGGCGGCTGCTGCGGCCGCGGCTCGAGCGTGTGCACCTGGGGTATGGGGTGGAGGGCGTGACGATGACCGCGGCGTGGACTGCGCGGCTGCGGCACGAGCAGGAGGGGATCGCCTTTGCGGGTGCGGGTGCCGGTGCGGGCGCGGGTGCGGAGCGCGGGCGTGATGCGCACTCGCCAGCGGATGAGGGGGCGTTTGCGCGGGCGGAATCGGAGCTGATCGACACGCTGAGCAACCGCCTGACGCCGGCGCGTGTCACGGTCGCGCGGCTGACGGGCACGCATCAGCCCGAGCGCGCGGTGCTGCACGAGCCGGCGCTGCACGCGATGAAGCGTGCGGGCGGCGATGCGCCGGGCGTGCGCGTGGGGATGGACATTCGGCCCACGAGCCTGGCC
Organism: Phycisphaeraceae bacterium; assembly: GCA_021297895.1. Lineage (GTDB taxonomy): Bacteria > Planctomycetota > Phycisphaerae > Phycisphaerales > UBA1924 > JAJTHN01. The sequence goes on along the minus strand of JAJTHN010000002.1, from coordinate 59,389 downwards.
GAGCGTGCGGCGGAGGTCCGCGTGGTGTGCATGACGCCGGATGGTCCGGTGGTGGCGGTGGGGCCGGTCGGCGCGGGTGCGCGCGGCGGCGGAGCGGGCATGGCGGAGGTGATCGCGTGCGTGGGGCCTGAGCGGATCGAGAGCGAGTGGTGGCGAGCGGGGGATGCGGGGGGTGCGGTGGGGGGTGCGGTGGGTGGTGCGGGAAGTGGTTCGGCATCGCGCGACTTTTTCCGCATCTGCACGCGCGGCGGACAGTGGCTCTGGCTCTCGCGGACCATGCCGGGGAACATCTGGCGGGTCGAGGGCGTGTGGTGAATCGGAGCGGCGATGCCTGATCAGGAGTTCAAGAAGACGCGGCCGCATCCGGCCAAAGGCCCGGGCCAGCAGGCGCCGGGCCATCAGGTGCGCGGCGCTGACCCGCGTCGCGGCGGTGATGATGGCGGCGCCGCGCCCGCGCCGGAGTTTGTCGAGTTGTTCGTCACGACGAACTTTACATTCCTGACCGGCGCGAGCCATCCGGAGGAGTTTGTCGCCGCGGCGAGGGCGATGGGACACTCCGCGGCGGCGGTGGCGGATGTCAACACGCTTGCGGGGGTGGTGCGGGCGCACAGCGCGGCGAAGGACGCGGGCGTGCGCGTGGTGATCGGCTCGCGGATCAGGATGCTCGACACGCAGCAGAGCGTTCTGCTGCTGCCGACGTGCGTGGAGTCGTACGCGCGGCTGTGCAGGCTGCTGACGCTGGGCAAGCGCCGCGCGCCCAAGGGCCAGTGCCACCTGACGATGGATGATGTGATCGCGCACGAGCGCGGGATGCTCGCGGTGGTGATGCCGGGCGATCAGGCGGCGGAGGATGATGAGCGGCTGGAGGTGCTGGAGCGTGAACTGGCGCGGTGGCGCGAGGTGTTCGATGATGACCGGTTGTCGATGGTGCTGGTGCGGCGTTTCGGGCCGGATGATGCGCGGGAGATGGCGCGGCTGGAGCGTGCGGCCGCGCGGGCGGGCGTGCCGGTGCTGGCGAGCCTCGATGCGCACATGCACGACCCGGAGCGGCGTGCGCTGCAGGATGTGCTGACTTGCATCCGTCGCGGGTGCACGATCGATGACGCGGGCGCGAGCCTGCACGCGCACCGCGAGCGCACGCTCAAGCCGGCGGATGAGGTGCTGCGGCTCTTCGGTGGTCGGCGCGATCTGCTGGCGCGGGCGGTGGGCGTTGCGCGGCGGGCGCTGGCGTTCTCGATGGATCAGTTGCGGTACCGGTATCCGGACCCGGATCTGCCCGCGGGTCTGAGCGCGGCGGAGCATCTGGCGAGCCTGGCCTGGGCCGGTGCGCGCGAGCGCTACTGCACGCACCGCAGCCCCGACGGCACGGCGGCGCCGCAGAGCGCGTGCGCGCGGGGCGGTGCGTGCTCCGGGGGCGATGATGGCGGCGGTGGGTGCGCGTGCGTGCCGGCGAAGGTCGCGCGCGTGCTGAAGAACGAGCTGGCGCTGATCGAGGAGCTGCGGTACGAGAACTACTTCCTGACCTGCCGCGAGATCGTCGCGTTCGCGCGGTCGCGGGGCATCCGCTGCCAGGGCCGCGGCGGCGCGGCCAACTCGGCGGTGTGCTACTGCCTGGGGATCACGGAGGTGGACCCGTCGCGGTTCAGTCTGCTCTTTGCCCGGTTCATCAGCCGCTCGCGCAACGAGCCGCCGGACATCGACATCGACTTTGAGCACGAGCGCCGCGAGGAGGTGATCCAGCACATCTACGAGCGATACGGGCGCACGCGCGCGGCGCTGACGGCCGAGGTGATCAGTTACCGCGGGCGCTCGGCGGTGCGCGATGTGGGCAAGGCGATGGGGCTCTCCGGCGACACGGTCGACCTGCTGGCGCGCGAGGTTGAGAAGTGGGGAGGGCCGCCGACGGATCAGCGCGTGCGCGAGGCCGGGCTCGACCCGGCCACGCCGGCGCTGGCGATGGTGCTGGAACTCTCGCGAACGCTGGCGGGCTTTCCGCGGCACCTCTCGCAGCACGTCGGCGGGTTCGTGATCACGCAGGGCGAGCTGACCGACCTTGTGCCGGTCGAGAACGCGGCGATGGAGGACCGCACGGTTCTGGAGTGGGACAAGGATGATCTCGACGCGATGGGCATGCTCAAGATCGATGTGCTGGGCCTGGGCATGCTCACGTGCGTCCGCAAGGCGGCGGCGCTGGTTGGCAGCGCTGATCCGTGCGCGCCGGCGCGGACACCGGCGGTCGGGCGTGCGGGGCTGCCGCCGGATGATCCGGTGGTGTACGACATGATCTGCCGCGCCGATACGGTGGGCGTGTTCCAGGTCGAGAGCCGTGCGCAGATGTCGATGCTGCCGCGGCTGAGGCCGCGGGAGTTCTACGACCTGGTCATCGAGGTCGCGATCGTGCGGCCCGGGCCGATCCAGGGCGGGATGGTGCATCCGTACTTGCGTCGGCGGACGGGCGAGGAGCCGGTGACGTATCCGCGCGAGGAGGTGCGGCAGGTGCTGGGGCGGACGCTGGGCGTGCCGCTGTTTCAGGAGCAGGCGATGCAACTGGCGATCGTCGCGGCGGGGTTCACGCCCGATGAGGCCGATGCGCTGCGAAAGGCGATGGCCGCGTGGAAGCGAAAGGGCGACCAGATGGTGCGCTTCGGCCGCAAGCTCATCGACGGCATGCTGGCCAACGGGTACCCGAAGGAGTTCGCCGAGCGCTGCTTCGAGCAGGTCAAGGGCTTCAGCGAGTACGGCTTCCCCGAGTCGCACGCGGCGAGCTTCGCGCTCCTGGTCTACGAGTCGTGCCGGCTCAAGCGGTATCACCCCGCGGCGTTCGCGTGCGCGCTGATCAACAGCCAGCCGATGGGCTTCTACCAGCCGTCGCAGATCGTGCGCGATGCGCGGGAGCACGGCGTGAGCGTGCGCCCGGTGGATGTCAACCACAGCGACTGGGACTGCACGCTGGAGGCGGCCGGTGCGCCGAACATCGGCGGCGTGATGCCCGGGCTGGAGGTGCGCGGCGTGGCGGCGAGCGCTGCCGCGCCGCCGAGCAGGTGGGGCGCGGAGGGGGCGGGGGGTGCGGGGGGTGCGGGCGGCGGGCCGGTGCAGGGTCCGGTGCTGCGGCTGGGGATGCGGCTGGTGCGGTCGCTGCGGGAAGATGAGGCGCGGAAACTCGTCGCGGGTGTGCGCAGGCACGGTGCGATGCGGAGCGTGCTGGACCTGTGGCGCGCCACGGGCGTGAGCGTCGCGACGCTGCGGGCGCTGGCGCACGCCGATGCGTTCGGCTCGATGGGGCTCGACCGACAGGCGGCGCTCTGGCAGACGCGGGCGCTGCGCGATCACCGGCTGGAACTGTTCGACCCGGAACTGATCGAGGGCCAGGAGCCCGAGCGGATCGACTTCGACCTGACTGCTGCGGGAACTGAGACGGAGGCGGAAGCGGGCGCGGCGGTGCTCGCGGCGGGCGGTGGGGGCCAGAGCGAGGTTGGCCAGCGCGGTGGGGGCCAGAGCAATTCGGGCCAGAGCGGTGCGGGCCGCGGCGATGACGATGGGCAGGACCTCCTGCCGGGCGTGCGCCCCGGGCGGCAGGTGCTGTTCGACTACCACCACACCGGCCTGTCGCTCAAGGCGCACCCGATGAGTTTCCTGCGCCCGTGGCTGAGCGCCCGCGGCGCGGGCCTCTGCGGCGATGTGCGCGACCGCAAGGCCTGCCCGCACGGCGCGCGTGTGCGTCTGGCCGGGCTTGTGCTGGTCCGCCAGCGCCCGAGCACCGCCTCGGGCGTGGTGTTCATCACCATCGAAGATGAGAGCGGCGTGGCGAACCTGGTGCTCTGGAGCGCGACGTTCGAGAAGTTCCGCCGCGCCGCCCGCCTGAGCACGCTGCTGCTGATCGGCGGACGTGTCGAGCGCAAGGACGATGTGGTGCACGTGATCGTTGATGATGTGCGGAGCCTGGATGAACTTGCGCCGGACCTGGCGCAGGCATCGAGGGACTTTCACTGAGGGTGTTCGGAGGTGGGGGGTGGGGAGGGTGGGGGTGCCGCGCCCCCCCCGCTCACCATGAGAGGCTTTACATTCACTAGATGCGCAAGCTCCTTGTTGACAAGAACTTACCGCCAAGCGACGAGAACTTGGACACTGATCTGCAACATTATTGGCGTTAACAATCTATGCCTACCTAGGCACCGGAATAGCATTTCAGCAGTCACAACAGATCGCAGCAAGATGAACCCGCTCTATAGATATTTAAGGATCCGTATCTGAGTCCTTATGCAGAACGTAATTTGAGTTTTTTCAACCGGATAGCCTCACCCGGCGGACGCAATAGCCGATGTCTGTGCTCTTTCGCGAGAGCATGAGTGCATCGGAAATCGCGAGATTTCGAGGCAATGGAGCCACATATGGCTGCACAGAATGCTGAATCCCGGACGCGATGGATCATTTCATGGAAACTATCGATGCGAATCTTCTTCGCTGCGAAGATGAAGACTCGCTGGATCGGTATCCCGCTATTGTTCTGGTTGTAGAGTGGGTAACGCCGATTGACCTTGTTGCCCAGCCGGTGCCTTCTTGCTTCATCGCTCGTTCTACACCGACTTGGCTCCTTGGTCGGCGCTTCGCTGCACCGATACCACGCCACTGGCGTGAGCCGCCGCGAGCACGCGTGCTCCGAAACGAAAAAGGGCCCGCGTCGATCGACGCGGGCCCTGGTGCACGTGCGCGAGTTGGATGGGCGGCCTTACGGGCAGCCTTGGAAGAAGTACAAGAAGAATGCGTTGAAGTCGCCGTTGTCGACGGTCCCATCCGGCCCGCCGCCGGTCAGGACGGTGTCGCCGTCGGTGCTGGAGATGTCGGCCGCGGCGCGGAGCGGGTCGCCCTCGGTCGCGAAGAACGCGATGAAGAATGCGTTGAAGTCGCCATTGTCGACCGCGCCGTCGGCACCCGGTTCGCCGTCGGTATTGGCGAGGTCGGCGGGGTTGCAGGCCGCGGGCGGCTGGCAGCCCCAGCGGGCGAGGTACGGCGCGACGATCCCGACGGCGGTGGTGAAGCCCCCGCCGGCAATCAAGTCGCCGCTGGGCAGCGTGGTGAGGGCGCTCGCGGTGCCGTTCAGGCCCGATCCGAGGGACGACCAGGCCGAGCCGTTCCAGCGGGCGATGCGGTTGGCCGGCACGCCCCCGGCGTTGGTGAACAACCCACTCGCGATCAGGTCGCCGTTGGGCAGCGTGGTGAGGGCGGTCACCTCGTTGTTCATGCCCGTGCCCAGGGCGGACCAGGCCGAGCCGTTCCAGCGGGCGATGCGGTTGACCGTCACACCCCCGGCGGAGAAGAAGGACCCGCCGGCGATCAGGTCGCCGTTGGGCAGCGTGGTGAGGGCGTTCACGGTGCCGTTCATGCCCGAGCCCAAGGCGGACCAAGCCGAGCCGTTCCAGCGGGCGATGTTGTTGACCGTCACGCCCCCGGCGGTGGTGAAGTTCCCGCCGGCGATCAGGTCGCCGCTCGGCAGCGTGGTGAGGGCGCGCACCTCGCTGCTGATGCCCGAGCCCAGGGCGGACCAGGCCGAGCCGTTCCAGCGGGCGATTTTGTTGACCGTCACGCCCCCGGCGGTGGTGAAGTTCCCGCCGGCGATCAGGTCGCCGCTGGGCAGCGTGGTGAGGGCGAGCACGAAGCTGTCCATGCCCGAGCCCAGGGCTGACCAGGCCGAGCCGTTCCAGCGGGCGATGCTGTTGACCGTCACGCCCCCGGCGGAGAAGAAGGACCCGCCGGCGATCAGGTCGCCGTTGGGCAGCGCGGTGAGGGCGTTTACGGTGCTGCTTATGCCCGAGCCCAGCGCGGACCAAGCCGAGCCGTTCCAGCGGGCGATGCGGTTGGCCCGCACGCCTCCAACGGTGGTGAACGACCCGCCGGCGATCAGGTCGCCGCTGGGGAGCGTGGTGAGGGCGTTCACGCCGCCGTCCATTCCCGTGCCCAGAGCGGACCAGGCCGAGCCGTTCCAGCGGGCGATGTTGTTGATCGTCACGCCCCCGGCGGTGAAGAACCCCCCGCCCGCGATCAGGTCGCCGTTGGGCAGCGTGGTGAGGGCGTGCACAGAGTTGTCCATGCCCGAGCCCAGGGCGGACCAGGCCGAGCCGTTCCAGCGGGCGATGAAGTTGACAGGCACCCCCCCGGCGGTGGTGAAGGCCCCGCCCGCGATCAGGTCACCATTGGGCAGCGTGGTGAGGGCGGCCACACTGGCAATCACGTTGCCGCCCATGCCCGAGCCCAGGGCGGACCAGGCCGAGCCGTTCCAGCGGGCGACGCGGTTGACCGTCACGCCCCCGGCGGTGGTGAAGTCCCCGCCGGCGATCAGGTCGCCGCTCGGCAGCGTGGTGAGAGCGAATACGGTGGGGAAGCTGCCTCCACTCATGCCCGAGCCCAGGGCGGACCAGGCCGAGCCGTTCCAGAGGGCGATGTAGTTGGCCGGCACGCCCCCGGCTGTGGTGAAGGTGCCGCCGGCGATCAGGTCGCCGCTGGGCAGCGTGGTGAGGGACCACACAATGTTGTTCATCCCCGTGCCCAGGGCGGACCAGGCCGAGCCGTTCCAGCGCGCGATGCTGTTGACCGTCACGCCCCCGGCGGTGGTGAACCGCCCGCCGGCGATCAGGTCGCCGCTGGGCAGCGTGGTGAGGGCGTAGACGGTGGGGTTGCCTCCACTCGTGCCCGTGTCCAGGGCGGACCAGGCCGAGCCGTTCCAGCGGGCGCTGTTGTTGACCGTCACGCCCCCGGCGGTGGTGAACCGCCCGCCGGCGATCAGATCGCCGCCGGGCAGCGTGGTGAGGGCGTACACGAAGGCTGAACTGGCCCCATTGCTCATGCCCGAGCCCAGGGCGGACCAGGCGCCGGTCGCCGGGTCGTAGAGCGCGATGTTGTTCGCAAGCACATTTACCGCAAAGGTAAACACGCCACCGACCACCAACTTGGGCGTCTGCGGCCCGGGGCCATCGGGGTCCCACATCGTGGTGGCGTTGACAATGCCGTTGACCCCCGGGAACGTCGCCGTGGTTGGGTCGAAAGGTTGCCACTGCGGCGTGCACTGGGCGCGAACGCCCGACACACCCAGAACCGCGAGAACAGACAGCACGCACAGACGCAGTACATTCATCATGGGGCACCGCTTGGGGTTGACACCATCGGGGAAGACACCGGGTGATGGAGTATACGGCGATTCCTGAGATCCGCAACGGACCGGGGCGAAATCTTCGCGAAGAGTTCGGCGGGGTGAACAGCCCGCGGCGTCGGTGCCGCGGGGACGGTGCCACGCACTTCCCAGCCCCCTCGCCGCCAGCCCGCCACGCCCACCCCCCCCCGCCCTCGCGATACCCGGACACGCACCGATCAATCTGTCACCCATGTCCTGACGCAGCGCCACCCATGTCCTGAATCTGATCGCCGCGGCATCATCGGCGCGCCGGCGGGGTGATCTGCGGAGTGGGGGGGCGGGGGTGTGGGGGGGGCGCGGGGGGGTGCGTCCTCGCCATCGGGCGCGGCGTCCTCTGTTGCGCAGGGCGCGGCCTGCGGAGCGCAGGTGGCGTTCTCCGCAGCACAGGAGGCGTCCTGCGGAGCGCCGGACGCGTCCGATGGAGCGCAGGACGCGTCCCGTGGAGCGCGGGACGCGTCCTTTGCTCCAAAATCGTTGTCCTGCGCTGCACAGTCGGCCGTCTCTGCAGCGCAGGAGGCCTCCTCCGGTCCTCAGGCGGCGTCCTCCGGAGCGCAGGATGCGTCCTGCGTTCCATTTGCCTTGTGCGGAGTTCCTACGGACCCCATCGCAATCGTGTGGTTGGAGGGTGGAATCGTCGGGGTGATCCCGTGGTTTTGGTTCCATCGGTGCCGCGCGATGTGGCGGAGTAGGGGTGATTAGAATATCGCGCGGCTCGGCCACGCCCCGATGGCCTTGCGGCCCGCCGCGCGGCCCGCGCGCTGACGGCCGCACGCGCCGGGTATGCGGGGCGCGGCGGGTATGCCCAGCGCGGCGTCCGCCATGGGCACACGCACGCGCGATCACCACCACGCACCCGAGGCGCACCCGAAGCGCACCCGAGGCGCATTGAACTTTTCCCCATTTGAACTTTGAACTTTGAACTTTGAACTTTGCCGCCCCGCCCTCACTCCCCCAGCAGCGTCTTCATTCTCTGGGTGTTGAGGCGTTCGCGTTCATCGGTGATGTTCGAGAGTTCATCGGCCTGGTGGTCGGCGTGGTAGCTCGAGCGCACGAGCGGGCCGGACTGGACGACCTTGAAGCCCTTTTCGATGCCGCGGTCGTGGTACATCGCGAACTGCTCGGGCGTGACGAAGCGGTCGATGGGCAGGTGGTTGCGTGTGGGCTGGAGGTACTGGCCGATGGTCAGGATGTCCGTCGGGCCGCCGGGGGTGGTGGCTGTCGCGGGCGTAGCGGTGCGGGCGAGCACATCGTCCATCATCTCCAGCACCTCATCATCGCGCTCGCCGATGCCGACCATGATGCCGGTCTTGGCGACGAGGCCCTGCTCCTTCACGCGGCGGAGGAGCTCGAGGCTGCGGTCGAACTTGGCGCTCGGGCGGACCGCGGGGTACATGCGACGGATGGTCTCGAGGTTGTGGTTGATGATGTGCGGCCGCGCATCGATGACCATCTGCAGCGCGGGCCAGTTGCCCTCAAAGTCCGGGATCAGCACCTCGATGCTCATCTGCGGGCAGGCGTCCTTGGTGCGCAGGATCGTTTCGGCCCAGATCCCCGCGCCGCCGTCGGAGAGTTCATCACGGTTGACGCTGGTGATGACCACGTGCTTGAGGCCCATGAGGCGCAGGCTCTCGGCGACGCGGCGCGGCTCATCGCGATCGAGCGTGCTGGGCCTGCCGGTCTTGACGTTGCAGAACCCGCAGGCGCGTGTGCAGGTGTCGCCCAGGATCATGATGGTCGCCACGCCGCGGGACCAGCACTCGCCCATGTTGGGGCAGTTGGCCTCCTTGCAGACGGTGTGCAGGCGGTGCTCATCGATGATCGAGCGGAGTCGTTCGTACCCCGCGCCGCCGGGGACCTTGGCCCGCAGCCAGGAGGGCTTCTTCTTGATGCCCAGCGTGCTGTTGCCCTCGGTGTTGTTGATGACCAGTTGGGTCAGCGAGATGCGCGGGGCATCAAGATTGCGCACAGGGTCGCCGCCGAGCGGGCGCGGGTGGCGCATCGTCGTCGGGCGGCCGGGGAGCGGTGCGCCATCAGCGGACGGCGTGTCGGTGGTCGGCGATCGATCAGGGGAGTCGAGCACAGGGACGAACTCTAGCGCCGCCGGCGGCGTATCCGCTCGGGCCGCTCGATGCGGCGGGCGGTCGGCCAAAGCCGCGCGTTTCGGCGGGTACGGACGGTTTCGGGCGGCTGTTGAGGGGCGTTTGGGCCTCGGTGTCGGGTCGGATGAACCTTGGTGGGCTCATCTTCCGATAGTGAGGGGGTGCTAACCTATGTCGACCCGCGCGGACGGTTTGTCCGCGCCGGGTCTGTCGTTGTCGATCCGGGCCGGATCGCGTTGCCCCGATGGTCCGGTCTGAGCCTCAGGAGTCCTCGCGTGACGATCAGCGGACAAGCCACCTTGAACCTTGCCCATCTTCCCAGCCAGAAACGCGATGCGCGGCGATTCGGGCCGCGGGTTGGTGTTCGTCTGATGCTTGTTGCCGGTCTGGCCGCGGGGCCGCTGGTGATGAGCGGCTGCGAGGTGGACTCGTACATGGACCCGTCGGTGGTGGGGCGGTGGGAGCACACGCCGACGGTGGTGCCGATTCTTGAGCGGCTGGCGAGCGTCGAGGGCCCGCCCAACGAGGGCGTCGAGACGACGAAAGTCCGGCCTGAGGATCTGATTCCAGAGGTGCAGGTCTATCGCATCGGCCCGGGCGACCGGCTGGAAATCCGGATTCAGGACCTGTTCGCGACGGGTCAGCGCGAGGAGTTCGCACGCGAGGTTGATCCGCGCGGGTTCATCGACCTGCCGCAGGTGCCGGCGATCAGCGTCGATCGGCTCAGCGCCGAGCAGGTGCAGGAGGCGATCGCCAAGGCGTATCGCGATGCGGCGGTTCTGGCCAATCCGATCATCGAAGTGCAGATCAGCGAGCGGCGGCGGCTGACGTTCAACGTGATCGGCGCGGTGGGCCAGCCCGGGCTGTACCAGATTCCGCGGCCGGACTATCGGCTGCTGGAGGCGGTGAATCAGGCCGGGCGCGTGACGGAGAACGTGCAGTCGGTCTTTGTGATTCGGCAGATCCCGCTGACGCCGGAGGCCGAGGGGCGGACGAGCGATGGGACGCAGAATCAGCCGTCGAGGCCGACAACGCCGACGACCACGGATTCGACCAGCAGGCCCAGCACCCCGGCGAACGAGCCGCGGGTGATCGAACTGATCGATGAACTGAGCAAGCCGCCGGCGAACCCCGGGCGCGTTGCCGGGAGTCAGGCCAGCGCCCAGCCGATCGACAACCGTCGTCGTGCGGCGATTGATCTGGAGCAGCCCAACGGCGCTGCGGCACCGGCGGCAACGCCGTCGAATGCGGCGGCATCCGCATCGAATCGCGGCGATACCAAGTGGATCTTCCGTGATGGTCAATGGGTGCCGGAAGAGCAATCTGTGCCCGCGGCGCCCCCGGCGGTGACGACCGGAAATGGTCGGCGACCGGCGGAAGATCTGCCGGCGGGGCCGAACGGCGCTCGGCCCGCCCAGCCGACGGCACCGGCGGCTCAGAACATTCTGACGCAGCGGGTGATCGAGGTTCCGATGGCGGCGCTGCTGGCCGGTTCGGCGAATGTGAACATCGTGATTCGTCCCGGGGACATCATCCGCGTGCCGAGCCCGGCGGAGGGGCTTGTGTATGTGACGGGGCAGGTGCAGCGTCCGGGGCCGTACAACCTGCCGCAGGCCGGGCGGCTGACGCTCACGCGGTCGATCACCGCGGCGGGCGGGCTGTCGAGCACGGCGATCCCGGAGCGAGTGGACATTACGCGGATGGTCGGGCCTGATCGTCAGGCGATCGTCCGGGTGAATCTGCGGGCGATTTACGAAGGAACTCAGCCGGACCTGTTCCTGCGTGCGGATGACCAGGTGAACGTTGGCACGAACTTCTTCGCATTGCCGCTGGCGGTGCTGAGGAACGGGTTCCGGGCCAGTTATGGGTTCGGGTTTATTCTGGACCGGAACTTCGGGTTCGATGTGTTCGGGCCGCAGCAGACCTCGACGAATTCCTTCTGAGCCTGTGGGGCCAAAATGTGGCCATGGCTCGGGCTCAGCGGCGGGAATTCGGGTTGGGCAAGTGAGGAAGATTCCTGAGATTGCGACGTCTGGGTGAAAAGGTTTGGCCGCCCAGTCGCGATCGCGGTGGCATCGGCCAAAGATTGCCTCCGGTCGAGTGATCGGCTGGCCGATGATCGAGAGGGGCGGCCGGGTTGGTCTCCCGGGCTTTGAGGGGTCGGGGCCCTGGAGTGGGGCGGGGCGATGGTGTCGTTGCGGCGAACCCGCGGCGGACCGGAGCGTACGACAGGAGCGCCGGTGGCGGCCTGTTCGTCGGTGGGGATCGAGTCGACGGAAAGGGGAGGGGCGATGGTGGCGGCAAGTCGATCGAATGTCGGGCACATCGCGTACGAAGCGGACAGGATCACGGGAGAAGGCCGACGAAGACGGGACTATGACGACGATCGCGAGCACAACCCGACCGCTGGATGCCACTCCGGGCCAAGGCGCCGGTGACGGTCGATATTTCGGGGGCATGTTTACGCGGGGCGGCGTGGTGGCCGCGGCGGTGGTGGCGCCGGTGTTTCTGGCGCTGTTTCACCACTTCTTTTACACGCAGCACTTGTACAGCTGGGGGAGCGCGGACTGGTCGCACGCGTACTTTGTGCCGCTGATCAGTCTGTACATCCTTTGGCAGCAGCGGCATGAGATCGCGCGGCAGGTGCCGCGGACCTGCTGGGCGGGTCTGTTGGCGGTGCTGCTGAGCGTGGTGTGCTATGTGTTTTTCATGGCGGGAGTTCCGAACCATATGGGTCAGGGGCTGTCGGTGCTTCTGTGCCTGTTCGGGGTGGTGCTGCTGCTGGCGGGGCCGGATGTGACGCGGGTGGCGTTTCTGCCCATCGCGTATCTGGGCCTTGGGGTGACGATCAGCGAAAAGATCATGATCATCATCACGTTCCCGCTGCAGTTGCTGGCGACGCAGGGGGCGTTCGTGCTGCTGAACGTCATCGGCGTGAGCACGGTGGCCAAGGGGAACCTGCTCGAGGTGATCAAGAGCAACGGGGATGTGATTCCGCTGAATGTGGCGGAGGCGTGCAGCGGAATGCGGATGGTGATCGCGTTCATTGCGCTCGGCGCGGCGGTGGCGCTGGTGGGTGTGCGACACTGGTGGCAGCGGATGGCGCTGCTCATGCTGGCGATGCCGGTGGCGCTGGTGATGAACATCTTCCGCGTGGCGGTGCTGGCGATCGCGTCGTTGCAGGATCGGAACCTGGCGGCGGGTGAGGCGCACATGTGGATCGGCATGGCGCTGCTGGCGATCGCGTTTGTGTTCTACATGGGGCTGGTGTGGGTGCTGAATCGCGTGGTGGTGGATGATCAGACTCCGGCATCCGGGCCGGTGAAGAAAGCCGCGCCCGCGGGTCCGCCGAAGGTTGCGACGCCGGCGACGGCCGCGCCGGCTGTGGGGGTTCGCGGCGGCGGTGCGGGGAGCTGGCGTCCTGGGGCGATGGGTGCGCTGGCGACGGTGGTGGTGGTGCTGGGCGCGTCGGCGGGGGCGCTGGGGCTTGCGGTCGGGGCGCTGGGGCTGCATCTGCGCAAGCTGCCGATTCAGGCCGCGGAGAATCGGCAGGTTCGGAGCATTCCGACGCAGACCCCGACGTGGGAACAGGTCGGGCAGGACGAGGTGATGAGCGCCGAGGTGCTTGAGGAACTCGGCACGCGGAACTACCTGTCGCGGTCGTATCGGGAGCGGGAGCGGGCGGACGGCAAGCCGCGTCGGCGGTTGGAACTGCATCTTGCGTACTACACGGGCATGATCGACACGGTGCCGCATGTGCCCGAGCGGTGCATGACGGGCGCGGGGTGGACGCTGGTGAGCAGCCCTGTGCGGATGCCGTTGAATCTGGACTCTTCGGGGTGGCTTGCGCTGCCCGATGCGCCGGAGGGATCTCAGGGGCAGTACTTCACGGCGCGGACGCACAACGAGTTCAGCGATGCGCCGGGGATCCGTGTGGTGCTGCCGCGGAACCCGGGCGAGATCGAGATGCTCGTGAGCGCCTTTGAGCTTCCCGGCAGGGACGTGCGGCTGTACGGCGGGTACTTCTTCATCGCCAATGGCGGCCACGTCGGGACGGCCGAGGGCGTGCGGCAGCTGGCGTTCAAGCTCGAGGACGACTACGCGTACTACTTGAAGGTCCAGGTGTCGTCGATCGAGGTCGCCGACAAGGACGAACTGGTGGCGTTGTCCTCGAGCCTGATCGGCGAGTTGCTGCCGGAGATCAGCCGGTGCGTGCCGGATTGGGTGAAGGTCAAGCGCGGAGAGTACCCGGCGGACAATCCGCGGCGGGGTTCTGGCGCAGCCAAGTGACGGACCGGAGAGCGAACACGAGAAGCAAGGACAGAAACGAAGCCAGAAACGAAGACAGAAGCGAAGCGTCGATGATGTGTTGATCGAGACGAACGGAAAGCCGAAAGGGCAAACGAGACCGCCGGGCGCAGAGCGGAGCGCACGACCCGGCCCAGACGCACGTCCGCCGACGGACGGGCAGAGCAGGAAACGACCATGGCCTCACGAGTGAACAACAAGATTCTGATTCCGCTGGTCGCCGGGAGCGTGCTGATGCTCGGGGCGGTGGCGGGGCTGATGTACACGACGATGAACCGCTCGGCCGCGGATCACGCGGCGGAGGCGGCGGAGTTCGCATCGCAGAACGACTGGCGTCGCGCATCGCGGTCGTTCGCCAACGCGGTGAACAAGGAACCGACGAATGTCGGGTACATCGAGAAGTGGATCGATGCGCTCGAGAAGACCACGCCGAAGACCCGCCTGCTCTATCGGGAGGACTTCCTGGAGCAGTACCTGCCCGCGCTGCAGGCGCTGGCGACGGCCAAGCGCACGGACGTGGCGGCGCACGAGGCGTTTCTGCTGATGCTGCTGGACCAGTACCGCGATGCGGGCGGCGCGTCGCTGGTGGAGTGGGAGGGCCTGCGTGATCGCGGTCGCGAGGCGCTGCGGAACTTCCCGCCCGGCGACGAGAAGGCGGCGCGTCTGCGGCGGTACAGCGGTATCGCGGGCGCCGGGATCATGGCCCAGCGGCTGTCGATCAGCGACGAGAACATCACCAGGACCAAGGAGGATCTTGAGGCGGCGCTGGCGGCGACGCCCGGAGATGAGGAGGTTGCCAGCGCGCTGGGCGAGTGGTACTTCGCCAACGCCGCGACGGCGCGTCAGAACCGCGAGGACGAAAAAGCCGATGCGTTCATCGGACAGGGGCGGAAGTTCCTCGAGGACTTCATCAAGACGCACGGCCCCGCGCCGGATGCGATGTACACGCTGGTGGCGATGGAGATCCGCGAGGCGACGCGGCGTGACGGCGGCCGATCCGCCCCCGAGCAGTTGGCGGCGGCGCAGATGCCGCGGGTTACGGCGCTGCTCGAGTCGCTGATGACGGCGGACCCCTCGCGGACGATGCTGCGGACGGCGCGGGCGGTGGTGCTGCTCTCGCGTGCGCTGAATGTTCCGGATTCCGCGGCGACGTCCCTGCGAGCGATGGATCGGATCATCGAGGCGCGGCCGCTGGATGCGCGCCCGAGGATCTTCAAGGCGAATCTGCTGCTGGAGGACGGGAAGTTCGACGACGCGATCATGGAGCTGGACAAGGTCGTGCAGATGCCCGACCAGCCGCTGAGCCTGCTGGGCATGATCCTTCACAGCGAGCGAGCGACGGCGCTGGCGCTGAAGGCAACGGCGTCGCTAACGGCGCTGGAGCGTGAGCAGACGGCCGAGGCCAGGACGGCGCGGCTGGAGTCGGCTCGGAAGTTCCGCGCGGCCTTCCGCGAGGTGACGGACGGCAACCCGGCGGAACTGCTGTTCATCGACGCTCGGATCGCTCTGGCGGAGGAGAAGCTCGCCGATGCGCGTCAGTTGCTGACGCGGTACAACGAGCAGACGGGGGATCGTGACCCGCGCGGGCTGGCGACGCTGGCGCAGTTGCTGCAGCGCCAGAACCTCACCGGCGAGGCGATCCGTGCGTACGAGAAGCTGCACACGATGGGCGCGGCAACGTGGCAGGTGTACGGCATTCTCGCCGATCTTGAGCTGAACAACCGCAACACGTCCGCGGCGCTGCGATGGGTGCAGCAGGGTCTGCGGGTTGCGCCGGGCAACCCGGTGCTCCTGGAGCGCGAGCGCGTGCTGGCGAATCTGGATGCGGGTCCGGCGGGCACGGACCCGGTGATCCGCGAACTGCTGGAGCTGGAGGCCAAGGCCAACGAGGGCAACGCGGATGTCGCCGCGATCAGGGCGCGGCTGCGCGAACTCGGTTCCAACGCCGCGCTCACCGCGGGGACGCGAATGGCGATCTCGAACATGATGCTGCAGCTGGGCGACCGTGAGGCGGCCAAGCCCGTGCTGGAGCAGCTGGCCAAGGAGCTGCCCAACGACCAGTCGATCGCCCAGCGCCTGCGGCTGGTGGAGGCGAGCGATCCGGTCGCCGAGCAGTTGAAGATGATCGACGAGTCGAACCTGCCGGAGATCGAGAAGCGCATCGCCAAGTTCCGGCTGCTGGTGCAGTTGAATCGGACCGAGGAGGCGGTGAAGGAACTCGATGCGGCGGAGAAGATCGACCCGAACAACCGCGTGGTGCTTTCGGCGCGGCTGGATGAGGCGCTGGCCAAGCGTGACTTCGCGGCGGCGGAGGCCGTGGCCGAGAAGGGCAAGGCCAGCAACGCCGACGGCGCGCAGGGCCTGATCTTCCGCACAACGCTCGAGCTGCGCCGTGGCAACGCGGTGGAAGCCGAGCAGTTTGCGCGGCAGTTGACTGAGAAGGACCGCCTGAACCCGGCGGGTCACAGGCTCCTTGGCGAGGCTCGCCTGGCGCGCGGGCAGACGCAGGCGGGTCTGGCGAGCCTTCAGCGCGCGCTGGAGATCACGCCCAACGATCTGCCGACGATCGTGCTGCTGCTCAATGCGAGGATCGCCGCGGGTCAGGACGCCGAGGCACTGGCGCTTGCGCGGAGCAAGCGGGCGATCGCTCAGGGCGAACCGGCCTTCCGCGAGCCGTGGCTGAACCTTGAGTTCAACGCGGGCGATCAGAATCTCGCGATGGATGTGCGCCGGCGGATCTTCCGTTCGACGCCCGGGGACGCGGTCAACTCGATCACGCTGACGCAGAACCTTCTGCGGCTGGGCAAGATTCCGGAGGCCGAGGAGGTGTTCCGGGGGTTGTCGGCCGCGGTCGGTGAGGAGCGGACGGGGTTCATGCCGGTGGTGATGCTGGCGGTGACGAACAAGGAGGACCAGGCGCTGGCGAAGTTCAACCAGTTGCTGGAGCAGATCCCCGCCGAGCGTCGCAAGGGCGAGCAGCACGTGTCCCTGTCCCGTGCGCTGGTGGAGGTGGGGATGGCGTCGACGGCGCTGAAGGCGCTGGAGACCGGACGCGCGCTGCAGGAGAAGGAGTCGATGATCGTCGATCGCGAGATCGGCGATGTGCTGTGGGGCATGCAGCGGTACGAGGAAGCGGCCGCGGCGTACGCATCGGCGCGGAGCGCGCCGGGGAGCGTCGACCGCGACAACCTGCTGCTGCTGCGGCAGGCCGAGTCGCTGATCCGGGCCAACCGTGCCGGCGAGGCGGAAGCTCTGCTCAACGGCGCTCGTCTGGACGGAACGGCGCGGACCCGCGGAACGCTGCTGCTGGCTGACGCGGCGGCCTCGGCCAAGGACCTTGCCAAGGCCCGGCAGTTGCTCGATCAGGCGGTGACCAACGATCAGAACTCGGCGCTGGCGCTGATGCGGCGCGGTCAGTTGAATCTGAGCGACGATGTGAAGTTCACGCGGGACGCGATCGCGGACTTTGAGGCGGCGCTGCGGCTGGAGCCGGGCTTGTTCGCGGCGCGGCAGGCGCTGGCAGCGGCGTACATCCGCAACGGCGAGGCCGAACGCGCGGTCGCGACCATCCGCGAGGCCCTGCAGCGCGACCCGAGCAACGCCGAGATCCGGCTGACGCTCGTGCGCGTGCTGCAGAACACCGGCCGGGGCGACGGCGCGCTGGAGGTGATCCTCGAAGCGACCCGGACGCTGAACGACCCGGCGTGGTCGGCGATGGCGGCGGATCTGTACGCATCGCGCGAGGACTGGGCGGGAGCCGTGACGCAGCTTGAGCGCGTCTGGACAACGACCAAGAACGCGACGATCGCCCGGGCGCTGGTCAACGCGCTGTGCGGCCAGCGGCCGCCCAACCTGACACGGGCCCGCGAGGTGCTCAGCGAATCGGGACTGAACGTCGATGGCGAGGCGCCGCTGCTGATGAGCCGTGCGCGGATCAGCGCGCTGGACAAGAAGATGCCCGATGCCGAGAAGGACGTTCGCGCGGCGTTGGCGATGATCAGCACGCAGGCGATGCCCGAGGTGAGCGGTTTCTTCCGCGAGATGGCGCGCGTGTTCCCCACGCCCGAGGCGCAGCTGCGGTTCCTGGCCGCGAGCAAGCCCTCGGCGGGGTTCAGCGAGCAGGTATCGATGGCGATGGCGCGGCTGCAGACCGAGACGCGGGATGAGGCCGCGGCGGGCTGGACGGCGATCGAGAAGCTCGGAGAAACGGCGCAGAACACCGGCGTGCGCGCGCTGGCGCTGAAGATGCTCGGTTCGCGGGCGTACTCGGCGCGTGACTACGCGGCGGCGGCGCAATTCTGGGAGCGCGGGCTCAAGGATGAGCCCAACGACGCGGACATGCTCAACAACCTGGGGTACACGCTCAGCAAGTTCCTGAGCCGTCATGAGGACGGGCTCAAGCACGTCGAGCGTGCGGTGGAGATCGCGCCGCAGAATCCCGGATATTGGGATTCGCTGGGCGCGGTGCTGCTGGCCCTGAACAAGCTGGATCGCGCCGAGCGTGCGCTCCGGCAGGCGCTGAACATCTCGACGGATGCGATGAGCCGGACGATCGCGCAGATCCACCTTGCGGAACTGCACCTTCGCAACGGAAACCGGCGCGACGCCGACGACCTGTTCCAGACCGCCGAGCGGATGATCGGGAGCGATCCGCAGGTCGCCGCGGCGTATGGCGAGGAGTTCGAGCGGCTGCGCCGGCTCATGCGCGGCGGGAACTGAATGGGGCGGCGCGACGGATGGACGCATAGGTGTCCGATAACCGTCTGCCGCGCCGCTCAGAACGAACCGGGGTCGGGAGCGACCCCGGCGCACCGTCGAACGACGGGGCGGGATGATCCGATGGACACAGGGATGACGAACGGGAGCCGGACCGGCGCCCGGGACCAGACGACGAACCAGGGCCGACCGCAACAGCACCGAGCCCGCGCAGGAACAGCACCATGACCGCGATTCCGACAAAAGGCCCACTCCCGCAACCCCGCGCCGGCGGCGCGTCGATGACATCGACGGCGGGGGCGGCATCGAGCTTCGTTCCGGTCGACCCGATCAAGCTGCTGCGGCAGTATCTGCTGCTGTTCATCGCGGCGGGCGCGACGAGCATCGTTGTGGGCGTGGGCGCGTTCTTCGTGCTGCGTAAGTACTCGCCGGTGTTCCGGACCAACGTGGTGTATCAGGTGCTGCCGATCGAGCGGCCGCCGACGGAGCGGAGCGAGGGGCAGGACCGCGAGGAGTTCGAGCGATTCGCGGCAACCGAGGCACGCGTGATCACGAGCGAACGCATCCTTCGAAATGCGATCCGCTCGGGTCAGACGATGCGCGACAACGCGATTTGGATGCGGAGTTTCAAGAGCTCGGCGGGCCTCGTGGATGAACCCGAGGCGCTGCGGGATCTCAAGGAGCGAGCGGGCGCTCGCGTGGTCGCGGGCACGCAGTTCGTGGAACTGACGGTGTCGACGAACGTGCGCGATGACGCGGCGCTGATCGCCGATGCGATTCACTCGGCGTACTTCGATGACCTTCGCCAGCGGACAAGCCGGGCCAGCACGGAGGGCAAGGATGCGCTGTCGCGCGAGCGGACGGCGATCCAGAGCCGCCTGGACTCGAACGAAGCGGCGACGCGGAAGCTCATCAGCGAGAACCAGCTCACCGGCACGCTGGAGACCAGCTCGGACGGTCGGAACCAGATCGAGGTTCTCCAGCCGCAGATCGCCGACACCTCGCAGCAGATCGAGCGTCTGCGTGCGGAGGTGCGGTCGCTGGAGGGGCAGGTGTCGGCCGACGGCGTGGTGGCTTACAGCAAGGAACAGGTTGAACTCGCCGACCGCGACCCGATCGTCTCGGGCCTGCGCGAGCGGATCAGCAGTCTGCGTTCGGAGGACGCGGCCCTGGCGCGCATGGGGCAGGGAGAGAATCACCGTGATCGCGCGCTGCTTCGCGAGCGGCTCGCGTCGGCGCAGAGCGAACTGGACGCGGAGCGCGAGTCGGCCCTGAAGAAGTTGTACGACGCGGACCTGGACCGAGCTCGTCAGGGCATCAGGCGCGCCGAGGCGGCGCTGGCGGACCTGAACACGCGGCTCGAGACGGCGCGGACCCGCGAGAACGCGGCGGCGCTGGCGCGTGCGCAGATCGAGGTGCTCCAGTCGGATCGCGCGAATCTGAACCTTGAACTCACGCGCGTCCAGCGTGCGCTGGGTGATGTTGAGCAGATCGAACAGATGTGGCGCGAGGGTCGCGTCGGGCGCGTGCGTCTGGTCGAAGCGCCGTCGCGCCCGGACACGATGGCGTTCCCGCGGCTGAGCGTGATCGTTCCGCTGTCGGTGATCGTGATCATGGGTCTGACGGTCGGCGTGGTGGTGCTGCGTGAGGTGCTGGACCTGCGGATCCGCGGCGCTTCGGACATCGCGCTGATCCCGCGGCTGCGTCTGGCGGGCGTGGTGCCCATCGCCAGCGAGGATCCGTCGAACCCCAAGGATGTCGAGACGGCGTATCGCGATGCGCCCACGGGCGCGATCAGCGAGAGTTACCGGCTGATCCGCGCGATGGTGTCCAAGCGTCTCGGCGAGCACTCGCACAAGTCGCTGCTTGTGCTGGGCGGCGCGCCCGGCGCGGGCGCAACGACGACGGCGGTGAACCTGGCCATGGGCTTTGCCGGCAGCGAGCAGCGCGTGCTGCTGGTGGATGCGAACTTCCGCAGGCCGGCGCTGCACAAGGTGCTCAAGCTCGCCGAGGGCCCCGGCCTGAGCGACGTGCTGGTGCGCTCGTGCGAGATCGAACAGGCGATTCAGCCCACGAGCACGCCGGGTCTGGACCTGCTCAGCGCGGGCGTTCGGGACCAGCGGGTGCCCGAGCGGCTCAGCGGCGAGCAGATGACGCGCGTTCTACGCGAGGCCGCGGCGAAGTACGACATGGTGATCATCGACACCGCGCCGGGCATGATCGCCGGCGACGGTGTTGCGCTGGCCAATCGTTCGGACGCAACGCTGATGGTCGTGCGGGCCATGGGCGAGAAGCGCGGGCTGGTGGCCCGTCTGCGCGACCAGCTGGCCGACACGCGGACCGACTTCCTGGGCGTGGTCGTCACGTGCGTGCGCTCCTCCACCGGCGGCTACATGCGCAAGAACATCAAGGCTTCCTACGAGTACCAGAACGCCGACAACGGCTGAGCGCGAGCCCGACGCACCGCCGACATCATGCCAAGCACAGACCCGCAAAGACCCGACGGCCCCGGTCCGGAGCGATCCGCTCCCCGGCGGTCGCTCGTCACGGGCGGGGCGGGCTTCATCGGCTCGCACCTGGTCCGCGCGCTGCTGGCGCGGGGGGATGCGGTCACGGTGGTTGATGATCTGTCGACCGGGCGGCAGGCGAACGTGCCGGAGCACGCATCGCTGCGATTTGTGCGGAGCGATCTTGGCGAAGCGCTGGCGGGCGTGCTGCGGGCTGAGGCGTTCGAAGAGGTGTACCACCTCGCCGCAGCGGTGGGGGTGCAACTGGTCATGGACCGGCCTATCGAGAGCATCCGCACGAACGTTCTGCAGACCGACACGCTGCTGCGGTTCGTGGCCGAGCGGTGCCCCGATGCGCGGGTGCTCATCGCCAGCTCGTCGGAGGTCTACGGCAAGAGCGAGCGGACGCCGTTTCGCGAGGACGATGACCTTGTGCTTGGACCGACGAGCAAGGCGCGTTGGTCGTATGCGTGCTCGAAGGCGATCGACGAGCATCTGGCCCTGGCGTATGCGGACCGGAGCGGCATGCGCGTGGTCGTGGCGCGGTTTTTCAACACCGTCGGCCCCGGCCAGCTCGGGCAGTACGGCATGGTGCTGCCGCGGTTTGTGGCCGATGCGCTGGCCGGACGCGAACTGACGGTTCATGGCGATGGCTCGCAGTCTCGGTGCTTCTGCGACGTTCGCGATGTGGTCGTCGCGGTCGAGGGTCTGCTGGCTCCGGCGAACATCGAGCGGACGCGGGGGCGTGTGTTCAACATCGGCGCGGACACGCTGATCACCATCGCGGACCTTGCCCGGCTGGTCATCCGGACGCTGGCCAGCACCAGCGGCGTGCGGCACGTGGCGTACGAGCAGGTGTTTGGTCAGCGTTTCGAGGATCTGCACCGAAGGCAGCCGGATCTGACGCGGATCGGCCAGGCGATCGGCTGGAAGCCGACCATCGACCTGGCGCGGACGATCCGGGATCTTGCGCGAACGATGGGGTGGATCGGCGGCGGGGCTGATGGAGTTGATGTCGTGGTGTCGGCGGCGCTGTCGCCGGCGGCCAGGGAGCCCCTGCCATGATTCCGGCGCTGCTGATGCAGATCGATCCTTTCAAGAGTTTCGTCCCGTCCGCGGGGACGGTGGATCCGAACGCCGATCGCGTGTCGGCCGCGGCGGCGGAGCTGACGCGCGTTTCGGAGCAGATCGCCTCGCTGCGCGAGCAGCAGACGGAACTGGCACGCGTCGCGGGCACGGTCGCCGAGCCGCTCTCGCAGATCGAGGTGCTCAACGGGTATTTTGGTGTGTTCGTGGTCTCGTTCGTGGCGACGCTGCTGGCGACGCCGATCTTCCGGCGGCTGGCCATCACCAACGGGATCATCGATCGGCCCAACGAGGCGAGGAAGCAGCACAAGTTCCCGATCGCGTACTTGGGTGGGTTGGCGGTGTTCGTCGGGATCATGGCGGGAATCGCCTTTGCGATGAGCGCGCCGCTGCACGGGCTGATGAGCTTTCACGCGACGCAGCACGTGACCGACGCCCAGATGCCCCGACCTGTTCCGTGGTCGATCCTTCTGGGGCTCACGCTGATCACGATCGTGGGGCTGCTCGATGACGTTTACAACATCGCGCCGAGCACGAAGATCGCCGGGATGCTCTTCGCCGCGGCGGCGCTGGCGTTCGAGGATGTCGGCGTGAAAGTCGCGGCGCAGGTGCTCAATCCGGTGGGCAACTGGATCGGGTATCCGGGGCTGGTTTTCAGTATTCCGCTTCCCGGTGAACTGCCGCTGCTGGGCTCGTCGATCACGATCGATCTGATCTACTGGGCGGGCACGGCGGTGATCGCAATCTTTGTGCTCGGCGCGTGCAACGCGACGAACCTGATCGACGGGCTGGACGGACTGTGCTCGGGCGTGAGCGCGATCGCGGCGGGGTTCATCCTGATCATCGCGTTGAGCATGGCCGCATGGGATAACGGGCCGCTGGACTCGGCCCGCATCATCCTGACGCTGGCGCTGATCGGCGGGTGCCTGGGCTTCCTGCCGCACAACTACAACCCCGCGTCGATCTTCTTGGGCGACTGCGGGTCGCTGCTGCTGGGGTACACGCTCATCGTGCTCGTGCTGACGCTGGGCGATCAGGGGCAGACGAACCTGGTCATGGCCGGTCTGGTGATCTTCGCGGTGCCGATCATCGACACGGCCCTTGCCATCATGCGAAGGAAACTCTCGGGCCAGAAGCTCAGCGCGGCGGACGATCAGCACCTGCACCACATCCTCAAGCGGGCGCTGGGTGTCAAGGGCGCGGTGACCGTGCTGTACCTCATCGGGGCAACCTTCGGCGGGCTCGGGCTGCTGCTGAGCCTGAGCAAGGCACGCTTCAGTTACGCCGTGGTGCTCGTGTTCGCGGCGTTCGTCGGCGTGATCGCGCTCAAGGCTGCGCGGCGGAAGCAGTTCGAGGAGCAGGCGGCCAAGGCGCTCGCGGCGGAGGCTGCTGCGGCCGCCGCGGCCGGCAACGGTGCGGCGCAGACGCCCGTTACGAGCGGCTGATCCGGTATGCTGACGCGGCACGGCACTCTGCGACGGAACATCGATGACCAGCGTTGAACCACCCCGCTCCGGCGTTTCTCCGATCATCCGTCTGTTGCGGCTGCATCAGTGGGTCAAGGGCGCGTTCGTGCTGGTCGGGCCGCTGTACGCCGGCGCGCTGTTCAAGGGCTCGGCGGACGTTGCGGTGATTTCGGCGGTGGTGGCCTTTGGGCTTGCCAGCAGCGCGTGCTACATCCTCAACGACATTCGCGATGCGGAGGCGGATCGGTCGCATCCGCGCAAGCGATTCCGTCCGATCGCCGCGGGGCAGGTCGCTCTGTCCGCGGCGCTGGTGCTGATGGCGGTGCTGCTGGCGCTATCGCTGCTCATGCCGTGGGTGCCGGTGGCCATCGATCGGTTCGGGCTGTTCAGCGAGCCGGCGGGGTCGCGCGGGGCGTCTTTGGCGCTGTCGGCGACGTTGCTGCTGTACATCGCCAACACGACGCTGTACTCGTTGTACTTCAAGCATCGTCCGATCATCGATGTGATGTCGCTGTCGCTGGGGTTCGTGCTGCGGGTGCTGGGCGGATGTGCCGCGGTGATGGTCGAGCCTTCGACGTGGCTGTTGAACGTGACGCTGTTCCTTGCGATGTTCCTGGCCTTCGGCAAGCGACTGGGCGAGCGCCGGTCACTGGGCGAGGGAGCCTCGCAGGCGCGGGGCGTGCTGTCGCGGTACTCCGACGAACTGCTGCGGATGGTGGTGGTCGTGACGGCGGTGGCGTGTCTGATCACGTATGCGGGGTACGTCCAGGCGCAGAGCGCGCGATACACCTGGGGGTTCAATCTGCTGTGGCTGACGATGCTCCCGGCGACCTATGGGCTGCTCCGCGCGATTCACCTCGTCGAGCGCGGGGAGCATGACGACCCGACCCAACTGGCAATCAACGACCGGCCCTTTCAACTCGCCTCGCTGCTCTTCGGAGGGCTGACGGTTGGGCTGATGCTCTGGCTTTCCCAGCCGGAGCCCCTTTCGCCGCCGAGCCCGCCGGCGATGGTCGCGCCTGCGCGGGGATGACGCGGGATCGGCTCGATGGTG
Organism: Phycisphaeraceae bacterium; assembly: GCA_021297895.1. Lineage (GTDB taxonomy): Bacteria > Planctomycetota > Phycisphaerae > Phycisphaerales > UBA1924 > JAJTHN01. The sequence goes on along the minus strand of JAJTHN010000002.1, from coordinate 34,970 downwards.
GCGCCATAGAGCGTTCAGGGGCCCGAAGTGTCGGCGGGGGTGGTAGTAACACTGAGTCTCAGTGGTCGCGGTTCGGCACGGTTTGTGCCCCGCGGGTGACGGCAGACGGTACACTGGTCGGGCAGATTGATGCGTGCCGCGCATCAGGAGGCGGCGGGGTTCGCGCGCGGGCGAGGTTCCGCGAGAGCGCGAGGTGCGCGTTGATTCCGACGCGCGGCGCGTGCGTCGGGTGTGTTGTCGCCCCGACGAGGGTGCATTGATCAGAGCGGTTCAATCAGGAGCAGTCATGAGCGCATCAGGATTCGTGGAGATGTCGATGGCCCGTCGTGCGAAGTTGCTGGCGCTGGTCGCCGGCGCGGCGGTGATGCTGCCGTTGGCCGGCATGACGGTGTTGGCCCAGGATGGCGGTCCCGGCGGTCCCGGCGGTCCCGGCGGTCCCGGCGGGCCGGGTGGTCCGGGCGGCGCAGGTCCCGGTGGCGCGGCGGAGCGTCCGGAGTTTCCGCCCTTTGCCGAGGTCATCAAGGGCCTTGAGCCGGTGCGCTCGACGGCCGATGGTCAGCAGTCGATGTGGACGCTTTACAAGCGCGACCGCGATGCGCGGCTGATGGCGGAGCTGCCGCGGAACTTCGAGAGCCAGCGGATCTTCATCGCGACGACGATGGCCGGCGGCGTGCCGAACGCGGGCATTCAGCTCGGCGAGACGTACGCGTACTGGAAGCGTTTCGACAAGCGGCTGGCGCTCATGGAGCCGAACGTGACGGTTCGATCCACGGGCGATGCCGAGAGCAAGACGACCGAGGAGCGGCTGTACACCGACCGCGTGCTGCTGGATGTGCCGATCGCGGCGATGGGCCCGGGCGGCGGTCCGGTGATCGACCTGACGGCGCTGCTGGCCGGCGAGAGCGACAAGTTCTTCGGCCCGGTGACGGCCGGGGCCAACCGGCGGCTGCTGAAGATCGAGAAGGCCAAGGCCTTCCCGCAGAACATCGAGGTCGCATTCGAGATGCCCGATCGCGGCGGTCGGCTGGTGACGATCTACTACTCCATCCGGCTCATTCCCGAGCGCGGCTCGTATCAGCCGCGGCTGGCGGACCCGCGCGTGGGCTACTTCACGACGAGTTTCCGCGACATTTCCAAGCAGGACCGCGACACGCAGTGGGTGCGGTACATCAACCGGTGGAGCCTTGAGAAGCGCGATCCGAAGCTCGAGATGAGCCCGCCCAAGGAGCCGGTGGTGTTCTACATCGAGGCGAACACGCCGGTCCACTACCGGCGGTGGGTGCGCGAGGGCATCCTGGAGTGGAACAAGGCATTCGAGAAGATCGGCATCATCAACGCGATCGAGGTGATGCAGCAGGATGCGCAGACCGGCATGCACATGGACAAGGATCCGGAGGATGCGCGGTACAACTTCGTGCGATGGACCAGCGCGAACCTGGGCTTTGCGATCGGCCCGTCGCGTGTGCACCCGGAGACGGGGCAGATTCTCGATGCGGACGTCGTGATCGACGACGGGTTCGTTCGCGGCTGGTTCCGCACCTACAACGAACTGCTGCCGCAGATGGCGATGACCGGGTACGGCGCGGAGGTGCTTTCGTGGCTGGACCGCAACCCGCAGTGGGACCCGCGCGTGCGGCTGGCGAATCCGGCCGAGCGTGATCTGCTGATCCAGCAGCGGCGGATGCAGCAGGCCGCCGAGGCGCAGGAGATGTTCCAGCGTGCGCAGGCCCATCGCGATGCGGAGCCGGGGCGCGAGGTTCCGATCATGGCGCTGCGCTCGGGCGAGCCGCTGATGTTCGGCGTGACCGCGGGCGAGCGTCGCGACGGAATGATCGAGAGCCGCAGCGCGCGCTGCTCGGCGATTCTGGGCAAGAGCATCGACGTTGCGCTGATGCGCACGACGATGGATGCGATGGGTCTGCTGCTCGACGACGAGCCGGCGGAGGGCGACAAGGGCGATCAGGCCAAGGGCGAGGACAAGAAGGACGAGAAGAAGGACGACAAGAAGGCCCCCGCCAAGCCGCGAAAGAAGGAAGTGCTGCTCGACGGCATGCCCGAGTGGTTCGTCGGCCCGCTGCTGAAGGACCTGGTCATGCACGAGGTCGGGCACACGCTGGGTCTGCGGCACAACTTCAAGGCCTCGAGCATCTACTCCATGGCCCAGATCAACAGCGAGGAGCACAAGGGCAAGAAGCCCATCACCGGCAGCGTGATGGACTACAACCCCGTCAACATCAACTTCGGCGACGGCCCCGTGCAGGGCGATTACTCGATGATCAGCATCGGCACGTATGACTACTGGGCCATCGAGTACGGCTACACCTCGGGCGACCTCAAGCCCGTGCTGGCACGCGTGAGCGAGCCGGAATTGGCGTACGGCACCGATGAAGACGTTTCGGGCGTCGACCCGCGGATCAAGCAGTTCGACATGGGTTCCAATCCGCTGGATTACGCCGACAGCACGATGAAGCTCGTGCAGAGCCTGCGCGGGAAGATCCTTGAGCGCATCGTCAAGGACGGCGACTCCTGGCAGCGAGCACGCGACGCGTACCTCCTGCTGCTCTCGCGGCACATCGGCGCGGTTCGCATCGCCGGCCAGCACCTCGGTGGCGCGGATCTCGTCCGTGACCGCAAGGGCGACCCCGGCAACCGCACGCCCATCACGCCGACGGACGTCGCGATCCAGCGTCGCGCACTGAAGTTCATCCTCGAGAACGCCTTCCGCGATGAGGCGTTCGGCCTCAGCCGGGCGCTGCTCGAGAAGATGACGGTCGACAAGTGGTTCGATGAGGGCGGCCTGCGCACCCTCAACGAGGATCCGGCCTGGCCTATCCACGACCGCATCCTGGGTGTGCAGTCCTCCGCACTTACGGCGCTGCTGAATCCGGTCACGCTCCAGCGCGTGTTCGACAACGAGGTGCGGCTCGACCCCGCGGCCGATGCGCTGACGCTGCCGGAACTCATCGACGGCGTGACGAAGGAGATCTTCAGCGAACTGGATAATCTCCGCGGCTCTTCGGCCCGTCAGCCGGCGATCAGCAGTCTCCGCCGCAACCTGCAGCGCGAGTTCCTCGAGCGCATGATCGATCTGACCCTGCCCGATGCGGGCTTCAGCGCGGCGTACAAGCCGATCAGCAACCTGGTCGTTCAGCGTCTCCGCGACCTGCGTGATCAGATCGACAAGGTCAAGAACCAGGGCGATCCGTACACCCGTGCACACCTGAACGAGGCCTCGCTCCGCATCACCAAGGCCCTGGAGGCCCAGTTCATCTACAACACCAACATGATCGGCGGCGGCGGTCTGCCCATGTTCCTCTTTGGCCAGCCGGTGGGTGCCGCGCCCGTCGGCCAGCAGCCGAGCCAGATGCCCGTGCAGGCACCCGTGACGCCCTGAGCCTTCTCCGCCTGAGTTGTCGCGAATACCCGGACCCCGGAGCACGATGCTCCGGGGTCTTTTCGTTTGCGGGGGCGGGGTCGGTCCGGACTCCGGCGGGGGCCGGTTTCCGCTAGACTTCGCCCATGCGTACCACCACTTTGATTGTCGCCTCGGCTGTGTCGTTGGTCTCCGTCGCGGGTGCGGCTCTGGGGCAGTCGGCCACGGCGCTGTGGGCATCGAACTGTGCGTCGTGTCACGCCGCGGATGGATCGGGCGGCGGCGCGGGGACGCAGACGCTGCTCAAGCCCGACTTTGCGATCAAGGCGCTCGATCGCCAGTACTTCGACGCGATCAAGAACGGCGTCAAGGATGAGGAGGGCGGCTCGGCGGGAATGGTCGCCTTCGGTGAGACGCTCAGCGATGAGCAGATCTGGTCGCTGGTGGTGCACATCCGGGAACTCCAGGCCGCGGCCGTGCGAAAGAAGGGTCCGCAGGTCCGACCCAACGGCGGCGTGTACGCGAGCACGCACGAGTCGTACCGCGTGGAGAAGGTCGCCGAGGCGTCGCTTGAGGTGCCGTGGTCGGTGGACTTTCTGCCGACGGGCGAGATGATCGTCGCTAATCGCGGGGGCGAGTTGCTGGTCTTCGGTCCCGATGCACCGGACGCGCCGATGAAGGTGCAGGGCGTGCCCGCGGTCGCGGCGAGCGGGCAGGGCGGGCTGATGGATGTCGCCCCGCACCCGGACTTTGCGACCAATCGTCGGCTGCTGATCTCGTACTCGCACCCGCTGCGCCGCCAGGCCCAGCAGGGAGGGCGTTCCGGCGGCGGCGCGATGACGCGCCTGGTCAGCATGACGCTCAAGGCCCCCTCGAGTGGCGAAGGCGCCTGGATTTTGAGCGACGAGAAGCTGCTGTTCGAGGCACGGCCCGAGCATTACTCCGGCGGCGGGCTGCACTTTGGCTGTCGGATCGTCTTTGACCCGGCCGGGCCGCTCAAGGAGGGGCCGGACCGTGGCAAGACGCGGGTGTTCTTCGCCATCGGCGAGCGAGGGCGGGGCGAACTTGCACAGAACCTCGCGCGGCCCAACGGCAAGATCTTCCGCGTCAATGATGATGGCTCGATCCCCGCGGACAATCCGTTCGCGCCGGGTGCCGCGCCCAAAGAATCGCCCGCGGATGTGTACACGGCGATCTGGTCGTACGGGCATCGGAACCCGCAGGGCCTGACGTTCGATCTTGCCGGCAATCTCTGGGACACCGAGCACGGGCCTCGCGGCGGTGATGAACTGAACATCATCAAGCCCGGGCGCAATTACGGCTGGCCCGTGGTCAGTTTCGGGATCAACTACTCCGATGCGCCCCTGAAGACGCCCTTCCCGGATCTCGGCGGCCCGGAGGTCGAGAAACTCAACATCATGATGCCGACGTTTCACTGGACCCCGTCGATCGGTGCATGCGGGCTGGACACGGTGCGGCCGGGGACCAAGGGCGAGGCATTCCCGAACTGGCGTGGCGACTTTGTCGCCGGCGGCCTGAGCGGCGCGAATGTTGATCGCATCCGCGTCGCGCCCGATGCGTCGGTACCCGGCGGGTTCAAGGTCGTCGAACGCGAGACGATCTTCGAGCGGCAGGGTCGCGTGCGCGATGTTGTGACCGGTCCGGACGGCAGTGTGTACATCGTGCTCAACGGGCCGGATCGGATCGTGCGGCTCGTGCCCGAGCCGCGTGCCGGACGCTGAGGCGCGCTGCGCCGGGAATTGCCGCACCATGGCCATCGCACGCGTCACACGCAAGATGCTCCCGGATGAGGCCGAGCAGGTCGCGCGGTCGCGCTGGCGGCGCGAGATGGAGTACGTCTGGGGCGTGGGGTGCGCGGGCGCGATGGCCGCCGGCGCGGGTCTGCTCATGTCCCTCGGCCTGCTGCTCGGCTGGTGGCTCGTGGGGGGATGGGACGCGTGGGCGTGGCAGTGGATACTTGGCGTTGTTGCGCTCGTCCTCGGCGGGGTGGGCCTGTCGATGCTGATCGTCGGCGGCGCGGTGGTGCTGCGGTTTCTGTTCCGGCGGTCGCGGCTGCGCCAGCGTGGCGTCGCGGCGATGCTGCGGCTCGATCAGCCGCTCGAAGCGCTGAGTTTCGATGCCGATGCCGCGTGGATCATCGAGGATCCTGAGGGCGAGCCGATCGCGGTCTACCGCGTGGAGCCTGAGCGATACCTGCTGCTGCCGGCTCAGGACCTGCGCACGCTCAGCCCGGCCCGGCAGGCCGATGGCGGCTCCGCGTCCGCTTCGTCGTGCGTCGTGCCGGGCGAGGTGATCGATGGCACGCCGGTGTCGGAGGCGGGGCGCGCCGGCGCGACGCCCGCTGCGGAGACGGGGTTGGTGCGCCGCGCGCTGGTGCTGGTCGATTCGCTGGAGGGCATCGTTCTGACGCGGACGCTTGGCGAGGTGATCGCCGCGGGCCGCGTCTGGCTGCCCGACTCGCGTGCGACGGTGAATCACGAGGACTTCGCCGACGAGGTTCGGCAATTGCTCGACAGTGTGGTCAGCGCGCAGCCGCCGGCGGTGCTCTCCAGCGCTGAATTGCCCGCGTGGCTCAAGTCGCAGGTTGCCGGTTGATGCGACACCGTGTGCGCTTCTGCCGCTCCTGCGTTCACGATCGATCTGCCCGTTTGCACGTTCCCAAACCCGCTCTCGCACCCGTTTCTGCCCCGCACCCTACACGGAGCCTTTCAATGAACCGATCCGCACTTCTCGCCGCTCTCTTGTGCCCGATGGCCGCGAGCGTTCTGACGCTCGGCGGATGCTCGCAGATTCCCAGGCCCACCGCGAGCGTGACCGGCGCGCGGATCGAGGGACTGACGCTCGATGAGGCGCGCGTCGTGTTCGATGTGAAGATCGACAATCCGTACGCCGTGGGTCTCCCGATGGTCGGACTGGATTACGCGCTCGCCAGCGGCGGGAGCGAGTTCCTCACCGGTGATGCGGCGCTCAGCGGCGAGGTCCCGGCCGACGGCAGCCGAACGATCCAGATCCCCGCGCGCGTGGCCTTCGGCCCGCTGGGCAATGTCCTGCAATCGGCCCGCCCGGGAAAGCTCGTGCCGTACCGCGCCGATCTTGGGCTGACCTTCGACCCGCCGATCATCAGCGAGCGTCGCGTCGCGACGAACTTCGATGGTCAGATCCCGATCCCCAGCGTGCCCGAGGTGAGCGTGCAGGAGATCCGCTGGACGAGCCTGTCGCTCAGCAGCGTTTCGGGCACGATGAAGGTCCGCCTGAAGAACACGGCCGAGTATCGCTACCGGATCGGCTCGATGAATTACTCGCTGGACCTCAGCGGCCAGCGTGTCACCAGTGCCGCGACGAGCAACACGCTGAACCTCGCGCCGGGTGCCAGCGGCGATCTGAGCATCGGTGTGTCGTTCTCGGCCACGAGTCTGGGCATGGCGTTCCTGAACACGCTGACGACCGCGAGCGCGTCGTACCGCCTGCAGGGCGCGGCGAGCGTGACCACGGACTTCGGGCCGGTGACGATTCCGTTCGACGCGAGCGGGCAGGCAAGCATGTTCAACTGACAACCGGCGGTACTCCGCCGATTCCCTAAACCCCCAGCAATTCCCGCTGCCCGGCGGTGGCTTTGTCGTACGCGCGGAGCACGCCTTCGGCGCTGGTGTCCCACGTGAGCTTGCGGACTTCGAAACTGCCGTGCTCGCGCATGGTCTGGCCGAGGGGCGGGTGCCGGAGGACCGCGACGATTTTGTTGGCCATTTCGTCGATGTCCCAGAAGTCGACCTTCAGCACATGCTGAACAACCTCGCTTACGCCGCTGGTGCGGCTGACGATGACGGGCACATCGTTGCGCATGGCTTCGAGCGGCGCGATGCCGAAGGGTTCGCTGACGCTGGGCATGACGTAGCAGTCGGCCATGCGGAAGATACGGTCAACGTCGGCCCCGCGGAGGAAGCCGGTGAACAGCACGCGGTGGCCGATGCCGTAGTGCGCGGCCAGTTCGATCATGCGCAGTTCCATGTCGCCCGAACCGGCCATGATGAACTTCGCATCGGGGACCTTTTCCAGCACGCGCCTGGCCGCGGCGATGAAGTACTCCGGGCCTTTCTGCATGGTGATGCGGCCAAGGAAGAGCACGACCTTGTCCTTGCCTCGGATGCCCGCGCCGGCGGGTGGCTGGTGGTCGTTGTCCACGCCGTTGTAGACCACATCGATCTTGCTCGTGGGCACGCCGTAGCGACGGATGCACAGGCTCTGGGTCAGTTCGCTGACGGCCACGACGCGCATCGCGGCCATCATGCCGCGGCGCTCGATGTCGTAGACGCGCTGGTTGGGGTGCTCGCCGGCGCGATCGAACTCGGTCGAGTGCACGTGAACCACCAGCGGCTTGCCGGTGACGCGCGAGAGCGCCTGGCCCGCGGGGAAAGTCAGCCAGTCGTGGGCGTGAACGACGTCGAACTCCTCATTGCGGCACAGTGCAACGACCAGCCGCGCGTAGCGCTCGCTCTCGGCGACCAGATCGCCCCTGTAGCCCGGTCCGGCGCCAGCGCCGTGGGCGGCGAATGTCGCGTTGCCGTGTGTCGCGTGCGATTCGTCCATCTCATCGGTATCGACTTCAATCGGCATGCCGTCCGGGCCGGTGATCGTGACCCGACGTGGAGTGCCGACCTTCCTGCCGCCGGGATATGGGCTGCTGAACGCCGCAGGCACGCCGACCAGACGCGTGTTGCTCAGGCCCAGTCCGGTCAGGTCGGCAGCGCTCGCGCCGGTGGCGATGGCGCCCGCGCCGGTTGTGGGCACGGGCTCGCGAAGGCCGGCGATCTCCATCGCGGCGCGCTGGGCCTGAATGGCCAGCGGGTTGCTCGGCGCGGCAACAGCCTGCGGGCCGAGGAGCTTGACGTGCGTCTGGATCGCGCGGTCAACGCCTCGGGGCAGGACGAACGTGACCTGGTGGCCCATGCGATCGAGCGCACGGGTGAGGCCGAAGCAGGCGGTGCCGAGCCCGCCGCTGACGAACGGAGGAAACTCCCAGCCGAGCATGAGGATGCGCATGAGACGGGCTCCGGAACAGCAAGACAAAGATCCGACCGTCATCCTAGCGAGAAAGGGGCTCTTGTTCCGGTCGGCGTGGCCACGGCGGCTCCTGCGGGGGCGCACGTTCGGCGCGAAATCCGATTCCGCCCAAGTAAAGCACTGGCCGCAAGCCCCGAGCGCGCGTGCTGACACGGGCCCCAAATCGGGCATTCTTGCGATCATGAGATCATCACCCTTGCGAGCAACTGAGCCCTCTGGTACGGCTTGCGTGCGGGTCTGTGCCCGATACGTGGCCGTCGAGCGTGCCGGACTCGAGCCTGTGCGCGACGTGCGAGTGATCACACTTCAAGGGAGTCTGAATATGGCCTGTTCCGGAGGCACATGCGGCAAGCGGTCGGTGCGCGCAAGTCGTCTTGACAACCTCGTGCTCGTGGTGGCGGTGGTGATGTCGATGGCCGGCGCGGCGGTGTCGGTCTTCTCGGTGTCCAGCGCCCGCGCGGCGGACCCCACGACGGACGCGATCAAGAAGCGCGTGCTCGATGAGAAGGACAAGGCCAAGCAGGAGGCCGAGAAGAGGCTCAAGGACATGGCCGGCGGCGGCCACGGCGCAAAGGACGGTGCTCAGCCCGCCGGTGAGGGCATGGACCCGATGATGGCCGCGATGATGGAGGCCGGCACGCCCGGTGCTAAGCACAAGGGCCTTGAGTATTACATCGGCACATGGGACACGGCCAACAAGTTCTGGATGGCCCCCGGCACCGAACCGATGGCCGCGACGGGCGTGAGCGAGTGGAAGTGGATGCTCGACGGTCGCTGGCTCGAAGGTGTGTACCACGGCGAGATGATGGGCATGAAGTTCGAAGGCCGCAGCATGATGGGATACGACAAGGTCAAGAAGAAGTACGTCTCGACCTGGACGGACTCGATGTCCACATCGCTGATGGTGATGGAGGGCGACTGGAACGAGAAGGTCCAGACGTGGACGTTTGCCGGCGATATGCCCAACGTGATGGAGCCCGCCAAGCCCATCCCGTCGCGCTGGGTCGGCAAGATCGACGGCCCGAACCAGTACACGTTCAGCATGTTCGAGATGCGTGACGGCAAGGAGTTCAAGTCGGGCGAACTGATGTACACGCGCCGCGTTGCCAAACCCTGAGGCGCGTTCGGACAGATCGCAGAGTCGTGAGTTCTTGGCCCGCCCGGTGCCCTCGCGCCGGGCGGTGCTATCTTGTGGACATGGCCCAGGATCTTTCGCGGCAGCATGTCGAGCGCATCGCCCGCCTGGCCCGGCTTGATCCCGGGCCGGAAAAGCTCGCGGTGTATCAGGGGCAGCTCTCGGCGGTGCTCAAGTACGTCGAACGGCTGGAAGCACTCGACCTGGACGGCGTTGAGCCGATGGCTTCGCCGATGGACCGCGCCGGCGCGATGCGTGCGGACTCGCCCGGGGCGACGCTGAGCCCGGCCGATCTGATCGCGATGGCCCCGGCGCACTTTGAGTCATTCGTTCGCGTGCCCAAGGTGCTCGGCGACGGGGGTGGCGCTTGAGCGGCGCCGGCGATGCCAGCCAGAGCCCGAGGCCCGATCGCCTGCTGGCGATTCGCAACAGCATCGCGCGGGGCGAGCGCAGCGTGCGGGAGGTTGTCACGGACGCGATCGACCGCATGACCAGCGGCAACCCGCGCACCAACGCGCTGACGCAGATCCTCGCCGATGAGGCGATGGTTCGGGCGGCGGAACTCGATGCGGCGCGTTCGTCGCTCGGGCCGGCGGCGACGCTGCCGCCGCTCTTTGGCGTGCCGATGATCATCAAGGACAACATTTGCACGCGGCTTGGACGGACGACGTGCGCATCGCGCATGCTCGAGAACTACCGCTCGCCATTCGATGCCACGAGCGTGCGTCGCCTCGTTGAGGACGGCGCGGTGATCGTGGCCAAGAGCAATCTCGATGAGTTCGCGATGGGCGGCTCGGGGGAGCACAGCGCCTTCGGCCCGACGCGCAACCCGTGGGATCTCTCGCGCGTGCCGGGCGGATCGTCGTCCGGCTCCGCCGCGGCGGTCGCGGCGGGGTACGCGCCCGCGGCCCTGGGCTCCGATACCGGAGGGTCGATCCGCCAGCCCGCGGCCCTGTGCGGGCTGACGGGCATCAAGCCCACCTACGGGCGCGTATCGCGACTGGGGCTTGTCGCGTTCGCCAGTTCGCTGGATCAGGTCGGCCCGATGGCCCACGCCGCGGCGGATGTCGCGCCGGTTCTCGAGGCGATCATGGGACACGATCCCGGCGATTCGACGAGCCTGGATGCTGATGCGCGCCAGGGGAGCGAGTTGCTGACCACGCCGATCGTGGGGCTGCGGCTGGGGGTGCCGAGCCAGGCGCGATCGTCCGCGAATCACGCGAGCGTGTCGCGCGTGCTGGAGCAGACCATCGCGACATTCCGTGCCGCGGGAGCGACGATCGTCGACATCGATCTGCCGCACGCCGACGCGGGCATCGCGGCGTACTACATCATCGCTCCGGCCGAGGCCTCATCGAACCTTGCGCGGTACGACGGTGTTCGATTCGGGCGTCGCGCGGCCGTGACACAGGGCGAGCCGCTCGAAGCGATGTACACGCGCTCGCGCACCGAGGGCTTCGGCAGCGAGGTGCAGCGCAGGATCATGCTCGGCACGCACGTGCTCAGCAGCGGGTACTACGACGCGTACTACCTCACGGCCTTGCGGGCGCGACGGCTCATCAAGCGGGACTTTGACCGGGCGTTCTCACGCGATCCGGGCATGCCCGGCGTGCACGCGGTGCTCATGCCGGCGACGCCGTCGCCAGCGTTCGCTCTGGGCGAGAAGGTCAGCGACCCGCTGAGTCTTTACCTTGAGGATGTGTACACCGTGGGCGTGAATCTCGCCGGGCTGCCCGGGCTCTCGTTCCCCGCGGGGTTCGACACGTCCGGCACCGCCCGCCTGCCCATCGGCATGCAACTGGTCGGGCCGGCGCTGGGTGAGTGGACCCTGCTGCGCATCGCGCACCAGTTCCAGTCGCTGACCGACCATCACGAGCAGCGACCCTGAGCCCACCATGCCGAGTGTCACCAGCGACCATGACGAACTGCCGGTCGGTGGGGGCGCGGGGGATGAGGCGCGCGACGATGAACGCGAGGACACGGACCGGCACTCGCGTGTGGTGCTGGGCCGTCGCATCGGCGCGGTGATCATCGTTCTTGCCAGCATCGTGGCGATGACGATCTCGTGGCTCGATCGCGCGGCGATGCTCCCGGGTGGACCTGGCCAGAACGCCCGTCAGACCGCCAGCCATGCCGCCCGAGACGCTGCCCTTGTCGATCTGAACACCGACGATGAGTCCATGCTGGCCCTGCTTCCGGGCATCGGCACGCTTAAGGCGCGGCGGATCATCGAGGAACGCCGGCGAAACGGCGACTTCTCGGGCGTTGATGACCTCCGCCGCGTGGCGGGCATCGGTGATCAGACGATCGAGGGCCTTCGCCCACTCGTGCGTGCAGTGCCCGCGGTGCAGCCTCGGAGCGAGCCGACACCCTGACAGGGCGAGAATCTGCGCGCGTCGGCGACGGAATGTGAAACGTCTTGCGTCTCAGCGCGTCGTGGTCAGTGGGGGGTTGCCGGTGGTCGGTGGCCGCAGCGGGCGGATGGCCGATCGAGTAATCAGGCGTGAGCGCGTGTCGCCAGCGGAGAGCGCATAGGTGAGCACCAGCGAGGATGTGATCCGGGCGATCTTCGACGCCGACGCGGCGACGCTCGTGCTGTACGCCCGCACATGGATCGATCGCCCCGATGCGGAGGAAGCGGTGCAGGACGCCTTTGCGAAGCTCATGCTGCAGAGCCCTGCTCCGGATGACCCGCGAGCGTGGCTCTTCCGCGTCGTGCGCAACGATGCGATGACCCGACTGCGCACCGCCAGGCGACGACATCGGCTGAGTCTTCGATGGTTCGCCGGTCCGCGCGACACGCGCGACGAGGATCCGGGCCTCATCCGCGCAGCGGGGCCCGGGTCGGCCGACGCCGAGCGTGCTTCTTCGGCCCTGGCCGGTCTTCGCGAGGAACTGCGCGAGGTCGTTGTGCTGCGGATCTGGGCCGGGCTGTCGCTGGAACGGATCGCTGGCCTGCTCGGCTCATCGCCGCCGACGGTGCACAGGAGGTATCGGGAGGCCCTTTCGCAAATGAAGCAGTCGATGGAGCAGCCATGTCCGACCAATCCATGAACTCACGCCGTGACGAAGCCGAGCTCGTGCGCACGCTCGCGTCGCTCGCCCCGGGGCACACGTCGCTGACCTTTGACGATGTACGCATGCGATCCGCGTATCTTCGCGGCGTGGAGGCTGGCGCCCGCACGCGCGGCGCGACGCCATCCATCGCCTCGCTGCGAGTGTGGCAATCGCTCGCGGCGGTCCTGGCGCTGGCGCTGGGGGCGATGGTGGTCATCGGGCCGCGCGCCGGCACGGCCGCGGGCGGCTCCGGCGTTGCCGCACGGCCCGAACCCGTGGCGTCGCCGCAAGTCGAACGTGACCGTGGGTTGATCCTGGCGCCGCCGGAGCGAGCGAATCCGACGACCCCGCGCTCCGTCCCCGCGCGGCTGTCCTGGGCGGTGGGGGAGAGTGCGCCGATCGCCGATGACCGGCCCGAGGCGTCGCGGCCGCAGCGCGTCGATCGCGCTCGTGATGTTCTGATGATCCGCCCCGCACCCGCGGTGCTCAGCGTGTTCAACGCGCTCGCCGCTCCCGGAGAATCCCGATGATGTCCGCTCGTCTGATGGTGTGCTGTCTTGTGTGCTTGGCTGGCTCGACGGCTCTGGCCCGAAGCGTTCAGCCCGAAGGGCCCGCGCGCGACCCGGCGGAGGGGCCGGCGGCGAAACCTGCTCTGGTCCTTCCGCCGGATCCGACGTACCCCGTCGGGGGCGTTGCGGTTCGTGCGATGAGCGTCGAGGCCGCGGCAGAGCCCTCGCCGGTGCTGCGGCTGACGCTTCGCCTCAGAGAGTTCGAGAAGCTCTCCGGCAACGCCGCGGTGGACTACCTCCGCGCCGCCGCCATTGTCGACAGTCGCAGCGATCAGGCCAACCGCGTCAGCGACCTGGCCCGCGTCGCGTCGGATCCCGCCCACCACGCGGAGATCCGCGACTTGCTGAAGGTTCATCTCGACCCCGCCTGGCCCGTGCTGCAGGAGGCCGCGCGGCGCGACCAGACGCAGTGGGCCTCGCCGCCGACGAGGCTGGACTACCTGCTCCCCGACCTGGCTCGGTACCGACAGCTCACACGCTTGCTGAGGCTCCGCGCGGCGTACATGATCGCGACCGGTCGGCACGACGATGCCTTCGAGACCGCGCGGGTGATGATCGAAATGGGTCGGCGCGTCGGTCAGGGGCCGACGCTGATCGACCGTCTCGTCGGGGTCGCGATTGTCGCGTCAGGCCTCGAGACGCTCATGGAGCTCTCGACATCGCCCGGTGCGCCGAATCTCTACTGGGCATTGACCGACCTGCCGTCGCCGGTCGTGGACATGACCGAAGCGATCCGTCTCGAGCTGGGCTTCATCGATCGGGCCGTGCCGGAACTGCGAGAGATCGAGAGCGGGAGGCTGAGTCCCGAGAGCGCGTTGACCGTCTGGACCCGGATCAGCGATGTGTACACCGAAGCCCTTCCGGATGCCGACAAGGGATCGCGGCGTCAGGAGGCTCGCCTGGGTCTGGGCGTCATGAACGCGATGCTCTTTCCTGAAGCCGCGCGGTGGATGCAATCCACGGGCAAGACGCCGGAGCAGGTCGCGGCGCTGCCGGTGAGTTACGTCACGCTGCGGTACGCGATCGCGTCGTACCGGGAGCGCAACGACAGGCTGCTCGCCGCGGCCTCGCTCCCGCCGGCTCAGGCGAGGGCGATACTCGACTCGACGGTCCAGCCCGCGTCATCGCGAGCGAATCTCCTCGCAGGACTGAGCGACATCCTTCAGCCTGCGCTTGGGCGAACGATCTCAAGCCATCAGCAGATCGCCCGACAGGTGGCGATGCTCCGAACCGTCGAGCTTCTGCGGCTGCACGCCGCGAGCACCGGCTCGCTTCCCGCGACGCTCGAGGAGATCCGCGTCGCCCCGATCCCCGAGAACCCCGAGACCGGGCGGCCATTTGACTATGTGCTCAAGGACGGCGTGGGCATCATCACCGCGATTGCCTCCGACACCCATCCGCCGGGCGCTCCCGCGGGAGAGAAGGACACCCGCCCACCGTTGAGCGAGATGCGCGTCACGCTCCGCCCCAAGCCCTGATCGATCGCGGTTCTCTCGCGATGAATCAACCCATCACCATTGCTCAATCGCATCGCTGATCGACACGAAGGGAACTTTACATGAAGTGCACGACGTCCGTGCTCGTTGCGAGCATCGCTTTCCTGACCTGGCAAGGCAACGTTCTGGCGTTGCTGGGTACCGCCGGCTCCGCCCCCGCAGTCCCCGCGCCCGCGGCCGATCCCTCTCTGGACGCGAGCGTCGCCGGCATCGCTCCGTGGGTCGATGATGCCACCATCGGTGTGCTCCGCGTGGACCTTTCGCGCGTGGACTTCCGGTCTCTGGCCCGTGGCGTCGTAGGCCTGGTCGCCTCCCAGCCCGCGGCCACGGCTCCGGGGGCCGATGAGTTCCTCGCTCGGGCCTCCGACGGCGAGGCGATCCGTGCGGCGCTGGTTGCCGCCGGCGCGACCGAGGCCTGGTTTCTTCTGGGAATGAGCGATATTGACCTTGGTTCCGGACGCTTCGCGCCGCTGGTCGTTCTTCCCATCGCCGACGCGGCCAAGCGCTCGGCCGTACTCGCGACGTTGCGAGAGCGCATCGGGCCTTCGATCAGCGCCAAAGAAGCCGGCGATGCGATCATCGCATGGAACATCGCCGGTGTCGAGGCTCGGCTCGCGCGTGCCGAACTTCCGATGAAGAGCCCCGGGCGCTCGGATGCACTTCGCGTTGCGCTCGGCGATGCGAAAGGTGCGCCGATCGCGGCGATGCTGATCCCCGCTGAGTTCGTGAATCGGGCGTTCAACGATGCCGCAAAGGTCGACATCGAGGTGACCGCCAGAGACCCCGATGCGCCCGGTGATATTCAGACTATGTCGCTGCAAACGCTCATGTCGATGGCGACAAAGGTCACCTCGTCAACCGTCGGTGTCAGGTCCGATCCGGAACTCGGCATGCACATGCTCGTGCGGACCACCAGTGCCGAGGACGCGAGCCAGTTGGCGGATCAGTTCTCCGGCCTGCTCACCGCCGCCAAGCGGCTGGGCAAGGCCACGAACCTTCTCCCCGACCCCGATCGACTCGTGGCACTCCTGACACCGACTCGTGAGGCCTCGTCCCTTCGCTGGACCCTTCCGCAGTCTGCGCTCCGCGAGATCGCCACCCAGCTGCAACCTCCGGTGAACATGGCCCGTGATCAGGCCGATCGAAATGCCGGAATGGTCGACATCCGGCAGCTCGTCCAGGCCTGCGTGATCTACTCGACCAATCAGGAAGGGTCGCAGTGGCCTCCGAGCCTTCAGGTTCTCGTGGAGCAGAAGATCATCGACCCGACGCTTCTGATCGTCCGGTTCGGCCCGGCCAGGGGCAAGCCGTTCGTGTACCTTCGCCCTGATCCCGCGCGCGTCAAGAGCGACGCGACGAACCTCATGGTTCTCTACGAGCCCTTCGATGTCTGGCCGGCCGACGGCGTCATCACGGCGTTCGCCGATGGCAGCGTCCGCCGCCTGCTCCAGCCCCTTGACTTCGAAGAGTGGTCGGGAATTCGGCTCACACCTCGCCAGAAGGGCAAGTAGCCACGACCAGGGCGATTCAGGATTGACGTCCGAGCGTCACCTCGCCGCGGCTGGACCGAAAGGGTCTTGCCGCGGCGATTCACTTCATGATGGGACAGCGACCGTGTGAGCGGATGCGAGCGACAGCCGCCGGCCCCGTCTCCACGGGGACTGGCCTTGCCCGACGCGAATTGGCGATCCACCCTCCCTCAGATCCAATGGGCCTGACTGGACTCGAACCAGTGACCTTGCGCTTATCAAGCGCACGCTCTAACCAACTGAGCTACAAGCCCGCAAGGGAGGTGATGTTAGCCACCTCCAGGCGGCGCGACAACGGCCGAACACGGTTCCCCGTGGCACAGATGCCTCCAGATGGCGGGGTCCGGATCGAGCCCAAACATAATCCGATTTCCGATCGGATCGCGGGGACACCGGGGAAGTCTGGCAACCCGCCGAACCGCTGGGGGCTCCGGGGCGTAACGAAGCGTGCGATGGTCGGGTGGCGCTTGGCGTTATTCGGTCGCGGGGTGGGCGATTTCTGCGCGATGAATGGTCACGGACGCGGTCACCGCCCCGTGGTCGCCAGCGATGACCGGGAGGGAAGGACTGTGAGTAGGTGGTGCATCGACGGGTGGAGTGGACATGGGCCCGCAGCATCCCGACAATACCCGCTCCCGCGGCGGGGTCCGGACCGTCGGACCTGAGTTGACGAAGGTGCCGAGGGGTCGATGGTGTGGCTCGGGGCGTTCTGCTCCGGGCGGGTTTGGGGGGTCGGTCGGCAGGGCAGGTCGTTCGCTGGCGTGGTCGTCGGGTTCAAGGCTCGGCGTGGGTCGTGGTCAGTAGTCTTCTCCGGGCATCAGCACCGGCTTTCGGCGGGAGTTCACCGGGCATGAAGGTCGACTTTCTCAGTTACCAGCGGGCGGCTCAGGTCGCGATCATCGGGTTGCTCATTCAGATCGCGCTCGGTGTCGGCCTGCTCATCTACGCCCGACTGGGCAATGACTTCTCGGCGCAGGTCGCCGCGTGGACCATTCTCGTCGGCGCCCTGGGCTGGCTCTGCTTGAGCGTGGTGTTCGATCAGCACCGGCGCGAGCGCCTCGAGGCTTTGGAAGCCGAGCAGCTCGATGCCTCTGCACGGACCAGCGCCTTCGAGGGCGCGGCGGAGGATCTGAAGATCCAGGCCCGCCGCCTGGCGTTCATGCATCGTCTGCTGGTTCCCGCGGTCAGCCTGACGATGGCGGCGCTGCTTGGCCTGATCTGCTTCATGTTCATCCGCGCGGGCTTCGCGCAGACGCAACTCGAGGCCGGGGGCATCGACCCCTTCGCCGCGGTCAAGCCCACCAGCCGCGGCTGGGCCGTGACCATGGGCCTTGGATTGGCCGTCATCGGCTTCATCGTCGGACGCTACGTCGCGGGCATGGCCAAGCAGAAGGTCTGGGCCAACCTCCGCGGCGGCGCGGCGTACATGGCGCTGACCTCGATCTTCGGCCTGAGCATGGCCTTGGGTCACTTCATCGACATGGCTGGGAGCGACCTGGTTCTGCGGTACCTGCAGGTGGCGATCCCCGGCTTTGCCGCGTACCTGGCGGTTGAGATTCTGCTGTCGAGCCTCCTGAATCTCTACCGGCCGCGGAAGGCGGGCGATGTTCCCCGCGCCGCGTTCGATTCGCCGGTGCTGGGGTTTGTTGCCTCGCCCGATCAGATCGCCCGCACACTGGGCGGGGCGATCAGCTACCAGTTGGGCGTCGACATCTCCTCGTCGTGGGCGTACCAACTGGTTTCGCGTGCGGTTCTTCCGCTGGTGCTCTTTGCCGCGGGCGTGCTCTGGATCATGAGCGCGTTCACGGTCGTGGATACGACCGAGCGGGCGTTCCTTCTGCGCAACGGCTCGAACATTCGCGAACTCGAGCCGGGCTGGCACTTCAAGTGGCCCTGGCCGATCGACCGCATCGAACGCACGAACGTGACGGGCATCCGCGGGATGGATCTGGCGACCCCCGGCGCGACCAAGGAAACCCGCGCTTTGCTGTGGACAAACGATCACGGCGTGCGCGAGGAGTTCGTGATTCTGCAGTCCGCCGCCGTGCGCACCGCGGCGGGAACCGACGTACGCGATATGGCCCTGATGGCGGTGGAGGTCCCGCTCCGTTTCCGCATCCGCGACCTGGCGGCGTGGGAGAACCTCGGCGTGCCGCAGGCTCGCGAGACCATCGTCCGCAACATCGCTCAGCGTGAACTGATGGTGTTCCTGGCGCGTTTCAGCGAAGATGACGTTCTGGGCGCACGTCGGCCGCGGATCAGCGACGAACTTCGTGTGCGCATCGACCGCATCCTGCGGGGTCAGGACCCGGAGACCGGCGCGAAGAACCCCGATGCGCGCGACACCGGCGTGGAGGTGATCTCCGCTGGCATTCAGGGTGTGCACCCGCCCAAGGACACCGCCGAGAGTTTCGAGAAGATCGTCTCCAACGAGCAGAAGCGAGAGGAACTGGTTCAGCGCGCTACGGGCGAGGCGATCACGACGCTGACCCGATCCGTCGGCAGCCTCGATCTGGCCCGCCAGATCGCGGACCTGCTTCGCGAGCGCGACAGGCTGGTTTCGAGCAAGGCGCCCGAGGCCGAGCTTCGGCAGAAGGAAGACCAGATTGCCTCGCTGATCGAAAACGCCGGCGGGCAGGCCGCCGCGACACTGGCCAAGGCCCGCGCCGAACGATGGCAGCGTCATATGGCCGCGCGTGGGCAGGCCCTTGCCTACGGCGGACGGCTGGCCGCGTATCGCGCCAACCCAATGCTCTACAAGGCCAGCCTGTACTTCCAGGTCATGCAGGAGGAACTGCAGGATGCTCGCGTGTACATCACCGAAGACGCCGTCGACAACCTCTGGGTGAATCTGGACCTGAAGGACACCACCAGCGGCGGGAGCATTCTGGCGCCCCGTCCGAACTGATCGCCCCGACTCACCCGTTGCCTCTTCAACGCCGCACGTTTCACGACAGACTCGAATACACCGTCCGCGGCAAGGCTCGCGGCGGAAGACAGACGAAAGGGACTCGACCGTGCAGAAAATCGTCAAGTACATCGTCGCGATGGTGATCCTCGTCGCCGTGCTCGGGTTCATGGTGACCTACACCGTGAGATTCACCGAGATGGCCGTGGTGACCACTTTCGGCAAGGCCGACGAGAACTCCGTCAAGCGTGAGCCCGGCCTGGGCTTCCGCCTGCCGTATCCGATCCAGTCGGTCGTCAAGTACGACAACCGGGTCCGCATCGTCGAGACACGCCTGGAGAGCATGCAGACGGCCGACAACCGGCTCGTCGCCGTTCAGGCCTATCTCACCTGGCGCGTCGCGGATCCGCTGAAGTTCTACAAGCTCTACGGCGGAACCGGCCAGCGCGAGATCGAGCACTTCCGTCAGGCCAGCGACACCCTCAGCGGCAAGCTCCGCTCTTCGATGAGCGCCGTCAGCGAGTACCGCATGGACCAGATTCTCAACGCGTCCGCGGAGGGCTCGAAGCTCGCCGAACTCGAGGCCAAGGTTCTCGCGTCGCTGCGCTCGGGCAACGCCGCGGGCGTGGGCAGCTCGCTTGCCGACGGCGGCGTGGAGCCGCTGAGCGTGGGCATCAGCAAGATCAGCCTCCCCGACGCGATCACGCGAAACGTGTTCGAGCGCATGAAGGCCACGCGTGAAACGCTCGCCAGCGAGGCCCAGAGCCAGGGCGAGAGCCTCGCCCAGACCATCCGCCAGCAGGCCGAGAACGACGCGAAGATGATCATGGCCTTTGCCGAGGCCCGCGCTCAGCAGATTCGTGCGCAGGGTGATCAGGAGGCCGCCGCGTTCTACGCCCGCCAGACGGAGGACGTGGACCTCGCCGTGTTCCTGAAGAATCTGGACTTCCTGCGCTCGTTCGTGTCCAAGCGCACGACGCTGATCGTCCCGCTGTCGGCTCCGGGCATGTGGGTCTTCCGCTCCGACGCGATGGACAACAAGACCCAGGGCAAGCTCCCGGGCCTGAGCGAGGATCGTCGCACGCCGGAGCAGAAGCAGTTGCAGTCGGCATCGCCCACGCCGCGCTGAGCGAGCAAGAGCCGTTCTCCGCTTGATCGATCGCTGATCTGTCGTTCCCGACCGGACAACCACTCCAGAACCCAGTTGTGCATCGCCCGATGGATGCCGGCACGCCGAGAGAAGCATGAGCCAGATTCCTCCCGAGAACCCGCAGGCGCCGAATCCCGCGATGATCCGTCGTCGCGCCGCGAGCGTGAACCTGCGTGGCCAGACCGAGGGCGACGAGCGTTCGCTGATGGACCCGGCCAATCAGGCCCTCGCCGATGCGCTGCGCATCACGTATCGCCTTTTGCAGGTGGCGATGCTCGCGCTGGTCGTCGCGTACGCCTTCAGCGCCGCGACGACGATCGCCGCGAGTGAGCGGGGCCTGCGCCTGCGCTTCGGCCAGCTCGATGCCGAGGAACTCGACCCGGGCTTTGCGCTCTCCCTCCCGCGTCCGCTGGGAGAGATCATCAAGGTCGAGACCGGCGAGCAGACCATCAAGCTCAACAACGAGTTCACCCAGGGCCTCACGCAACAGGAGAACGCCGCCGTCACGCCGATCGACAAGCTCACGCCCAAGTCCTCGCTCGACCCGATCATCGACGGCTCGCTGATCACCGGCGATCTGAACATCGCCCACGCCCGCGTGACGATCACCTACCGCCGCGAGGATGTCCGCCGCTGGGCGATGAATGTCGAGCCCGGTTTCGAGCCGAACATCGTCCGTGCCGCGGCGATGAACGGCATGATCCACGCCGTCGGCAGCGTCAGCATCGACGAACTTCTCAAGAATCAGCCCGACGCGTCGCGTCAGGGGGTCTTCCCCGCGGTTGAACTCACGGCCCGAATCCGCGCGCAGGAGATTCTTGATGCGCTGAACACCGGCATCCGCATCACCAGCCTCACGCTGAACGAACGCGCCGCTCCCCCCGCGACCAAGGACGCGTTCAACAGCGTCGAGGCCGCCCAGAGCAAGGCCAAGGCCGCCGCGGAGGGGGCTCAGAAGGATCGCCTAGCGCGACTGTCGGCGACGGCCGGAGAGGCCGCGCCGGTGCTGCTCTCGCTCATCGACCGGTACGAACGTGCTCTCTCGGCCGGCGAGACCGACCGCGCCGTGGCGCTGCTGAGCGATATCGAATCGCTGCTGGAAGGCCGCCCCATCACGCTCGACGGCAAGCCCGTCACCGCCCGCGTTTCGGGCCGCGCGGCGGGTGTGCTCGCCGATGCGCAGCAGTATCGCTCCAGCATCGTCAGCCGAGCACAGGGCGACGCAAGACTCTTCGAGGCCAAACTCGCCAGTTATCGCGCAAACCCCCGCGCCGTGCTCATGGGCGACTGGGCCGACGCGTTCAACGCCTTCAGCGGGCGCGAAACCGTCAGCATCTTCGGCGTGCCGGCATCCTCGCGCACGCTCCAGGTCCAGACCAACGTTGACCCGGACATCGCACGCGAACTCGAACGCATCCGCCAGCAGCAGGCTATCGAGGCCGAGACCAAGGCCAACACCGCCGAACTCCAGCGCCGCATGGACCAGGGCAACTGACCCGAGTCGCCGAACGGCCACCCGGGCTTGCGAACACGACCCCAGGCACGTGATCAGAAACGCCATGACGCCCACATCGCCAAACCCCATCTCCCCGACCGTGTCGCGCGCCGCAGCCCCGCCCTCCCGCGCGGGCCAGCAGCCAATGGTCGCCATCCAGTCGCTGACCAAGACATTCCGCGACTTCTGGATGCGCCCGCGCGCCCGCGCGCTCGACGGCGTGACATTCGAGGTCTACCCCGGCGAGATCTTCGGCCTGCTCGGGCCAAACGGCTCCGGCAAGTCCACGACCATCAAGATCATCCTGGGTCTGCTGCGGCAGTCCTCCGGCCGCGTCGCGATCTTCGGCAAGTCGCCGACCGATGTCTCCATCAAGAAGCGCATCGGCTACCTGCCCGAAGAGTCGTACATGTACGCGTTCCTCAACGCGCGCGAAACACTTGAGTACTACGCCAAACTCTTCCAGCTCGACGCCCGCACACGCGAGAGCCGCATCGATCAGCTTTTGGACATGGTCGGCCTCACCGCCGTGCAGTTCCGCCCCGTCCGCGAGTACTCAAAGGGCATGCAGCGCCGTATCGGCATCGCTCAGGCCCTGATCAACGACCCAGACCTGCTCATTCTCGATGAGCCGACCACCGGCCTGGACCCTCTCGGCTGCCGACAGATCAAGGACCTGATCCTCGAACTGGGCCGCCGCGGCAAGACCATCATCCTTTCCAGCCACCTTCTCAGCGACGTCGAGGACTGCGTCTCGCGCATGGTCATTCTCTACGGCGGAAAGATCCGCGAAGAGGGCACCTGCGAATCGCTGCTCGAGGTCGAGGACCGCATGGTCCTTGAAACCAACCCGCTCGATCAGGACACCATCGCCGCCATCGATGAGCTCATCCGCCAGCGCACCGGCGGCGCCAGCGCACTCTCACGCGTCAGCCACCCGCGTCAGAAACTCGAGGACAAGTTCGTCGCCATGGTCAATCGCGCCGTTCAGGAGCGACTGGCCACCAGCGGCGCTCAGCACGGCGGGCAGACCGCCTCGTTCCTCAAGGACTCGGGCGCGCAGGGCGAGGCCCTCATCAGCCAGCTCGTCGCGGGCACGCCCGATCCCGTACCGACCCCCGCCGCCATGCCGAAACCCGGCTCCGCCGCGGCGACGAACAAGCCCGCCGAGCCCGCTCGCGATGTGCTCGACTCGCTGCTCAAGCCCGCCGCGGAGCCGACACCTCCGCCGCGTCCGGCTTCGAGCCCGACCGGGGCCGCGGCGCCCGCGGCCGGCCCCGGCACGCCGTCGGCGAATGTCGACCGTTCGGTCATCGGCTCGCTGCTGGATGACTCCGGACCGCCCAGGACCGACGGCGGTGGGGGCCGCGCGTGAACCGTCTCCTGGACCTCGCCCGCGCGCTCGATCGCACGCAGCAGACGCTGTGGTTCAAGATCGCCGCCTCCATCGCGGTGGTGGTGATCAGCGCCGGCCTGCTTCTGTACTTCGCCGTCGAGGCGCCCGCCGCGCAGGGCCCGCAGCGTGTCGAGCCCACGGTCCTGAACACCGAGAACATCCCGCGCGGACGCGACCCCGCCGAGCAGGCGATGATCGACCGCACGATCCAGATCGAGCGCGATCGCGAGGTGCAGTTCGTCCGGATGGTCAACGACCTGCTGGCGGCCCAGACCAGTATCGCCGATCGCACGAGCATCATCCTTGTCGTCGCGGGCGTCGCGATCGTCGTCATTTGGATCGGCGTCGCGCTGACATATCTGGCCATCATGCTCGCCGGCGCGGTCGTCGTTGTCCCGCTCGTGCTGCTGGGCAACGAGACCATGCGGACCGTCGGCGGCGTCGCGGGTGGCATTCTCGCCCTTTCGGCCGCGTTCAGCGGGCTCATCCGCGCACTGTCGCTGGCGCTGTCATTCCCGCATCCGGTCACCGCCATCGCCCGCAACGTGGTCTTCGAGGCCACACGCATGAAGGTCTCGCTGGTCTTCGTGGTCCTGCTGCTGTTCATGCTCGCGTCGCTGCCGTTCGTCCTGGACCCCAGCACGCCGCTGCGATATCGCGTCCAGTCTTTCCTGAGTTACAGCGTCGGCGTGTCGTTCGCCCTCTCGGCGCTGCTGGTGCTCTTTCTGGCCGTCGGCAGCGTCTCATTCGAGCAGCGCGATCGCGTGATCTGGCAGACCGTCACCAAGCCCGTCGCGGCGTGGCAGTACGTCCTTGGCAAGTGGCTCGGTGCATCGCTGGTCGGGCTGGTGCTGCTGAGCGTCAGTTCCGCCGGCGTGTTCCTGTTCATGGAGCACCTGCGCAGGCAAAAGGCTCAGGGCGAGGTCGCGCCCTTTGTCGTCGACGCGCGCGACCCGCGGAACATCAGCCCCGACCGCATGGAACTGGAATACCGGGTGCTCGCCGCGCGGCGTACGGAGCGCCCGGCGATTCCGCCCGAGTTGGCCGAGATGGTCCAGCGCGAAGTTGAAGTGCGTGTGAAGGAGCAGCTTGACGAGCGCGAGAAGCGCCCCGACTATCCGCCGCCGGACATGGTCCGCATCCGCCGTGATGCCGAGCGTCTGGTCCTTCTCGGTTGGCTCTCGCTTGCCCCTGGCGATGGCCGCGAGTATCGATTCGAGGGTCTCTCTCAGGCCCGCGATACCGGCAAGCCGCTGACCTTCAGGTACAAGATTCAGTCCGGCGCGAACAACCCCACCGTCACGTACCGCCTGTCTTTCCAGTTCGAGGGCGGCGACGCCTTCGTCCGTGAGGTCACGCTCAATCAGCCGCTGACGCTCCCGCTTCCCGCTTCGCTCATTCGCGATGACGGCACCCTGGCCATGCGAGTCTGGAACGGTGACTTCCGCCGCGGAATCAACAATCCCGAGAGCCTCTCGTTCCCGCCGGACGGTCTGGAGTTGAGTTTTTCCGAGGGCGGCTTCCGCTCCAACTTCCTGCGCGTCATGATCGTGCTCTGGCTCAAGATCGCCTTCCTGGCCATGCTGGGCGTCACCAGCGCAACGTTCCTGTCGTTCCCGGTCGCCAGCCTCGTCTCCTTCGCGACCTTCTTCGCGGCCGAGGGCAGCGCGTTCCTTTCCACCGCGCTGGACTACTTCCAGGTCACGGACAACGAGCAGAACGTTCTCTGGTACCGCGTGGTGGTCTACAACGTCGCCACGGTCATCGCCGACGTCCTCAAGATCTACGGCACCGTCGACCCGGTCAACCGGATCGTCGAGGGTCTCATGCTCGACTGGACCGAGGCCGCCGGCGCGGGCGCCGTGATGCTCATTCTTTCCGTCGCGTTCGGCGTCGTCGCGGTGATCATCTTCCGCAAGCGCGAACTGGCCATCTACTCCGGCAACTGATCGTCGCGATCATCGTCCGCTCCTTTGGACCGCTCACGTCGTTCGTTCCTCATCCGCTTCCGATCCGAGCCGACCGCCATGAACCTCCGCCCCAATCCGCTGCCCGATTCTCCCGGCATGTCCGCCCGCGCCCGCCGCGTGCGCCGCTCGGGCGTTGCGCACCCGGTGGCCCTCGGTGTGTTCAGCGTTTGCGTCGCGATCTCCGTGGTCCTGACGCAGTTTCTCGCCGCGAGCGCGGGCCGCAATCAGCTCACCTACACCGACCGCATCGAAAACTCCATGACGCGCGAGGAAGCCCTCGGCGTCGCGGCCGGTGCGTTCCGCGGGCTCTTTGTCAACTGGCTCTGGATCCGGGCCAACAACCTCAAGCAGGACGGCAAGTACTACGAGGCGGTCGATCTCTCGCGCACGATCACGCGGCTGCAGCCGCGCTTCCCGCGCGTGTGGGTCTTCCACGCCTGGAATCTCGCGTACAACATCTCCGTCGCCGCCCAGACGCGCGAGGAGCGCTGGCAGTGGGTGGACTCCGGCGTGCGGCTCCTGCGAGAGCAGGCCATCCCCGCCAATCCGAACGACCTGCTGCTGCACCGCGAGCTCGGCTGGATCTTCCTGCACAAGATCCAGGGCACCACCGACGACGCGAACATCTACTACAAGCAGGCCATGGCCGTCGAGTGGTCGGTGATCCTCGGCCCGCCCCCGACGCGCAACGCCCAGACGCGCTCGCGCGAGGCGTACGTCGCCGCACTGGTGGATTGGCTCGAAGTCGTCCGCTCGGCTCCATCGACGCTGCAGGAGGTCTATGCCGCGCAGCCCGCCGCGCGTGAACTGGTCGAGCGCCTCGGCTCGCTGGGCATCGACATCACCACGCGCGA
The DNA here is from genome assembly GCA_021297895.1 of Phycisphaeraceae bacterium. GTDB lineage: Bacteria > Planctomycetota > Phycisphaerae > Phycisphaerales > UBA1924 > JAJTHN01. Next base: position 8,959 of record JAJTHN010000002.1, on the reverse strand, counting down.
CGGCCGCCGTCGCCTTCTGGCCAGCGTCGAGCAGTTCCGCGCCATGACCCGCATGGCCGAGATGGCCGGTGTGAACGCCACGCTCGGCGAGCCCGCCGCCAAGCAACTGCTCGACCTGCTCAACGAGCCCACGCTCATCGAGGCCCGCCGGCTGCTGGTCCGTCACCTCCGCAAGCATCTGCTCGAGCGGGACTATCGCTACGACACCGACCGTATGGTCCGCTACACGCAGAAGTACGGCCCGCTCGACTGGCGACACCCCGCCAGCCACGCGCTCTACTGGGCCGCCCGCGGCGTCGAACAGGCCCAGGAACGCACCAACGAGTTCAACGTCCGCGATCAGGACTTCATCAACACCGACCGCATCGTGATCCAGGCGCTGCAGGAACTCTACCGCTCCGGCACCGTGCTCTTCGACATCTCCAGCCCCACCCGCTACATCGCCATGGTCAACGGCGACTTCATCCCGTCTTATGGAGAGCGTCTCAAAGAAGCCGCCAATCGCGAGGTCCAGCAGTTCCTCACCCAGCACGGCGCGGATATCACCGAGCGTCCGTACCGCTTCTACTCCGCCGGCTACGAGAACTTCCTTTCCGACGCCATCAGCTATCTCTATCGCGCCGGAGATGTCGAGGGCGCGCAGGCCTACAAGACCAAACTCGCCCTCTGGCCCCACCGAAACACCAACAACATCGACGTCGAGAACTCCATCAAGCTCCCGCTTGAGGACTACGTCCAGCGGAACCTCGCCGAACGCGTCACCAGCCCGAACGTGGCCATGCAGGAGGTCGATGCTTCTCTGATGGCCGGCATCACCTTCGGCCTGCTCGCGCAGAACCCCGAGGTCTTCGCATCCGCGGTGAATTACGCGCGACAGGTCCACACCCTGTACTTCCAGGACGCCGCGGGCGGCACCGCGGTCAACCCCGATGCCGGACGAACCGAGATTATTCCGCGCGACTTCTCCACCCTGATGGGACAGCGCTTCGCCGCGTTCGTGAACCTGCTCGGCCCGGTCGACGGCGCACTGGCTTATCGCGCCGCGCCACTCGAGGTCCAGCAACTCGCCTACGAGGTCATCCTGTCGATGTTCAAGGGCGGCGCGGATTCCAACACCTCGCCCGAGCAGCAGGCCAACGCCCAGCGACTCTTCGATCGAATCTACCCCAAGCCCCCGGGATTCGATGAGTGGCTCGCCGCCAGGCGCGCCGCCCGGCCGCCCGACCTCAAGCGCGGCGATGTCGAACTGCGCTGACCCGGGCCACCGCCTCACGCGCCGTCAGTGGGCAACCTGCGGCAGCGTCCGCCTCAGAACCTCCAGCGCCGCCGACAAATACCGCGGATTGCCCTCGCGCTCCAGCAGCGCCGGCGCGATCGCCGCGTGCAGGGCTCGCTTGACGTTCGCGATCATGCCGTAGTCCCCGTCGCACGCCAGCCCGAGCGCCCTGCGCGCCGCCGCCAGCTCCTTGACCACGTGAACGCCATCGAGCGCCCCGGGACGACCCCACATCGTCCGCTCGAGATAGACCGCGTCCTCGACCCAGTGCCCCGTGTGGACCAGCGCCAGATCGATCAGCACGATCGGCGCCGTCGGCAGCAGACACACCTGCGGGTGCCCGTTCGCCACCGCCGCGGCACCGCCCGAAGCCGCCCCCGTCGGCACGCGCAGCATCGCGTTGCCCACGTGACAGTCGCCGTGGCACCACGCGTTGATCTCACGCGAGCGCCACCGGCTCAGCAGCATCGGCATCGCCTTGTGCGCGTGCCGCAGTTCCACGCTCCACGCCGTCGTCTCGGCGATGTCGCTCCGACGGATCACCTCGCGCGACTTGTCCACCAGCGCATCAAAGTCCGGGCTCGGCGTCGGCGCATCGCTCGGTGGCCGCACCCGCAGAGCCCGCGACTGGAACATCGCGCACGCACGCAGCATCGCGTGAACCCCGTCCGCATCGGCGTGGTGCGACATCGACTCGCCGCTCAGCCGCTCCATCACCAGCCAGCCAAGGTCGTATCCGCCAAGGCTGTCCCCGGACGCCAGAACCCGCGGCGTGCACCACTCCGGCTCGGCGCTCGCGTCGGTCCCAAGCGCCACGGTCCACCGCAGCTCCGATGGGCCCACCGGCAACTTCGCCACCGCCGCGCGGCCGCGTCCGTCGGCTCCCGTGAACGTCGCGAACGCCGTCGCACCCCCGCCGCGCTGCCAGTCGCTGCGGAACCACCGAACGTGGCTCAGCGTCCCGCCCCGCTCGCGCACCGCCTCGCACAGCGCCGGTTCCAGCGCCGGCCCTAGAGAGTCGGCATGCACCGCGGGGTGTTCGCTCGCCGGCTGGCCCATCGCTCAGTTCGCCTCCATCACGCACAACGCCGCGAAGATCCTGCCGACGCAGACGCCTTTGCGTCCACTGAAGTATCGCCCATCACCCGCCCTCGCCGCAGGCCGATTTCTCAATCTGCATCAGGTGTGGATGTCGAAGTCCTTCCCACATACGCCGCCAGGGCGATGAGTTGTTCGACGCTCAGCGCTTCCGGACGCAGGATCGGGTCGATCCCCGAACCCTCCATCAGCCCGCGTCCGAGAATCGAGCCCAGTTGCTTCCGCCGCTGGCTGAACAGCCGCTGGCACAATCCCGCCAGACCCGCCGGGTCGGTCGTCAGCGGTCGCTCGCGCCGCTTCAGAAGCACCATCGCGCTGGTCACATCGGGCCGAGGCCAGAAGCACTCCGGCGGCAGATTCGCCACCAGTTCCACCTCCGCCATCGCCTGGGCCACGATTCCCAGCAGCCCGTATTCCTTCGTCCCGGGCTGTGCCAGGAGCCGTCCGGCGACTTCCTTCTGGATCGTCACCCCGAGACTTACGCACCGCGGGTGATGAATCAGCAGCGAGAGCATCAGCGGCGTCGCCGCGGCATACGGCAGGTTCGCGATGAGCATGAACCGCTCCGCCCCCGCGTCCGCCAGCGCACGCTCCACCGCCGCCACCGCCTCCGGATGCACATGCCGCCCGTCCGGCAGACAGTCACCCTCGACCAGCGCGAACCGCCCGGCGTGCTCGCCCGTGCCGAGCGTCTGACGGAGCAGCTCCGCCAGCCCGCGGTCCAGTTCGCACGCGACCACGCGCAGTCCGCGCGCCAGCAACTCGCCCGTGAGCGTCCCCGTCCCCGGACCGACCTCCAGCACCACCGACCCCGCCGCGGGCACGCAGGCATCGATCAGCTTGCCCACAAGATTCTTGTCGATCAGGAAGTTCTGCCCCAGCGCCTTGCGCGGCGACAGCCCCGCCCCCTCCAGCAACGCGCGTATCTCCGCCAGCGTCTGCATCTCGCGTCCAGCATAGCCGCCGCCATGCTCGACCCCACTCGCCTCCACCCGCCCCCGCCCCTTCACCGATCCAACGACCAACCCCACCCCGGCCCATCACCACCCCGGCCCCTCACGACCGCCGCCGAACCGAGTACCCTCAGGCCATGAAGGCACAAGAACTCCTGGCCCAGCAGATCCTTGCCAACAAGGTTCTCCTCGGCCGATATCTCGAAGGCTTCAACGACGTGACCGCGGTCCGCCAGACACCCGACCTTCCCAACCACGTCTGCTGGTGCCTGGGCCACTGCGCACTGACGATGCACCGCGTCTGCGCCCTGCTGACCGGCGACGCCACGCCCGCGCTCCCCGCGACCGACTTCATCCCCGCCGACGGGCACTCGGGCAGCCGCGAGAAGGGCTACTTCGACACCGAGGCCATCGCCTTCGGCTCGCGACCGCAGGAGCGCCACGACAAGTTCCCGACGCTGGCCCGCTCAAGGGCGATCTTCGATGCCGCGTGCGACCGACTGGCCGAGGTCGCGCGCTCGCTGCCCGATGCCGACATCGACCGGCCGCTCCGCTGGGGCGGCGGCGAAGTGCCGGCCTGGGCCCTGATCACGCGCATGACCTTCCACACCGGCCAGATCGCCGACCTGCGCCGCGCGCTCTCGTTCAAGAGCATCTTCGCATGATCGACACCTTCTCCGCCGCCATGCAGGCCCAGTCGATGCTCGCCTCGGGCCGCCATGCCGATGCCGCGGTGTTCATCGATGACATCCTGGCGCGCCTCTCGCCCGCCGACCACACGCGCCTGCGTGAACTGGCCATGGACGCCTACGCGGCCCTCGGACGGCTCGACCGCGCCGCGGCCCACGCCGAGCGGATCCTGGACCTCACGCCGACACCGCCCGCGCCGGTCCTTCTGCGCGTCGCCGCGGTCCTGGGCATGATGGGACGGAGCGAGCGCACCGTCGCGCCGCTGGCCGCGCTGGTCGCCAAGCAGCCGGACGATCCGCAGTTCCGAGCCACACTCGCCGCGGCGCTGCTGACGATCGATCGCGTGGGCGAGGCGCTGGAGCACCTGCGCCGGGCGAACGAACTTGTCCCCAATCACCCGGTCATCATGCCCATGCTCGCGGGCGCTCTGCACCGCGCGGGAGAGAACGCCGCGAGCGTCGCCCTGCGCCGGGCCGAGGCGGCGTTGTACGAGCAGCACAACGCGACGCTCGCGCCGCAGTACGCCGAAGCGCTGGCGAACATCGCCAGCTGCGCGCTGTACGACGACGCCGGGGCCGGAGCACGCTCGGTGCTCGATGATCATCGCGCCCTGGGCCGCGCGCTGGCGATGAACGCCATGGCCGAGCCGCTCCCGCCCGCGGCCGTCGCCGCTCCGCGCCCGGCCGATTCGCGCCTGCGCATCGGCCTGATCAGCCCCGACCTGCGCCGTCACAGCGTCGGCTACTTCGCCCGCGCTCTGCTCAACGCCGAGGCACTGGCCGGGCGGGCGATCGACCTGTTCGTTTACGATGTGCGCGAGCCCGTGCACGCCCTGGCGACCGATGCGATGAACCAGGCCCTGCGCGCCGCGGCCGTCGCGGCGGGGGCGACCTGGCGCGACGCGATCACGCTCGATGACCGCGCTCTGGCCTGTCTTGTGCGCGATGACCATCTGGACATCGCCATCGACCTGGCCGGCCTGACGCGCGGCAACCGGCTTGCCGCGCTGGCCCACCGTCCCGCGGCGATGGCCGCGACGTACCTGGGCTATCCCGCGACCACCGGCTGCCCGTTCATCGACCTCCGCATCGTCGATGCGCTGACCGATCCGCCGGGAGCCGCCGATGCGCACGCATCGGAGCGCCTCGTGCGCATCGCCGCGCCGTTTGTCTGCTACACGCCGCCGGATGAGCCCGATCTCCCGCCGCCCCGCGGCTCATCGGGCGCGGGCGATGTCGCCGCGGGCGGGCCGGTGCGCCTGGGCAGTTTCAACAACATCTCCAAGCTCACGCCCCTGACGGCGCAGCGCTGGGCCGAGGTGATGAACGCGATCCCCGATGCGACGCTGACGCTCAAAGCGCAGGCCCTGGCCGATGAGCAGAGCCGTCGGCACGCCACGGGCCTTCTTTCCGCGGCGGGGATCGATCCGGCGCGCCTGCGGTTCCTTCCCCCGGCCCGGGACACGCGGTCGCACCTGGCCGCGTACGGACAACTGGACATCGCGCTGGACACGTTCCCGTTCAACGGCGCAACGACGACCTGCGAGTCGCTGCTGATGGGCGTGCCGGTCGTGTCGATCGCGGGCGCGACGCACGCGGCGCGGGTCGGGTTGTCGCTGCTGACCGGCGCGGGCCTGGGGGAGTTGTGCGTGAGCGATCCGGCGGCCTTTGCGCCGGCGGTGGCGGCGCTGGCGGCGGATCGCGCGCGGCTGGCGTCGCTGCGGGCGGGGCTGCGGTCGCGGCTGCTGGCCTCGCCGCTGTGCGATGCGCGGGGCTTTGCCGATCGCTTCTACGCGGCGATGCGGGCGCACGCCCCGCAGAGGCGTGCGTGAGGGCCGTTGATGGATCCCACGGGGCTTGTCTTCCGCTGCGCGGGGCCGGCCTTCCGCCGCGCGTTCTCGCCTTCACGCTGCGCGGCCTCGGCCGCGCGATCCTCCTCCTGCTCATCGGCTCGTGCGCCCTGGCCCTGGCCGCGTGCGGGCCTTCGCGTCTCTGTCGCGAGCAGATCCTCGCCGAGCCGCGCATGGCCGCGGTCATGGATGCCTACGAGCGTGTCGTGGCCGATGCGAACGCCAGCACATCCCCGCGCTGGCACGCGGGGCTGACCGGCAACCTCTCGACGAACCTCTTCCCCACCGGCAACCTCGGCCTGTGCTACCACTGGCAGAGCATCGTCTTCGACACCGTCGCCCCCGTCGCGCGCTCGCGGGGCCTGCAGGTCACGGGCATCGCCCACGACCGGTCGACTTTCGCCGAGCATCACGCGGTGGTCGTCTTCGACCCGGCCAGGATCAGCCGCGATGAGCTCCTGCCGCCGCGCACCGTGCCGACGCGCGGCGTCGCGTTCGTGCTCGATGCCTGGCGGACGGGCACGCCGGCGGTGTACGACCTGGACCACTGGCTCGGCTTTGCGATGGGCCTGAGCCCGCCGCAACTGGAAGACCTGGACCAGACGCGGCCCGGGCCGGATGGGCCGGTGCGCCCGGCCGAGCGTGCATCGATGATCCCGCGTGCGCGCGTGAAGTGACACAGTGGCCCCACGAAGTGACGCAGTGACACAGTGGCACAGTGGCGCAGTGAGAGGGGTGGCGCTGGCCTTTGCGCTTTGGTGGGGGGTGGGGGGTCTTTCGTTGCACGCGAGGGTCTTTGCCGGGCAATCATCATGCGGGGATGCGCGCTCCTCGCTCCGCGCCCCGTGTTCCTCCTCCCCCGCTCCGCAGGCCCCACCATCCACGGATCTCCCATGCTCCTATCGCCCGATTCTCCCGCGCTCCCGGCCATCGAAGACTTCATGCGCGCCCGCGGCATCGACGCCTGGGTCATCTACGACTTCCGGGGCAGCAACCCCATCCTCGCGCGCCTGCTCCCGCACCGCCCGCACCGAGCGCCCGCGGGCACGGGCACGCCCCCCGCCGCGAGCCGGCGCTGGACCACGCGCAGGGCGTGGCTGATCATCCGCCCGGGCCGACCCCCCGCGCTGCTGCACTCGCCGCTCGATGCCGCGGCCTTCGCCGATGTGACCATCGACAAGCGCCCCTACGCCAGTTGGCGCGGGCTCCTCGAGCGGCTCGATGAAGCCGTCGCCGGGTGCGGGCGCATCGCGATGGAATACTCCCCGCGCAACGAGCTTCCCGCCGTGAGCTTCGCCGACGGCGGGAGCATCGAGCTCGTGCGCGAGCGCGCCGGTCCCTCGGCGCAGATCGTTTCCTCCGCCGACCTGATCCAGGTCGCCGTGGCCCGCTGGGGCGAGCACGCCCTTGCCCGCCACCGCGAGGCTTCCGCCCTTGTCGCCGCGGCCAAGGACAGCGCCTTCGAGCTGATCCGCCAGCGTGTGCGCACCGGCACACCGGTCAACGAGGCGCAGGTCCAGCACCTGATCCTCGATGCCTTCGCCCACGCGGGTCTGGAGACGCAGGAAGGCCCGATCGTCGCGGCCAACGCCCACAGCGGAGATCCGCACTTTGAGGTCAGCCAGACCGATCCCGCGCCGATTACGCGCGGCGACTGGGTGCTCATCGACCTGTGGGCGCGCTATCCGGGGGAGGAGCACATCTTCTCCGACATTACTTGGGTTGGCCTTGCCGGCGGCTCGGTTGGCCTTGCCGGCGGCTCGGTCGGCCTTGCAGGCGGCGCTGAAGGCGCCGAGCCCTCGCCGCGCCACATCGAGGTCTTCACCGCCGTCGCCGCCGCGCGCGATGCGGCGCTGGACCTGGCCCGCTCATTCTTCCCCGCCGCCACCGGCGCGCCGCTCATGGGCTACCAGCTCGATGACGCCGCCAGGAACCGCCTGACCGCCGCCGGTTTCTCCGAGTTCGTGCGCCACCGCACGGGGCACAGCCTCAGCCCCGGCCCGGCGGTGCACGGCCTTGGCGCGAACCTTGACAACCTCGAGACGCACGACACCCGGATCATCCTCCCCGGCACCGGCTTTACCATCGAGCCGGGCATCTACACGCCGCAGTTCGGCGTGCGCCTGGAGATCAACGTCTCGATCAACGCCGACGGCTCGGGCATCGAAGTCACCAGCCCCGTGCAAACCGAAATCGTCAGGGCGTAGCGAAGACGCCAAAGCTCAAAGCAGCAAATCATCAAAGCAGCAAATCAGAAAGATCTTCCCCCGATTCCGCAAGCTCCTCCCCCGGTTCCTACCGGGGGAGGTGGCGAGTCTTCGAGCCGGAGGGGGCGCGGGGGCGAAAGCTCAAAGCAGCAAATCATCAAAACAACAAAGAAGAAAGATCCGCCCCCGGTTCCACAAGATCCTCCCCCGTTTCCCAACGGGGGAGGTGGCGAGTCTTCGAGCCGGAGGGGGAGCACGCCCCGCAAAGGCCAAGATCCCGGCGAAACCTGACCCCCCGCCCCCTCCGCCGCGAGGACGCGGCACCTCCCCCGGTCGGAACCGGGGGAGGACCGTGGGCGCTGTCGCCATGCAACGGGTCATGCGGCCGACCGCGCACGGATTCCGCGCGCACGCGTCTCGCGCATTCGTGCGCGTGCGCCGATGATCGGCGCAGCCGCGCGCACGCCCCGCGCACGCGAACCCGCCCACAGCGCACGCGTCCCCACCCCGCGCCCACGCGCCCCCGCCCCGCGCGCCCGCGCCCGGACCATCCGTTCCGCTGCGCCCCCGGCGCGTTCACGCGTCGGCGCGCTGCGTGACCGTGCCCGGATGCTGCGTGACCGTGCCCGGATGCTGCGCATGGGCGCCCGCGCTGAATCTGCGCGAGCATCGCGGCCGATCGTGCGATGATCGGCCCCGCGCCCGGCCACGCGCCGAGCCCATCGTTCCCCGCCCCGCAAGCCCGAAACACCGCACCCCCGGCCAGATCTCGCCCGCCCCAGCCCCCCCCCCCCCCCCCCCCCGCGCCCCCCCCCCCCCCCACCCCCCCCCCGCCCCCCCCCCCCCCACCCCGGACCCGGGCCGCGCCGTGGCCCCCCCCCCCCCC
>JAJTHN010000022.1 GCA_021297895.1 Phycisphaeraceae bacterium | reverse complement strand
GACCGCCCGGAGGTAGTCGACCAACTCGTCGGCGGCCCAGGTGTCGCCGTCGATCGCGTCGTGCTCGTCGGGGGCGTCGGTATCGCGGTTGATCTCGAAGAGGCGGAAGCCGCCAAGCGCTCCGGGCCGCGGTCCCCAGTGGCCGTCGAGGTGGCGGCCGCGACCGGCGGGGACCGTCGCGATGTTCCAGGTGCGGCCGTCGGGCGTGTGGATCTCAATCGCGGGGATGTGGAACCCGCTCTTGGCGAGGGTCTTGGCGAGGTCGAGCGTGGTCTTCGTGGTCGCGTTCATGTTCGTGGTCTCCGTCGCGGGGTTCCGCCCCGCGTAGTGACACATGAAGCCATGACATTCGGGAACAGGCAAGGCAAACCGGAACGATTTCGCCGTCAATCCGCGACATGTGGGCAAGTTCGGCCCGATGTGGGCAAACGGGCGGATTTGCTGGGAAATCGCCCATCTCCGCGCGAAACAAACTCTGTTTACCCGCGCGGCTGTTCCCGTAGGCCTTTCGAGACCGGTCCCCCCTCGGCGGAGTACCTACGCGGCCGTGGGGCGTCTGCGTCTACAGAATCCCCGCCCACAGCGGCATCGTCGCGGATTCTGTATGCGTAGACGCGTAGACGCCCACGTCGCGCCACGTTGGCCCGACGTGCGGCCGCGTGGCGACGCCCGGGAATCGGGGCCAGCGCCGGGCCGGGCCGCCCGTGGGCGAACGTCGCGGGACGGGCGCGGGGGCGGGAATCCCGATCATGCGCGGGCTTGTGCAAGCCCGTGTGCAAGCGAACGTGGCGTACGTCGAAAGTGGCCAGTTTCACGGGGATTCTGATCGGCAGCCCGGGCGTTCCCAACCGTGTGGATGAGCCGTTTGGGACGGTGGTTCATGCCCAGGGGTTCTGGGAGTCTCGACGACCACCACGCCCATCCGCGGCGTCGCATCCGATAACCCGGATTGGCCTCGATCTGGCGAACCGATCCCTCCGTCCATCGTTGCCCATCTTGCCAAAGGACAATCTTCGCGGATTTCTGGTTGACGGGGGGGGTAGGGCAGCGCATAATGGAAAGTGCGGAGTTTCTCCGCGCTTGGCTGTTGCCGTGCGCGAGCCGCTGGCGAACATCGCCGCCGAAGGGCGGCAGAGGAGAGAGAGCATGAAGACTTCGATCGCTATCGGTGCGTTGGCCCTCGCGGCCATCGCGGGTTCGGCAAACGCCGGTCTGTCCCTTGTGGATGGAACGGCTGCTTCGCCTCTCCCCGGCACTTCGAGGGTCGCGCGGGCGATCGGAACCTTCAACAACACATCGGTCGGGGCTGGCGCAGCGCGTCTCGAAGCCTCGGGTCGCACGACGATCCAAGGCAGCATGGCCGGTAGTAGCGGCTGGTGGGGCGGTAGCGTGACCCGCTCCTGGGAGTTGCAGTGGAACAACACCGCCAGGACCATCACGTTCCGTTTGTTCTCGGCCAGCGACTGGACCGGGTCAGCGGCGATGGCGATGACCCAAGCGCCTACTTTCACCGCGGGCAACGATCTCGCCGGCTTTGACTTCGGCTATCAGTTGGCATCGACAACGTTTCAGACGCGGGCTCAGTACTCCTACACGGATATCCAGTTCGACTCGGGCAGCGGCTTCGTGCCAGTACCCACGGCGGCGGGCGGCATCGACGTTCAGGGCAGCCTCTTTACCTCCAACTACCATGCGCTCTCGGGCCCGCTCGGGAACTTCACGCTCCGCGGTAAGTCAACCTTCTCGGGTGCCGTGTCCACGTCCAGTGATTTCTCGAAGTTCTACGTGGACGCATATCAGGCTGTGCCCGCTCCCGGCGCTGCCGCGGTCCTCGGCCTCGGCGGCCTGTTCGCCGCGCGTCGTCGCCGCTGAGTTCGCTCGGCTCTGGCCGAATAACTTGAGTCGAGTCCTCCACGGCCCGGGCACACGCTCGGGCCGTGGTCGTTCATGAATCTCGTCGTGGCTCAGTTCGCCGCCGCCGCTCGCACACCAACCGCCCCCAGCGGCAGGTCGGGCAGGCTGGCCACCGCCGCGGCCATGTCGAGCAGTTTCGGGTCGGTGTAGACGTTGGCCGTCAGGCTCGGGTCGCTGTGCCGCATCGCGGCTTGGGCCGTCCGCAGGGGCACGCCCGCCTTCGACAGATGCGTCCCGAAGGTGTGCCGCAGGGCGCGGATATCGATCGTGCGGCCGCGATCGTCGGTCCTGGGGACCACATCCTCGCCGCCACGCTTCTCGATGCGGGCCATCCCGGCGGACACCAGGTCGCGGTTGAAGATCCGGATCAGCCCGCCCGCTCCCCCGCATCTCGAACAGCGGCTCGTCGCGCGGCAGTGCGGTGGGGATCGGCGCCTAGCCACAAGCACGCTTGCTATCTCCCGATCAGTGCCTTCCGTTTCGCGAATCTTGCGTCTGTTGACATTCGCGGCCATACAAGAATCGACCCGTCAGTGGTTGACACAGTGGGGGAGGGGTTGGGTAAACTTCCGGGTGCGGTCTTCGCCTATGCGGGGCGTGTGCCGAGCGCGGGCCGCTGACATTGATCGCCGCCGACAGGTGGCAGAGGAGAGAGAGAGACGTGAAAGTCTGATCGCTATCGGCGCGTTGGCACTGGCTGCCTGCGCGGGTTCGGCTTCTGCCGCGGTTGTGAACGGCACGATGGGCTTTGTTCCGATCGGCTCGCCGGGCACCTTCGTTGGCAGCACGCTGGCGCAGGCGACGTCGTTCAACTGGGGCGGGCCTCTGCACTTGATCAACAATCCGGGCCCGGCGACCTTCGGCGGCCTTCCGAACATCTTCAACGGTGCGATAGCGGCTTCCGTGACCGTGAGTTCGCCGATCACTCTGCCCGGCGGCGTTGTGGCGTTTGCGCCCCCCGTCCCCCTAACAGCAACTACCCCTCGCTGTTCACCGTCGCCTTCGGCGGCTCGAATATCCGGTTCTCTTCCACCTCCCAGAGCTTCACGTCCAGCGGCCCCAACAGCCTAAACATCAGGTTCGAGGGAACGGCCGTTGATCTCAACAACGTCTTCTCGGGCGTCGCCAACGCCGCGATGACCATGAACTTCACGATTCTCAGCGGCAAGCAGGTCAACTACTCCACCAGCTTCGCGACCAGCGGCCTCGTGCCGACCCCCGGCGCTGCAGCGATCCTCGGCCTCGGTGGCTTGATCGCCGCGCGGCGCCGCCGCTGAGCCTTCTCGACGCTGACCCGACAAACTGAGTTCAATTCTCCACGGCCCGGGCTGACGCTCGGGCCGTGTGCATTCTCGGATAGTCCAGTTGCCACGAACGCAGCGAGACTCTCGCCCGTCTAGCCCCTGAGGGCAGCCCGGTGCCCCGTCGGGGCGAAAAGCGGGGCCACGGCCGCGCTGGCGGCTCGTCGTGCCAAAAACAAACCGCCCCGCGGGACGGATCCCGCGGGGCGGCGACTTTCGTCCGGGGCGAGCCCGGGACCTCATTGCCTTGTCGCCGAGCGGGTCGGCGAGTCGGTCAATCGGCCCAGGTGCTCCGTCGAGCGGCCTTTACAGGCAACGCCCCTTATGCAATCCGTAGTTCAGCACTGGACCACCTCCTTTCGCGAAAACCCTGCCGAGCCGCCATCGGGGAGTTGCTCCCGATCGCCCGGCCCTTTGCCGCGGGCCGTCGCCCGCGGGACATCGCCCGGGTGCCCTTGATCGGAGCCGGCATCGCTCGCCGGGCGATCGTCAAGGTGGGCACCCGCTCGTTGTCTCGTCGAAGCCGGGATGGGCGGGTTCGTGTGGTTCCGCCGATGCCCGGTCTGCGAGACTTCCTCACTATGCCTGATACGCCCGGCTTTGGCAAGCGGTTTCGGCGTCGTAGAGAGATTTTGCGCCTGAGCGATCCGGAATCTCGGTATCCGTTCGCGTGCTGGTGCCGGAAACCACAGGCCGTCGGCGGTCTTCGCCGGATTCCCGGCTGTCGCTGGCCCCTGCCCCGGTTGACGCTAGCATTGGCCCCGCTCTTCCGGCGTTGCGCCGGCCGATGCGGCCCGAGTCCCTGACGCCAAGGATCACGCGACCATGGAAGCCGGCATTGTCGGTCTGCCCAACGTGGGCAAGAGCACGCTCTTCAACGCACTGACCAACGCGGGCGTGCTCGCCGCGAATTATCCCTTTGCGACCATCGAGCCCAACGTCGGCGTCGTGCCGATTCCGGACAAAAGGCTCGAGATCATCCGGTCGTTCATCAAGACCCAAAAGGTCATCCCCGCGGCCCTGCGGCTGGTCGATATCGCCGGGATTGTCCGCGGCGCCAGCAAGGGCGAGGGGCTCGGCAACAAGTTCCTGAGCCACATCCGCGAGGTCGACGCGATCCTGCACGTGGTGCGGTGCTTCGAAAAGGCCGCCGGCGGCGAGGATGTCACGCACGTCGATGGCACCGTCGACCCGATCCGCGATATCGAAACGATCGAGATGGAGCTGATCCTTGCGGATCTGCAGTCCATCGAGGGCGCGCTGCCCAAGGCCGAGCGGGCGGCTAAGAGCGGAGAGAAGGAGAACATCGCCCGCTTCAGCGTGCTCAAGAAGCTTGCCCCGGTGCTGAATGACGGAAAGCCCGCACGCGGCGTGGTCTCGGCGCTGACCGATCCGGAGGAGATCAAGATCGTCAAGAGCCTTGGGATGCTCAGCGCCAAGCGGGTGCTGTATGTCGCCAACGTTGACGAGTCCGATGTTCACGGCCAGGGGCCGCTGGCGCAGAAGGTGCGGGCGCGGGCCGCGGATGAGGGCATGCGCGTCGTGCCGGTGTGCGCGAAGATCGAGGCGGAACTGGCGCAGTTGGCCGATGATGAGCGGGCGGAGATGCTCGCGGCGTACGGCATGTCCGAGCCGGCGCTGAGCGCACTGGCCCACGAGGCCTACGCGCTGCTGGGGCTGCAGAGCTACTTCACTGCTGGCGAAAAGGAAGTGCGGGCGTGGACGATCCCCGTTGGGGCGACGGCGCCGCAGGCGGCTGGCGTGATCCATACGGACTTTGAGCGGGGCTTCATCCGGGCGGAGATCTACAGCGTTGCCGACCTGGAGCACTACAAGAGCGAGAAGGCCATCCGCGAACACGGCAAGATGCGGACCGAGGGCAAGTCGTACGTCATGCAGGACGCGGACATCTGCCACTTCCTCTTCAACGTCTGAGCCGCCGGGCGGAGATTCGCGGCCCGGGGCTCGACTTGCCGTCAATTGGATGTATATACATCTTCATGTCCGTTGCGGATCGCATCCCGTGTCTGTGCGCCGCGCTGCGTCGAGCCAGCAGGGCGGTCACGCGTCTGTACGATGAGCAGATGCAGGTTTCGGGGCTCAGCAGCACGCAGTACACGCTGCTGAGTGTGCTCTCTGCCGCGGGGCCGATGCCCCAGCACGAACTGGCGGACATTCTCGCTGCGGACCCGACGACGCTCTCGCGCGTGCTCGCGACGATGCATGGCCGCGCATGGATCCGCCCGCATGCGGGAGATGATCGCCGCGTAAAACTCTGGGGCATCGCCCCGGCGGGCCGGCGCACGCTCGAGAAGGCCGAGCCCGGCTGGAAGGCGGCACAGGAGCGGATGGCTCGCCTGCTCGGCGAGCCGGCGTTTGCGGAAGTGCGGGCGAGCCTGCTGCGTGTTGGCACGGTCGCCGCGGAAGACCTCTGAGGCCGAAGCTCTTGACGTCACCGGCCCGCCGGGCGGCGGCTCGGAGTCTCGGCCAGAAAGATGCATGTACAATGAATATCGCGATGCTCCTCATCGGTCTGAAGATGCTCGTTGGCGATCGCTTCAAGTTCGCCGCGCTGGTCTTCACCATCGCCTCGTGCGCGTTCCTGATCAGCCAGCAGGTGGCGATCTTCACGGGGCTCATGGTGCGTACAACCAGCCAGATCCGCGATGTGGGCGGTGCGGTGTGGGCGATGGACCCGTCGGTGCGGTACATCGATGAACTCCGGCCGATCGCCGACGAGCAGGTTCATCGGGTTCGGTCGGTTCCCGGTGTCGGCGCGGCGTTCGGAGTGTCCAAGAGCTTCACGCGCGCGACGGTTGCGGGGCAGTTCCGGCAGGCGGTGCTGCTGGGAGTCGATGATCACACGCTTTTCGGTGCGCCGGGCTGGATGGTCGTCGGCGATGCCGCGGCTCTGCGCGAGCCGGACGGGATCATCATCGACGACCGAGGCTTCGCGGCGTTGTTCCCCGGTCAGCCGCTTCGCGTGGGAGACGAGATCGAACTGAGCGACCGTCGCGCGAAGATCGTCGGAATCTGCCGGGTGTCGCCGCCCTTTGCGACGTTTCCGGTGATCTACGCCAAGATCTCCGATGCGAGGCGCTTTGTGGGGCGCGAGCGGAACTTCATCAACTTCGTCGTCGCCAACCCGGACGAGGGTGTTTCGGCCGACGAGCTCAGCGAGCGCATCGCCGAGCGCACCGGGCTCAAGGCGATGCCCGCATCGGCCTTTGCCTGGCGGACGGTGCTCTTCTATATCGCCAACACCGGCATCCCCGTCAACTTCGGCATCACGATCTGTGTCGCGGTCATCGTCGGTGTCGTCATCACCGGGCAGACGTTTCTGGTGTTCGTCTTCGAGAACATCAAGGTCTTCGCGGGGCTCAAAGCGATGGGCACGACGCAGCGAACGCTCAGCGCGATGATCGTGCTTCAGGCACTCACCGTCGGCGTGCTCGGTCTGGGCATCGGGCTCGGCGCGTGCGCCGTGTTCTTCGATGCGACCGCGGAGATCCCGCACCTGCGGAACTTCAGGCTCTATCCGCAGATCCTCGCCGGCACCAGCGCGGTCATGCTCACCATCAGCGTTCTCGCGAGCATCGCCGCGCTGGTTCGCGTCGGCAAGGTCGAGCCAGCCACGGTGTTTCGGGCATAAGCCGCGTTCTGTGAGGCTTTGCGCTGCGGGTACCATCCTGGTGGATCGACCCGGCTCTGACTTCACGGAGGTTCTCATGTCCGTTCGCGCGTTCGCTGCCAAAGCCGTCAAGTCCTCGTTCGAGCCCATGACGTTCGATCCCGGACCGCTCGCCGACGGCGATGTGCATGTGCGCGTGACGCACTGCGGCATTTGCCACAGCGATCTGAGCATGCTCGACAATGAGTGGGGCATCTCGCAGTATCCGCTCGTGCCGGGACACGAGGTTGTCGGCGTTGTCGAGTCCGTCGGGCGGAGCGTCACGCATCTGCGAGCAGGTCAGCGCGTCGGGCTCGGGTGGCAGTGCGGCGCGTGCATGCGATGTGAATGGTGCTCGCGCGGACGCCAGCATCTCTGCGGCACGCAGGCCGCGACGATCGTCGGTCGCCACGGCGGATTCGCGACGCACGTGCGTGCTCAGGCGGAGTTCGCCGTGCCGATCCCTGATGCGATCAGCAGCGAACTGGCCGGACCGCTCATGTGCGCCGGCGCGACGGTCTTCACGCCGATGCTTACGCACAAGGTGACCGCGGGCGATCGGTGCGCGGTGGTCGGCATCGGCGGGCTCGGCCATTTGGCGCTGCAGTTCCTGAGCAAGTGGGGCTGCCCAGTGACGGCGATTTCCTCGACGCGCAGCAAGGAGGCCGAGGCGCGGGCCTTCGGAGCGAGCGCATTTCTCGCGACATCGGAGCCCGCCGCGCTGGCCGGCGCGGCCAACAGCTTTGACTACATCATCTCGACGATCTCGGCTGATGCCGACTGGAACGCGCTGGTCAACACCCTGCGTCCGCAGGGACGGTTGGTCATCGTCGGCGTGCCGAACTCACCGCTGTCGATCGCCGCGTTCCCGATGATCGCCAGCGAACGCACCGTCGCCGGCGGGCGTCTGGGCTCGCCGGCCGACGTCACGCAGATGCTCGACTTCGCGGCCCGGACGGGCGTCCGTCCGATGATCGAGAAGTTCAAGATGAGCGATGTGAACCGCGCGATGGATCGACTGCGATCGGGTCAGGCTCGCTATCGCGTCGTTCTCGAGAGCGAGGGATGAACGCGGCGTGCGACGCGGCCCGGCACGGCACGCTGAGGGGGGTGGAGCACGCGCAGGTCGAACTCGTCGGGCGTCGCTGCCTCGAAGTTGTCCCGCTCGATGTCGTGCCCTTCGGCCTCGATGACCCAGAGGTCGCGGCGCTCGCACAGGTCCCACGTATCGCCGAGGTTCTCGTCGCTGACCTCCATGTCCGCACCGATGTATCGGACATGCCGCACAACCGGGCGGCACGGGCTTGAGGGTGTGAAGCGTTCGACGACCGCGGTCTGGCCGGTATTCAGTCGCACGATCGTCCCCGGCGCGTAGGCGGGTGCCGCGTGCAGCAGGGCCTTGAACACCACGGGGTCGATCGCGCCCGACCGTGCCTCCGTGAGCAGGGTTCTGAGCACCCTCACCACGGGCGTTCGGTGCTGCTCGGCGAACAAGCCGCGAACCGGGTTGCGAAGGGCATCGAAGCGATCCGCAACCGCGCAGATGCGTGCGAAGACATGGATCTTACTGCCGATGAGCGGGCGAGCCGGGATTCCTCGGACCGCGGGATATCCGGAGCCATCGAAGCGTTGGTGGTGGTGGAGCACCACCGCCGCGGCGGAGGGCTCGACCTTGCCCCTGACAAGATCAAATCCGAGACGGACGTGCTCGCGCCACGCGGGGTCGTCTTCGCCGAGTCCCTCGAGCCAGCGTCGACGGACATCGGGTGCGAGGCGCTCGACGCCGACATCGTGAAGCAGTGCGCCGAGCCCGAGGCTCTCGACCGCGCGCGGCCCTGGCCGAGACCCGTCGGCGTTCCTCGATCAGATATGCATCGAGCTTCAGGCCCATCAACAGGCTCATGAAGCACACATTGCCGCTGTGCAGCGCAAGCGGCGAGGTCGCGCAGAGAAGATCCCCGATCAGGATCGCGGCGTTGGGTTCGGCGACGAGTTTGCCGACCAGCGAGCGTACAGCGCCGGCGTAGATGTGGAAGTCCATCTCCGCCGTACCCGCGCCGTTGCCAAGGCGAGCGGAGTCCAGAAGGCGGCCCAGAAGGTGCGTGACCGCCGCGTGCTCGAACGCGATCGTCGGGCTGACATACTTGAGCACGTTGGCCAGAGCCGGGTAGCGGATCCAGATGCTGCCGACGTGGAGCTCGGTCAGTCGAGCGATGGTCAATTCGTCGAGCGTGAACCCCGGCCTGAGCAGGGTGTGTCCCGGCAGCGTCGGGTGGAAGATCGGCATGGCAAGGGTCATGCCGGGTCGTGCGCTGGCAAGGTTCACTCGGAGCATCGAAAGATCCTTCCAGACGGAAACTTCCGATTTGTTTTGCGATGAAGCCAAGATACGCCCGAGCGGACGCGAACTTCATCACGTTCTCGGACGCTGAGACGATGACTCCCCCGCGTCAGGGCAACAACCTGAATCGCTCGGGCACGCTGGGCACCACGATGATGACCGCCGATTGGCGGCGCTGGCCAGAGGGCGCGGACACATCTGTTGCCGCCGTGCCGGTGCCGCCGAGAAGCAGCTGTCCGAGTGTTGGCGGCTCCGGCGAATCGGAGAATTCTTCCCCGATCGGCCGAACTGACGGACGAGGATCATCCTTCGCCGGCGGCGCGTCGAGCGTTGCGACCTCGCCCGCTCGCGGAGCGCGACGCGACGGTTCTGCGGGCTGTTCCTCCGCGCGCGGAGCGACCTTCGGCAGCAGAACCAGAGCCATACCGGGCGCAAGACGGCTCCGCAGAGTGAGGCGTTCAAAGGAGAGTCCCTGACTCTCCGCCCGCGTTGTCGATCGCGACGGCAAGAGAGGGTCGTCGGCTCGCCCGGCAAAATCCTGAAGCTGAGGGAGGAGTTCGACCGCGAGCAGGCCGTTGGCCGTCGTCCGCTCCGCAGAAGCCGCGAGCCCGGGCGTGACCCAGCATCGCGCGAGCAGCCGGACCTGCCCGCCATCAACCACGAGCCGGGATTGGTCGAGCGTGATCACGCTTCCCGGCGCGACGCTCGCGCCGCGAACCGCCTCGGACCACCGAGGCCCCTGGTTGATCCACTGGCGCTCGATGTTCAGCGGGCGTGTTGACACCGGGTTCGCGGAGGACGCGATATTGAGCGGACCGCCGGCCATCGCCGCATGGAACGCCGCGAGTCGCTCGATACGCACCTGCATCACCCGAACGCCCAGACGATCCCACGCGAGCAGTGCATCGCCGCCGATGTCCGCAGGCTCGAGTGCCGCGACGGCGATCGCGGACTCCAGGTCCTCGCTGGTGGGTCGGACAGACCACGACCGGACTTCCATGCCGACCGCGCCCGCAACCGGCGGCTGGTTGAGGCCGACACCCCGGAGCGTGGCAATGTCCAGCGCTCGTCTGGCTTCCAACTGTGCCGCGGCGTCGGGAGACAGGCCCCCGGCGTCGTTCGGTCGGGTCGCGTCGGCGGTACAGCCAGCGATGGCGGCCATCAGGAGCGTCGCGGCGAGCAACCCCATGGCCTTGAGCGGCGGAACACGGTTCCGCGACACTTGCGTTCGCGCGGCCACGGGGTACCCGGGTTTGGAGAACCGACGCATCACCTCGATCGTATGGAGGATTGAGCCGACGCCGTCCGCGATCGGCTCGGAGCACAGCATGAAGACATCTACGGGCAACTTTCCCGGCGGTACTCGCATCCAGCGGTTCGCGACGCTGCTCGTTTCGGCAGCGGCGTGGGGAGCGCTCGGCGCGGGCGTCTTGACGACGCTGACCTCCCCGGCGAGCGCTGACGAGAAGTCGCCACTCAACACCGCGACGATCATCGTCCCGCGACCGGGGCAGGAACTCGCCTCGTCAGACCGGCCCAGCGGCCTTATCGCCGTGCCGACAAACACCGGTGGCCGAGCAGCCGGACAGCCCGCGGTGAGCAGTTTGCCGCCGGCCCCGCTCGCAGGTCCGCGCCCGCGGACGCTGCCGCCGGGTGTCATCGCACGCAGTGACTATGTGCGCCGAACCGGTGACGACCGGATCAGTTTCACGATCGTTCATCCGCCGCGAGGACCGTTTGGCGTCCCGTGGCTCAACCACGGAATGCCCGGTCAGCACACTGGCGGCGATGTCGAGCAGATTCCGGGTGCCGCGCCGACGATCACGCCTGCGGGCACTCGTTGATGTCGTCGATGAGTTTGCGGACAAGCCCGAACTCGCGGCGCGTGTGCGTAAAGACCAGCCGTGGCAGGTGGAGGTTGTCGTTCTCCTGCTCCAGCGGTCCTCGCTGCACCATCGTCCCGCTCTTGATCAGCCGCGCGTAGGTGCTCGCGAGGCGTTGCACATCGGCGTTGGCCAGCGGACGGCGCAGACGGATGACCAGGTCATCACGCACGTAGCGCGAGCTGTGGTACACGCTGTAGAACTTCAGGACGTGGTCGCGAGCCTCTTCAGCACTGCGGCAGATGTGGAACAGATGGACATCCTCTTCGCTGATCCACTTGCGCTTGAGCAGGCCGCCCTTGATGAACGCCAGCCACTCATCCCAGAACGTCTCGCCCTTGCCCTGGCAGAGGACGATCGGAACCATGCTTGCCTTGCCCGTCTGAACGAGAGTGAGCAGTTCGAAGGCCTCGTCCATCGTGCCAAAGCCGCCCGGAAACAGTGCCACCGCCTCGGCCTGCGAGATGAACATCAGCTTGCGCGTGAAGAAGTAGCGGAAGGTGATGAGCTTACTGTCGCCGGCGATGACCTCGTTGGTCGTCTGCTCGAACGGCAGGCGGATCGCCACGCCGAATGACTTCTCGCGTCCCGGCCCGACCAGCCCCGCCTCCATGATGCCCCCGCCCGCGCCGGTGATCACCATCCAGCCCGAGTCGGCCATGAGCTTCGAGAACTCGACCGTCGCGGCATAGTCCGGGTGGTCCTTGGGCGTGCGTGCCGACCCGAAGATCGTGATCTTGTGCGGCTCCGGATACTTGCCAAAGACCCGGAAGGCGTAGCGCAATTCCTTCACCGCGGCGGTGATGAGCTTGAGTTCGCCGGTGTGGCGACCGTCGGGGATGAGCTTGAGGCCCGACGCAACCAGTTCGTGGACCAGATCGCTGTCAAACGTCCCGGGCTGCCCGCCGACGTCACGCACGAGCTGATCGATCCGCGCCGCGATGTCCGCGTCATCAACGCGCTTCTGCGCCAGACCCTCCGGGCCGACGGGGTCGCGGATGATCGCCGGGTTGTTCGCGGCCGGGCCGCTGGCGGTGGGGGAGGGGACGGGATCGAGTTCCTGACGGTTGCTGCTCAAGTTCGGTTCCTTGGGGTCGGTTCCTCGGGGCCTGACCGGCCCGCGAAAACGCATCGGGCTCGCCGCGCCATCGTCGGCGGGCTCCGGATCATCGGGGACAATAGGGCCGGCGTGTGGCCGTCAGTTCGTCCTGCTGAGCGGCCCACTGCTGCGGATGCTCGGCGGCATCCCTTCCTCGTCGCCAGCGCGGCTAGCGTTCGGTCGCATGAACACGCTCGCCGCGTACTTCCACACACTCGACCCGGTGGTCGTCCCGATCTCCGGAGATCTTGCCGTACGGTGGTACGGGCTCTCGTACGTCGCCGGGTTCCTGTTCTGCTTTGTCATGCTCGTGCAGCTGGGTCGGCGGGGGCTGTGCCTGATCCCGCGTGAGCGGGTCATCGACGCCATGCTCTACATCATGCTGGGCACGATGATCGGCGGGCGGCTGGGGTACGCGCTGATCTACAGCCCCGAGATGCTCGGCCCCAAGTTCTTCAGCATCCATCACGGCGGCATGGCCTCTCACGGCGGGATGATCGGCTGCGCTGTCGCGTGCTGGTTCATCTCGCGATGGCACGCGCAGGAAGGCACGCGGCTCACGCCCACGACAACCCATCGCGTGCCCGCGATGCACGTGCTGGACATGCTCTGCCTGGCCGGGCCGGTGGGCCTTGGTCTGGGCCGCATCGCGAACTTCATCAACGGCGAGCTTCTCGGCGCGATCGTCGCCAAGCCCGGCGAGCCCGGGCCGTGGTGGAGCGTGCGGTTTCCTCAGGAACTTTCCGGCTGGATCGCGCCGGACAAGATCGATCCGGCGATCTCGCATACCCCTGAACTCTCGCCCGCTCAGCAGGAGCAGTTGCTCGCGCTGGTGACCAAGGCGGTCGGTGCGCCGATCACCGACCCGCGCCTCTGGAGCGAGGGGTTGACCAAGGTGATCCGCAATGCCGAGCAGTACCGGCAAGATCTCGAGCCGCTCCTTTCGGCACGGCATCCATCGCAGCTCTATCAGGCCATCGCCGAGGGCGTTCTCGTCGGTGCGGTCGCATGGGGCGTGTGGTGGCTCATGCGTGTTCGCAATCGCACGATTCACGGCGTGGTCAGCGGTTGTGCGTTTGTGGCCTACGGCGTGCTGCGGGTCGCGACGGAGTTCTACCGGCTGCCCGATCCGCAGTTCGGCGCCTCGGCGAGGATCGCCGGGCTCTCGCGCGGGCAGTGGCTCAGCGTCGCGATGGTCATCATCGGCGCGGCGCTGATTGTCTGGGCCGTTTCTCGGGCACGCGGTCGATCCGGTGAACCCGCGGGCTCCGCGGCGTAATCGCTGCGGCGGCACGCGGTTCAACGGCTCAGGTCGCCGAGCCCGCCGAACGCGGCGTGCTGACCGCCGCAACCGGGAAGTGGCACCGCACCAGACGCGTTTCGCCGGTGGGGCCGCTCTCGATGGTGTCGAGCGTCGGCTCGCTGTTCACACAGCGGTCCTGTCTGTACGCGCAGCGATCCTGGAATCGGCAGCCCTTGGGCAGGTCGAACAGCGACGGCACGATGCCCGGAATGATCGGCAGCCGACGGCCGGCCTCTCGCTTGCCGGCTTTAGGGATGCTGCTCAGCAGCGCGGCGGTGTACGGGTGCCGCGGCGAGCGGAAGATCTCGTGCACGCCGCCTTGCTCCACCACACGCCCCGCGTACATCACCATAACGCGGTCGCAGACCTGCGCCACCACGCCGAGGTTGTGCGTGATGAGCATCACCGCGGTGCCGAGACGGCGACGCAAGCCCTCGATGAGCTGGAGAATCTGGGCCTGGATCGTCACATCGAGCGCCGTGGTGGGTTCATCGGCGATGAGCAGCTCGGGCTCGCAGCACAGCGCGATCGCGATCATCACGCGCTGACGCATGCCGCCGGAGAGCTGGTGCGGATACTCGCCGGCGCGCCTCTCGGCGTTGGGGATCTCGACGAGTTTGAGCATCTCGATCACTCGGGCGCGGCGCTGCTCGTGCGACAGATTGGTGTGGTACTTCAGGGCCTCTTCGATCTGCCAGCCCACGGTAAAAACCGGGTTGAGCGAGGTCATGGGCTCCTGAAAGATCATCGCGATCCGCGCTCCGCGCACGCGTCGCATCGTCGCGTCGTCGCACGAGGCCAGATCGACTTCGCGCGGCAGCGTGTCCTTGGCGTTCCCGGGTGTGTCCGGGGCGCTCCGGGAAGCGGGGCGGAAGAGCATGCGTGAGCCCGGTGCGAAGAAGCTCGTGCGCTCCGGCAGCAGCCGCATGACGGACTTGCTCGTGACGGTCTTGCCGCAGCCGGACTCGCCCACAATGCCCAGAACTTCGCCGGGAAAGACCTCGAACGAGACATCATCCACCGCGCGGACGACGCCCCGATCGGTGCGGAAGCACGTCGTGAGGTTCTGCACGCTGAGGATGGCCTTTCGGTCGGCGGTCATGGTGTCCGGGCTCCGCGAGAAGACTCAACCGACGTGACGGGGATCGAAAGCGTCCTGCAGCGCATCGCTGACAACGTTGAAGGCCAGGACGAGCACGAGCATGAAGAACGTCGCCGCGCCGATCTGCCAGAACACGCCGTTGATTACCTCTGGCGCGGCGTCGGAGATCATGCGGCCCCAACTGGCACCTTCCTTCACGCCGATGCCAAGAAACGTCAGGATGACCTCGGTCTTGACCGCGCCGATGAACAGCAGCGAGAAGTTGATGAACATCAGGTGCGACGTGTTGGGGATGATGTGGCGGATGAGGATGTACACGCGAGAGAAGCCGATGGCCTTGCCCGCCTGAACGTACTCGAGTTCCTTGATCTTCATCACCTCGCCGCGGATCACGCGGGCCGGGCCGATCCAGAACGTCAGCGTGAGCGCGACGTAGATCGGCACGAGCGTCGTTTCCCAGCGCGTATTCAGGAACATGAACGCCAGCACCGCCAGCAACACCAGCTGAGGCAGGCTCGAGAGCGTGGAATAGCACCAGGTCACGAAGATATCGATCCACCCGCCGAAGTACGCCGCGGCGGAGCCCATCAGGGCGCCGATCAGCACCGCGAGCAGCGCGACAACGACGCCGACCTGAATGGCGGTTTTGGCGCTGTAGATGCCGCGGAGGAAGATCGACCGCCCGCTCGCATCGGTGCCCAGCAGCAGACGAATGTCCGTTCGCAGTCCGGCGGCTCCGGTGGGCATGGGCATGAGCCGCTGCACCGCCGACTCGATCGCGGCGATCTTGGCCAGCGTCTCGGGCGAGTCCGAGCCCGCGGCACCGGGTGAGGTGGCCGAGAGTTCAGCCGCAAGCGCATCGCGAAGCGCCGCGAGTTTCGGACCGGCGCCGTCGGTCTTTCCCTCACGAACGGCATCGGCGATGGTCTGCCACGCGTCGACTTCGCTCTGTCCGGCGATGATCCGCGTCGACGCGTTCGCCTTGCTGAGGTCCTCCAAGGCGAACATCACATCCTCGACCGAACGCGAGGCATCATCACGAGCCTTCGCGGCATCGCCTGCACCTGGCAGGTCCGCAAGAGCACGCTCGGCGCCCGTGACGGCGGTCGAGAGTTTGTTCAGCAGCACGCGGACTTGCTTGCCGCTGTCGAACGCCTCGAAGAGCGCTCGCGCAGCGTCCCGAAGGCGGACGAGTTCATCCAGAGGCAGGTCGGCGATGCGTCGCTCGGCCATCGCGGCCTGGTCGAGTTTCTGCTGCGCGCCCGCCGGGTCCGCCGGGCCGACAAGAGTCGCGGCGGAGATCGCCTCGCTGGCGCGACTGAAGACAAAGTCCGCCTGATCGATCCTCCGCGATGACGTGCTCTCGCTCCCGAGGCCCCCGACCCATCGCGGCCCGACGCGTTCAGCGACCGAGCCCGACGTGAGCATCGAGGCCCAGCCGTTGGCGGGAATCAGGCGATGGCCCATCCGCTCACCGAGGGCGTCGAGCGCTTCAACGAGCATGATGCCCGCCGCGATGACGGCGTACAGGCCGATGACCGCCAGCGACACCATCGCCCAGCGATTTCGCCTGAACTTGCCGATACCACGGGATTTCTTCAGTCGCTGGAACATGGATCGCGAGGCTCAACCAAGGCGGACGCGCGGGTCGACAAGGGCGTAGAGGACATCGGTGAGGATGTTTGTGGCGATGAAGATCGCGGCGAACACCGCGGTGAACGCTTGGATAAGCGGAAAGTCCTTGCTGTTGATCGCGGTGATGAGCGTCTGGCCCATGCCCGGGATCCGGAAGAAGGTCTCCATCACGATGCTGCCGGTGATGAGGAACGGCAGGGTGATCATCACGTGCGTGATGATCGGGATCATCGCGTTCTTGAGCATGTGCACGAACATGATCTTGGGCTTGGTCGCGCCCTTGGCTCGAGCTGTGACGATGTAGTCGCGGCCCGTTTCCTCGACCATCACGGCGCGGTAAAAACGCGTGTCGTAGCCGATGGTCAGGATGACCGTGATGATGACCGGCAGCAGGCAATAGCGGATCCAGTTCCCCGGCACGCTCTCGTGCACGGGTTCGTACCCGCTGATGGCAAAGACATCCAACCCTTGCTGGGCGGTCCAGTACGCGCCGAAGTACTGACCCATGACCACGTACACCAGCAACGAGATGCTCATGCCCAGCACCGCGGCGAACATGAGCGCCTTGTCCGTGATCGAGCCGCGCATGTACGCCGACAGAAGCGCGATCCCGATGGCCACGATCGTCGTCAGAAGCAACGCCGGCACGGTGATGGCCAGGCTCGGAACCACCGCCGAGGCGAGGATCTCTCCGACCGGCTGCTTGCGCTCCCACGACTCTTCGCTGAAGTTCAGCGTGACGATGCGCCCGATGAACGAGACGTACTGAGACACGAAGGGCTCATCGAGCCCCATTTTCTCACGCTGGGCCGCGATCGACTCGGGGCTCGCCGACTTGCCCAGGTACGCCTGAACAGGGTCGTTCACCCGCAGGCAGAGCATCACGATGAGCACAATCCCCAGATACACCGGGATGCTCGCGAGCAGCTTGCGAAGGATGAACGAGAGCATGGGAAGGGATTCACACGGGGCGGAGTGAGGCGGAAAGGAAACGCTCAGAGCAACCGGCGGATCGGGTACGACCCCGTTCGCCGAACGCTCAGATTAGCCCGAACGATGGCCCTGCGTCGAGGCTGCGGGCGTGTTGGCGATCGCGCGGATGCCCGCCCAGGCCGCCGAAGCGGCGATGACCGAGAGCGCGATGCCCGCGATGAGCACCACCGCGCATCCCATCTGTTTGCCTACCCAGCGCTGCCGACCCGACCGGGTCAGCGGCACGCCGAGCCGTCGCGAGAGCCGGGCCTTCGCGCCCGAGATGCCCACGGCACGCTTCCACGAGAACGACAAGCCGGGGATGCCCCGTCGACCCATCTCTCTTCTCCTGCCGCCTTGCGGATCACTTCCTCTTGGAGTCGTCAACATCCAGGTACTTGAGCCACGACCACGTCCGCTCCGTCGGGCGGCAGTTCACGATCCACGGGGACATGAGGTAGAACCGCGTGCGCCCCATGCTGCCGATGTAGGGCACGTCCGCCAGGAGCATGTCGCGCATCTGCTCGTAGATCTTTGTGCGCTCAGGGCTCGGCTCCATGACGAGGATCTGGTCGTAAAGAGCGTCGTACGCGGGATTCTTGTAGTTGTAGTGGTTGCTGCCCGGGCTCTCGTTGGGGCCGTAGAAGAGCGCGAGGTTGTTCTCGGCGTCCGGATAGTCGCTGCCCCAGGCGAAGCCGAACATCTGGGCCTTCTTGTTGTTGACGTTCTCGATGAGTGTCGAGAAGTCCAGCAGCACAGGGTTGAAGGACACGCCCAGACGCTCGATCTGCCGCTTGAGCAGGTCGCTGATCTTGCGGTTCTGCTCGCTGTTGCTTGTTGAGTATCGGAGCGTCAACTGCTCGCCCTTGGCGTTCCTGCCGTTGGGCCATCCGGCCTTGGCGAGGAGTTCCTTGGCGCGATCGAGATCGGGCGTGGTCCATGAAATGGGTGCCTTGCCGCCTTCGGGGTGCCCCGGCACGCCCACGGGGATCGGACCGTCGTACACGCTGTTGATCCCCTGGTACACGACCTCGTTGAGTTCACCGTGGTCCACGGCCAGGTGCAACGCCTGCCGGAGCGCACGCGCCTCAGGAGTCAGGCCGCCGACGACCGGGTCGGCCATGTTGAAGCCGGTGAAGATGAAGTCCAGCAGAACGTCGCTGTGCGACGTGATGCCCTTTTCGGCCATCTCGGGCTTGAGCCCGCGGGTGCGCTTGTCGAAGGCCTGCTCGAAGTAGTCGTTGGGGACCTCGATGTAGCCGAGCTTGCCGGACTGGAACTCCAGCCACATGGGCTGGTCCTGCACGAACATCGTGAATTCCATGCGGTCGACAAACGGCACGCGCTGCCCCGCCGCACGGTCCATGCGACGCCGCCGATCCTCGCGGCTCCACGCCTCGCGGGCCGGGTAGCGCACGTCGTGATAGTTCGGGTTGCGATTGACGTTGAGACGCTGCTTCGGCTCCCACTGGTCGAGGACAAACGGCCCGGTGCCGACGGGGTTGAATGAGAAACGATCGCCGTACTTCTCCACGGCTTCCCGCGGCACGATCGACAACTGGAACTGCGCGAGCGTGTACAGGAACCGGTAGACCGGACGCGTCAGAACGATGCGGAACTCCTTGTCGGTGACCTTCTGGAAGCCGCGTACCGGCGCGTCGTAGTTAAAGGTGCCGCCGGAGTCCAGCGCCTTGTTCTGCTCGTCCTTGTACTCGTCCAGTCCGTCGATCACGCCCTCGAGCAGCCACCAGTTCTTCAGGCCGTTGCGCTTGTCGGCCAGACGCTTGATCGAGTAGAAGACGTCGTCGGCGGTGATCTCTCGGCCCTTGCCGCCGGGGAAGCACGCGTTGTCGTGAAACACAACACCGGGCTTGAGCTTGAAGGTGATCACCTTGCCGCCCTCGGAGCGCACGGGCATCTCGCTCAGCAGCACGGGTTCGAGCACGCTGGGGTTGGCGTACGAGAAGGTCAGGAGCGTCTCGAACATCAGCGACACGGCGATGTTGTCGTACTGCGTGCTGCCCTGCGCCGGATCGAGGCTCTTGGGGCCATCGGTCCGCATGGGCATCTGGAGCACCTTGCGAGCGCCCGCCGACGCCGCGGCCTGGCCGGCGTGCGCGGTGGCCGTGAGTGTGCCGGCGAGCAGCCCGATCGACGCGACGCCCGCCGCGGCCAGGGCCATGGCCCTCAGGGCCGCACGCCGAGACAGTTCGCCCAATCGAGAAGTCACCGACGAGCTCGGGCGGATCTGTGCCCCGGTGCATGGACGGTTGCGCGGATGGTCGCTCATGATCGCCTCCAGACGGATGAAAATCGCAAGGTGAAAGAGTCCCGATCGGGCCCCGGCACCGCTTGACGCGGTCCGGCCTCAGACTAGCCGACCGGCCCGACGATGGTACGTCCGCCGCGGCATGTGCATCCCCGAAACATGGCCCATGCCGGCGGCCGGAAGTGCTCCCAAGGGTGCCCGACTCTCGGGCTCCCGCTGGCTTCGTCCCCGGTGCACGGGGGGATGCACGACAGGCGACGGAGCGATCACTCCGGCGGATTTGCGGCTCGGCTGTCAGCGCACGTACACTTCATCCGACTCCGGTACCCATTCCCCCGCAGCCATTGGCCGCTCTGCAACTCACGCGACTTTCCCGCACGACGCACGAAGGGACTCACGACATGACGCAGGCGCTTGCGACTATCACCGACTCGACGATGACCCCCGGCGTGATGCTGCTCGGCGATGGCTCCGGCCCGATCGCGATCTTCATCTGCCTGGGCATTCTCACCTTGGTTGCGCTGCTGGGCATGTGCCTGAAGTGGGTCCGCAAGAACCAGGTGACCTTTGCCACCTGCATCATCATCCTGACCATTGCCGTGACCACCGTTTCCATGGGCCTGCTCATGGGCGTTGTGCACCGCTTCTTCGGCGACCAACTGACCGGCAACTACTCGACCACCCGCTGACCAGTCCGACGTCACGGCGTCGTCGCCGAAGTGGGGGGGATTCACCGCGCATGGCGCTGCTCGAAGTCAAGAATCTCGTCAAGCACTTTCCCGTCCGCGGCGGCGTCTTCAACCGCCAGATCGGCGCGGTGCATGCCGTCAATGGCGTGTCGTTCGCCGTCGAGAAGGGTCAGACCGTCGGCATCGTCGGCGAGTCCGGCTGCGGCAAGAGCACGCTGGGCAAACTCCTCCTGCGGCTCATCGAGCCGACCAGCGGCAGCGTGCGGTTCGACGGCCAGGAACTCATCGGCCTGGATCATCGCGCGATGATGCCCATCCGTCGGCGCATGCAGATCATCTTTCAGGACCCATACTCCTCGCTCAACCCGCGGCTGACGATCCGCCAGCTTCTTCGCGAGGTCATCGCGTTTCACGGTGTCGTTGAGGCCGACGACTTTGATGGTGCGTGCGAGAAGTACATCGACGAACTCCTCAGCCAGGTCGGCCTCCGCACCGATGCCAAGGACAAGTTCCCGCACGAGTTCTCGGGCGGCCAGCGCCAGCGCATCGGTATCGCCCGCGCCCTCGCCGTCAAGCCCGAGTTCCTCGTGGCCGATGAGCCCGTTTCGGCGCTCGATGTCTCGATTCAGGCGCAGGTCCTCAACCTGCTCATGGATCTCAAGGACCGCCTCGGGCTCACGCTGGTCTTCATCAGCCACGACTTGAAGGTCATCGAGCACTTCTGCGATCGCGTGCTGGTCATGTACCTCGGCGGCGTTGTGGAAGAGCGGCCGTGCGACGAACTGCTCACCGCGGCGAGCCATCCGTACACCAGGGCACTGCTCGGCGCCAACCCGATCGACGACCCCAGCGAGCGAGCGACCCGTCCGCTGACCGTCCTGCAGGGCGATGTGCCCAGCCCGTACAACCTGCCCATCGGCTGCGCGTTCGCCGGGCGCTGCCCGAAGGTCATGGACCGCTGCAAGGTCGAGCGTCCGTTGCTCGAGGCCAAGCGCGACGGCCGGCGTGTGGCGTGTTTCGCCGTTGAGTGAGCCGCGCTTCGGGCGCGCTTCGGCAACTTGGCGCAGTTCCGGTCCCCGTTACCGGTCCCATTGCCGGCCTCACCCCCGGCCTCACCCCCGGCCTCACCCCCGGCCTCACCCCCGGCCTCGCCCATCGGCACGCGATCGCGCCGGGCCTATCCTCCGATCCCACCTTGAAGGTCGCTTTGGAAAGGCGGACCATGGACGGACAATCAGGTTCTGCGGGTTCCCCGGCCTTTGCCGGGCAGGGTGTGCTCATCATCGGCGGCGCGGGCGGAATCGGTGCGAACGTGGCCGAGAGGCTCGTCGCGGCGGGCGCGAGGGTCATGATCGCCGGCCGCGATGAGGCGCGTTTGGCGGCGGTTTCGTCGCGGCTCGGGTGCGAGCACGCTGTCTGCGACGCGACGAGTTTCGAGCAGGTTGATGCCCTCTTTGACCAAGCCATCGCGAAGTTCGGCTCGCTCGTCGGCGCGGCCAACCTTGCCGGGTCGATCATGCTCAAGGCGGCGCATCAGACCAGCGCCGCGGACTTCCGCTCGGTCATCGATCAGAATCTCACCAGCGCCTTTGCGATCGTGCGCAGCGCTGGCCGCGTGATGCGCAGCTCCGGCGGCGCGGTCGTGCTCATGAGTTCGACCGCCGGCGAGGTGGGCTTGCCCAACCACGAGGCCATCGCCGCGGCCAAGGCCGGCGTGAGCGGACTCGTTCGCGCCGCCGCCGCGACGTACGCCCCGGCCATCCGCGTCAACGCCGTTGCCCCGGGCCTCACGCGCACGCCGATGGCCAAGCCGCTGGTCTCAAGCGAAGTCGCCGAGAAGGCCTCGATCGCGATGCACCCGCTGGGACGGCTCGGCGAGGCCGCTGAAGTCGCCGCGGCGGTGGTGTTCCTGCTCGATCCCGCCAACTCATGGATCACCGGCCAGACCCTCGCGGTCGACGGCGGCCTCTCGCGTGTCCGACCGCGCATGAAGATGTGACGTTCAGGAGCATCGGACATGCCCATCGCACGCACGGCAAACCTCGCCCTGGCGGCATTGCTGGTTGCCAACGTGACAACCGCAACGCTCGACACGGCGCGCGCGTTCGCGCAGGCGCCCGCCGCCCTTGCGGCGGCGCAAGTGCGCATCTCTGAGCCCTCAAGGCCGTGGCGACCGGCGGTGAGCGTCACGCGTGCGGATCTGGCGAGGGCGTATGTCGCGCTGGATCGCGCGTACATGGCCGCGGCGGCGGCCGCGTCGATACCGGGGGGCAGTGGGTGGGCGGAGTCGCCGCTTCGGCTGTCGGCCCACCGTTCGTTCGATGGGCTGACGAGCGACTTCTTTACGGGAAACTTCGCGAACGCGGTGCGGAAGGTCAACGCTCTGCACGCGGAACTGCTCTCCGCGGCGGGCGTGAGCGACTTCCGCTTCGATCTGCCGCAACAACTGGTCAGTTCCGTCAAGGCCTCCGTCACACCCTCGCGCCTTGTGCAGCCATCACTCGGCGGCACCATCCAATCCGTGCAGGTCCGCCTGACGTCCATGTACCGGGTGCAGTGGCGTCCTGACAGCCAACCGGCTGCCGATAAGCGTGTCGGTCTCGTCTTGCACATCGGCAGCGAGCACACCTGCGGGCCCGGAATCACGATCGACGTGGGCGTGCCCCGCATCGAGTCCGGCCCGGACAACGCCCGTTGGGTCTGGGTTGACACCACCATCGCGGTCCCGACCAAGGATCTTGCACAGGGCTGGCACGAACTGCGTCTGCGCATGGATCGCGACGGCGTGGACCCGGACAAGGCCGCGGTCCCCGCAGCGTTCGCCGAGCAGAATCTCGGTGTCTTCTACGTGCTGCCCGAGCCCATGAGCACGACGCGAGATCGCCTCGAACGCGCGGTCGGCGAGGCCGAGGCAACGGCGCGGCCCGGTGATGCGTTGCTCGTTCGCTCGCGCATCGCGTTGCTCGTCGACGAGCCTTCGCCCAACAACAGCGCCGAGTTCCAGAGCCACCCGATCTCGCTCACCGAGCAGATCCAGCGCGAGATCGAGAACATGCGCGCGGGGTTGCACGCTTTCGCGGGCGCGGGAGACTGGCATCTCACGCTCCCGATCGACGGTGTCCCGACGCTGCCGGTGCGCGTGGTCGTTCCGGAGTCCGCGGCGGCCGCGATCGGTGCGGGTCGGCGTGTTCCGGTCGTCATCGCCCTTCACGGCGCGGGCGGTGATGAGAACATGTTCCTCGACGCCTACGGCGCGGGCCTCATCGCGAGACTCGCGGAGCAGCGCGGCTTCATCGTGCTCTCGCCGCGGACCGAGACGATCATGGGCGCGACGACGCTGCGTGCCGGTGATGGCCGACCGCAGGGCAACGCCATGTTCGCGGCGCTGCTCGACTTCGCGAGCGAGCGGTGGGACATCGATCCGGCGCGCGTGTACGTCGTCGGACACTCCATGGGCGCGGCGGCGGCGTCGGCCCTGGCCCTGAGCGAGCGCGATCGACTGGCGGCGGTGGCGTGCATCGCTGGCGGGCCGAGGCGCGCACAGCCGCCGGATGTCGCGCCGATGCTGGTCATCGCCGCCGAGAACGATCCGATCATCCCCGCCGCCCCGCTGCAGCGCGCGGCCGAGGCCTCGGCGGCCGCCGGAGCGCCGATCGAGTTCATCGAGGCCGCCGGCGCGGGGCACACACTTGTTGTCAACGACGAACTCCCCCGCGCGATCGACTGGCTCCTGGCCGGAGCGCGGGCCGGCGACGCACCGAACGCACCAAAGGACGCCCCATGAGCACCACGACCTCCGCCGCATCGACCGTTCATCACGGAGCACCGGGTTGGATCGCCCGCGGCGGCGACCGTCGTCCCTGGATGGGCCCCGTGCTCGCCGTCGCGGGGCTTTACAACATCCTCTGGGGGGCCGTGGTGATCCTCTTTCCGCAGTGGACCCTCTCGCTGCTCGATCTGCCGGATCAGAGCGCCGTCACGCTGAACTTCTGGGCGTGCATCGGGATGATCGTCGGCGTGTACGGCGTCGGCTATCTCGCCGCGGCGCGCGACCCGCTGCGTCACTGGCCCATCGTGCTCGTCGGTTTCCTCGGCAAGATCTTCGGGCCGATCGGCCTTGTCAAACCGTGGAACGACGGCACGCTCCCGAGCGAGTTCTGGCTCACCATCATCTTCAACGATCTGATCTGGTGGGTCCCCTTCGCGCTGATCCTCCTTGCCGCGTGGCGCAGCCGCGGCGGCGTTCGCGGTTGATGCACCGGGCGTGCGGAGTGTCCCACCATGAACAACCATCGCGATCGTGCCGGCGCGGCTTTGCCCCCCGGCGATGAGTTCCGATCGGCCGATGAGGCCCTTTCGACCGCCGCGCTCGCCGACGGGCGGAGCATCGCCGCGGCCAGCGCGGGCGCGGGTGTGCTGCTGGTCTTTCTCAGGCACTCCGGGTGCACCTTCTGCAAGGAAGCGCTGGCCGACATCGCCGCGCGGCGGGCCCGCATCGAGGCCTCGGGCGTCCGCATCGTGCTCGTGCACATGACCCCTGCCCATCGGGCCGGCGACTGGCTCGAGTCCTCGGGCCTCGGCGGCGTCGATCATCTCTCCGATCCGGATCGCCGGCTCTACCGCGCGATGGGGCTCGGCCGCGGTTCGCTGCGGCAGCTCTTCGGTCTTCGCTGCTTTGTCCGCGGTGTTGCGGCGACCCTCCGCGGGCACATCGTCGGCCGCCTGGTCGGCGACGGTTTCCAGATGCCCGGGGCTTTTCTCATCCGCGATGGGGTCGTGACCTCCGCCTACCGGCACGCATCGGCCGCCGATCGGCCTGACTACGTTGCCATCGCCTGCGCGGCCCATGCCAGCGGCCCGCGGCGTGATGGAGATGCTCGTTGATGAACCAGGCGGACGTGATCATCATCGGCGGGGGGCTTGCGGGGATGTGCTGCGCCCTTTCGCTGCAGCGTGCGGGGCTCTCGGCGCAGGTTTTCGAGGCCTGCGATGCTCCCGGGGGCCGTGTGCGGACCGACCGTGTCGATGGTTTCCTGCTCGACCGCGGTTTCCAGGTCTTCCTGACCGCGTACCCGGAGGCTCGGGCGGTTCTGGACCTTCCCGCGCTGGATCTGCGGACGTTCGAGCCCGGCTCGAGGGTCTTCTTCGGCTCATCGTGGCACACGCTCATGGATCCGTGGCGGCGTCCGGGCTCTTTGCTCGATGGTGCGCTGGCAAAGGTCGGCTCCATCAGCGATAAGGTGCGGGTCGGCACGCTGCGGGCGGAGGTCCAGAAGCTCCCGGTCGCCGGGCTCTTTGCGCCGGAGCGTCCCGAACGCACGATCGAGCAGCTCCTGCGCGATCGCGGGTTCGGCCAGTCGATGATCGACCGCTTCTTCCGCCCTTTCATGGGCGGCATCATGCTCGATTCATCGCTGAAAAGCTCGAGCAGGATGATGGAGTTCGTCTTCAAGATGTTCAGCGAGGGAGATGCGGCGGTCCCGAGCGGCGGGATGGGGCGCATCAGCGATCAGCTCGCCTCGCGGCTGGCTCCGGGGACGCTCTGGCTTAATGCGAAGGTCGAGCGTGCAGCGCCGGGGGAGGTCGATATCGCGAACGTGGGCACCATGCGGGCTCGGGCGGTGGTCGTGGCCGCGCCGGGATCATCCGCGGAGGCACTGCTGGGCGCACAGAGCGGTTCAGCGCGCTGGCGGCGGCCGTGGAGGGGTGTCACGAACGTGTGCATGGCCATCGATGGCCCGCCGCCGCAGCCCGGGCGCGATGCGGTGCTGCTGCTGGACGGTGAGAACACCGGTCCGATCACCAACCTGGCGTTCATGTCCTCGGTCTCGCCGCTGTACGCCCCTGCGGGAAAGAGCCTGGCGAGTCTGAGCGTGCTCGGCGTCGATCACCGCAGCGACACGGAGCTTCTCTCGGCCTGCCGGAGCCAGTTGTCGCGCTGGTTCCCGTCAGAGGACACCGCCCGGTGGGGCCTGCTGCGGATTCAGCGCATCGCGTCGGCGCTCCCGGATCAATCGCCGCCGTGGTACACGCGGGCGGAGTGGCCCGTGCGCCTCGCGACGGGTCCCACGCGCCTCGCGGAGAGGCTCTATCGGGCGGGGGACGATGTCGACACCGCCAGCATCGACGGCGCGATGCGATCGGGGCGTCGCGCGGCCGAGGCGATCATGGCCGACCTGGGTGTGGCGCTGCCGCAGCGCGGAGAGCGGCCGTGATCGAGACGCTCATCCACGCGCTGCACCTTGCCGGCACGCTCTGGATGACGGGGCTGGTGCTCTTCGTGGCCGTTGTGCACTACCCGCTCATGGCGGCGGTGGGGCGCGAGGCGTTTGTCGCCTACGAGAAGCGGCACGTCTCGCGGACGGGGCTGATCGTCGGGCCGCTGATGCTCACCGAGGCGGCGACGGCGGGGCTCATCCTCACGCGGCAGGTCACCGGCGGGACGATCGGCACGCTCGGCGGGGCGCTGAGCATCGCCGGGATCGTGCTGCTGGCCGTCTGCTGGGGCGTGACGTTCATCGCCAGCGTGCCGCAGCACGAGCGACTCTCGCGCGGCTTCGATGAGGCGACGCACAGGGGGCTTGTCGCGTGGCACTGGGTGCGCACGGTCGCGTGGGTGGGGCGCAGCATCATCGCGGTTTGGCTGGCGGTGCTGTCGAACGCCTAAGCCCGCGCAGCAAACCCCATCGCCGCCGCCGCGAACCTCACCGCCGCCGTACCGAACCTCTCCAGCGCTGTCGCGGGCCGCGTTCCCGGCTCCTCACGTCGCCTTCTTGCTCACCGTGCGCTGCTCGATGCGCTTCTGGCTCGTGGTGATGACCAGCCGATCGATGTAGTTCCCCGGCGTGTGCACGCTGTCGGGGTCCAGCGTGCCGGTGGGGACGAACTCCTCGACCTCGGCGATGACGAAGCGCGCTGCGGTGGCCATCATCGGGTTGAAGTTGCGGGCCGTCTTGCGGTAGATGAGGTTCCCCGCCGCATCGGCCTTCCACGCCTTGACCAGCGCAAGGTCGGCAAAGAGCGCGGTCTCCAGCACGTACGCGCGCGGGCGTGCCCCGGGGCGCGCCGAGCCCTTCACGCGGTTCATGCCGCGGGGATCATCATCGGGGCGGAAGAACTCGCGCGTCTCCTTGCCCTCCTGCACCGGCGATCCGACGCCCGTGGCGGTGTAGAAGGCGGGGATGCCCGCGCCGCCGGCGCGGATGCGCTCGGCCAGGGTCCCCTGCGGGTTGAATTCGATCTGCAGCTCGCCGCCGAGGAACTGCCGCTCGAACTCGGCGTTCTCGCCGACGTAGCTGGAGATCATGCGGCGGATCTGCCGGGTCTTGAGCAGCAGCCCCAGGCCCCAGTCATCGACCCCGGCGTTGTTGCTGATGCACGTCAGGTCCTTCACGCCGCTGTCGCGGAGGGCCAGGATCAGCTGCTCGGGGATCCCGCAGAGCCCGAAGCCGCCGACCATCACCGTCGCGCCATCGGTCAGCACGCCCATGGAGGTCAGATCGGCCATGGCGGCGTGCGGGGAGGGGAAGAGGCGTTGCTTCATGCCCAAGCGTAGTGCCGGGGCGGGGCGGCGGAGCGCCGGGGCGGGGCGCGCGGGAGTGGGGGGGCGGGGGGGGCAAGTGGTCAAATGTTCAAATGGCCAAATGGTCAAAGCGAGTCATGCGGGAGGGGGCGTCGGGGGGTTTGTCAGGGGTTTGGGAGGGGGGAAAGGGGCAGCGAAGGGGTTTGGTGGTCCGAAGATGCTCCACCTTCGCGCGAAGGTGCTCCATCTTCGCGCAATGGTGCTCTACCTTCGCGCGAAGGTGCTCCATCTGCGCGCGTAGAAGCTCCTCGTGCGCGCGTAGAAGCTCCTCGTGCGCGCGTAGAAGCTCCTCGTGCGCGCGTACAAGCTCCATCTGCGCGCGTAGGTGCTCCTTGTGCGCGCGTAGATGGAGCATCTGCGCGCGTACGAACTCCATCTGCGCGCGGAAAAACGCCCTCAAAGCGGCAAAAACCCCCTCCGCGTCGCCCGCAGACCCCTCAGCAGGTGCCCCGACCGGCCCATCATCGCCCGCCCGCCCCCCGAACGCGCAAACCACCACACCAACCCCGAACGCGCACGACCCCGACGGCCTTCATTTGACCATTTGGCCATTTGAGAATTTGACCATTTCGCGCCACCCCCCCGCGATGTCGTAAGGCCCGCCGGCCAGCGCCACTAGTCCCGCCCGTCATCCTGCTCATCGACCATCGTCTCCTCGCTCCCCGGCACCGGCGGCCCGAAGATCGTGCTGCCGACCCGCACCATGTTCGCCCCCTCGGCGATGGCGACCTCAAAGTCGCCGCTCATGCCCATGCTCAGGATGTTGAAGTGCGGCCCGCCGATACCGGCCTTGAGCGCTTCCTCGAACAGGTCGCGGCAGCGCGCAAAGGTCGGCCTGCTGTCCTCCGCGTTGTCGCTGTGCGGGGCCATGGTCATCAGCCCGCGCACACGCACGCCCACCATCGTGTCCAGCTGCTCGGCCAGGTGCAGCGCGGCGGGGATCGAGCAGCCGAACTTGCTCTTCTCTCCCGAGCAGTTGACCTGCAGAAGGATGTCGACCGTCTGCTCCTGCCGCGCGGCGGCCTGCTGGATCTCCTCGCCGATGCGCAGCGTGTCCACCGAGTGAATCAGCCGCGAAACATCGAGCACCTTGCGCACCTTGTTGCGCTGCAGGTGGCCGATCATGTGCCAGCGGATGCCCCCCGTGGCCGCCACGACGCTGGCCGGGGAGCCCGGCGCGGCGTGGCGCACCGGCGGAACGATGATGCCCTTCTGCCGCTGCAGCCACTCGGCCATCATCAGCGCGCGCTGGGAGAGCTGCTGGGCGTGGTTCTCGCCGAAGTCGCGATGGCCGAGGTTGATCAGCTCGCGGACCTGGTCCGCGCCCGCGTACTTGCTCACCGCGATGAGCACGACCGACTCCGGCGCGCGGCCGGCGCTGCGCGCCGCCGCGGCGACACGATCGCGCACAGATTCGTAGCGTTGCCGGAGCGTCTCGAGCGTCATCACACCGTGGCCCTCGGGGAGTTGCGCCCATCATACCGCCGGACGCTGATCGCTGCACAACCGCCGGCGCGGCCCGGCGCGACGGGGACAAGGTTTGGGCTCCCGCCGCTGCGCTCGGCAGTCCCGCCGCCGCGCTCGTCACCCCCGCCGCTGCGCTCGGCGATGCCGTCGCCGGGCCCCGATGCCGGACCGCGCCGGGCCGAAGCCGGGCTACCCTCCGCCGTCATCGCGACAACCACCACGTCCGCACGCCGAAGGAGCTTTGTATGTCCTCCGCCGCCGCCAGCAACCCCAACGCCTCGCTCACGCCCCGCGACACGTTCATCCAGCCCGGCGAGACAGCGCCCGACTTCATCCTCAAGGACCAGACCAAGGCCGACTGGCGGCTGAGCGAGGCGCTGAAGAAGGGCGATGTCGTCCTGTGCTTCTACCCGCTGGACTTCTCGCCGGTCTGCACCACCGAGATGAAGTGCGCAAACGATGAGTTCGCCCGCTGGACAAGCAAGGGCGCGACCGTCGTCGGCATCTCGTGCGATTCGTTCTTCGTCCACGAGGCCTGGGCCGCCAGCCTCGGCCTCAAGCAGACCCTCCTTGCCGATATGCACCGCCAGGTGTGCAAGGCGTACGGCATCTACTGGCCCGATCTGAACGTCAGCGGGCGCGGGACCGTCATCGTCGGCAGCAACGGGAAGGTCAAGTGGACCCAGCGCCGGGAGATCAAGGACGCGATGAAGTTCGATGATGTCCTGGCGATGCTCTGAGCCCCGCCACGCGGCGACAACCCGCGCCGCCGAGGCTACGAACCCAGCCCAAGCCCCGCCGCCATGCGGATGAACGACGCCACCTCGCGCGCATGCGTCCAGGTGATCAGGTGGTGCGCCCCCGGCAGCGTCAGGTCCGCCCGCGAGCGCGGATCGGGGATCACATCATCGCGCTGGCCGTGGATGTGCCACACGCGGACCCCGCAGAGGTCGGGCTCGCCCGTCCACGAAGTGCACGCACGCGCCGACCATCGCAGGAACGACGGGTCGTTGTCGCGCGCCATCTCCACCAGCGTGCGCGTGTGCTCGGCGCTGAGGCCGCAACGCGCCGCAAACCGCCGCGCCATCGGCCCGTAAAGCCGCCGCTGGATGAACAGCGGCACGAAACGCCCCATCACCTGCTGCGCGGCAAAGGCCCGCGTGAACTGCTCCCGCCCGCGCACGCCGCAGATCAGCACCACGCCGCGCGGCAGCGGCGAGAGGTGCCGCACCATCTCCATCGCGACCTGCCCGCCGAAACTGAACCCGCCGATGAACATCTCCCCGCCGCCCTCACGCTGGTGCTGCGCCGCGACGGCCTCCGCCATTCGCCGCGTGTAGGCCGACAGAGCCTCATCGCGCTCCGGCGGCAGCCACGCGGGCAATCGCACCTGCTCGACAAGCTCCGCCACAGGCCGCAGCAGCCGCGCATCGGCCGCAAGCCCCGGCAACAAGTAGACCCGCACGCCCGACATCGCGCACACGCCTCCGCTCGATCACCACCGCCCGCGCACCGACACGGCGCAGCGTAGCGCCGCCGAGCGCCGCGGCGATCATGGCTGCGGATGATGCCCGATCGTGATGCGGTTCTTCCCCTCGCGCTTGCTCTGGAGAAGGAACTCATCGGCCCGCGCCAGCAGCTCGGCGGTTGTGGCCCCGTCCCAGGGGTACGTGGCGATCCCGCCGCTGACACTCAGCGGCCCCGGCGCGGCGGTGCCCAGCTTCGGGAAGCGGTGCTCCTTGATCTGCTGCTGGAAGCGCATGGCCACCGGCATCACATCGGTCATCGGCCGCGACCCGGGCTCGCGCTGGCCCGCGGGCTCGTAGAACACTACGGCGATCTCGTCACCACCGAGCCGGCAGACACGGTCGTTGCCGCGGATGCACGAGCGCAGCAGGCGCACGACCTCCTGCAGGATCTCATCGCCCGCCGCGTGACCGAAGCGATCGTTGAAGAACTTGAAGTTGTCCACGTCCAGCAGCAGCACGCTCAGCGAGTGCTTGTTCTTGCGGCATTCCTCGATCGCCGCCTTCATGAACCGCTCGAAGTAGCGGCGGTTGAACGCGCCGGTCAGATCGTCGACCAGTGCGCCGCGACGCAGCTCGCTCTGCTGTTCCTGCAGCGCCAGCCAGTGGCCCAGCCAGTCCGCCGCGGCGATGAGCCCGGACTCGCTGACCTGTCCCGATGAGTCCACGAGCGACCCGAAGACCCGCGTGCGGTACCGCACCTCGGCCGTGCGCGTTCCCGCCGGCTGATTCGTGCCGCCGGTCTGAAGGTACGAGATCCCCGCGTTGAGCAGCCGACGCCGGATCATGCCCAGCGCCGGCAGCAGCACATCGCGTCCCGACATGACCGCGGCGACAAGCTGCGAATCCCCCGCCGACCCCATCACCGGCCCCATCGCCGGATCGGTGATCACCGACGTGCTCGCGCCGATCGGAGCTTCGGTCGGAGCGGGCGCTCCGTCCGTCGGCGTCGCCTCGCCGACGATCGCGCGCGTCAGGTCCGCGCTGGCCATCGGCGCGGCCGACTGGTCCGCCGACGGTCGCCCGCGCGGCGCGAGCTTCGCTTCCACCAGTGTCCGCAGCAGCCCCGCGCTCGCGTCCGACGGCACGATCGC
This sequence comes from Phycisphaeraceae bacterium, assembly GCA_021297895.1. Lineage (GTDB taxonomy): Bacteria > Planctomycetota > Phycisphaerae > Phycisphaerales > UBA1924 > JAJTHN01. The sequence goes on along the minus strand of JAJTHN010000022.1, from coordinate 37,000 downwards.
GTCATACGCGCCGTCCGACGGCCCCGGGCTAAGCCGATTGTCCGCCACGCGCAGCACCAGCACGCCGGGATCGATCTCGCGAAGCGCCGAAATGAACGACTCGAGCAGCGTTCCCCGCGTGCCGGGCGGCGAGGTCTCCGTCGGATCGATCGGTTCGGCCTCCGCCCCGACGAGCACGACCGAACGCTGTGCGCCGGTCTCGGTCATGTCCTCGGCCAGTTCGCCCACGGCTTCCAGCGCGGTTCGCGCCCGCACGAGTCGAACCCCCGCCTCGCGTCGAAGGGTCTGTTCCAGCGGGAGCTTGCCCACGAGAATCACGCGCAGCGACGCCCCGCCGATCTCGCCGCCGCCGCCGCCGCCCGTGGGTGCGCCGCCGCCGCCGGCATCGGAGCCGGGTGATCGCAGCGTGTTGGCCCTGGGCATCGTCATCGTCGCAAAACTCTCGTCTTCTCTGATGGCCATCGCGTTCTCGGTGCCTTTGGTTCCTCGCCGAAACAACCCGTCGTGCGTTCACCCCGGCACCGAACGCGCGGTCGCATTCGGCGTTCGGTTCTCCGTCGGTCTGCCCGTCAGCGAAGACCCTTCGGCCTCCGCGTTGTCCGCTCGCTCCTCTCTGCCGAGCGGGACTCGATCGTCCTTGACCCTGAGACCCGCGAACTAAACCGACGTTCCCGGGCCCTGATCGCCGAGCAGCAGGTCCAGCTCCTCGGGGGTGAGCACCTCGCTCGCCGAGGTACCGACGTTGTGCGCCGCGCGGCCGCCATCGGCCCGTGTATCGCCGGGAAGTTCTACATCGCCCGCCAGGCGAAGTCGCGGCGTTCCGCTCGCGGTTCCGCCGGCCGCGGCCGGACCACCTCGAGCGGGATTCGATCGTGAACCTGTCGCGCCAAATGACTCCGGAATCGTCCCGATCCGAACTTCACCCCTTCGTGACCAGGTCTGCGCCTCACTCGCCGTCACGGCGCGCAGCGTGGACTGAGCACCGTCGCTGGCGAACGCCCAGCACGCCGCACGCGGCGCGTAGCGCCGGATCGAATCGACAACATCACCGGCGAACGCGAGCCGACAGGGCTCGGCGAAGACGATCACCACGCCGCGCACCGCGCGATCACAAGACTGCTTCACCGCCCGCGCGACCAGCGCGAACGGGTCATCACAGGCGACTGTGCTGATGCCGCGCTTGGCGAAGCTCTCGCGCAGAATCGGCTCCACCCGCTCGCCGCGCGGCACCAGCACCAGGCACCGAACGCCCGTGGCACCGCCCGCGACGTTGGTCGCCTCGGTTGCATCTGGGTGTCGGCCCGCGTCGATCTGTGGGCGGCTCTCGGCGCCGAAGCCTGTCATGCTCCAAGTCTACCACCCATGCCCACGCTGCCATGTTTTCCTCGAATCTTGGCCTCAAATCCCGCACATCGGCATCTTTGCCCATCTTCACAGACGCGGTGCCGCGCCTCCGGGCTCATCCGCAGGTCTGCACCGACCCTCGCAGGCGGAGCCCTACCATCGTCCATGCGCGAGGTTCTCGGGCTTGACGTCGGGGGAACATCGGTCAAGGTCGCCCGGCTCGCCGATGGCCGGGTCGCGGGTGTCGGACAGTCCGATCCCTATGCCCGTCCGGACGCTCGCGGGGTGGTCGCGGCGATCGCTCAGGCCATCACCCGTTCGGACCCGGATCAGATCGCGGCGGTCGGCCTCTGCGTCCCCGGGCTTGTCGATCCGGTGCGCCGAGAGGTCACCCGTTCGGTGAATCTGCCTGCGCTCGTGGGTGTCAGTCTCGATGAGCTCGTTCGCGGTGCGCTGTCGGAGGCCGGGCTGGCAGGGGCGACGCCGTCGCCAGTGACGATCGTGTCCGATGCCCTCGCCGCCGCGATCGACTTCGCCGCGACGGTTCCTACGCGACCCGCCGGGCCGGACTCACCGAGTCCGCCCCGGCTGCTGGCGATATCGCTCGGCACGGGCGTCGGGGCCGCGGTGCTCGATGGCGATGTACCGCTGCGAGTTTCGGGGAGTTCTCCGGGGCATCTCGGACAGATCGACGTGAACATCGCGGACGCCGACGGCACGATTCCGATCGGGCCGGATCACGGGAGAGGGTCGCTGGAGGCGTACATTGGCGTTCCGGGCCTGCGCGGCCGATTCGGAGATCCGATCTCGGATTGGTTCCCGCGTGCGAATCTGGCAGACGTTCCGATCCGGGCCCTCATCCAGGCCCTGCGGATCGCCCATGCAGTTTACCGACCTGACGCGATTGCCCTTCTGGGTGGCGTCGGTTTGGGGCTCGCCGGTTCTCCGGTCGCGGCCCGTCTGCGGCAGGCTGTTGCAGACGGCCTCACGAGCATCGCTCGCCCCGCATGGACCCTTGAGTTTGCACGTTCAGCCCACCACGCGGCTGCCGGTGCGGCGCGGGTCGCTGTTGGCGGCACAGAACACTAACATAATTCAAACAGAGACATGTCTTGGCATCAGTAGTCGTACGGGCGGTCGTGCTGCGCGCGCCGGTATGCAGGCGGTCGGGGCTCAGAATCGGCGATCGCCGTCGGATTTCTGGCAGCTTCGCCATCACGTTCTAGAATCTGTGTTAGTACGTCGAGCCTGGCGCGATCCGCGCCCCCGTTCTGGCTTGGCGGCCAACCTTTTTGCGGGATACATGGGAGAACTCAGAATGAAGACCAAGTGCATTGCTCTGGCGTTGGCGGCAGCGGCGGGGCTCACCTCCGCGGTGTCGGCTCAGGTGACGCTCCAGCTTCGTCGTTCGTGGGTCGGCGCTGAGAGCCTGTTCCCGCTCAAGGTGAACAACGCCGGCCCGAACAACTTCTACATCGGTGGCTTCATCGGCTCGGTCGAGCACGGCGGCTCGAGCAGCACGCTGTTCCTGGGCGGTCTTTCGCCCGGCGCGACGCCCGCCAACCAGAGCTGGAAGTCTCAGATCGTTCGTCTGGACTTCTCCGGCCCGGACGGCATTCTCGGCACTGGCAACCGTGCGTTTACGCCGATCGTCGCGAGCCGGAATCCGACGCAGGGTGCCCAGGCGCAGGGCTATGTGAGCATGGACTATCGCCCGGCCAAGGACACCTCGCCGGCGCAGTTGCTTGTCGGCACCGACTTCAACACGACGTCGCGGCACACGATCTACAACCTGACGGCGACGACGCCGCCGGTCGCGACGGACTTTGAGACCGCCGTCGGGAGCCTCGCCGCGGGCGGCTCGGCGTGGGACTTCGGTCCGCGTCCGTCGACGGGCAATCTCGGCACACCCGAGCCGCTGCGCAGCGGTTTCCCGGTGGCTTCGTTCATCACTTTCCGTTCTGGCGGCGGGTTCACCGGGCCGATCGGCATGTTCCGCGGCGACTTTTCGCCGCTGGACATCTATCCGGACGGTGCGGCGTACTTCTTCGGGCAGAACGTCGGCGGCTCGATTTTCGGCAACCTCCCCAACTCGCCGCGGTTCATGCCGCTGCTGGCGACGGATCCGAACCTTGTCGTTGACACGACCAACTCGCAGTATCGCGACATGGACTTCAGCCCGACGGACAACGGCTATGCCGTCGCCCGTGCGAACAACAGCCTGATCGTTATCCAGCGTGGCACGGATAATCAGACGATCAATCGCGTTCGCTTCGATATTCCTCTGGCGTCGAACATCGTGGCCCAGAACGTGCGCTATATGGATAACGCCGCGGGTGGCGACATGATCGTGTGGAACAACCGCAACGCCTTCGGCGGGATCTCGTTCAAGACGCTCTTCCGCATCACCAAGGTCACGGACTTTACCGATCCGAATCCGTTCCCGACGCTCACTCCCAATGACGCGAACCCGGCCAACCGCATCAACATCTTCAATCAGGCCGGCGTGCTGATGGATGATGCGGCGCTCGAGGCCGCGTTCCCGACCTCCGGCGGCGTTGCGGACTTCGCCTGGGTTCCCGGCGAGCAGCGGATCATCATGGTCAACGACGCCTTCAACGGCGAGATCTACGTCTTCGACGTGATCGTTGCCCCGACGGTCAGCACCGATCCTCAGTCGCTGACGATCAACTCCGGCGACAACGCCACGTTCAGCGTGACGGCCGCCGGGGGCAATCTGTCGTACCAGTGGCGCAAGGGCGGCAACCCCCTGACCAACGGCGGGGCCATCGCGGGCGCGAACTCGCCGACGCTGACGATCACCGGCGCGACCGCGGCCGACGCGGGCTCCTATGACGTCGTGATCACCAACGTCGCCGGCAGTATCACCAGCGCCGCTGCGACGTTGACGGTCAATGGCGGTGGCGGCGGCGGTTGCTCGCCCGCGGACATCGCCAACACCGACGGCGACCCCGCTCCGGATGGCGTGATCGACAACGGCGACTTCACGCTGTTCTTCGCGGCGTTCTTCCTCGATCCGTCCGATCCCAACAACCTCCTCGCTGACATCGCCAACACCGACGGCGATCCGGGTGCGGACGGTACGGTCGACAACGGCGACTTCACGCTGTTCTTCAGCGCGTTCTTCACGGGCTGCCCGTAATCGCGGCTCATCGCGAATCGAGATGACCGTTTGAGTTCTCAAGGCCCCGGGAGTCGATCCCGGGGCTTTTTTGGTTTTGGCCCAGACGAGTTGGCTATGCCGGGGCAATGATCCGGCATGAAAATGCGACCCCTGGGCAATTCGGGCGTGATGATCTCCGAGATCGGCTTCGGCTGCTGGACCATGGGCGGGGCGAACTTCTCGCCGGTCAACGGTGCGCCCATCGGCTGGGCCGACGTGAACGAGGACGACATCGTCGAGGGAATCCGCGCGGGCATCGATGCGGGCGTAAATCACTGGGACAACGCCGATGTCTACGGCAACGGGCGCGCCGAGAGGTTGCTGGCCCGTTCGCTTCGGTTGTTGGGCGTGGATCGTTCACGCATGGTTATCGCGACGAAGGTCGGGCACTTCAAGGGCACCGCCCCGCACGCTTACGAGCCGCGGCACATCCGCAACCAGTGCGAGCAGTCGCTCCGCAACCTGCGGACGGACTACATCGATCTCTACTACTTCCACCACGGAACGTATGTGGGCCCGGACTACGACGGACGCGACCACGACTACCTGCAGGAGGCGGCGGAGACGATGCATGCGCTCGTGCGCGAGGGCAAGGTGCGGGCCATCGGACAGAGCGCGTACACCGATGAGGACTTCGAGCGTGCGATCCCCGTGCTCAAGCCTCACGCGCTGCAGACAAAGGTGAACCTGCGTGCTGATGGCTTCATCCGTCCGGGCTCGCGCGTCCAGAAGCTCATGCGCGAGCATGGGTGCACGATGATCGGCTTCGGGCCGCTCGATCAGGGCATCCTGCTGGATAAGTTTGATCCGGAGAAGCCGCCGCGCTTCGGGGAGGGCGACTACCGCCTCAATCGCAAGGACTTCGAGCCGGCAACGCTCCGCAAGGTTCGGGAGAAGCTGGCCAAGGTTCGAGCGTACTTCGGTATCGCCGGCACGCCGGAGGATGTCACCTCGGCTCTGGGCAGCGTGGCGTGCAGGTGGGTGCTCGCCCACGAGAACGTCGCCGGAGTCATTCCGGGCTTCCGCAACGCGGCGCAGGCCAAGGCCAATGTCCGCGCAGCGAAGGACCCGGTGATGAGTGATGCGGACGTCAACTGGCTCCGCGATCTGTTCGCGGATCAGGCCCCGACGAAGTGGACCTGACGGCACGGAGCGGGCGGGCTCACTTGCCCTCGACAGACCATCGCGCGGCCCAGACCTGCGATGTCGGGCGCTGCTCGCCGGGGCGAGGGCCGGCTCGCTGGCTGGTGAAGATCAACCACGATCCATCGGAACTGAACGCCGGAAGGCCGTCGAATCCAGTCGCGTGCGTGATCCGGCGCTTGACAAGCGCATCGCGTTTGGCGGGCCATGATTCGGCCGGGCCCGCGGCCATAGTCGACGCATCGGGCAGTTGCATGGAGAAGATCTCGTAGTTGCTGTGCCCCTCTTCGCTCGTGGCGTAGACGATGAACTGACCCGACGGGTGGTAGAACGGCGCCCAATTCACCTGCTGATTGTCGGTCAGCGCAAACTCGTGGCGCACGCCGGTGATCCGGCCCGCGTCGGCGGGATCGTCGAACGCGAGTGTCGCGGTGAAGAGTTGAAGGAGATTGTCGCCGCGGCGATCGGAGCGGTACACGATCGCGCGATCATCCGGCGCGAAGAACCCGCCACCGTTGTAGCCCTTGGCGTTGATCAGCACCGTGTGGGTCTGCGTTCGTGTGTCGTAGGCCCAGAGGTCCGGGTTCTTCGTGCGGGGATCAACGTACGTGTACAGGATGTGCCGGCCGTCGGACGACCACGAGCACTCCGCGGCGTATCCGCCCGCGTCCTGTCCGCCCGGGCGTTCAAAGAGCGGACGTGCCGCGAACACACCCTCGTCCATCGGAATGCTGATCGGTGTGCGCGTGCGATGATCCTCGAGGATCGGCCGGATCACGCGCTGCATAACGCGCATTTCCTTCGGGAACTGCCACTGGTATCTGCTCCGATCACGCGAGAAGCCGGCGGGAGTCTCTTCCGTCGGGGGGATGACCGTTGACCCGAACATCAGCGTGCCGACGGAGGTCGGGTGGAACCAGCCGCAGGTGTTGGCCGATCCGGGTTCGGAGATGAGCATCGGTTCGTCGATGCCCGCGAGTTTCGCCTCGGCTCCTTCACCTTGCCAGCGGAGGCGGGCGACGTACATGGCAAAGTGGGGGGACGGGGCCTGGCCCGATGCGGGTGCCGCGACGGCCTGGAACACGATCCACCGAGGCGGCGTCTGGTGATCGAAGTACGCCTCACCCGCTCGGGAGAACTGCTCGGGGTATGTGAGCTGAACGTGATCGCTGAGGGTGCCGGCCTCGAGCGCAGCCCAGTCCAATGGCGGGGCCGGCGGCGCGGCGGCGGCGGGTGCGGGTGCGGGCGCCGAAGCCGAAACGGGCGCGGCGGATGCCGGGCGGTCCTGGCCCCAGGACGGAGTCACCGCCACGCCGAGGCCTGCGGTCAACGCCAGCACGAAGTACACACGTTGGCCGACTGAGAACGACACGAGGCGGCCGCGAGCCGAAGGCGAAGTGCTCATGTACGCAGGATAGCAGACGGCATGAAGACGCCGAGAAGCCCGCGGACGCGTGCGTGGATTTCGGCCTGCGTGCTTAGCGACGGCGACGCGACGCGATCAGACCGCCCATCACCAGAGCCGCGGCGGCGCCGGGCGAGGGGATGTATCCGACGAACGACGGGAGGTGGATCTCGCTGCGCTGGTCGATGCTCTTGACCGCGACCGAGCCGGAGATGACGCCCTCGTGGGTGAGGTGTGCCAACGGCGCGAGGATTGCGCCGCTGAAGGCCCGTCCCTGGAGGTTGATGCTGGTCGCCTCGAAGAAGTTCCAGATGATCCTCGCGCGGGCGAAGTCAGTGGCGAGGTTGCCGATCATGTTCCCGTTGGTCCAATTGATCGTCGTTCCCGAGACGTTGATGACGATCGAGGTGGCCGCACCGAAGTTCACATCCATCTGCTGAACGCGGGAGTTGTTGAACACGCTCGCGCCCGAGACATTAAAGACGGCGACACCGGCCGAGGGCCCGGATGAGGCCGGAACGGCGTTGAAGTTCAGCGGGCCGGGCTGGCCGGTGGGGATGGTCAGGGTGCTGGTGGCGGTCATCTGGCGCAGGAAGTTGGAGTTCCAGAGCAGTTGGCCGCGGGCGGCGGGCATAAGGCTCGCGACCGACGAAGCGGCGAAGCGCTGGCCGCCACCGTTAAAGTTCGTGTTGCCGGTGATGGAACCGCCGTGCCGGATGCTGCCGGCTTCCATGTTGATGTTCGAGACCTGAATGCTGCCGCCGACGCGAAGAACGTCCTGCGGGCGGAACAGATTGCGGTTGAGCCGCGTGCCGTAGTCGGACGCGCTGCCGGTGAGGTTGCCGCCGATCCAGGCGAGGCCCTGATTGTTGGAGTTGCTGGAGGCGTTCTCGAAGGCGATCAGCGACCATTCACCAAGGAGGTTCGGCGTTTAGGCCTCGGCGGTCGGAGCGTTGACGCCCAACAGTGCCACACCGGCGATCATGCCGACAATCATGAACTGACCTGACACCCCACGCGCGCAAGTGCGCCCCATGAATCTCTCTCCTCTGTGAACAGCGTCCCAACTGTCGCGCGGGCGTCTGGCAACGCGTAGCGGCAGTCTTGCATATATCCGCATGAAGTCAAGGATTGTCCGGTGTTCGTCCCGCTGGATTCGCGAGTCTTCATTCTCTGCTCACAGCATTTGTCCCGAGCTACCGTGACTCAATTGCCCAGATTATCGTTCTCCCTCACGCAGCGTTCCCTCGGTGCCGCATGCCGAATGGCTTGTTTCTCCAACCCGTCTGGCTCGCGCTGATGCTCGCGGTCGTGAGTTTCGGGCTTGGTCTCGGCGGCGTGCTGGTCTACTTGCACTCGCGTCAGCCTCGACGGGAGCGGGCGTGTCCGCGCTGTTCGTACGCCATGGTCGGAGTCGCCGGTCGGAGGTGTCCCGAGTGCGGACATGAGGGGGCAGAGGAGTCGGCGATGTATCTTCGGCCCAGGCGGCGGGCTTTGACCTTGGCGCTGCTGAGCATCGCCGCGGGTCTGCTGATCGCGGCGTGCTGGCCGATGAGCGTGCGTCTGGGCCGCGCGCTCGTGATGCCCAGTTTTTCGGTCGTCGAGCGTTGGGAGATTGGGACGCTGCGTGTGAGCATCGAGGAGGCGACGGACCCGGACGCGTTGCCTCCTCGGCGGGTGAGGGTGGATCATCGCGGTCGGACGGTGATCGAGTTGGCGACGTTCTATCCCGAGATCTACTCGATCGACGACACGCCCGCGGGGCGGAGACTTCTCCTGAGCCCGGACTCGTCGGCGGTGCTGGCGATCATGGAGCACAGCGGCGGCAGCGGCGGACGGTTCTCGATGACCCTGGTTGCGATTCCCGAGAGCGATGAGCCGTTCGTGCAGCCGCGGTTGCTCGGCGTGTATGAAGACTTGCTCCTGCGCGATGTTGATGGCGACGGCATTGCGGAAGGTTTGGCGATCGAGCACGCGCTGGCGTATGTGCTGACGAGCAATGCAGGATCGCCGCGGCCGACGCTCGTGCATCGATGGGATTCGAGCCGACGGATGTTTGTTCCGGCCCTCGATCTGCAGCGCGTTCCCGCGTGGTCGACCGAGGAGTACGTGCGGGCGCGTGAGGCGGTCTTGATGGCCGACGCGGCCGGCGAGGACCGGGTGGCCACACTGCTGGCAATGGTCAGCGAGCGCATCTATGGCGGACAAGCCGACGATGGGATCCGCCTGTTTGTTGAGTCGTGGCCCGGGCCGGCAACGGAGATGCGGGCAGCGCTGGACCAGTATCTCGCGGCGGTCGAGGGCAGTACGTTCGGTGCCTTTGTTCGGGCGGTGAATGAACGCGGCGACGTGCGCAGGGATTGATCTTGTCGGGTGTGGTGGGCGAGACGCAGAGCGAAGAGGCCATGTGATGCGGGACCGGAAGACGGAGTTCATCGTGGACTGGAATCGCGTCCGTCCCGGTGTGAGGAATTGACGAGGCCCGGGCAAAAGGGGGAAGATGAGGAACGCGGACGCCACGCGGCGACGCGGAGGACGATCAAGATGGACGGACCGGCACGAGTGGATCGAGGAGCCATGAACAAAGTCAATAACTATGCTGCACTCAGTTGCTCGGCGATACTGGGGCTTGGCCATTGCTCGGCGCAGACACTCCCTGCGGAGAATGACGGCGTTCGCGACGAGGTCAGGGCGATCGTCGCGGAGATGCTCAGCGACGCACAGTCGCGCAGCAGCCTTCTCGCGCTCAACAAAGCAACCGCAGGGCACGAGAACGGGTTCTTTATCGGCTCCGCGGATGGCAACTTCCGTATGCGGATCGACGGTGTTCTCCGCATGCGGTACATCGCGAACCTCCGCACCGATGATGGAGTTCGTGGCGTTTCCGGTGGTGCGACGGATCCGGGCGGATCGCCCCGGACGGGCGTGAACTCGGGCTTTGAAGTCCGCAAGGTGATGGTGCGATTCGCCGGTCATGCGATCTCGCCCGACCTGCGGTACACGTTGAGCTTCTCGAGCGAAAATCCCGCCGGAAACGGCGGGTCGCCGCAGCTCGAAGACGCGGCCATGAACTACCGGATCCCGCAGGGGTTTGCGGGCGTCGGCGAGGGATGGAACATTCGCTTTGGGCAGTTCAAGTTCCCGTTCATGCGCGAGTCGTTGATCGACGATTCGGTGCAGGTTGCGGTCGAGCGTTCGCTCGTGGAGCAGATTTTCGGTGCCGGCCGCTCACAGGGCGTTGAGATCGGGCATACCACGCCCGGGTCGCGGGTGCTTCTGGGGCTGCACGACGGGTTCTCCTCGAACAACACATCGTGGACGAGTGAGAGCGTGCGGCCCGGAACACGGCTGGCCCCGCGGGGCGAGCGGGCGCTCGGGTTGTCGGCTCGAGGTGAGTGGATCCTCCAGGGCAAGCGTGAGAATCTGACCGATCTGGGTGCGCCGCCGGGGCAGGATCTCGCGGCCCAGATCGGGGTCGCCGCGTCCTGGAATCAGAGTCGCCGCATTCGGGACAGCGTGGACGGCGGGAACTGGCGTGACTTTGATGCCTTCAGCTCGACCGTCGATGTTCAGATCGACGGTGGCGGGCTCGGACTCTTCGGGGCGGTGGTGTCGCAATGGAATCGTGCCGAGCGGAACAACGCCGGCGCGGGCAGTGGTCGCAGCGTCGAAGCGTGGAACCTCGGCTTTGTCGCGCTCGGAACCGTCCGGCCTAGGAATGAGCTGGAGTTGTTCGTGCGGTACGAGGCTCTCATGATTGGCTCGCAGCAGGGCGCGTTCGCATCGACCGACCCGGATCGAGAGATTCGCAGCCGCTCGTACAACTTCGTGACCACCGGCGCGACGTGGCTCTTCGCGGGTCGCGCCGTGCAGTTGACGGTGGACACCGTGCTGAGCCTCAACCGGACGGCGCGGCTGTTCGACGGCGCGCCGGCACCGACGGGCTCATACACGGACCTGGTCGAACTCGGCGTACTGCCCAGCACAAACGTCGGACTGCTCGGCTCGGCCAAGGGGCTGGAGGCGGTGGTGCGGGCGCAGTTCCAGTTGCTCTTCTGACGCCCGCGGCTTTAGCGGCCGCTCAGGTCCGCTACGCTTGAGCGTGAAAACAGGCAATTTTGATCGTGGATCATGCCGCGCACTCGTGATGGAGCACGCGGCATGAGGTATGTGACCGATGGCGAGCCAGCGGTGGGCGGTGTGTTGCGCCAGCGGCCGGAGGACTTCATCGTCGAAGAGATCCCGGCGTACGAGCCCTGCGGCAGCGGCGAGCACATCTACCTCTACATCCAGAAGTACAACATGAGCACGCTGGACATGGTCCGGCTCATCGCGCGGCACTTCGGAGTGCGCGAGGGCGATGTCGGCTATGCCGGGCTCAAGGACAAGCGCGCCGTTACGCGGCAGGTGATCTCGATCCACACGCCGGGCAAGACGCCCGAGGACTTCGGCAAGATTCAGCACGATCGCCTTCAGGTGCTGTGGACGGATCTGCATACCAACAAGCTACGACGGGGGCAGCTCAAGGGCAATCGCTTCGCGATTCGCATCCGGCGCACGCCGATCGCTCACGTGACGACGGCCCGGCGTGTGCTCGAGGCGCTCACGAAGCTCGGCGTACCCAACCGTGCGGGCGAGCAGCGATTCGGGTACTTCCAGAACAACCATCTGCTCGGGCGTGCGCTTGTGCTCGACGATGCTTCGGGATTCGTGAACGAGTTGCTCCGGCCGCGGAATGCGGCGGACAGCGCCGAGGGGCCGGAAATGCTCCCCTCGCTGGAAGGCCAGCCGCACGTGCCCGACGAGTTGGAGGCGCGGGCACGTGAGCTTTTCGCGGCGGGGAACGTGCGAGAGGCGGCCAGGCTGATGCCGCGGTTCGTGGATGCTGAGCGACTGGCGCTCGAGGAGCTCGCCAGAGCGAAGGGGGCGTGGGGCGAAGCCGATGCGCGGCGTGCGATCGCGCGTCTCGGCGGCACGCGCCGAGGGTTCTTTATCAGCGCCCTTCAGTCGGCGGTCTTCAACCGTGTTCTGGATGAACGCATGGGGCGCATGGGACCGGACGGTCTTCGGACGCTGTTCGAGGGGGACGTCGCGTTCAAGCACGAGAACGGAGCGTGCTTCGCCGTGACCAGCGAGACCCTGCAGGATGCGGCGACCGCGGGCCGCCTGGAGCGGCTGGAGATTTCGCCGAGCGGGCCGATGTGGGGCGGCGGGGATCGGCACATGCGGGCCGCTGGGGCGACCGACGCGGCGGAGGTCGCGGCTCTGGAGTCGCTGGGTCTCAGCGTCGAGCAGCTCCGTGCGTACGACGCGCGCGTTCAGGATTCGCGGAGCGGCCTGACCGTTGCGGACGCGATGCCGGGCTCGCGAAGGCCGATGCGGGTGCCGGTGGCGTATCCCAGCGTCAGCGCTGGTGCGGACGAACACGGGGTGTACATCCTCTGCTCGTTCGAATTGCCGCCGGGGTCGTTCGCGACGGCGGTCCTGCGAGAGATCATGAAGCCCGAGCGTGCAGGGGCGTTGCTGCCCGCGGTGCTGCGTGCGGCGGATGCTCGTGCCGCGACGGCCGGCGATGCGGTCGCCGCCGAAGGTTCGCCGGGGAACGCCGGCACGTCTCTCGCTTGGGGAACGGGTGAGGCGGAGCGCGACGGTGAGGATCCCGCTCGCCGAGCGGGATTGAGTTTTTGGTAGCAGCCCGGGGTCGTTCCGGCCTGTTGCGGGCGTGCGCTATCCTCGACCATGGCCCGCAAACTCGATCGACAGACGCTGGATGAACTCGGCATCGACGCGGCATTGGCCCAAGCAAACAAGTCGCGGCGAGAGGGCGGCATTCCGATCGGATCGGCCCTGATGGACCCCACGGGGACCATCGTCGCGCTCGGCCACAACCTCCGGGTCCAGACGGGGGACCCAACCGCCCACGCCGAAGTCGTGTGCATGCGGAACGCGGGTCGACGGCGAGATTGGCGATTCCTCACGCTTTACTCGACGCTCTCGCCCTGTGTCATGTGCACGGGCACCACCCTGCTGCACCGCGTTCCGCGGGTCGTTATCGGCGAAAACAGCACCTTTGTCGGCGGAGAGGAGCTCTTCGCGGCACACGGTGTGGAACTGGTGAATCTCAATGACCAGCGGTGCGTTGCGCTCATGAAGGCGTTCATCGAGTCGAGCCCCGACCTGTGGCAGGAGGACATCGGTGATCCGGAGGCGTGACCTGTCTACATCTGGTGCGTCCTGAAGGTGTGCGCCACAGATCTTGGGGGTGTGCGGTGGTGACGGGTTCGGACAACACCCCAATGTTCCAAGATTCGCAAGTGCCGGGAATAAGGGGGCGTGACCGACTGTTCTTGTGGGTGAAGCATGTTGCGAGACGAATTCGAGAGGCTTGCACTGGCTGAACTGGAGCCGGTGTACCGGTTTGCTCGTTCATTGACGAGGGATACCGATCGCGCCGAGGAATTGGTGCAGGAGGTCTACGCGCGAGCATTCCGTGCCGAATCGATCGCTTCGTTTGTGAGCCGAGGTGGAGGCATGCGTGCCTGGCTGATGACCATTGCGCGGACGCGCTTCTACGGGATGCTCGAGCGCGAGCAGGCCGGGGCCCGGGTGATCGAAGGTGCTCGAGATCTGGCCCGCTGTGCTTCGGGAGGTGAAGACGACGCGCCGACTGGCGTGAGCCTCGATGAGCTGGATTGGTCGGCCGCTTCAGGAGTTCTGTACGAGCGAATGGGAATGATGAACGCGGAGCTGCGCGAGGTTCTGTGGTTATGGGGCGTGGAGGGCCTGCGGTACAAGGAGATTGCCGAAGTGATGTCCACACCGATCGGCACCGTCATGAGCAGGCTTCATCGAGCGAGGGCGCAGGCCGCGAGGGTCCTGCTGTCTGACCCGGCAACGGCGGCGGCGGTTCGGCGTCTGGGGTCGATGAGCAACACGGCAGATGCGGGTGACCGGGATGGCCGTCCATGAACAACCGTGAGTTCGGATCCAGGAGCGATGCGATGAGCTTGGGAACGGAGCAAGGGGATCACGAATGCGGGAGGCTGGCGGAAGCGGCGAGCTCGCGGTCTGGTTTGCTGCGCGCGGCGGCGGACGGTGAGCTGTCCGCTGCCGACGAAGCGGCGCTCCAGCGGCATCTGCGGAACTCGCCGGACGATGCGCTCGTGATCGAGTTTGAGCGTGGCCTGCGGCGTGCCGTCGCGAGCATGCCCGAGGCGAGCGAGCCTTTGCCGAAGGGTCTGGCCGAACGGACGCATCGGACGATCGAGCAGGCAGTGCGCTCGGAGTCGTCCGAGAATTCGACCAACGGTGAGCGGGCTCGGGCCCGGGGTGGGCGGGTGATGGTGGCCATGTCGGTCGCCGCGGCGGTCATGCTCTCGGGCGGGCTTTGGTACTTCGCGGGCCACGTGTTCCCGCAGAGGCCGGCGGCGATGGTGCGTCAAGACATCCCGATGCCGCTGCGAGAGGCGATTACGACGTTCGTCGCGACGTATCACCAAGAGTGCGAGATTCATGCGGACTTGGTGCCGCAGTGGTACCGGATCACGAGCATGAATCAGGTGCCGGCGGGGCTCGAGCGCGTCCTGGGACAGGCTCCGGATGTGTCGACGATTCAGTCGGCGGGCTTCACACTTCTTGGGGCTGGGCCGTGCGCCGTACCGGGGCGGGGTCGATCGTTCAGGCTTGTTCTGCGTGCGCCGGCGAGTCTGAACGGTTCGATGGTGTCGGTTCACATCCAGCAGGACACGGGCGATCTCTCGTTCGAGCCCGGCCGGACGTTCCTGCTTGAGCCGACGAAGCCCGACGCGATCGATGCGGCGAGCAAGATCTATGTCTGGCATCGCGATGGGCTGATCTACTTCCTGACGTCGGGTTCGCCCGAGGCGATGACCGGAGTGGTGGAAGCGCTCGGCGCAGAACCACCCAGCGGAACGATCTGAACGTCGGACGATCCGGCAGGAGTGTCTGGCGAACTCGCTCCGTCGCTCGTGCTGGCTGCCGGTGCGGGAGATGACACGGCGTGCGTCGATGCAGGTCCGAGTGGTCTGGTTGCACGGTTGCGCCAGGCCGCGAGGCGCGCCGGAGGAACATTCAGCGCGTACCCGGCGATGCACGCGGCGTTGATCAACGCCATCTTGAGCACCCCCGTGTTTGACCAGCGTCGCGCCGAGGTGACGGCGGGGACCGATAGGGTGCGGATGCGTCCCATCGCGCGGGCCCGCCGGACAAGCTCGAAGTCCTCCATAAGGGGCATGTCCGCAAAACCGCCGAGCGCGGTGAAGGTCTGCCGCGTCAGAAACAGTGCCTGATCGCCGAAGGGCAGACCGAGCCATCGGCAACGCAGAGCAACGGCGAGCTCGAGCGCGCGGAAACGCAGGCCCGGACGGTCGAGCGCAAAGCCGAAGGCGCCGAGCGCGACGCCATCTGCCCCGAGTGTCTCTCGCACATGATCGACGAAGCGTGCCGGCAGACGGGTATCCGCGTGAAGGAACAGCAGATTCTCGGAACGGGCGAGCGCGGCACCGGCGTTGAGTTGGCTGCCTCGCCCCCGCTGCGAGAGCACGACGCGAGCTCCCGAAGCCGCGGCGAGCTCTCGCGTCTGATCTGTGCTTCCGCCATCGGCGACGATGACCTCGACATCGCTACCGGTGAGCGATGAGACGAGCTCGCCGATTCGTTGGGACTCGTTCAGAGTCGGGATGATGATCGAGAGCCCGGGAGCCGGGACGTGGGCCGCGCCGCGGATGCGCTCCCAGAGCGGCAGGTCGGACGGTTCGTCGACGTCGGACAGCGTCGGGAGCAGCGCTGTGCGCAGCCCCAGCGCGCGGGCTCGATCAACCGTGATTCGCAGCACGTCGCTGGTGCTCCAGGGCATGTCCGCGAAGAGAGCGGGTGTCGGGCGACGCATGCCGATGAGGTAGTAGCCGCCGTCGACCGCGGGGCCGAGAACGACATCGGCCGAACGCAACTGCTCGAAGGCCAGCCGGAGGACTCCCGGAGAGAGTTCGGGGCAGTCGGTGCCGATGAGCACGGCGCTGGAGGCGCTGCGCAGCAGGGACGAAAATGCCTGCTGCATGCGAGCCCCCAGGTCGCCCGCGGGCTGAGGGGATGCATCGAGATCAACGCCGAAGTGACGCTTGAAGTGCGCCGGCTCGGCCCCGGAAACCCAGACGTGGGCGTGTAGTCCGCGCTCCCGACGAGCGGCGAGAACCTGGCGGAGCGTGTGGCGCACCATCGAATCGTGAATCTCGGCGGCACCATCGGCGCCGAGCGCGGGGATGAGTCGAGTCTTGGCCAGGCCCGGCACCGGGTGCTTGGCCATGATGCCGAGGGCTTCGCGGGCGTTGGTGTCGATGGTGGGTCGGAGGATGAACTCGCGCGCGGTGCTGGAGAGAATCTTCGCGCCCGCGCGGATCACGCCGAGCGCCGTGCCGGAGATCTTGGATCGGCCGGCCTTGCGGCGTCCGTAGTCGACGGGAACCTCGAGAAAGGTCAGGCGGGCGCGAGCAACGCGGATTTGCATCTGGACCGTCCAGCCGAAGGTGGTGTCATCCATGCGGAGTGCGCGGAGCGAGGATGCGCGGATTGCGCGGAACGGACCGAGGTCGCTGAAGCGTGCACCCCACAGCAGCCCGATAAGCCAGGGCGCAAGGGCATTTCCGATGCGCTGCGGCGGTGTCATTGCGCCGACGCTCATGATGCCGCGGGTGCGGGAGCCGATGACCATGTCGGCAACACCATTGGCAATGGGCTCGACCAGATCCGGCATTTGCTCCGGAAAGTCGCTCCCATCACCGTCAAGAAAGACGATGATGTCCGCATTGGCGTTCGGCGGCTCCAGTTCACGAATTCCCGCGAGGCACGCGCGCCCGTACCCCCGGCGCGGCTCGTGCACGACCCGCGCACCCGCGTCGATGGCGGCACGGGTGGTGGCGTCGGTCGAGCCGTTGTCAACGACGATGATGCGATCGACCCAGGTGGGAATCCGGGCGATCACGCCGGGAATCGCGGCTTCTTCGTTCAGCGCGGGAATGATCACCGCGACGGAGGCTCCGTTACGCATGGGCGTGTTCCTGAGGGTGAGAGAGGAGCGACACAAGCGCGGTGAGCCCAAGTGCGGCCCACACCGGCGCGTGCTGTGCCGCGTTGATCCATGGCGACATCACATACTCCTGCAGGATGTAGATCGGCAGGAGCACGGTGTATAGCAGCAGCGCGGGCGCGGGAATGACCGTGAGCATTGGCAGCAGCCAGAGCCAGTACCACGGAAACTGCGTCGGGCTGAGCAGGAAGAGGGACGCGGTGATGATGAGCATCCGTCGGCAGGAGTCCGTTACACCCGCCGGCGGTCTACGGCAGACCCAGAATGCCGTCAGCAAAACGAGCGCGGCGGCAACCGGCCGCATGATGCTCCGGGCCTGCGACGCGTCGACCGAGAAGAGCGGCAGTACGTTCGACAGCGCCCACGTGCTCGCCCGGAAGAACCCGTCGTTGAACTGCCACCGTTCGGTGTACGCGACAAAGCCGCTGGTGTGGTCGTGTGTCACGCTGAGCACCGGCGCCCAGAGCGCGGCGATCACGGCCCCGGCGGCGATGCCCGCGAGAACCAGCCGCCGCGGGGATCCGCGCGGCAGGAGGGCGATGATGAGAAAAGCGGGCCAGACCTTCACCGCCGACGCAGCCGCCGCGATGCATGATGCCAGCATGTGGCGATGACCTGCCGCCAAGAGCGCGGCACCGGCGATCATGGGCAGCAGCAGGGCCTCCATGTGCACCCCTGAGTACACCTCCCGCAGAAGGAGTGGGTTGAGCACGTACCACGCGAGTTGACCGTCCGGAAGATTGAGCGTCCGGAGCAGACGCAGAATCAGCACCGCCGCGAGCGCGTCGGCCGCCGCGAAAACAAGGCGAAGTCCCAGAGGATCGAAGGGGCGGAGCAGCGCGGCGAGCGCGAACGCGGCCTGCGCGAGGGGCGGATACACAGTCCGGACTTCGGGGTGGTTGATCTTCGAGTGCACGTTGTCCGCTGCGGCGGAGTCACGAATGAGACGGGCCAGTGCCGGAGCGTCGGGCTGGTCGCTGGGCATGGCCAGTGCGCTCGCCGGCGCATGGCGGTAGGGATTGACGCCTGCGATGATCGATGCGCCGTCCCACAGGTATCGCTGGTAGTCGGTTTCGAGCATCGGCGGCGACGCACAAACGATGAGCCTCGCCACGATCGCGGCGGCCAGGAGCATGCGAAGATCGGCCAGATGCGCACAGTGACGAAGGAGCAGAAGTGTGATGAAGTACGCCGCGCCGGCAAGAACGCCAACGATCGCGACCGAGTTGGCGGCCGTGACGCGGTCGATGAGGCCGTGACTGAGAGCCGGCGACAGCGCGGCCAGAGCGATGGCGTACATCGGCAGCCCGAGCACCGCCGGAAGAGCCCAGGCGCGCGATGTTGGAGGCCTCATCGCCGCCACGCGAGGAACCTGGTGAAGAGCTGCTTGACGCCCGGCGTCAGACGTGTGCGGCTGTAGGCGTCGGCTGCGCGCTTGATGATCTCGGCCTGCGTCGGATACGGATGGATCACGCTGGCGAGCTTCTTCAGACCGATGCCCAGCGTGATGGCGGAGGTGAGCTCGGAGATTGTCTCACCGGCATGGCGCGAGACGAGCGTGGCTCCAAGGATGCGGTCGGAGCCCTTGGCGAGGATGACCTTGAGAAGCCCTGTCTCGCCGTCGAGGATGGCGCGGTCGACGGTCTCGAGCTTGAGGCCGATCACATCCACCGCGATGCCGCGCTCGATCGCTTCTTTATGGTACAGACCGACGTGTGCGACTTCGGGGTCGGTGTATGTGCACCAGGGCATGACGAGTTTGCTAGCACGGGCCCGGCCGAAGAACAGCGCGTTCTGAATGACGATGCGGGCCATCGCGTCCGCGGCGTGGGTGAACTTGTACTTGCTGGCCACATCCCCCGCGGCGAAGATGTGCGGGTTTGTCGTGCGCAGGTTGTCGTTCACGTCGACGCCCGTGCGGACATCGAACTTCACCCCCGCCGCGTCGAGCCCGAGGCCCTCGACGTTGGGCGAGCGTCCGATGCCGACGAGGATTTCGTCGACTTCCAGCATCGACTCGCCCGCGGCGGACTTGATCGTGAGCAACTTCCCCGTGGCCGATCGGGAGACTCTCAGCACGGAGGTCTCAAGGCAGAACTCGACACCATCGCGGCGCATCGACTCGATGACGTGCTCGGCGGCATCGCGATCCTCGCGAGGCAGGATCTGCCGGTCGCGCTCGATGATGGTGACGCGCGAGCCAAACCGTACGAAGCTCTGCGCAAGTTCACAGCCGATAGGGCCTGACCCCAGAACCGCGAGGCGACGCGGGAGTGTCGTGAGTGTGAACACGTTCTCATTGCTGAGCATGCCGACTTCGGCAAGCCCAGGGATGGGCGGCACCGTCGGTCGCGCGCCGGTGGCGATGCACGCGCGGGAGAACCGGAGCGTCTGGCCATCGACCTCGATCGTGCTCGGGCTGGTGAAGCGTGCATCGCCGATGAAGACATCGATCCCCAGCGAGCGGAATCGATCGGCCGAGTCATGTGGGGCGATCGAGGCGCGGAGGCGACGCATGCGCCGCATGACGGTCGCGAAGTCGATGTCGTTCAGACTCGCGTCGACGCCGTGTTCATGGGCATCGCGCACCTCGGCAACGCTGCGGGCGGCACGGATCAGGACCTTGCTGGGCACGCAGCCGAAGTTCAGGCAGTCGCCGCCCATGAGCCGACGCTCGATGAGGGCAACGCGGGCACCGAGCCCCGCCGCCCCCGCCGCGGTCACGAGCCCCGCGGTGCCGCCGCCGATGACGACCATGTTGTATCGCCCCGCCGGCTGTGGATTCACCCAGTTTGTGGGCCGAACGGCGCTGAGCAGCGCGAGATTGTGCTCGTCGAGCGGCTGAAGGTCATCGAGGATGTGCGGGTCAAGCCCGCCGAGCGAGTCGGCGTCGGCAAGCGGGGTTGATGGATGCTCGGAGGGAGCGATGGTCATGTGTGTGCTCGGTCGTATGTGGGCGTGCCATCGATCAAGGTGCGGTCGCTCGCGCGGCGTTCTCGATGCTGTTGAGAGTCCAGTCGTAATCCAGGAAGGTCACGCGTGGCTCTCTGCCCGACTTGATGAGTGTCATGAGTTCCGGGGAGGATCGTGCGGCAAACGCCGCGACGGTGGGAGCCTGCTGCAGGAAGTCGCCGGCGAACCAGTCGTACAGCGCCGTGAGGCGGAGTTCGCCGGCTTTCGTGTCCAGTCGCAGCCAGCGCGGGCTCGCATGGACGTACGCGGCCTGGTCGGTCAGTTGTTCCTGAATCCGCGAGCCGACGTACGCCCCCTGTCGCAGTGGAGGGCAGCCCACGGCGGCACACACGAGCGCGAAGTGCACTCGGGGCTCGGCGAACCTCGGACGGATCTGCTCATGCTCGATCTGATCAAGGCTGTAGAGCGTGCCGGCGAGGTTCCAACGGACCGCCTTCCATCTCTTCTCCGCCGGGATGTCCCGGATCGAGGCGACGGGGGCGTGATCGAGAATGAGCCTGAGTGTGAAGGCGTTGTAGGCGTTGATCAGCAGGGCGAGTCGCTCATCACGGCTGAGGCCGTCGGGCGTGGCGTTCGCGAGCGAGGCGATGTACGCATCCAGCTGCGCCGAATCTCCGGCGAGCGCGGCGTAGTCGACGAAGCCGCCGTCGCGCACGTGCGTTTTGAGGACTCGATCGAGCGCCGAGTGATCGAACGTGCCCGTCGCGGTCGTGTCGGCATAAGCCTCCGTGAGCGTGGCCTTTGGTGGGCCGAAGAGCCCAGCGAGGCGCGGCTTTGCGATATGAGCGCACGCCGCCAGGCCAACGGCGAGCGCGGCGACCGCACCCAGACCGACGAGCGAACGGGCGCGAGCCGCGGGTTTCGCGGCGGGAGCCTGTGTCTCTTCATTGCTGGCCGCGGGTTTTGTCAAGGCGGTCTCCTTCAGGGCCTTTCGTGCGAGTCGTGTCACGTAAACGCTGACGGCGACGGTGGCAAGCAGGCCCGCGGCCAGCAGCACGTACTGCCACACGTTGCGTCCCGCGGGCGCGGCGGACGACGCGGCGCCCGCCGCGGTTCTGCCGACAAAGCCGAGATACACGTACAGAAAGCTCCCCGGCATCATGGCGATCCACGAGGCGATGACATACGGCCAGAACTTCACGGGGGTCAGGCCATAGAGGTAGTTGCCCAGCGAGAACGGCACCGCCGGTGAGAGCCGTAGCAGCGCGATGATGCGCCACCCGCCCTGCGCGATCGCGCGATCGATGGCACCGAACGTGCGGTTGCTGTCGGCCAGGGCGCGGACCTTGTCCCTCGCGAGGTATCGAGCGATCAGGAAGGATGTGCCCGCCGCGGCCGTGGAAGCGATCGACACGGTCGCGAATCCTCCGGGGATGCCGAAGATCGCGCCCGCTGCGAGCGTGAGCGCCGACCCCGGGACGAAAAGGACCGCCGCGAGGAAGTACGCAACGCCGAAGATGATCGGTCCCCACGGACCGAATGCGGTGACCTTTCGCTGGAGCAGGTCCAACCCGGCGCTGATCGGAAGCGAGCGCAGAATCACAAACGCGGCGACGATGATCAGCGCCCACAGGACAACGCGGAGTACTTGACGCGTCGACTGCGCCGATCGCGATGCGGTTCCGACCATTGCCGGTGCGACTGGTGTGTTCATGGTGGTCGGGGGCGAAGGCAGTCGCGAGTGGGAGGGTGCTTGCTGAGGCAACGTGCGTCAGGTCAGGGAGCCGGTACAGGAACTGCCGCAGCCTGCGGTGCAGGCGAAGCAGTGGGGGGCGGTCGCGATCGGGCGGGTCGTGAGAGTGTGGAGCACTTCGGGCCGCAGAAGGTCGCGGACCTTGGAGCTCGTTCCGTTCACGCCGAGCTTGAGAGCGAAGTTGAAGTCGCAGTCGCTGAGCGTGCCGTCGTAGGCGACGTGAATCTGATGCCGGCACATCAGAGCATCGATCGTCGACGGATTGAAGGCGTTGCGGAGCTTGCTCAGGTATGCGTCGGCCCTTCCGGCGCGCTCCAGGTCGCGCTGGAATCGGCCAATGGGCATGTTGGTGATCGTGTAGAGCCGCGTGAACTTGAGGCCGAACTGACGCTCGAGCTCGCGTCGATAATCCCGCTCGAGCGCATGCTGATCGGGCGGGAGCGACGGGCCGCCCGGGTTGTACACGAGGTCGAGCTCGAGGTCGGGCATGATGCCGAAGCCGAGCGCGTTGAGCCGGCGGATGACCTCGATGCTCTCGGCGTAGACATGCCTGCCCCGCTGGCGATCGACGTTGACTTCGAGATAGCAGGGCAGCGACGCGACCAGGTGCACGTTGTGTGATCGGAAAAACTCGGGAAGATCCGCATAGCCCGGCTCGAGAACGATCGTCAGATTTGTCCGGACAATGACCTCGAAGCGCATCGAGCGAGCGCGCGCGACGAGCGGCTTGAAGCAGGGGTTCATCTCCGGCGCGCCGCCGGTGATGTCGATCGTGCGTGCACCGGCTCGCTGGGCCACCTCGAGCGCATCGAGCATGACATCCCAGGACATCTCCTCGTTTCGCTTCGGACCGCTCTCGACATGGCAGTGATGGCACGCGAGATTGCATCGCAGGCCGACGTTCAGCTGCACAGTCCGGATGTCCATCGCTCGCAGCATGGAACCGGTATGTCGCGCGATGGCGAGGTCGAACTCATTGGGCTCGAACGACGGGCAGCCGTCGAGCGTGAGCCGGACGGGTGAGGCAGGTGGCGGTGGTGAGGCGGCGTGCGATGAATCCCCGCACGGCGACTCGTGCGAGCAACAGTCCTCGGCGTGGGTGTCTCGGAGGCTCATGCCAGGGACTCCAGAGGGCGAACGGCGGGCGAAGGAGCGGGCTCGATCGCGGACGGCGCTGGCGGTACTTCTCGCAGAAAAAGTCTGTCGATCAGAACACCCGCGGCGGCGCCGAGCGGCGGCGCGGAGAGATAGATCCAGAGGCTTTCGAGCTGGCCGGACACGACCGCGGGGCCAAGCGAGCGGGCGGGATTCATCGACGCTCCGCACATCGGCCCGGCAAACATCGCCTCCAGCGCGACCACCGCCCCGACCGCGATCGCCGTTACGAGCGAGCTCGCCCCGGGCACGGCCGCAACCCGAAGAATCGTCAGCAGCAGAATGAAGGTCAGCGTGACTTCAAGCACGAACGACTGCCACACGCCGGCGACAGGCATTGTCTGCCCGAGCGTGGTCGCGGCGGGGAACAGTGCTCGCAGCAGCAGCGAAGCGGCGATCGCACCGCAGCACTGCGCGACGATCTGAGGCAGCACCGAGCGACCGGCCACCTTGGCATCGAGCCAGAGCGCGACCGTCACAGCGGGATTGAAGTGTGCGCCGCTGGTCGCGCCGAAGGCCAGAATCGCCGCGGCCACGACCAGGCCGAATGTCAACGCAACTCCCGGATGCGTGATGGCTCCGCCGGACACGTTGTTCACGACGATCGCACCGGTCCCGCCGAAGCAGAGAACGAAGGTCCCGATCACTTCATTGGCGATGCGTTGCTTCATGGGGGAGTCGACCTTGATCAAGGTGGCTGTCTTGGATTCAGTTCCGGCGGGAGCAGGGCGTGACGATCAGCAGCAGGTCCCGTCGGTGCAGCAAACGTCGCTGGACGGCGCGATGTTCTCGCGGTAGTTCAGACCCTTGGTCTGGCGCGGATCGCGTCGAGCCTGGGTGTTGCAAGCGAAGGGCTTGGCGTCCGCAGGATCCACCGCCGTGCGGGGCTCGATCCCAAGGACCTGCCCCGAGTACGGGCCGTGGTCGTTGGTGAGGATCTTGAAGGTCTTGTCGCAGACCGCCATTCGCTCGCCGCGAACGAGCGTGTGCCCGTCGTCATCGATGACCTTCTTCCACGGGCCCTTGTACACGACGGCTTGGTTGTGCTCGAAGCACGGACCCTGCTTGCCCTTGAACGCGCGGACGGTCATGGAGCGGAATTCGATGCCATCGATGACCTGCCAGGGCTCGGCGGCGCGATCGAGGATCTCGATGCCGTGAAAGCCGGCGAGCTCGAATCGCGTGAGAAACTCGTCCTCACGGAACGCACCGGAGATGCAGCCGCTCCAGAGATCGGGGTCGCTCCGCATGGCCTCGGATGGCGTCTCGTCGCAGACGATGTCGCTGATCACGGCTCGGCCGCCCTTTCGCAGCACACGGAAGATCTCGGCGAAGAGCCGGTCCTTCTCCTCGGTCGCGACAAGATTCAGCACGCAGTTCGAGACGACGACGTCCGCCACGCCTTCCGCCACCGCCGGCGCCGTCGCGCGAAGGTGACGCTTGTGGGCCTCCAGCGCGTCGATGTCATCGAGCGAACGAACAGGGTGCTCGGTGATCCAGCGCTCCAGCGCATCCAGGTCGAGTCCCATGTCCTGAATGCGGGCCTTGACAAAGCGGGTGTTGTTCCAGCCGATCTTTCCGGCGATCTGGTGCTGGTACTTGCGTGCGAGCGCGAGCATGGGGTCGTTGAAGTCCACACCGATGACGCTCCCGGCAGCACCGACTTTCTGCGAGAGCATGTAGCAGATCTTGCCGCCGCCGGAGCCAAGATCCACGACGGTTTCGCTGGCCTGCACATAGCGTGTCGGGTCGCCGCAGCCGTAGTCTTTTTCGATGATCTCTGCCGGGAGAACCGAGAGCAACGATCGGTCGTAGTTGATCGTCGGGCAACACAACGCAGCCTCCGCGACTCGCGATGCACTGGCATAACGCGTTCTGACTGCGTGCTCCAGTCCTGATCGAGGTTCAACGGAGGTCGAGTTGTTGGCGGCGGCCTGTGCGGCTGGGGACATTGGTGTGCTCCGAAGGTCGAGTGTGCGTCCACCTCACCGGCTGATCGTCAGTCCGATGCGGTGTGACGGTGTCATCCTTATGGGGAATAGGGTTCTGTCCCCGCCTATTCCTCTAGGTGCGCGGGGTTGGGCCAAGTCGAGGGTTTCGAGGGTCCACCTGAGACGAGTCGTCACCGAAAAGAGGTAGTCATGCGGATCGCGATCATCGGCGGTAGTGGACTCGAACACCGGCTTTCTGAGAGTGGGTTGCTTTTGGGGGCAGAGTTGGTGCGATTGGACACACCCTTTGGTCCCACCAGTGCCCCGATCGCGGTGGGCACTATCGCCGGGAGCGGGGTTGGCGTGGCGATTCTCAAGCGACATGGCGAGGGCCACGTCATCCCGCCTCACGAAGTTCCGTATCGCGCCAATATCTGGGCGCTCAAGTCGCTCGGCGTGACGCACGTGATCGCCACGGGAGCCGTGGGTTCGCTCCGCGAGGAGGTAAGGCCGGGCGGCGTCATGCTTGTAGATCAGTTCATCGACCGAACGAGCGGCACGGGCTCGCGCGGGCACAACCGCACCTTCTTTGACCGAGCGGCCGTTCACGTGGAATTTGCCGAGCCGACGTGTGCACAGATGCGCTCCTGGCTGATGGCCGCGGCGACCGATGGTCAGGGCGTTGGGATTGCCGTGCGCAACGGCGGAACGTACGTGTGCATCGACGGGCCGTCGTTCAGCACGAGAGCGGAGAGCGTGATGCATCGCACGCTCGGTGCGGACGTCGTGGGCATGACCGCGCTGCCCGAGGCTCGTTTGGTGCGCGAAGCCGAGATGGCGTATGCCCTTGTCGCGCTGCCAACGGACTACGACTGCTGGCGCGAGCGGTCCGTTGCATCGGGCCAGTCGCTGCTTTCGGAGATCATCGGCAACCTCCGGGCGTCGGCGGACGCCGCGGCCCGGCTGATCGAGCACGCGATCCGCGATGTGTCAGCGTTGCGCGGCGCTCCGAGCGCTGCCCACGATGCGCTCGGACTGGCGATCTGGACGAGCAAGGACCGGATCGATCCGTATGAGATCCGCCGACTGGGTCCGATCTGGTCGCGGCACTTCGTCTGATCGCTCGCGTGCGGAGCGACGGACGGGTCATCACAGCCCCGCGGCGATCAACCATGCGCTGGGCTGCTTCTCGAGCGCTCGGGCGATATCCACGAGCGATTCGAGGCTGGGCAGGTGCGCACCGCGCTCGATGCTGCTCAACTGGCTGATGCTGATGCCAGAGGCCTCGCTGAGTTCCTTGAGTGTCCAGTCGCGCTCGGTGCGTGCCAGGCGGAGCTGGCGGCCAAGTTCGATGCGCAGCCGATCCTGCGGCCGCTGTCCAAGACCGAGTTTGGCGACCGCCGCGCGGAGGCTGTTGTTCAGGTCGGCGATCGAGAACGGCTTGGCCAGGTAGTCGAAGACGTTCTGCTGAAACGTCTGCCGCATGGAGTCCATCGATGGGAAGCCGGTGATCACGATGACGCACATCCGCGGCCAGCGCTTGCGCAGCTCCACCAGAACATCCTCTCCGGATGCCCGGCCCATCTTCATGTCCAGCAGCACGACATCCGGCAGCTGCTCGGTGCACGCCGCAAGCAGTTCATCGGGAGTGCTGCACGTGCGCACATCGTGCACACCCGGCGGCGTTACGCACGCGCTCGGAGAGCTCAGCAGGGCCGAAAGGTACTGGCGGAAGTCCGCGTCATCATCAAGGGCGACGATTCGCAGCGGCGGGATCGGCGCGTTCGCATCGCTACCTCTGGCGATTGAAGGAGCGCGGTCGTCGGGTGTGCCGGGCTGGTGTTCGTGCTGCGGGCTCATCGGTGCTCGGTGAAGGCTTCGCCCGCATTGAGTGGCACGGGCGGAGTTTGGGAGTGTACGGGATCTGGTGGACGAAGGGTTTCGCCCCGCCCTTCGCCACCCAGTGGCAGCAAGATCTCGAAAATGGCACCCGTGGCGGGCGTGTCGCCGTGGCCGGAGTGCGCCGTCGGGTCGGCCGTCGCGGCGTTTCGGGCAATGAGGAGTCCGCCATGCTCCCGAACGATGCCCTCGCTCACGGCCAGACCCAGACCGGTGCCGCGGGAATCGAGTTTGGTGCTCGCGAAAGGCTCAAAGAGTCGCGCGAGCACCGCGGGGTCGAGCCCCGGGCCGTTGTCGCGAATGGTGACGGTGATCCAGCATCGACCGTCACGCGTCAGACCTTGCGCACGGGCTTCGACCCGCGGCTCGCGCGGACCCGGAGCCGGCTCATCGAGCCGGCCGACACTGCCGCGGGCGCCGATCTGGGTGGCCTCCGCGGCGTTTCGAAGCAGGTTCACGAACACCTGGAGCATCCGATCCGGATCGCATGGGACCTGCGTAGTCGAGTCGATCTCATTGAGAAACTCGGCCCGCGGCACATCGCGATCGAGCCCGACCAGTGTCCATGCTTCATCCACGAGCGAGCGAAGATTCGTGCTCACGGCCTTTGGCGGGCGGACGCGGGCGAAGTCCAGCAGGCTGTCGCTCAGTCGTTCCAGCCTGCCGGTGACCCTGAGCAGCAATTGAGCCTCGGCGTCATCGAGGTGTCCGCCCTGCGCACGCAGTTTCTCGACGAGCCCCTTGACCACCGCCAGCGGCGTGTTCATCTCGTGAGCAAGGCCCGCGCTCATCATGCCCAGGCTCGCCAGTCGGTCCGCGTCGGCGAGATTCCGCCGAGCTGTTTCGAGCAAGTGGTTCTTTCGCTGCAGATCGGTCGCGGTGGTCTCCAGTTCCTTCAGGGCTCTGGCGAGCTGAGTCTCGTGGCGACGCAGATCGCGCACGGTCCGGTTGCGCGAACGCATGATCTCGCCGAGTTCGTCCGCTGGGATGGTGCGCTCATCGATGAGTTCCTCCGCAACGAATCCCGTTCGAACGGCCTCGTCGGCGTTGAGCAGCCTGCGAATTGGGCCGTACACGTGCTGGGGAAGGACGAGGACCTCCAGAGCCAGAGCAATCAGCGCGTAAACGCCGAGCAGTGCAACGGTCATGACGACGTACAGCCGAAGGACGCTGGCACGCGACTCTCGCAGGTACACGCTCGCGACGAATGCCGAACCGTCGACCGGGTCGATGAGCACCGCGGCGTTGTAGCCCGGGGGCGTGAGCAGTCCCGTATCCGGACCCGAGATCGGACTCAGGCGGAACTCCACCGCTTGGCCGGGTGTCGCGCGGGCCTCGGCGAGCGCGACGGCGTTGACGCCCAGCAGTTCGCCGGTCCCGGCCTGAAGCCGGACGCCCTCCGGGAGCGTCGGGGCGAGCTCGTTGATGAGGCGCTGGTGGGCCTCCGGCCCCGGCTGAAGCGTCCGGGTTGCTCCGAGTTGGGCACGCACGAGCGCGATGGCCAGGCGCGCTTCGTGGACTTCGGCCTGATCGATGATGCGATCGAGCGTGGGCTTCATCGCCACCACGAGCACAACCGCAAGGATGATCGAGAAGAGCGTGTGAAGGACGATGAGCTTCTTGCGGATCCGCATCGTCGCGAGCAATCCGCCGCGAGAGAACCGACCTGCGACCCGGTTCTTGAGAATGGTCGGAATGACGCGTGCGGACGGCGGACCGCCCGGGGGCGGAGTTCCAGCGATGGGTCCGGCCTGTGGCTCGCCCGGTCCGGGAGATGGCAGCGTCGAGCGGGATGGCGGAGGTGTTCGGCTCAAGATCGGTCCGGCGATGACGCGAGAGTGGGGCGTTCGGGCCCGGCGGGGCGAACTGATTTCGCCCGCCTCATTGTTGGCCCGCGCACTACGCTCCCTCGAATGCCCCCATCTGACCGTCGGCCAAGTCGCGACTCTGACCCAACCAAGCCCGCCAGGCCCGCCAAGCCGACCGGAGCGAAGCCAGGATCCACGCCCGGGGCGCGGCCCGGCAATCGGCCCGGCACGGCGCCCGGCGGCAAGCCCGCCCGCAAGGGGATCCCGCGTTCGCAGAAGACCAACGCCCAGCGTCGCGGCAACGGTCCGGCTCAGCCCGCGCACGCCGAACGCTCCGGCCCGACGGGAACCGGCGACCCCGGCCGCGACACGGTCGTGCTGTTTCTCAACCATCAGGTCCGCCGGTACCCGCTGCTGGATCTCAAGCCGCTTCGGTTGCCGCCGGAGGTCATGCAGAGAGACGCGAGTCTCGCGCACGCCATTGCCGACGCCGCGGTCGCGAGGCTGCTGACGCTGCGGTGCTTGATTCAGTCCCGACTCGACCAGGGCTTCGACGGGCTGGAGGCACCGTTGCGGGCGACGCTTCTGTGCGGTGCCGCGCAGTTGATTCTGCTCGACCGCGTGCCCGCGTATGCGGCGATCGACCACTGCGTGCAGTGGGCCAAGGTGAACATCCGTCGCGGTGCGGGAAACCTGACCAATGCGGTGCTGCGGAAGATCGCGGCGCTGGTGGATCACGCGACGCCGCGAAGGCCCGCCTGGACAAACCGACGCGACGAACTGCCGATGGCCGACGGAACGGCACTGGTCCTGCGCGACACGGTCCTGCCTGAGGACGAGGTCGAGCGGCTTGGTGTCGCGACGAGCCACACCCGCGCGCTGATCAAGGCGTGGGTCGAGCGCATGGGTGTTCCGGGCGCGATGGCGCTCGCGGCTCGGAGTCTTGTTGAGCCCCCCGTGACGCTGAACGTTGCGCATGTCGATGCCGATGCGATCGCTGCCTTTGTTGAGGATTTCCGGCCTCATCCCGAGAATGGCTGCAGGCTGTTTGTCGGCACGCGTGAGTCGTTGACGGACCTGCTGGGTGTATCACCTGCCGTGTGGGTGCAGGATGCGGGATCGCAGCGTCCGGTGCGGACACTGGCGGAGATGGGACTCAAGCCGTCGCTGATCGTCGATGCCTGCGCCGGCCAGGGCACGAAGACGCGGCAGTTGACGATGACGTTTCCCGATGCCAAGGTCATCACCACCGATGCCGACGATCGGCGTCGCCTGATCCTGCGGGATGTCTTCCGCGATGCGCGCCGCGTCAGTGTGGTCGCGTTCGACGGCCTCGAGGAAGCTGTCGCGAGCGGGCCGGCGCGAGGGAAGAGCCGGGGCGGCGCGGACCTTGTGCTGCTGGATGTGCCGTGCTCGAACACGGGCGTGCTGGCGCGTCGGCCCGAGGCCAAGTACCGCTTCGGCGACATCTCCATGAAGGAGCTCATCGATCTGCAGCAGCGCATCATCCGCCGCGGTGCGGAGTTGCTCTCAGCAGATAAGGACGCCGTGCTCGCGTACAGCACGTGCAGCATCGAGCCAGCTGAGAATCAGGACCAGGCACGCTGGGCCTGCGCGGAACTGGGGCTGGAACTGGTCGCGGAGCATGCCCACATGCCCAGCGCCGCGGGCCAGGCGTACAGCGACGGGAGCTATCTTGCGGTTCTGCGGCGAAAGCGCTGAGCGGCGAGCGTTTCATGAACGCGCACGAGCGGGAGTGACGGTGGAATCGCTGTTTCCTCAGGCTGAAGCCTCGGCACTCGGCACGCTTGTGAGCGTGGTGGTCCACCGCGGGATCGAGCGCGTCGGGACGGCTCGCGGAGCGGCGGGAGCGGGTGCGTCGTCGAGCGCGGGCGGCGCGTCCGGTGCCGCGCTCGCGGAGGATGTGTCGCTGGCGTATCGGCTCGGGCCGGGGCAGGAAGTGCCCGTGCCGGGGCAACTGGTGCGTGTGCCCCTGGGCCGAAAGAACACGCCGACAACGGGCGTCGTCATCGGCACGCCCACTGCGGAACAGATTCGCGAACTGGCCCGGCTTGATCCGAGCAAGATCAAGCCGCTTCTCGAGGTCACCCCCGCGGCGATCCCGGGCTCGCTGCTGGAACTTGGCCGATGGCTGAGCACGTACTACGTATGCCCGCTGGGCATGGTGCTGCAGGCGCTGCTCCCGTCGGCGGTCAAGAAGCAGGTCGGGCGCACACGCGTTCGCCGTCTGACACTCGCGACGCTTTCGCCCGGTGAGGCTGATGAACGGGTGCGTGGTCTTCCGCGTATCGGCAAGCGGCTCGGCGCAGCGCTCGATCGTCTGCGTGATGCCGCGCGAGCGGGCGAGGTCGCCCTGCCCGCAACCCCCGCGGCCCTGCGGGCGGCGATCCCGGATCTGACCACACCCACGCTCGCGCGACTGGTGCGAGAAGGGGCGCTGATCGAGAGCACCAGCAGCGAGGTCGTCGCACGCGGCGCAGCAAACAGCGCCGTCGATGCGCCCGCCGCGGCCATCGGCCCGAAACCCAACGCGGAACAGCAGCGGATCATCGACGCTGTCGCATCGACGTTCGGATCGTTTCATTCGCATCTGGTGCTCGGTGTAACCGGGTCCGGAAAGACGGAGGTCTATCTCCGGCTCATCAGCGAAATGCTGGCACCGTCCGCTCGCGGCGGGGAGAGCGAGGGGCCGCCGCCGGGCGTCATCGTGCTTGTGCCGGAGATCGCGCTGACGCCGCAGACCTGCCGACGGTTTACGGATCGGTTCGGGCACTCGAGCGTCGCGGTCCTGCACTCGGGCCTGAGCAACAGCGAGCGGCATCGTCAGTGGTCGCTGGTCGCCAGCGGAGCGGTGCGTGTGGTCGTCGGCGCGCGATCGGCGGTGTTCGCGCCGATGGCGCGCGTGGGCCTGATCATCGTCGATGAGGAGCACGACACGTCGTACAAGCAGGACCAGTTGCCCCGGTATCACGCGCGCGACGTGGCTATCAAGCGTGCGCACCTTGAGTCTTGCCCGGTGGTGCTCGGGAGCGCGACGCCGTCGCTGGAGAGTTACGCCAACGCGAGCGCCGCGGCCGCGAGCGGCGGATCGAAGTGGACCATGCACCGGCTGACGCGCCGCGCGACCGGCAGCCCTATGCCCGCGGTGCGGATCGTGGACCTGCTCGAGGAGCGCCGCATTCGCGCTCAGCACGTTCCCGCGAGCGTTCGGGACCGGCATCTGCACCTGCTCGGCCCGACGCTGGAGGCCGAACTGACGCGAACGCTCGATACGCCCGGAGCGCAGGCCATTCTGCTGCTCAACCGCCGCGGATTCGCGAATTATCTGTGCTGCCCGGATGCGCGCTGCGGCTGGATCATGCGGTGCGACGCGTGCGACGCGACGAGTGTCTATCACCTTGCGATCGATCACGCCAGCGGCATGCCCTCGCGGTCGTTGCCGGGGTTCGTGCGCTGCCATCACTGCCTCGCCGAGACGAGGCTGCCCGCCAAGTGCCCGCTGTGCGCGCGGCCGGTGAACACCTTCGGGCTCGGAACGCAGCGGCTGGAGCAGGAGCTCGAGCGCAAGTTCGGGTCCACGCACGGGCTGAACATCGGCACGACGATGCTCCGGTTCGATGCCGACACGATGCGCACCGCGGCTGACTACGCGCGGGCCCTTGACGCGTTCGCATCCGGCCGGGCCCGAGTGCTGCTGGGCACGCAGATGATCGCCAAGGGGCTCGACTTCCCCGGCGTGGTCCTTGTCGGTGTGGTGCACGCCGATACGGGCTTGGAGATGCCCGACTTCCGCGCCAGCGAGCGCACGTTCCAGCTGGTGTCGCAGGTGGCCGGTCGCGCGGGGCGCGTCGGCACGGTGCCGGGGCGGGTGATCGTGCAGACGGTGCATCCGCAGCAGCCGGCGATCGTTCTGGCCGCGCGGCACGAGTACGAGCGCTTTGCGCAGGAGGAACTGCGCACGCGGGCGCAGGCCGGGCTGCCGCCGTCATCGAAAATGGCACGCATTGTCTGCCGGGACTTGGACTTTGCCGCGTGCGTGAGGCATGCGCAGGAGGTCGCCGCGGCGCTGCGGGAGGCCGCGGCGGCTCTGGGCGCTCCCGGGCGCGGGCCGGAGTCGCACGCGGTGCGTATCCGCGGGCCCGCGGCGGCTCCGATCTCTCGCATCGCCCATCATCACCGCCAATCGATCGAGCTCATCGCCCCTACGCGCGGCACGATCCAGGCCATACTCGCTTCGGCGCGTGCCCGGGGCCTTCTGGTCAGCGACGATCGCACGGCGGTGGATGTCGACCCCGTGTCGCTGCTCTGACCGATGCCTCCGGTGCCGGGCATATCCTCGGTCCATGCGTATCTCCGCCCGCGCGAACTCGCTCAAGCCCTCCTCGACCGTCGCCGTGATGAACCGGGCCAAGGCCCTGAAGGCTCAGGGCGTCGACGTACTCAACTTCAGCGCCGGCGAACCGGACTTCAACTCCCCGCAGCGGGCCAAAGACGCCGCCATCGCGGCGATCAGCGCCAACCAGACGCGTTATATCGAGACCGCCGGCGATCTGGCAAGCCGCGAACTCATCGCGGGCTTTCTGCGTGAGCGCAATCGCATCCCCGGAGTCACCGCGGATCACGTCATTATCACCAGCGGCGTGAAGATGGCCCTGTATATGGCCTTCCAGTGCCTCTTTGATGTTCCCGCCGGCGATCAGGAGGCTCAGGAACTGCTTTTGCCGGTTCCCGCGTGGGTGAGTTTCGCGCCCATGGCCCAGTTGGCGGGGGCGAAGGTCGTCGAGCTGCCCACCACACCCGAGTCGGACTTCAAGATCACGCCCGAGCAGCTCCGCGGAGCGATCTCGCCGCGCTCGCGTGCCCTGTTGATCAACTCCCCCAGCAATCCGTGCAGCACCATGTACACCCCCGACGAGCTCAGAGCCCTGGCGGAGGTCGTCGCCGAGGCTTCGCGCACCGTCGCACCGGATCTGGTCATCGTCAGCGATGAGCTGTACCAGAACATCGTCTTCGGAGATGTTCCCTTTGCCAGCATCGGGTCGTTCGCATCGGTGAGCGAGCGCACCATCACGATCAACGGCCCCGGCAAGAGCTTCGCGATGACCGGCTGGCGGCTCGGTTGGGCCAGCGGAAGCGGCGAATTCGGCAAGAAGGTCGTCTCGGCGATGACCAAACTCCAGGGTCAGAGCACCACGTGCGTTCCGGCCTTCTGCCTTGCGGGTCTGCGCGAGGCCCTTTCGCACTGCCAGAGCGACCTCGAGGTCATGCGGGCGGCCTTTGCGGTCCGTGGCGCGCTCATGTACGACCTGCTCCGTGCCGTACCGGGCGTGAAGGTCGCCAGACCGATGGGGGCCTTCTACGTATTCCCTGATATCTCCGCCCATCTGCACCGAACCAGCGCCGGCGGGCGTTTGCTCTCGGGCGCAGCGGACTTTGCCGCCGCGTTGCTCGATGAGCAGCAGGTCGCCGTCGTTCCGGGGGAGGACTTTGGCAGCATGGGCCACCGCCATGTGCGCATGAGCTTCGCCTGCGGCGAGGATCAGATCCGCAAGGGCATCGCGCGGCTGAACGCGTTCATCGCGGGGCTTCGCTGAGCGGTTCGGCGTGGCGGCGGCCGCGTGTTCCCGGGCGACGGCGCGGCTTGACCGCGCGGCGACGCCGTTTCGGCGCGCGACGACGCGGTTCGGCCTGCCGCCAGCGCGGTTTACCCCGCCCTCATCACGGCTTCACCCGCCCTCATCACGGCTTCACCGGCGCACGGCCCACGCTGTAGTGCGCAAAGCCGTGTTCCTTCATTGTTGAGGGGCGATAGAGGTTCCGACCGTCGAAGACGACCCTGCCGCGCATCGTTGCGGCGAGCTTTTCCCAGTTTGGGCTTTTGAAATCATCCCAATCGGTGCAGACAACCAGGGCATCGGCGCCTTCCGCGGCCGCATACATGTCGTCAACGATGTCAAAGCCGCTGCCCATCTCGCGTTTGGCGTTCTCCGAGGCGACAGGGTCGAACGCGCTGACCGATGCGCCCATCCCTCGGGCCTTTCTCATGAGGGTGATGGCCGGTGCTTCGCGGATATCATCCGTTCTGGGCTTGAATGCGATGCCCCAGAAGGCCAGTTTGCGGCCGCTGAGGCCCCCCGCGAGCTCTTTGCCGCCGAAGTGCTTCATGATTTTGGAGAAGAAGCGCTCTCTCTGGGCCTGATTGAGGTCATGGACGGCCTTGTTGACCGGTGTGGGCACGCCCGCCTTCTCACCCATCATGATGCAGGCGAGTGTGTCCTTGGGGAAACACGATCCGCCGTAGCCCAAACCCGGATAGAGGAACTGATTGCCGATTCTCCGGTCGGCGCACATCCCTTCGCGGACCTTTCCGACGTCTGCGCCGTAGGCTTCGCAGAGATTGGCCATCTCATTGATGAATGAGATCTTGCACGCGAGCATGGCGTTGCTGGCATACTTGACCATCTCGGCGCTCAGGACATCCATGATGTAGATCGGGTGCCCGTTGCGGACGAACGGGTCGTAAAGGTCGCGCATCAACTGGGCTGCGCGCTCGTTCTCGACGCCGACGACGACGCGATCGGGCTTGTTGAAGTCCTCGATGGCCGCGCCTTCCTTGAGGAACTCGGGGTTGTCGGCCACATCGAAGGGAATCGACGGGCCGACCTTCGCTCTGATGCGGTCACGCACGCGGAAGGTGGTCCCCACGGGCACGGTGCTCTTGACCACGATGAGTTTGGGCTTCTGACCGGGCCCGAGTTTGATCAGAACATCCGCGATGGCATCCGCCGCGCCGTCGATGTACTTCAGATCGGTGTGTCCGCGGTCGTCCGAAGGGGTTCCGACGCAGATGAAGATCGCATCGGCGTCTTTGTGGGCCGCATGGGCGTCGGTCGAGAAGGACAAGCGGCCGGCCTTGATGTTTCGGTCGAGCAGTTCGTCGAGTCCGGGCTCGTAAATGGGGCTTCTGCCCTGCCGCAGAGTCTCGATCTTCTTCTGATCCAGGTCGAGGCAGACCACTTCGTTGCCGGTGTTGGACAGACAGACGCCGGTGACGAGGCCGACGTAGCCGGTGCCGACCATGGAGAGACGCATGGGATGCTCCGTGAGCGATTTGGGAGAACTTTGGCGCGAATCCGGACGGGATCGATCAACAGTGGGGGGCAATGGTACACGCACGACGGGGCGGTTTCCGCTATCCTCGGCCCCCCATGCCCAAGCGCAGCCCCCAAAAAGAGAAGCCCCTCCCCCCAAAAGACCGCCGATCGTCCGCCAAAGCGGGCTCGCGCTCCGCCGCCCGCGTTTCGCGCTCCGCCTCTGGCGCTTCGCGGTTTGGCAAACGCCCCGCACGCCCCGTCCTCACGGCCAGAGCCGCCGACAAGCAGCGCTGCTACGAGGCCGCCGTGCAGGAACCCGATCCCGAACTCGACTTCCTCTGCGCCGCATACCGCCATCATCACGGCCGCGCGGCCCGACCCCGCCTCATCCGCGAGGACTTCGCCGGCAGTGCCTGGAACAGCGTCGAATGGGTCAAGCGGAGCCCGCTCAACCGCGCGGTGGCCGTCGACCTTGACCGCCGGACACTCCTTGAAACCTCCCGCCGCCACACCGAGCCCCTCTCCCCCGAGCAGCGATCGCGCCTGCGGCTGGTCCATGACAATGTTCTCTCCGAAAGTCTCATTTCAAATCGCGCTGAAGACAAGCCCGACGCCATCATGGCCCTGAACTTCTCATACTGGATCCTCCACACCCGCGCCGACTTGGTGCGATACTTCGAGAGCTGCCGCCGGGCCCTTGCCAAAGGGGGCCTGCTGATCATGGACTTCGTCGGCGGGAGCGAAGTGTTCGTCCCGCAGCAGGAACGACGCCGCTGCAAAGGCTTCACCTACATCTGGGACCAGGCCAGTTACAACCCGATCGACGGCCGATGCGTCAATCACATCCACTTTGAGTTCAAAGACGGCAGCAGACTCGATCGGGCCTACACCTACCCCTGGCGAATCTGGACCATCCCCGAGCTGCGCGACTGCCTCGCCGATGCGGGCTTCGCCGAAACCCAGGTCTGGGCCGAACGAGAGGACACAAAGGGCAAAGGAACGGGCACGTACCGCCCCATCACCAAACATAACCCCGACCCAACCTTCCTCTGCTACCTTGTATCGCGCGGCTGACCCCACACACCCCCCCTCCCCTCCGCCAACCGCGACGGGATTTGCACGAAGACGCGAAGACGCGAAGGAAGACGGGAGGGAAGGGAAGAGGGAAGAGAAGAGGGAGAAGAGGGAAGAGAAGAGAGAAGAGGGGGAGGGGAAGAGGGGGGAGTGGGAAGAGAAGAGAGGGGAGTG
>JAJTHN010000043.1 GCA_021297895.1 Phycisphaeraceae bacterium | reverse complement strand
TCGCTCCAGGCGTGGACCGCCGCGGTCACCGCCGCGAACGCGGACTTTTCCGCCGCTTCCAAGGCACGCCAGGCCGCCAAGGCCGCGGTGCTGACGCAGAACGCCTCGCTCCGCACCGTACGCCGGCTGACGGCCAACCTCATCCGCGAGATCCGCATCGCCGCCGATCGCAACGCCAACCCCGACTCGATCTACAGCCTCGCCCAGCTCCCGCCGCCGGCCCAGCCCTCGCCGCGGCCGGTGCCCAACCAGCCGACCGACCTGCGCGCGACCATCGATCCGACCGAGGGTGTGCTGACATTGCGTTGGAAGGCCAAAGACAATGCCGGGACCATCTACCGCGTCGAGCGCGCGACGATCTCGGCCAGCGGCGAGCTGTCGGACTTTGGCGAGATCGGGCTCGTCGGCGAGAAGTCCTTCGCCGATGAGACCCTGCCCGTCGGCGTCGCCGGCGTGGTGTATGTTGTCAAGGGCGTCCGCTCGCGTCGCGTCGGCCCGGCCAGCTCCACCCTGACCGTCCGCTTCGCCCGCGGCGGCGGCTCGCTGCGGATCAGCAGCCAGCGCGTCAGCAAGGCCGCGTAAGTCGCAAACCGCTCATCATCGCACGACCCGGGGCCGCGCAGCGCGCGGCCCCGGTTGCATTTGGCGGCACGAGCCTGGCCGTGAACGGCGGCGGGCCGCCCCCTCCGCCTCGAAGACGCGCCCCCCCAAGCACCTCACCCGGTAGGAACCGGGGGAGGTGCTTTCTGATTTGGTCATTTGGTCATTTGACTATTTGACCCTTTGACCCTTTGACCCTTTGCGAAGCCCCCCTTACACCGTGCGGCGGGCGCGGTACTCGGCGATGAGGCCGGTGGTGCTGCTGTCGTGCGCGGCGGCGTTCGGCGCGGCCGATGGGCGGAGCTCGGGCAGGATCGCCTTGGCCAGTTGCTTGCCCAGTTCCACGCCCCACTGGTCGTAACTGTTGATGTTCCAGATCACGCCCTGAGCGAAGATCTTGTGTTCGTACATCGCCACCAGCGCCCCGAGCGTGCGCGGGCTCAGGCGGTCGAGCAGGATCGAGTTCGTCGGGCGGTTGCCCTCGAAGACCTTGTGCGGCAGCAGCCGCTCCAACGCCGCGCCGCTCATGCCCGACTTGGTCAGTTCCTCGCGCACCTGCTCGGCCGTCTTGCCGAAGGCCAGGGCCTCGGTCTGCGCGAGGAAGTTGGAGATGAGAATGTCGTGGTGATCGGCGATCGGGTTGTGCGGCTTGGCGCACGCGATGAAGTCGCACGGGATCAGCCGCGTGCCCTGGTGGATGAGCTGGTAGAAGGCGTGCTGGCCGTTGGTGCCCGGCTCGCCCCAGATGATCGGGCCGGTGCTGTAATCCACGCGCGCCCCGTCGCGGCGCACGAACTTGCCGTTGCTCTCCATGTCTCCCTGCTGGAAGTACGCGGCGAAGCGGTGCAGGTACTGGTCGTACGGCAGAATCGCGTGGCTCTCGGCATGATGGAAGTTCGCGTACCACACGCCCAGCAGCGCCAGCGTCAGCGGCAGGTTCGCCTCGGGCGCGGCGGTGAGGAAGTGGCGGTCCATGTCGTGCGCGCCGGCGAGCATCGCCTCGAAGTTCTCCGGCCCGATGCTCAGGACGATGCTCAGGCCGATCGCCGACCAGAGCGAGTATCGCCCGCCGACCCAATCCCAGAATGCGAACATGTTCGCCGGGTCGATGCCGAAGGCCGTCACCTCCTTGGTGTTCGTCGACAGCGCGACAAAGTGCCGGGCGACGTGCGCCCGGTCGCTCGCGGTGCTCAGGAACCAGTCGCGGGCCGCGGTCGCGTTGGCGATGGTCTCCTGCGTGGTGAAGGTCTTGCTGGCGATGATGAACAGCGTGCGCTCCGGGCGGACCTTGCGGAGCACCTCGGCCAGGTGCGTGGGGTCGATGTTGCTGACAAAGTGAAGGTTCAGGTCGCGCTTGGAGTAGGGCTTGAGCGCCTCGGTGACCATCACCGGGCCCAGGTCGCTGCCGCCGATGCCGATGTTGACGATGTCGGTGATCGTCTGGCCCGTGTAGCCCTTCCACGCCCCGCCGCGGATGCGCGAGGCAAAGTCGGCCATCTGCCTGCGGACGGCCAGCACATCGGGGATCACATCGCGGCCGTCGACCATGATCGGCCCCGGCCCCGAGGATGGTGTGGCGGGGACACGCAGGGCCGTGTGCAACACCGCGCGGTCCTCGGTGAAGTTGATCTTCTCGCCGGTGAACATGCGCCGGGCCATGTCGCTCACGCCCTGCTGCGCCGCCAGGGCGCGGAGCAGCGACATGGTCGCGGACGTGATGCGGTTCTTGGAGTAGTCCAGCAGCAGCCGCTCGCCGCCGGTCTCGAATCGCAGCGTGAACTGATCGAATCGGCTCTGCCCCGGCTTTGCCCCGCGATCGGCCGCGAAGAGGTTGCGCAGGTGCGTGCCGGCGGTCTCCCGCGCGTGCGTGGCCAGAGCGGCCCACGCGGGCGAGGTGGTCA
The DNA here is from genome assembly GCA_021297895.1 of Phycisphaeraceae bacterium. Taxonomy (GTDB): domain Bacteria; phylum Planctomycetota; class Phycisphaerae; order Phycisphaerales; family UBA1924; genus JAJTHN01. Next base: position 340 of record JAJTHN010000043.1, on the reverse strand, counting down.
GGGCGCTGGGCGGGGTGGAGGCGGTGGGGGCGGTGGTCGGGGTGCTGCTCATAGGCCGCAGCGTACGGTCAGCACGGTCAACGCTGCAAGCCGTGTGCGGCCGGCGCACGCGAACGCCGCCGGTCCGGCTCTGCTTGGCTGATCCCGCTCTGTTTCGCTGGTCCGGGTCCGCTTGGCTGATCCCGCTCCGCTTGGCTGATCCCGTTCCGCTTGGCGGGGGCCCTTCTTCTACACTCTGCTCATGACCACATCGCGTTCCTCACCCCCCCCACCCCCCCCTTTCCCCCCCCCCCCCCCCCCCCCCCCCCCCCCCCCCCCCCCCCCCCCCCCCCCCCCCCCC
>JAJTHN010000079.1 GCA_021297895.1 Phycisphaeraceae bacterium | reverse complement strand
CTAGTGACCTGACTTGAAGGAGGGCGCAACCGATTGTAGGGATGCGCGTATCGACTCCGGGTACTCTGGAGTCGAAGCGATGAGCACACGGACGCCGTTGAATCTGACCAGCACGGAGCGGGAGGAACTTGAGAGGGTGGTGCGGCGTCCGAGCACGCCTCAGGCGCTGGCCAAGCGGTGCCGCGTGATCCTGCTGGATGACCGGGACGACCTGACTTATGCCGAGATCGGCGAGGAGGTCGGGATGCGCGAGCAGACGGTGCTCAAGTGGAGGAGCCGGTTCCTCAAGAGCCGCATGGCGGGGCTGCGGGACAAGCCGCGCCCGGGCGTGAAGCGGAAGATCACCGACGAGCAGGTCGCCGAAGTGGTCCGCAAGACGCTGCACGAGAAGCCGCCGGACGCGACCCACTGGAGCCTGCGGTCCATGGCTGCGGCCAGCGGCATCTCGCGTTCCAGCGTGAACACGATCTGGCGGGCGTTCAACCTTCAGCCGCACCGCAGCGAGACGTTCAAGCTCTCCACCGACCCGAACTTCGTGGAGAAGACCCGGGACATCGTGGGCCTGTACATGAGCCCGCCGGAGAACGCGGTGGTGATCTGCTGCGACGAGAAGAGCCAGATGCAGGCCCTGGACCGGACCCAGCCGCTCCTGCCGATGCGGCCCGGCACGCCAGAGCGTCGCACGCACGACTACCACCGGCACGGTACATCGAGCCTGTTCGCCGGCCTGATGGTCAAGACCGGCGTGGTGATCGGCGAGTGCCATCGCCGCCATCGGCACCAGGAGTTCATCAAGTTCCTCAGCACCATCGACGAGGTGGTCAAGGCGACCGAGCCGGAGGGCACGGCGGTCCACATCGTGCTGGACAACTACGCAACGCACAAGACCCCGGCGGTGAAACGCTGGCTGGCCCGGCGTCCCGAGTACCACCTGCACTTCACGCCCACCAGCGCCAGTTGGCTCAACCAGGTCGAACGCGTCTTCGCCGACCTGACCGAGAAGCAACTCCGCCGCGGCGTGTTCACCAGCGTCGCCAAGCTGGAGCGAGCCGCACTGGACTACCTCGACGCCCGCAACGAAGACGCCAGGCCGTTCGTCTGGACCGCCGACGCCAACACCATCCTCGGTCGCGTTGCCAAGAATCGTGCGGCTATCTCGCGGTCAGGACACTAGAGTTTCGTCGTAGTCGCTGAGGTACGACTCACCTCCGCCGTACCTGAACGCGCCAAGGTCATTCGAAATCCGCGTCGGTGATTCGGCGATACCGGCGATGTGTTCAACACCCTCAAGTCTCCAGCGCTCCCGCGCCGTGAGCTGGTCCTGATCGAGCGCTGGAATTGCGTACGCCGTCTGAACAAGGAGCTCGCTGACGGGGCACTGAAGGTATGATCCCGCCCAGCGTTTCCAAGGAATGCCATCGGCGTTGCGGGTTCCACACCAGTTGTAGAACTTGGGCTCGGCAAGAAGGAACGCGCTCCCATCCCCAAGGTCCCGAACCACGATGACACCCTGGGCCACGATGACGCGCACTGCGTTGTCATAGTCCTCCGCGGCGACCCCTTCTGGTCGTTGGACGCCAGCGGGACGAAACACGCGCCCATCCGACAGCGTGATCGCACCGTCGCGCACGCTCGTGACCGCTATGGGTGAAGCCAGCGGTTTCTCTCGTTTCCAGACGTCGTAGTCAAAGACCCCGGAGATCGAGAGGACGCTGAATGCGACAAACGCCGCCACAACCATGACGCTTCCGATCACAATGCTGCGCCATCCGCGTTTCATGTTGCAGAATCCTACACGATCCCGCCCCTACCGGGTGGTCCCCGATCCCGTCACGTCGTCCGCGGATTCAAGACGCTCAGAGCCTCCCCTCAGAAATTCACGCGCTCTCATGTCGATCAACTTTCGGTGACGGTTCAAGCCCATCCCGAGGTGCTCAAGATGACAGGACACGATTGAATTCGTCTCTAAACACCGATGGCCTCGGCACTTGCCGAGGCCATCTGGTCTGCTGAATCGGGGCGAGAGGATTTGAACCTCCGACCTTTTGGTCCCGAACCAAACGCGCTACCAAGCTGCGCTACGCCCCGGAATGGTCGAGGAGTATAGGCCGCACCGGCGCGGACGTCTCGAATCGGCGGGGTGCATCGCCGCAGCGCGGGGTTCCGCGGAGATTCTCGGGCCGCGGAGCCCTCGGTCGCGGTGGGCGGAAGGCGGGTCCGACGGCAGGGGCTCAGATCGTGGCCGCGGCCGGGGCGCTCGTCCCGGTCGGCCTAGACTTGTTCGTTCGACCGGGGCCGATATGGTTTCGACCGAGCATGTGAAGCTTGATGTGGCGCGTCCTGGAGCATGCAGGCCAGGTAAAAAGCATGCAAAACACAGCTGCCAATAACAGCTACGCTCTCGCGGCCTAATTGATGGTCGCACGATTCGCGGGCCTGCGGCCCGACAGCCCGCGAATCGAAAACTTCGGGCTGGTCGGCATGCGGGTCCCCGGGGACGCCGACGAGATTCCACTGGGGTCTAGGAACGAACCGAGCCTGCCGAGGGCGCGGCCGAACCGAACGTAAATCATCGGCTACACGCGTAGAGGCATCCTGCTGACTGCTTCGGCACGGGGGTTCGAATCCCCCCGGCTCCATTCTTCTGAAACACCGGGACTTGCGGAAACTAGCCGCAAGTCACGGAAATCTGCGGAGTTCCGCGCTTCGGCCCGCTCCGCGTCATTCCCCTGTTTCTGCTCGTTTCCGGCCCCATCCGACGCCTTCCGCTGCGCCTGGCGCTGCGCGCAGGCCGTGGCCGTTGCCGCCCGCTCGAAGAGTTCATCCGGTACGGCGTTGGCGTAGTGCTTCCCGCTGATGGTGATGCTGTGCCCGATCCACCGGCTCACGGCGAACTGCGGGAAGGTCATGGCCCATTCCTTCTCGCACGACGAGCGAAGCGTCTGCCACAACCGCGCCCACGGCTCGACGCTGGCCTTCGCCCAGATGCGACGCACGCGGCGGATGACGGCCCCCTTGCCGCCGATGGTGACCAGCGGCGTCTCGCCCTCGGGCATCGTCTCGAAGCGGTCCCGCAGCAGCGTCATCAACCTCGGCGTGATTGGGACCACCCGCTGGTCGTGGCCTTCCCACCGCTCGGTCTTGGGGCTGTGGACGGTCAGGCGTGCCCGCTCGAAGTCCACGTCGGCCCAGGTGAGGCGGTGCGACTCGCTGGGGATGCGCAGCCCGGCGTAGCGAGCGAGGCCGAAGAGCAGCCGCCATTCCGCGTCAGGGCAGGCGTCGATGACCCGCTGGATCTCGTCGGGCGTGATGTACCGGGTGTACTTGCTCGGCGTCGGCCCGCTCTTGAGCGTGTCGAAGGGGTTGGCGTCGATGATCTTCCGGCGCTTCACCTCGCCGAGCATGGTCTTGACGTTGCCGCAGTGCGTCCGGATGGCCGCCTCGGACAGGCCCAGGTCCTTGAGCGACCGCCGCCACGCCGTCGCGTCCTCAGCGGTGATCTTCCGCAGCGACTTGTCCCTGTCGAAGAACGCGAGCAGTTTCGTCTCCGTCTGCCGGAGTTTGCGGCTGCTCTCGGGCTTGAGGTCGTCCTTCCGTTCCGCGATGTACCGCTCGACCAGCGTGCCGATGGTGGCGCTCTGCCGCTCGGGCACGAGGCCGACCGCCGCGAGTTTGGCATGCAGGCGATCCTCGAGTGACGACAGCCAGCGCGAGGTATCGTCGGAGGGCGAGTGCCCGTGCAGCGCGGCCGCGGCGAGGTCCTCAACGCGGACCTTGAACGCCTCGGCGTAGCGCTTGGCGACTTGGCCGAGCGTGATGTGCCGCGGGTTGCCAGCGGCGTCGTGGAAGGTGATGAACCGGCTGCCGTTCTTGCGGGTCGTGATACTCGCCATCGGGCGGACCTCCGTGTCGCCAGTCAGGCTCGGACGGGCCGAGTGTCAAGCGGAACTGGGGCATTCGGGCGGAATGTGGGCGGAATCACGCGCCGTGGGGCGGGGCTGTCCCGCCTGACGCCGACAAAACCGACGGAACCCCGGCCAGTTGGCCACCGGTTGCGTTTGGGGCCGCCGTGGGCGGGGATGTGTCGGAGGCGGGGACGTGGCCCCGCAGAACGAAGCGCCGCGACGGCCGCCCGCCACGCGGGCCAGGCGCGGACCACGACCAATCGCCATGTTCGGCCTTGGCCAGCGCATCGAGTTCTGCCTCGGCATCCGTCGCCCGCGCCAGCGAGCGGAGGCGTTGCCAGTCGCGGATGCTGACCGAGCCCTCGTGGCGTGCGATGAGGTCGAGGTGGCGGCGGACGATGCGCTGTTCCGCGGGCTCGGTGATGCTGAGCCGCGCGTGGCGCTCCGACGCGGCGAGGTAGTCGGCCCACGCGATGGCGGCGGCCATCGTCTGCGCATCAATGCGCGGCGCTTCGCCTGGCGTGCCGCAGCGGCCCCAAGTCGTCAGCGCGTGCAGCGTGAGCGCGATGCGCAGCGAGAGGCCACAGAGTTTGCCGCCCCATGCGCGGCGCTCGGCCAGGTCGCCAAAGCCCAGCGCGGCCTCGGTGCGGAGTTGGAACGCGTGGTAGAGCGCGTCGGCCTCGGGCGAGAGCGCGATGATCGCTGGGCCGGTGTCGGGATCGTCGCTTGGCTCGAAGGACAGCAGGCGGGCGACCGCGGCCTGCCAAGCCTCGCGGACGGTCGCTCGCACCGGCTCCGGCCGCACGTCGCGCATGCCGACGAGATCGGGCGGGGCGATGACGGCGAAGCGGGCGAGCAGGCCACGCCCCTCGGCCTGCGGATCGCACCACACAGCCTCGACGGCCGCCCGCTGCACACACAACGCCACTGCGAGCGCCGGGCGGTCGATCACGTCGGAGGGACGCCCGACCCGCTGCGCACGAATCGGATCGCCCGCGTGACCCTTGAGCATCGCGCCATAGTTCCGCACGCCCGAGTATCGGCCCTGCACGATGTCCAGTGCGTCACCCTCGGCGCTGGCGAGCAGCGCACGGCCGTGGTTCTCCTTCATCTGCCGCACGAGCGCTTCCGGTGTCGGTTCGCTGGCCAGCAGCGCCGGCGCGGTCGGCACGGGCGTCGCCTCCATCTCCTGGGCGAGCCGGATCGCCTCGCCTTCGACAACAGCCCGCTTGAACGGGTCGGCCACCTTGCCCGCCTGGTCTTCGATCGAGCGGATGCGTCGTTCGGTGATGCGGTGCCGCTGGGCAGCCGCGGCGATGACGGGCCGCATCTCGCGGCCCTTGTCCGCCTCCCATTTCAGGATCGGCCGCAACAGTTCCGCGAGCACGGCTGACTTGCGCGTACCCGGTTCGGAGAGCACCAGCGCCCACAGCGGGGCAGGCTCGATGTGATCGCCATGCCCGCGGACGCACGCGACGTTGCAGATGCACGCCGACGCGACCGCCAGGCCCAGCAGGGCGGCCATGTCCGGTGGCGTCTGCGTCGAGCGGGCCAGGTCGGCGAAGTACTCGCGGATGTCAGCGGTGGCAGCAGGAAAGAGCGTCGCGAGGTCGAACGCGGGGCGCTCGTCCGGCCTGTTGTCCCCAGGTGCCTCCAGTGCGACCGGCTCGGCCGCAACGGCGAGAGCGTCGATCTTCGCATGCACGGCCTCGGCATTGCCACCCTCCATCGCGAGCACGTCAACGATGTCGCCGCCCTCGGGCAGCCCGGGCCAGTGCTCGGCGAGCCGAACGATGCGGACTTCCTGTGCGCCAGCGGCGTGGCAGAGACCTGCAACCTCGTCGGCGTAGGCCTCACCCGCGGCATCGTGGTCGGGGAGGATCACCGCGACCTTGCCCTTCATGACGGACCAGTCGGACTTGCCCGCTGCCTTGCTCCCGCCAGCGCTGGTCGTGGCGACGAGGCCGATGGCCCGAGCCGCGTCCACGCATGTCTCGCCCTCGACGATGTAGACCCACGCGCCGTCCGGCAACCTCGACAACTCCGGTAGGTTCAGCATCGGCCTCGGTCCGGGCATCGCGGCGATCACCCAGCCGTCGCCGCGCCGACTGATCGGGCGAACGACCTTCCCACCCGAGGGCGGGTTCCAGCGAATCACCTCTCCAACGGGAACGCCCTCAGCGTCGGCGTAGGTCCAGCGTGCAGCGGATAGCCCGTGCTTCCGCTCAAGCACCGCGACCGCTTCGTCGGCGGTGGCGAAGGTGGCATCGATCGCGTTCTTCCGCTGGGCGGGAGATCTCCTCGCTTCGGCCACAGGTACTGGCATGAGGTCCCTCATCGCCATGCCGAGCGTGCCGACGATCGCCTCCGCTGGGCACCCGGCGTGGCAATGCAGGAGAACACGAGCGTCCGTGCCGATGCCGATCGAGAGCGAGGGATCGCGATCGTCGTGCGCGGGGCACCGGGCCGACCATGCGTCGCCGTGTCGCTTAGGCGTGCAGCCCGCCCGCGTGAGAGCGTCGAGCACCGCAGCAATGGGCTCACCCATGTCCCACCCCCTGCGTCGCACGCTTGGCCCGATCGATGAATCGCCTCAGGTCCGCCGGATCGATCCTCACGCTGCGTCCGAAACGCACCGCGGGCAGCGTCCCGGCTTGCACGAGCGTCCAGACGGTGCGCGGCGTGACGCCGAGCACCGTTGCCGCTTCGCGATAGGTGAGCAGCGGGTGCATGGTGTCCTGACATCCGGTCGCGTTCTTGAGCTCGTCCATGAGTGCGCACCCATCGCACCGCCGCGATCAGCGCGGCGTGCGTCATTCGTGATCCGTGTGAAAGAAAGGCCGGGGGCAGCCCGCAACCGCCCCCGGCCGCACCAGCGCCGACCGTTTACGCCTCGCCCTTGCTCCGCACTGCCGCCCGCGGGTCGCACAGGGCCGCGCCGAAATCGAAGTAGACGCGCCACGACACCGCCAACTTGTTCACCGTCTGGTCGAGCCCGAAGAACTCGACCGTCGGCGTCTGCTGGCCGTTGAGGAACCCGACGATGATCGGGCTCGCTGCCGGAGCCGCGAACAGGTACCAGTGCTTCGTCGAGGCCTTCGTGCCATACTTCTTCGTGTTGCTGAGGCGCGGCTCGACCTCCAGCCCGACCGCATTGCGAAGGCTGTTGCCGGTCGGCAGGTTCGTCTGGGCCGCGATGTACTCGCTCTCGAGCACGGCGCGGGCCACCGTCTGGAGTTCCGGCGGAACGACCAACCGGGTCGGCCGAAGGTCGAGGTCATTGCCCTCGGCGTCTCGCTGCGTGAGCATGGCCGTGATGGCCTTGGTCAGGCCGTCCGTGCTGAGGTTCGTGTCCACCCCGGTGATGAAGTTGCCGTTGCCTGCGGAGAAGAACGCGCCGGCGTTCGACATCAGGGTGTCGTACACCAGATCGCTGAGCTTCCGCATCGCCGCCTGGCCCATCGCGCGGGCGACGCTGTCGAAGAGCGACAGGTCGTCGTTGATGAGGTCGCGGCGGTCGATGGAGAACATCTTGCCGTAGGTGTCCACCTTGTACTGGGTCGTCGCCTCGTCGGCACCGCCGTGCTTGAACTCGCCGCCGGGCGGGATCTGCTGCAGCGAGCCCGTGAACGACGGGCGGATCGCCGTGGCCGTCTTGAAGTCCGGCACGCTCCGCACGCCCGCGAAGGACCGCCAGGTGGCCGGGCTCTCCAGATAGCCGTCGAGCAAGACCTTGTTGACCGCGGCACCGAGCGCCTCGGTGAGCGTGTGCGTAGTGAGCGACGCCCGGACCATGCCCTCGCGGTCGGCAGGGGCGTCGATCCCTTCGTGCTGCAGCGCCGCGCGGCAGAGGTCGAGCGTGTGGGCCACGCGGAGGTCGTCGGCCGCCTCCATGCACGCCGGGCCCAAGGCCTTCTCGGCGAGCGCGGCGAAGCCCGCCCGTTTGAGGATGGCCGCCTCGATGACCCGGGCACGCGGGATGTGGCTCGAGCCGCCGCCGGTTATGACGCCGGAGAACACTGGGCGCGAGGCCCGGAGGACCTCGAGCACGCCCGCCCGCAGTTCGCTGACGGTCATGTCGCCCGCGACGGCCTTCGCCTTCAGGTCGTCCACCCGCTTCTGGTGCACGCCCCAGTCCCGCTCGCCCCCACCGGTGAAGATGGGGCGGCAGGTCAGTTCGATCTCCTTCAGCCGGTCGCGCTCGTCGGCGCGGATCTGATCTTCGTGTGCGATGTCTGCCATGTTCGTCCGTCCTTGGCGTGATGCCGCGATGGCCACCGACGTTTCCGCGTCGGCTCCAACGGGCGTGATGCTGACTTCCCGCAGCCGACCGCGCCGCACGAGCGTGAACCCGCCCGGCGACGACAGCGACCGCCCGTTGATCTCGACTGACTGATTGGGCTTTACCCGCTCGTGCTCGGTGGGCGCGACGCCGACCGACGCCTGGAACTGGAATCCGCCCCTGGCCATCTCCACAACGTGCCGCGCCGGTTCGCCAGCGCCGCTGACGACGCCTGCGACCATGAGCCGTCCGTTGGCGACGGCGGGTTCACCGTGGCCGACGACGCTGCCGACTGTGGCGTTGTGGTCGGCCAGCAGCGGCACCTGGCCGCCCGCTTCGAGGCCCGCCAGGTCGATGGCGATGTCGCCCCAGCCGGGCACGCGCATGATGCGCCCGGTGTACGCGACGACGCTGATCTTCGGGCGGGCGTCCTTGCCCGCGGCTTCGATCTCGACCCCGGCGGCCGTGAGCAGCAGGTCATCCTTGACCGTGTTTGCGTTCATGGAACTCTCCTTCTGAGACCACCTTGAAACCCGCCGCCAGCAGTTTCGGGAGCAACACATCGATCCGAGTGCGAATCGCACTCTCACTTCGACCCAGGCGACGCGCGGCCTCGCTGACGTTCCCGCCGCTCTCCATGATCACCCGGCACGTTTCCCGGCTGGTTTCGTTGTCGATGAAGTCCAGCACGTTCTCCTTGGTCCAGAACGACTGCGACAGGCTGACCGTGCGGTTGCGAGCGATCTCCGTCCCTGAGGGATCCGGGTAGACGCCATCGGTGGCCTTCTGCTTGGCGTCCGAAGGCGGACGCAGCGGTTGGAACTTGCGGACGGTTTTCCTTTCGCGGACGGCGAACTTCATGACCGCCCGCTGGATAACCGTGTAGACCAGCGACTTCGGTTTCGCGCCCCGCGCCGGGTCCCAGACGGGCGGCTTGGCGATCAAGTGCAGGAGCGCCTGCTGCGCGGCGTCGTCGTGATCGACACCAGGGCGGCAACGCTTCTGGGCCTCCTTGAACGCAACTCGCCGCGCGTAGTCGAGCAGGTCGGGCGTGAGTTCGAGTTCAACGGGTGAGGGGTCCGGCATTCAGACCTCCTCGCCACGCTCAAGCCTCTCGCGGACATCGTCGCACAGCGTGAACGAGATCACCGCCGGAGAGTTCGCGCGGGGCGGCACGCGGTGCAGGACGAAGTAGCCGTCGTCATCGGGCACCGGCTTCCCGTACTTGTTCGACTCGCGCTCGGCGGCCTCGCGCAGCGCGCGGAGGAAGTCGGCGTAGCGGCACCCAAGCGCCAGGCACAGCATCACGTACGGAACGAAAATCTGGCACTCCTCGAAATGCTCAGCGGCAGCGTCCACCTCGACCTGCGTCCAGACATCCGGCCGCGACGGCGTAACCACTCCCTGCTCGACGAGTGCTTCGAGCAACGCAGGGCGGCAGTCGTAGCCGCGGGATCGCAGGTGGTGCGATGCCGCTGTCGTCGTCATTGGGAACATCCGGTCCCGCTCCTGCTCGGCCGCCTCGTGGAACGCGGGGTCCGCGCCCGCCCGGGGCTTCACGCGGAGGTCGAAGTACTCGTCAAAGGTCAGTCCGATTCGGATCACGGTGGTCTCCTTGCCGGGAGGCGTCGGGCGACAGGCCCACCCCCCAAACCCTTATTTCCGGCGCGGGAGCCGATTCGCAGCGCCGACGGATGATATTTTTGGCGTCAGGCCCTGGCACCCCGGCACCCCCTCTCCGTGCACCAATGCAAAGCGGTGACCGCTCCCCTGCGGATCCCGGATCGAGAGGGGCGGCTTCCGTACACTTCGCCGTGTCGCCACCTCTCAGGACATCGCGCGGATGCTGCTCTCGATCACGACAACACACCACCCAGCCTCGGACCTCGGCTACCTGCTCCACAAGCACCCGGGGCGGATGCAGTCGTTTTCTCTGGCATGCGGCAAGGCGCACGTCTACTACCCGGAATCTAACCCGGAGCGGTGCACAGCGTGCCTGCTCCTTGAAATCGATCCGATCGGCTTGGTTCGGGGTCAGCGTGGGCAACGCACGCTTGATCAGTACGTGAACGACCGACCGTATGTCGCATCCTCAATGCTGGCGGTTGCGATTGCGCAGGTGTTCGGCACGGCACTCGCGGGGAACTGCAAGGATCGCCCGGAACTGGTAGTCACGGCCGTCCCGCTCGAGGCGAGGATTCCCTCGCTGCCCTGCTCTGGTGGAGCCGAACTGCTCCGCAGGCTGTTCGAGCCGCTCGGCTATCGAGTCACCGTGACTTCGCATCCGCTCGACGACAAGTTCGCTGACTGGGGTGATTCATCCCTCTTCACTGTTGAAATCGCTGCGACGAAGACGCTCAGCGAGCTGCTCAGTCACCTCTATGTGCTGATTCCGGTTCTTGACAACGAGAAGCACTACTGGGTGGGTGATGACGAGGTCGCCAAGCTGCTCCGTCACGGTGAGGGGTGGTTGGCACAACACCCGGAGCGAGAGATCATCGCGACGCGATACCTGAAGTATCGTCGCAACCTCGCTGACGAGGCGATCAAGCAGCTTCGAGAACAAGATGGCGAGGGTCCGGTCGAGATCGAGGCCGACTCACCGGAGGATCCCCGCGAGGAAGCGGCGGAGCAGAAGTTGAGCCTGCACCAGCAGCGCCACGGCGTGGTGCTGGCCGTGCTGCAGGCTAGAGGCGCACGAAGGGTTGCTGATCTTGGCTGTGGCGAGGGGAGGCTGGTGAGAGAACTTCTGAAGCACAAGGGCTTTGAGAAGATCATCGGCATGGACGTGTCGCACCGCACCCTGGAGATCGCCGCGGACAGATTGCGCCTCGAACAACTCCCACCGATGGTCCGCCAGCGCGTTGAGCTCATTCATGGCTCGCTCATGTACCGCGATCGGCGGCTCGATGGGTTTGATGCTGCCGTGCTGTGCGAGGTCATCGAGCACATGGATGAGCCGAGGTTGGAGGCGATGGAGAAGGTCGTGTTCGGTGCCGCCAAGCCGTCCCTCGTCATCGTGACGACTCCAAACAGCGAATACAACGTCATGTGGGAATCGCTGGCGGCGGGGTCCGTGCGACACAAGGACCATCGTTTTGAGTGGACGCGGGACCAGTTCCGTGCCTGGGCGGACGGGATCTGTGCACGCTTCGGCTACACCTGCGAAATCAGGGGCATTGGCGATGCCGGTGTCGCGCCAGACGGCCGCGACGTTGGTTGGCCAACGCAGATGGGGGTGTTTGCGCGTGCCTCCTGACATCAAGGTTCCAGAACTGTCTCTCGTCGTGCTGATCGGCGCCTCCGGCTCCGGGAAGAGCACCCTCGCGCGCCGGCTGTTCAAGCACACGGAGATCCTTTCGTCCGACACCTGCCGAGGGTGGGTCTCCGACGACGACAACAACCAGGAAGCAACAGGCGACGCATTCGACGTGCTGCACTATGTCGCCAGGAAGCGGCTCGCACGCGGCCTGCTCACCGTGGTTGACGCGACCAACGTGCGAGCGGAGGATCGAAAGCCCCTGGTGCAACTTGCGCGTGAGTTCCACTGTCTGCCCGTTGCAATCGTGGTGGATACCCCAGAGCATCTCTGCCACGAACGAAACTCGGAGAGACCGGATCGCAACTTCGGCTCTCACGTCATCCGCAATCAACGGATGGCGATGCGGCGTGAACTCCGCGGGCTCGAACGCGAGGGCTTCCGCCATGTGTTCACGTTGCGCACGCTGGAAGAGTGCAATAACGCCACTCTCGTGCGTGAACCGCTCTGGAACAACCTCAAGCATGAGCATGGGCCATTCGACATCGTCGGGGACGTGCACGGCTGCTACGACGAACTCGTCGAGTTGCTCTCGGCGCTCGGCTGGAAAATTGCGCAGATCGAAGGCGAGCCCGAGGGCGAGTGCGTCGCCACGCCGCCCGAGGCAAATGGCCGCTCCCGCAAGATTGTTTTCGTCGGCGACCTGGTCGATCGTGGTCCCAAGACGCCCTCGGTTCTGCGACTGGCCATGCGTCTTGTGAAGGCAGGGCATGCGTTGTGCGTCCCGGGCAATCACGACGTCAAGCTCATGCGGGCTCTCAAAGGCAAGAACGTACAGGTCACGCATGGTCTCGCGGAGTCGCTGGCGCAACTCGGCCGGGAGTCGGACGAGTTCAGGCGGATCGTCGCCGCGTTCATCGATGACATGGTGAGCCACTATGTGCTGGATGGCGGGAAGCTCGTCGTGGCGCATGCGGGCATGAAGGAGTCCATGCAGGGGCGCGGATCAGGGGCCGTGCGCGAGTTCGCTCTGTTCGGGGAGACGACCGGGGAAACCGACGAGTTCGGCCTACCAGTTCGTTACAACTGGGCCGCGGAGTATCGCGGCAAGGCAGCCGTGGTCTACGGACATACGCCCATCCCCGAACCCGAGTGGCTCAACAACACGGTGTGCATCGACACGGGCTGTGTCTTCGGCGGCTCGATGACCGCACTCCGGTGGCCTGAGCGTGAGTTCGTGGTGGTCAAGGCACGCGCCACCTACGCGGAGTCGAAGAAGCCATTCCTCGCGCCGGAGGATCGCGCGCCGTTGTCGTTGCAGCAGGAGCACGACGATCTGCTCGACCTGGACGACGTATCGGGCAAGCGTCACATTGAGACGCGGCTCACGAGGACGATCACCGTTCGTCAGGAGAATGCGGCCGCAGCCCTCGAGATCATGAGCCGGTTCGCCGCCGACCCCCGGTGGCTGATCTACCTCCCGCCGACGATGTCACCTTGCGAGACGGCGCGGGATGGCCCACTGCTTGAGCAGCCGCGCGAGGCGTTCGAGTACTACCGCACTGGCGGGGTTGGCAACGTCATCTGCGAAGAAAAGCACATGGGCTCCCGGGCCGTAGTGGTCGTGTGCAGAGAACCGCAGGTCGCACAAAGGCGATTCGGAGTTCGTGACGCCGATTCACTCGGGATCATCTACACCCGAACCGGTCGGCCGTTCTTCAACGACCGGGCCACGGAGCAGGCTCTTCTCGCTCGTGTGCGGGACGCGGCTCAGCGTGCCGGCCTCTGGGAGGAACTTGCCACCGACTGGCTGTGCTTGGACTGCGAGCTCATGCCTTGGTCGGCGAAGGCTCAGGCCCTCATCCGCGAGCAATATGCGGCCGTGGGTGTCGCAGCCACCGCCGGGCTGAGAGCCACGGTCGCCTCCTTGACGCAGGCGAAGAACCGGCTTCCAGAGGTCGATTCGCTGCTTGCGACGACGGCAGAGCGAGCCGACCTCGTCGAGCGATACGTCAAGGCGTACCAGCGCTACTGCTGGAACGTGTCCGGCGTGGACGACCTCAGGCTTGCCCCGTTCCATCTCCTCGCCAGCGAAGAGAAGGTCCACGTCGATCGTGATCACCGGTGGCACATGGAGACGCTCGCGAGATTGGCGAGCGATGCCGATCGCGTTCTGGTCGCGACGCCGTGGAAACTCGTCGATCTGTCGAGCCAGGCGAGCGAGGACGAGGCAACGGCATGGTGGACATCGCTCACGGCCAGCGGCGGCGAGGGCATGGTGGTCAAACCCCTGGAGTTCATCGCCAAAGGACCGCGAGGACTCCTCCAACCCGCGGTGAAGGTCCGGGGATCTGAGTATCTCCGAATCATCTACGGCCCCGAATACTCCCGGGCCGAGTATCTCGAACGGCTCCGCTCGCGTGGCTTGGGAGCCAAGCGATCGCTCGCCCTTCGAGAGTTCTCTCTCGGCGTTGAGTCCCTTGAACGATTCGTGCGCCGAGAGCCCTTGCGCCGCGTGCACGAGTGCGTGTTCGCCGTGCTGGCGATGGAGAGCGAGCCCGTGGACCCCAGGCTCTAGTCGGTGCCGTCCCGAGGCGCGATGGGTTGCGCGGCGCTCGGACATCCGAAACAATGTCTGTCTATCCCCGCGGCTGTTCCCGCGGGCGTCACGTCGGCGAGCCCGGCGGGAAGGAACCATGCCAACGCTGCCGCTGACGGAACGGGCGGCGATGGCCCGCCGCGTCGCGGCATCCCAGGTTTCGTCGGTTCTGTCGGGCGTCGGGCGGGATCAACGACCGGGCGTGGCCGCGCCAAGCGCCGCGACGATCCCGGCACGCACGTCGGGGGGCAGGTTGGCCCACGCCGCCACGAGGCGGGCCAGGTCGGCGTCGGGCGGGCAGTTGCCCGCTGGCCGCCGTCCTGCGCCCCGTTTGGCCCCCGGTGCGGTCAGCGCTGCGCCCGGCGCTGCGCGCTCTTCGGAATCGGCGTATTCTCCCGGAGATTCCGCGAGTGCTCGGGGGTTCAATTCCCCCCGGCTCCATTGACGATCACCCCGCCCGCTCGCGGCGGAGGTGGCGGCCGGCCGGGTTCGGCCATGGGCCACGGGCCATCGGCCATCGGCCATCGGCTCCCAACGATCCTCCCCCGGTTCCGACCGGGGGAGGTGGCGAGTACTCGAGCCGGAGGGGGCGGGGGCGGGGGCGGGCAGTGGCGCAGTGGCAGAGTGCCAAAGGGCAAAGGGCAAAGGGCAAACCGGCAAAGCACCAAATCCGCAAGCTCCTCCCCCGTTTCCCAACGGGGGAGGTGCCGAGTCCTCGAGGCGGAGGGGGCGAACGCCCCGAACACCCCCCACCCCCTCCGATTTGAACTTTTCCCCATTTGAACTTTGAGCTTTCGCGGCGCATCGCCGCGCGTTCCCCCCCGTTCCCCGCGCAATCCCCGCGCGATCGCGAACACGATCGCGAACGTTCGACCCCTGATCCCCCGAAAATCGACACAAAACCGAACACCAGACGACCAAATGGAGAGAAAAAAGGTCGTGATGGAGAGCGCAGAGCGCCCTCTGAGCTCTCCAGAGCGCCCTCTGCGCTCCTCAGAGCGCCCACTGCGCTCCCCAGAGCGCCCTCTGCGCTCCCCAGAGCGCCCTCTGCGCTCTCCAGAGCGCCCTCTGCGCTCTCCAGAACGCCCTCTGTGCTCTCCAGAACGCCCTCTGTGCTCTCCAGAGCGCCCTCTGGGCCGCTCATCACGCCCCCTGCGCTGTCCATCACGCCCCCTCCGCACACCCCGCGGCCCATCGCGGCCCGACCTCGTTCTCATTCAGTTCGGCTCGCCACCGCCTTGTATGACCCACCCACATGGGTAACAGTTTCATCCGGGCACATGGGTAACAGGTCTACATCCAAGGCAAAGGAGCGATCCGATGCCGTGGAAGGAGACGTGTACCGTGGAACTGCGCGAGGCGTTGGTGTCGGCGAT
>JAJTHN010000028.1 GCA_021297895.1 Phycisphaeraceae bacterium | reverse complement strand
GGTGAGGGTGACGGCGCGATGGGGGTCGCGGGGGGTGTGGGGGGGGCGGGGGGGGTGGGTGCGTCGGTGGTGGCCGCGGCGGGGATGGTCTCTGCGGCGGAGATTGTCCATCCGCTGCCGCTGGAGATGACGGGGGATCGCGGCGTGGCCACGGGTAACGCGCCCGGGGCGGGGGGCGTGGGGGGCGTGGGGGGCGTGGGGGGGGCGGCGGGAGCTGGTGGCATGTCGGCCGAGCTCGAGGCGCGGCTGGCGGCGATCGATGAGCTCCTGGCGCGCGGGATCCTCACGCCGGCGGAGCACGCCAAAGCACGCGAGCGGGCGATCGCGGAGGCGGTCGGGGGTGCGGGGGGTGCGGGGGGGACGAGTGTTGGTGGTGTGACGACGCCGTGAGCGGCGTGCGGGGGCACTGCGTGCGGGGGCACTGCGTGTGGGGTGGTACGGGCCGCGCGGGGGTGTTGCTACGCTCGTGCATGAGTGCGCGGCGGTACGACCTTGTGGCGATCGATCTCGACGGGACGCTCCTGGACCACGCCGGGCGCGTGAGCGAGGCGAACATCCGCAGCATCCGGCGGGCGCGTGATGCGGGGATGGTGGTGGTGGTCTGCACGGGGCGCGCGCTGATCGAGACGCGGGCGGTGCTGGCGGCGATCGATCTGCACGATCCGGTGGTGGTCTCCGGCGGGGCGATGGTGGCCGACCCGGTCACCGGGGCGACGCTGGAGCGATTCACGCTCGAGCCGGCGCTGGTGTCGGAGGTGGTCTCGTTCCTGCACGCGCGCGGGCACGCGGCGCTGGTGCTCAAGGATCCGCACGCGACGATGTACGACTATCTCGCCGTCACGCCGCTGGCGGCGGGTTCGGACGGTGGCGGGCCGGGTGAGGAGGGGCTGGACCCGGCGTCGCGCTGGTGGTTCAGGAAGATGGGCGTGCGGGTGCGATTCGCCGCGGCGCTGCACCATGATGAGCACCCGGAGCACAGCATCCGCGTGGGCGCGTACGCGGCCAATCGGCCGGTGGATGAGCTCGCATCGGAGCTGCGCGAGACCTTCGGCGACCGCACGAACCTGCAGCACTTCCAGGGTGCGCTGCTGCCCAAGGAACGGACGGACCAGGGCATCACGAGCGTGCACATCGTCGAGGTGTTCCATCAGCAGGCCGACAAGTGGCAGGCGATCGAGCGGCTGATCGGGCGGCTGGGGATCGATGCATCGCGCGTCGCGGCGATCGGCGACCAGCTCAACGATCTGTCGATGATCACGCACGCGGGTGCCGCGGGCGGCCTGGGCGTGGCGATGGGCAACGCGCACGAGCGGATCCGGGCGGTGGCCGGACGCGTGACGGCGGGGCACGACGAGAGCGGGGTGTCGGTGGCGATCGAGAAGATGCTCAGCGGGGAGTGGTGATGGAAATCACCAAATGGTCAAAGTTCAAATGGCCAAATGGAGACAGGCCAGGGCGATCTCCGTAACGATGGGAATTGCCGATAGGGGACCGGGGATCAGACCCTGCGTCGCTTCCGGGGGCGGCCGCACTCGGGGCACACATCGCCGCGGATTTCAAGGAGGGAGTAGCCGCACTTGGCGCACTGACGCATGCCATCCCCGAGCGGGGCATCGGGGATCAGGAGCCACATCGCTGCGGCGATCAGCGGCATCATCATGGCGAGGATCAGCGGATTGGCGAAGGGAGAGTTGAGCACCCAGATCGAGACGATGAAGATGAGCACAACTCCAACGCACAGCGACACAATCAATTGCTTGCGTGCGCAGGCCAGAGCCAGCAGAAGAGCCAGGGGCGCTCCAAGCACGAGCGAGATCAGGAACGCCACAGCGCCCAGTCCGGACCCGCGAGCAACCCACTGGGCCAGTAGGATCGCCTGAAACAAGAACGCAAACCAGAGGACCGCGATGCGAGTGGCGACGATCATTGTGTGTGGTCGAACAGCCGAGGGGGGCTTGTGTGGTAGACCTCTTCGACTGGGGTTCGTCACTTGGCAATGAACTGCGCCCGCGAGTTCCGGACTCTCGCGTGGGCGGCTATGGCATATGGATGCAGGATCGTATCCACGCTTGCCTGACCTGTTGACGCGAGTATGGATCGCCGCACTCCAGACAGACTCCCGTTCTCAGTACGGCGATCGTCAAGGCGTATGTGCTTTGGGGTACGGCCCGCGAACCAGATGGGGGACTGGCCGGCGCGCGGCACGGTCCACGCGATCAGGGGGCGTGGGGCCTGAGCGGCGTGTCAAAAACACTCGAGACACGCAGTGCCGATTTTATCTTGTACCAAAATGGTTGCTTCCGGACAGGCACGCGTTACCCTCTGGTCTCGATTGCCGGCCTGTCGGCTCCGCCGAGGTGGCGGGCGGACATGGCCGCGGGTGGCTCTGGAGGTTTGAGATGATGATCACGCGAACTTCGGCGGTGGCGATGGCGGCGGGTGTTGCTCTGGCGATCGGCGGCATGGCGCCGCAGGCGCATGCGCAGCTTCTGGCGCTGTACTCGTTCGATGATGCGTCGTTCGCGGACATCAGCGGCAACGGCTACACGCCGACGAACACGAATGTCACGTTCGCGTCCGGCGGGTTCGAGGGCGGCTCGGCGTTCTTCAACGGCATCAACTCGTTCCTGCAGATCGGGCTGGACATCAACCCGACCGCGCTGCCGCAGTTGACGATGGGATGCTGGGTGCGGGTCGATGATGACTTCGACAGCCCGATCCGCCAGTTCATCAGCCACGACAGCGGCGGCTTTGATCGCAGCCTGGGGATCGACTTCCGCGGCGGCCTGACGGGGTACTCGGCGTTCACCGGCTCGGGGGTGCTGGGCGGCGCGCCGGTGGTGGCCAACGAGTGGGCGTTTGTCGCGGTGGTGTACGACCAGACGGCCGGCAGCGTGACGCTGCATGTCAACGGCAGCAGTTTCACGACGCTCTCGACCGCGGGCTCGGGCAACACGTTTGTCCGTCTGGGTTCGAACCCCGCCTTCGGCGAGTTCTTCGGCGGGCAGATGGACAACGCGTTCTTCATCCGCGGCGCGCTGAGCCCGACGGAGATCACGCGCATCCGCGAGGGCGGGATCAACGCGATCATCCCGACACCGACCGCCGCGGCCGGGCTGGCGATGCTGGGCGTGGGCGGCCTGATGCGACGTCGGCGCTGATGGCGGTGGGGGTTGGAGCGAAGAATCCGAGTGATGATCTTGCCATGCCCCGTCTCTCTCCGGGGCGTGGCGGTCATTTCGGAGGCGCCGGAGCGCTCACGGCGTGGCCGCGCGTTCGCGGGAGAGGCGTGAGAAGCGGGCGTATGCGGTGGCGACGGCGAGCATGAGCAGGCCGACGATGAACAGGGCGATGATGCGCCAGGTGGGGTTGGCCGAGGCGAGGTCGTACGTGACGAGTTTGCCGCCGGCGAGCATGAGCAGGCCCAGGCCCAGCAGGCGCGCCGCCGGGCGCTCGCGCAGGAAACCGAAGACCACGAGCGCTGTTGCGAACGCGGCCCACCAGATGGACACCGTGACGCTCTGGGTTGTCTGATCCCGGGTCAGGTCGCTGACGAGGCGCGCGACCTCGAAGGAGGAGACGGCCCAGGTGAAGAACGCGATCATCGGGGTGATGGCGCCGGCGGACTGGGCGACGACGCCGGGTCGGTCGTTGGGCGGGGCCGCGTCGGAGAGCGCTCGCAGCGTGTACATGCCCGCGGCGAAGAGCGCGAGCATGGCGACGGCCGGGTGCAGGAGCGACTGGTTCGGCGAAAGGTGCGAGGACCAGCTCGGCAGCATGCCCAGAAGGCCGATGATCATGGCCGCGAAGAACGCGGCGAACGCGAGCGAGTGCACGCGGAATGGGCGGAGCAGCGCGCCCAGAAGCGTGGCCAGACCCGCGGCGAGCATGATCGTGATGGCCACGCCGGCGGCAGTGCGCTGCTGGACAAGCGCGGCGGTAAGCAGCGTTGCGTGGGCGATGAGCGTCAGCATCGATGCGGGGATCGGTGTGCCGAGCGGGCCGGAGGTTTGCGTCGGGCGGAGGAGCGATGCCGCGGCGTACGCGGCCAGCAGCCACGCGGCGGCGACGATCGAAGCCTGCGCGATCGCGGGTGCGATGTTGACGCCGAGCAGGAGCGGAGTCGGGTCGGTATCGAACACGCCGGTCGCGACCAGCAGCGCAAGGCGGATGGTGGCCAGCACGAGGACCGAGCCGGCGTACACGAGCAGGCCGGTGGAGCGCAGGCGCAGGGCCGCGAGGGTGGCGGCGACGCCGAGGACGGTCCAGGCGAAGTACGCCGCGGGGCCGTGTGTCGCATCGGCGATGCAGAGGATGATCAGCGCGCCGGTCTGGATGAGCATGAGCGTGGCGAAGCGCTGCGCGGCGGAGACGGGTGCCCGCGTGAGCGTCTGGCCGATGGGTGCAAAGGCCAGCGCCAGGGCCAGCGAGGCGACGGTGAGCGCGAGCGGGGCGAGGAGTGTCGGCGCGAGCGCCGAGTGATCGAGGACCATCATGCTCAGGGCGACGGTCCAGGCGGTGACGCCCATCGCGCCCAGGTGCGAGATCGATCGTGCGGCGCGCGTGGGCGTGGTGGTGCCGGTTTCGGCTTCGGGATCGGCGGGCGGTGCGGCTTGGGGACGCGAGAGGTACGCGAGGGTCGCGTGCGTGATCATCCAGAGCGTGCCGGCGAAGATGATGACCAGCAGCGGGTGTGTTGAGCGATGCTCGAAGCCCCAGGGCCAGCCAAGGAGCATGGTCAGTGTGATGGCCAGCGACGCGGCGGCGGAGAAGCGCGAGCGGTCAAGGACCGTGAGGATGAGCATCGTCGCGCAGAGCACGAGCATCTGCGTGGGGAAGGCGAATGCGGTGCCCTCCGGGGCGCGGATGAGCAGCGGGGCGATGGTGCTGGCGATGACGGTGACGACCGCGAGCGTCCCGAGTTGCTGACGCCAGGAGAAGTACACACCGCCGATGAGCAACGCAAGGAGCGAGTACGGCGCCGCGGCGGGAGGGAGAATCTGGAATGTTGTGTGTGCCGCGTACGCCGCGGCGTAGAGACCGGCGATTCCCGCGGCGCCGAGGCCGACCGCGGGCCAGGGCGCGTTGCGTCGACGGGCCACGACGCTGAGGAAGCAGAACGCGGTGCCGAGCAGCGCGATGCCCAGGCAGCGGACCTCGCCGGGGATGTTGCCGATCCAGCCGCGGTCGTAGGCCATGATGAGGAACAGGGTCATGGCCAGAACGATCGTGAGCCCGCCGAGCACGGCCAGCACGCGTCCGCCGACGATCTGCTCGATGAGCGAGCGCTCATCGGGGGCGGTCGATGGGGGCTCATCGGTGGTGACTTGGGCGGCGCGGGTAACTGGGGCGGTGTCCGGCGTAGAGCCGGGGGTCGTGGCGGCGGGCCGAGGGGCATCGGCGGATGCGGCCGGGTCGGATTGCCGCGAGGTGTGAGCGGCGCTTCGGCGCTGGGCCAGATCCCGAAGAAAGTCCTTGGTCGGCGTCAGCGGCTGGGCGGTCGCGGCCGGGGCGGGGGCCGGGATTGGGCCCAGGGTTGGGGCCGCGGCCGGTGGTTTGGCCAGAGCCGGGAGGCGAAGGTGCGTCCGGATCCTGACAACCTCTGATTCCAGGCCATCCAGGCGGGAAATCAAGGCATCCACGCGGGGGTCGGCCGCGGTGGCAGGGGCGGGAGAGGGGCCTGAACCTGGCGATTGGTTGGAGTCTTGCGGCATGGTCATGGGGGCCTCTGGGGTTGAACGGAGTGTGAATTAGTGTTCACTAACAAACGGGTCAAGGATGCAGTATTCAAGGAAAAATCCCTTGTTTGGGTGGATCGAGGGCGAGATGTGGCCACGGCCAAAGCGCAGCGAATGCGACAAACTGTGCGGTCATGACGAGGCGGGGCGACGCAGAGGCCTGTTCGTTCGCGAGCGTCGCGCGATCAGTCGGGCTTGGCGATGTTCAACTCGGTGCGGAGGAGTTCTTCGACGAGTTGGCTGACGGCCTTGGTTGCGCCGGGGGAGGCGATGTTGACGGCGACGATGGTGGCGGCGTTGTGTTCGGGGGCAAAGCGCATGAAGGCGTACCACGTCGTGTTGGAGCCGTTGTGCCAGAGCGTGGTGCCCAAGCCGGGCAGAGGCTGGACGACCCAGCCGAAGGCGTAGTCGGTCCCTGCGATGGGCGGGGTGTGGAGCGTGCGGACGGTCTGCGGGAGGAGCCCGGTGGCGGGCGGTGCGGTGGCGGGCGGTGCGGTGGCGGATGGTGCGGCGGTGGTGGGTGCTGCGGGCGGGAAGGCGGCGCGATGGCCGATCAGGTGGAGGTTGACAAAGCGGGCCCAGTCCTCGAGCGTGAGGCTGACGCGGCCCGCGGGGGAGATGGCGGGGGGGTTGTCGGCGTTGCGGGCGGGCATGAAGGGCTTGCCGGCGCGGGTGTGGCCCCAGATGGTGGCGGGGGTCTTGGCATCCTGCGCGGTGTCGGCACCGGCGACGCCCCAGACGGGATCGGTGATGCCCAGCGGAGCGAAGAGGTGCTTGGCGATGAGCGAATCGTACGGGCGGCCCGTGGCGCGCTCGAGCATGAGGCCGGCGAAGGTGAAGCCGGCGTTGGAGTAGATGTGCTTTGTGCCCGGGGGCGCATCGGAGGCCCTAGCGGCCATGGTCTCGAGCGCGTGCCAGCGGGCGAGGTACTCGGGGCCGGCGTGATTCCAGAGACGGGACCAGAGGCCGCCGGCGCGCATGTCGCCGGTGATGCCGGCGGAGTTGCTGAAGAGTTGAGCGAGGGTGATGTCGGGCCAGTGCGGCGACATGCCCGGGACAAGTTCGGGGAAGGACTGGGCGAGGGTGGTGTCGAAGGTGATGACGCCATCTTCAACGAGGATGGCCGCGAGGGTGGCGGTGAAGGCTTTGGTGCAAGAGCCCAGGTGCCAGTGATCGGTGGGCAGGACGGGGGTTGTCGAGTCCTTGGAGCGCGTGCCGGCGACGCCGAGGGCGACCAGGGCGCCATCGCGGATGATGGCGGCACCGATGCCGGGAATCTCGGGCGTATCGGTCAGGACCTTGGCCAGGCGCGGGGCCAGGTCGCGGCGAGGCGCGGCGGTGTTGAGGGTGGGCCACGAGCGCGGGGCGGGTGCCGCGACGGGGGCGGTGCCGACCTGGACGGTGGGGGCTGGAGGCGTGGCGTCGGTGGGCTGCGACTGGCCGATGGCGCGGCCCATGGCGGGGCCAGTCGCGGGCGCGAGCGTGGCGATGCAGGAAGCGGCGAGGGCCAGCGCGGCGAGGCGTGCGGGGAGAACTCGAACGGGCATGACCTGGCCTCCGTGAATGTGCGTGCGGGTTCCTATTGTTGGCCCTGATGCTCAGGTACCGCGTCTGCAAGTCGTTCGAGGTTGAGTCGGGGCACATGCTCAGCAAGCACGCCGGGCTGTGCCGATTTCCGCACGGGCATAGCCGACGGATCGATGTGGTGTTCAGCGCGGCGAGACTGGACTCGCAGGACATGGTCGCGGACTTCAAGGCGCTGAAGCTGGCGATGACGCCGATCGTGCGCGCGTGGGACCATGCGATGGCGATGAACAGCGCCGACCCGATGCTCGGCCGCATGGGCGCGGATCAGCGCGTGGTGGTGTTCGAGGGCGAGGACCCGACGACGGAGGTCATGGCCCGCGCGGTGTACGAGCACCTGTCGCGCGAGCTGCGCAGCGGCAAGACATACACGGATGAGAACGGTCAGACGTACCGGCTGCCGGGGCCCGAGAGCGATGTGCGTCTGGAGCGGGTGCGCGTGACGGAGACGAGTTCCTCGTGGGCGGAGTATGGGGAGTGAGGGAAGAAGATGGCCGAGTGGTCGAGTTCGTTCACTGACCACCCGGAGAGCCGACTCACTGCCCGAAAAGGTTCTTCTCGCCGAAGTAGCCCTTCTTTTCGAAGTACTCCATGGCCTCGGGCACGGTCTTGAAGACCTTCGTTGCCGTTTCGGTGATGAAGGGCGAGGGGTGCTTCTTGGGCTTCCACACGACGAAGACTTCTTTGGTGTGTTCCCAGGCGTGCTGGAGTTCGCGTTCGACGCCGGAGGAAAGGCCCGGGATGTCTTTGCCGTCGCGGCCGGGCAGTTCGGGGACCAGGGAGACGATCATGTCGGACTGGTCGATGAGCTTGAAGTCGCGCATGTAGATCTGGCCGTCGACATCGCCGGCGATGTCGAGAACCTCGCGGACCTTGACCTTGATGGTCTCGGCCGCGGCGGCTTTGGAGCCGCCGAAGGAGTGGGGGGAGACATCGAGGTAGTCCTTGCCGTCGCGTGCGGCGGCGATGGCGCGTTCGAGCAGGAGTTTTTCGTCGACGTCGCCCGGGTCGAAGCAGATGAAGTGCTTGGCCAGCTCAGCGCGGAAGTCGTCGATCTCCTTGAGCACATCGGGCATGTCGACGACATGGCTCATGGGGAAGGACGGGTAGACCTTGCGCATGCCGGGTCGGCAGATCAGGCGGAAGAGGGTCTGGCGGGTGTCGATGTGGCGGCCGCGGGAGAGGATGTAGAACTTGCTGCCGGGCACGGCCTGGCTGAGCAGTTCTGTGGCGAGGATTTCCTCTTCGCGCCAGACCATGCAGTCCTTGAGCGTGGCGTCGATGTCGTGTTCTTTGTGCAGGCGGTGGTGGACGACCTCGATGTTGTCGACGAGGCAGACGAACAGGTCGGGCTTGAAGGCCGCGATCTGGTCGAAGTCGAAGGCGGCGAAGAGGCCGTGACGCCAGCGGAAGGTGGCGTGGGTGTTGGCGATGACGTTCTTCTGATCGCGGCTGTTGGCGATGATGTCCTTGAACGCGGCGCGGCGGAGGGAGTTGAGCCGAGAGAGCGGCAGGTCGAGGATCTTGCCGGGGCGCACGTCGCGGGTTTCGGCGTACATCATGTCGCCGACGTGGAAGGCCTGGATGGACTCGCCCTGTGTTCCCGCGAACTCCGCGGCGGCGTTGATGTAGGACTTTTTGTCGAGGCCGATCTGACCGGTGACGATGGCGCGCATGGTCGGGGAGGGTAGGTGGGGAGGCGGGGCGCGGGGGAGTGTGCGGCACCGGCCGCGGGGCGGGTCAGCACCAGACAAGACGCGGCGGATCGTGCGGATCGGTGGCGTGCGCGGGGATGGTGGCGTGGATGAAGGCGATCTGGCCGAGCGAGCGGGCCAGTGCGGTTGCTTCGACGATGTTCAGGTCGGGCAGCGCCAGGCCGGGCTCATCGGGCCATCGGCGCGAGGGGTCGCGGTTGATGCTGGGCAGTCGGCGATCGGCCAGGTGCTCGGTGAGCGTGAGCAGGCGTGCGTGTGCGTGCGCGTTGGCTTGGGGCGTGGCGGGTGTCGCGTGCGGGTTGTGCGCGGTGATGATGGAGATGCTGGACCAACGCGCTTCGCGGAGCAGCGAGAGAGCGTCGGGCGCGGGCGTGTCCGGGCGGAGAATGAGGCAGGCGCGGGGCATCAGGACGCAGTAGTGCGTGGCGCTGAAGGCGAGGAGAAGACCGGGGTCGTGCACGCGGTGAGCGTACATCACGCCGCGGCGGCGCTGGGGTCGGACGGGGAAGCGTCGCCGGCGGGCGCGCGGGTCGGGTTGTCGAAGACCTGGTGGAGGATGCGGTCCTTGCCGTTGCGCTTAACGTCGTACTGCAGAGCGTCGGCGCGGGTGATGAGTTCCTCGACGCTGACGGGCGCGCGGCGGAAGGTGGCGACGCCGATGCTGGTGGTGACGGGCCAGTTTCGAGCGGCCATTTCGCGTGCGACCAGGGAGCGGAGTTTGGAGACCACGGCGTCGGCGGAGGCGTGGTCGGTGTCGGGGAGCAGGACGACAAACTCGTCGCCGCCGATGCGGGCGATGAGGTCGGACTCGCGGATGTGATTGGCGATGGTCTGTGCCAGGATGCGGAGAACCTCGTCGCCGGTGGCGTGGCCGAGGGTGTCGTTGACGGGCTTGAGGTTGTCAACGTCGAGGAACGCGACGGTCAGCGGCGTGCCCAGACGGCGTGCGCGGGCGAGCTCGCGCTGCGCGGTGTTGAGGAACGCGCGGCGGTTGGCCACGCCGGTCATCTCGTCGGTGCTGGCCAGAGCGCGTTGGAAGTCGGCGTGTGCGCGGAGGGTCGCGATGAGCCACATGACCAGAATGAAGAAGGTCATGCGGACAACGCACATCCAGGCGATGACGGGCAGGGGCATGTCCTGCGGGACGACGGAGTACTGATCGAGGAACCACAGCCCGCCGCAGATGGTGGCGATGGCCAGCCCGAAGGATCGTCCGAGGAACCAGGTCGCGCAGGTGACGGGCAGGAGGTAGAAGACGGCCAAAGAGATGTAAGGTCCGGTGGCCCGGTCGAGCAGGGCCAGGCCGCCAACGACGAGAAGGCACGCGCTCAACAGCACCGGCTTGGGCAAAGCGTTGAGAGAGCGAACGACTGCGAGGAGCAATCGGTCTGGTTGGTGGTCGCGACGAATCACTCGCGGAGATATCGGCCCCTCAAGGGCAGGACTGAACCCGATCTTCGCAAGATTGCAAGAGTTCTTCGCGAGGTTATTGGACGTTCAACGCGCGGGATCTGCGCCGAGGAGATTCTCAGCCTCGGCGGAGGCGAGCTGGTCGCAGCGCTCGTTCTCAGGGTGACCGCTGTGGCCTCGGACCCAGTGGGTGCGCAGATCGTGCGCGGCGGCGAGTTGGTCGAGGGCCTTCCAGAGGTCGTCGTTCTTGACGGGCGCTTTGGTGGCGGTTTTCCAGCCGCGGGCTTTCCAGGACTTGAGCCACTGGCTCAGACCGTCGAGGACGTACTTGGAGTCGGAGTAGAGGTCAACGGTGCTGGGGCGCGAGAGCGTGGAGAGACAGTTGATGACCGCGGTGAGTTCCATGCGGTTGTTGGTGGTGTCGGGCTGTCCGCCGGCGCGCTCGAGGGTTTTGCCGCTGGCCGGGTGTTTGAGGATGAACGCCCAGCCGCCGGGGCCGGGATTTCCGAGGCATGCGCCGTCGGTGTAGGCCAGGACGTGCGGCTTGGCGGGCCCATCGGGTTTGGCCGCGGCGGCTCGGGGGCGCGGGGTCATGTGGGCTCCGCGGCGGCGCGTTGGAGGGCCATGTCGTGAGCGCGGGCGTAGGCCTCGCCGAGGACGGACCAGTCGAACTGCCAACTTTGCGCTTCGACCTGATTCCGGAGGCTGATGCGGCCTCGGCGGTCCATCTTGCAGAACTCGAGCATGTAGCGGGTGAGTTCGGCGGCGGCGTCGGAGTACGAGCGGCCGCGGCGGTGGACGACCCACAGACCGGGCTGATCGGCGCGGCGGAACTGTTCGTAGACGTACGAGCCGAAGCCGGCCAGGTCGCTGGTGATCGCGGGCACGCCCATGGCGACGGACTCGAGCGGGGTGTAGCCCCATGGCTCGTAGGCGGAGGGAAAGACGCCTAGGTGGCAGCCGCGGACGAACTGTTCGTAGTCCATGCCCCAGAGGGGATTGGTGGGGGAGATGAAGTCGGGGTGGTAGACGACCTTGACGGGGTCGTCGTGACGATTGAAGAGCCAGACGTTGCGGACTTGCGCGAGCACGGGATCTTCGCCCTCGTCCTCGACCATGTGGGTGGTGACCAGGGGGAGGCGGTCGACCTTGAGGGCCTGCTGGATTCGGCGGTAGCGGAGGATCCAGTGCTCGTCGACGAGTTCATCGAGGTTGACGCGTTTGCCGGTGGCGCCGCGCTTGAAGAGTTTGTCACCGACGCTGGACATGATCTGATCGCAGACGGTCTGGAACTCGTTGAGTACGCCGCGCTGCTGAAGGGCCCACGGATGGAGGCTCTTGGTGCTCCGTCGGGTGATGATGAAGAAGACCACGGTGATACCGAGGTTGGCGGCGCGGAGCTCGGCGTTCAGGCGGGCCATGGCTTCGAGAGAGATGTCAAAGCCCTTGTTGCGCGGCTCGTAGCGGCCGGAGGTGAAGAAGTAGAGGGTCTTGTCCAGGTCGAAGGAGTATGACGGGAAGAAGTGGCCCATCACGAAGCGATGGATCTTCTCCTTGAACGTCGCGTGCATGCCCTGAAACTCATGGCCGACGTTGTAGCGCTGGATGTCCAGGCCGTTGGGGAGAATGACCTCCGGCCGGCGGCCCAGAAGGCCCTCACACTCGTCGGCGGTGATGCTCGAGACGGTGGTGAAGACGTGTGCCGCGTGGGCACAGGAGCGCTCCATGAGGTGCTGCGTGCGGACGAGGTATCGGTCGGATTCGTGGGCGTCGTTGATGGTGCCCCAGGAGAGCCGCTCGTAGAAGTCGGCCTCGTTGCTGGCCATATAGCGGCCCAGGAGCGTGGCGTGGGTCTGAAAGATCAGGCCCGCGCGGCAGCGCTGGTGGCGGAGCATGGGGATCGCCAGCGCGCCCATCCACTCGTGCATGTGCGCGAGCACCGGGGCCTGAGCGAGC
The DNA here is from genome assembly GCA_021297895.1 of Phycisphaeraceae bacterium. GTDB lineage: Bacteria > Planctomycetota > Phycisphaerae > Phycisphaerales > UBA1924 > JAJTHN01. The sequence continues at coordinate 44,747 of JAJTHN010000028.1, read as the reverse complement.
GAGGCGTAGTGGGTGATCTTCTCGACGACGCGGCGGACGGCCTCGGCGAAGGAGATAACGCCGTCGATGAGCGGATCGGCGACGGGCGAGGGGATCTTGTGGTCGTTCCAGAGGCGGAACTTGGTGCTGTCGAGCGATGCGGTGCCCTGCCAGTGATCGATGAGGATGCATCGCGGGCGGCCGGAGATCATCCACCGGCCGTGGCGGACGTTGAGCCCCTCGGCGCGGAGGGCCTCGACGGCGGCGCCGATCGGGCCGCTGGCGGTCGCTTCCTCGAACTCCAGCGCGGCGGTCTGCGCGTTCCACGGGCCGATGAGGCAGTAGCGCTCGCCCCAGCGGTCGACCATGATCGGGGCCTTTGACCGGAGGACCTGATAGATGCCGCCGACCTGATTGCAGACCTCCCAGCCGACTTCCAGCAGGATGGGCGGTTCGGTCGCCGCGGCGGCGCTGATCGCCGAGGCGGAACGTGCGGAGTGATCGGGGCCGGGAGCCGCTGGAGCCATGGTGCCGGACTGTATCGCGCGGGGCGGGGTCGGTGGCCTGTCTGCGGGCGGGTGTGGGCGCGGTGGGGTGCGTAAACGCGTGAGCGTGCGGACGTGTCAGGGGGTCCAGCGGAGCGCCCCCGCGCCGGCGACGGGGCGGACCCCGGGATCGTCGGGCTCGAGCGGGAGATCGGGCGTGGGCGCGGTGATCAGGGTGGCGCCGGTGATCGGCAGGACTCGCGGATCGAGCGTGCCCTCGGCGGTCGGTGAGAGTTCAACGCGGAGCGTGCCGACGGGGATGATCGTGTGCTCGCGTATGACGCGGACGGTGACTCCGGAGCGGTCGAGCAGATCGAGCAGATCGGCAAGGTCCGAGCCGGGGGAGAGTCGCGCGATGTCATCGACGATCGGGGCGATGAGCACTTCGCGCAGGCCGACGGAGTGAATGAGGCCGGGAATGGCGGCCCAGCGGTCGCGGCGCGGGCCGGTGATCACGGCGCACGGCGCGGTGCGGAGGCCGGTTGCGCGGAGCAGGCGGGGCAGTTCGCGCTCCAGGCGGCGCACCGGCCAGACGGCCGCGGCGCCGGCATCGATGATGAGCGTTTCGGCGTTGTCGCGGATGAGCGTGCAGCGGCCGCCTTGGACATCGAGCGAGTCGATGGCGGTGGAGCGATCGGGTAGTGTGGAGGCGATGGTCCAGAGCAGCAGCGGGATGAGGGTGAGCGCGAGCGTGCGCGGGGCGGTGAGCGGATGTGAGCGGGGCGCGGTGGGGGTGGTTGCGGTGGGGGCGGTTGTGGTGGAGACGGGCGATGTGGAGGTGAGCGCAGATGGTGAGGCGGCTGTGCCGTCGGCGCCCGGTTCCTGCGGCGCGGCGGTTGCCGGCGGTGGCGAAGCAAAGACGTGCGTTGCGTAGACGAGCCAGAGGGTCATCGCGCTCGCCAGCGGGAGGCTCAGGCCGGGGGTGAGCAGCACGCTCCAGGGCACCGCGTGATCGAGGACGCTCACGACGCCGAGCGTGGCTTGGCCCATGAGCGCGAGCGCGGGCGAGAGGATCGTGTGGATGATCGGCAGGAACGTGCCCAGCAGGAGCATCGCAAAGCCGAGCCAGAGCACGGGCACAAGCATGGGCACGACGATGATGCTCGCGGGAATGCCCAGCAGCGAGACGGTGCCCGTGTGCGCGGCGACGAGCGGCGCGCTGATGAGCCACGCGACGATGCAGGCGCTGGTGAGCGTGCCCAGGCGCGTGCGAACGGCCAGCAGGAAACGGGTCGTCATCGAACGTTGCACGCCGAGGATCGGGCGGGGAAAGAGCCGGTGATCGAGCGCATCGGCCAGAAGGAGCAGGGCGGCGGTGGCGGTAAAGCTCAGCGCAAAGCCAGGCTCGAAGATCTCCGCGGGGCGGGCGATGGCCATGGTGGCGCAGGTCCAGCCGAGCGTGTTCAGGCGGTCGTAGCGTCGGCCCAGGGACTCGGCGAGCAGCATCACGAGCACGATGATGCACGAGCGGACAACGGGGGCCTCTGCCGGCACGAGAAGGAGATACACCAGCACGAGCAACGCGACCAGGAGCGAGCTGAGGCGGCCGCGTTCGCCGAGCAGGCGCACGGCGAGCACCGCAAGGCCCGCGAGGACCATCACGTGAAAGCCGCTGATGCTCAGCGCGTGAACCAGGCCGAGGCGTGCGAAAGACTGCGAGGTGTCCCAGAGGTCCGGATCTTCGACACCCAGGAGCAGCGCACCGATCATCGCGTTGCTGGCGCGGGTGCCGGCGCTTGCCGAACGATCGGCGGGTGGGGGCTGCATGGCCGCGAGGGAGTCGGCGACGGCGTCGCGGAGCGGCGCCAGCGCGCGGTGCCAGAGCGAGCGGACGCGGAGCGCGAGCGTGTGCGCCGGGTCGGCTGGCGGGAGGATGGAGATCGCATCGGCGGATGGAAGGACGATGGTGCCCAGGTCGCCGCGGCCCCAGGCGCGCTCGCGGCGGTCGGGTGAGCCGAGGTTGGCCGGCGGTGCGGTCGGCCGCCAGAGGCCGCGGGCGGTGATGATGGTTCCGACGGGCGGGATGGCGTCGGGCGGGGCGTTTTCGATGATCGCGGAGATGTACGAGCGCGAGGGCAGGGATTGATCGGCCAGCGAGGCGACACGAAGTGTCACACGGCTGCGCGGGGTGATTTGCGGGCGCGGCGCGCGGCCGGGGATGGGCTCTGCGAGCAGTTCTGTCGCGGGCGTTGCGACGATCGCGATGAGTGAAGTCGCGGCGAACGGCCGCGTCGCGGCGGTGGCTGGTTGGGCCAGGTGCGACTCGAGCAGGCGCGTGGGTGATCGCTCGATCCGCTCGACCCATGACCACGCCCCCGCGAGCATCGCGGCCAGCGCGAGCAGCGGGAGGGATCGGTGCGCCCGATTGGCCAGTGCAAAGGCCGCGATGCCCACGATGGCGGTGCACAGGCCCAGTGCTCCGGGCACCCACGACGGCGCGGGCGATGCGACACCCAATGGCAGTTCGAGCGTGACGCCCTGTGCCCAGTGAGAGACGACTCGGGCGAGCGCGATGCCCAGCAGCACGAGCCCCGCGGCGATGACGCCGGGACGGGCCGTGCGGCGAGCTGGCGGGTGCGAGCGGGGCATGAGGGTCAGGGTTGGATGGCGGACGGGGGCTTGGTGGACGGGGGCGTGGCGGGCGGCTGTGTGTCGGGCGGCAGCGCGGCGAGCCGCGGCGCGATGAGACGGTGCAGCGCGAGCATCTGCTGGCTGGCCCATGCAAAGCCGATCGCGGCGATGATGAGCGCGGGCGTGAACGAGCCGGTGAGCGCATACAGCCCGACGCCGAGTCCCTGGAAAATGCTGCCGCGGAGCCCGACGAGGGTTGCGTGAATGGCCACGTACTGGGGCACCTTGTCGGCGCTGGGCGCGAGTGTGACCGGGCCCATGAGCCAGCCGACACTCGCGCCGGCGGAGCAGATGCCGAAGACGATGCTCGCGGCGGAGAGCTCGAAGGTGTCCGAGGCCCAGATGAGCATGAGCGGGTAGAGGGCGTAAACGGCGAAGGCCAGAGCGCTCGTGCGGATGGGGCCGATGCGATCGGAGAGCAGGCCGAAGGGCATGGTCATGACCAGCGTCGCGACGAGCGTGGCGACGTGGGTGGAGCGAGCGATCTGGTCGTAGTCGAGGGCGAGTTTGTCGGTGACAAGGAGCGGGAGCAGGGCCCAGCAGATCATCCAGCCGACGCCGTAGGTCATGAACGCGGCTTCATAACGAAAGAAGACGCGGTCGGAGGCGAGAACCTCGCGCATGTGCGAGATGGGCTCCAGCGACGTGCGGAGGCTCCACCGCTCGGTTGCTCGCGTGCGGAGGCGTTCGATCGGTGCGGCGAGCAGCCCGAGCAGCAGCACGCCCAGCAGTTGAAGGATGATCAGGGCGGGGATGTACCAGCGGAAACTCTCGGGGTTGTGTTCGAGGAGTTTGCCGACCAGCAGGCCCAGCGCGGCACCGCCGGCGGTGATCCCGATGGAGAGATAGGCGTATGCGCGGCCGCGTCGGCCCTCGGGATACAGGCGGTTGAGCAGTTCGCCATTGACCGCGGCCCACGCGGCCGAGCCGAGGCTGGAGATGATGTACAGGATGGCCAGGGGCCAGTATGACTGGACGAAGGCCAGGCCGATGAGCGGGACACCGGCGATGGCCCAGTACGTCAGCAGGTATCGGCGGATGCTGCTGCGGCGCAGCAGCGCACCCCAGAAGATGCTGGAGGTCGCCAGCACGAGCGGGGCCATGGTGATGATGAGGACCTGCCAGCGCTCGGCCTGGAAGTGCTTGCGTGCGATGACCGGGAGGATGAAGACCGTCGCGCTGAAGGTCGCCTGCGCGAGCGTTGAGCAGAGCACATGCGTCAGGACGCGCGCCGGGGTGTCGATCAGCGGTGCGGCGGGTGCGATGGTCGGTGAAGCGGGGCTCGCGATCGCCGCGGCGTCGATGTCCGATGGCGGGTCCGACGGATCGGGATGTCGTCGATGTTCGGACACCGTGGAGGTTACTCGGCGTCCATCGTTCGTGCGGTGAGCACCTTGGCGGGGTTGCCGGCGACGACCAGATCGGCGTCGACCGATCGCATGACAACGGTGCGAGCGGCAACGATGACGTTGTCGCCGATGCAGACATCCGGCCCGATGAACGAGTCGGCGCAGATCCAGCAGCCGTCGCCGATGCGGATGGCGCTGCGGATCAGCGGCATGGCGGGGTTCTTGTGATCATGCGTGCCGGCGCAGAGGTGGCAGTTCTGGCTCACGGTGGTGTGGTGACCGATGGCGATGGGCCCGAGGTTGTACACATCCACGCGTTCGCCAAGGCACGCGTACTCGCCCATTTCCAGCAGCCACGGGTGCATGATGGTGACGCTGGAGCGGACAACGGCGGTCGGGGCGAGCTTGGCGCCGAAGAGGCGGAGCATTCGGAGGCGGACGCCGTTGAGTCTTGATGGTGTCAGGCGGAACAGCGTGTGCTCAACGAGCTTCCAGAGAAGGCGCTTGATGTAGTCGTTGCGCGTGTAGGGATACGCGGCGTTGCAGTCGAGTTGCTGAAATATCCGGCGCGGGCCGGTGCGGCTGGTCCGCCGCGGCTCGGGCAGCGGGTTGACGCGGGCCTTGAGCGTGTCGCGGGCGCTGGCCCCGTTGGCCCCGTTGGCCGCGTTGGTGACATCGTTGGGGTTGCTCATCGGGCGCTCGCGGGCGTGGTGCGGTGCGGGACGGTCTGCACGCCGGGGGCCGCCGCGGCGCCGGCGCTGGTGGCGTCACCCGTGGTGTTGTCGCCTGCCGCGAGCATCGCGCGATAGTCCTGGCTCGCGCTGACATTCCAGGAGGTGTTGCGCAGCGCGGCGATGGCGCGAACGCACGCTGAGGCGCCGGTGGTGGTGGTGATGATCGGCACGCCGTAGCGGACCGCGCCGGAGCGGATGCGGCCCTCGTCGGTGTTCCAGCCGGTTCGGGTGGGGGTGTTGATGATGAGCTTGATCGAACCGTCGGCGAGCATGTCCAGGACGTTGGGCCGGACGGCGCTGGCGATCTTCGGCAGCGGGGTGCAGGCGATGCCGCGTTCGGCGAGGAACGCGCCGGTGCCGGCGCTGGTGAGCAGGGAGAAGCCCATGGCGTGCAGTTGAGCGGCCAGCGGCGCGATGCGGGGCTTGTCCTCTGCGCGGACGGATATGAAGACGTTGCCGGAGGCGGGCAGGTTGGTGCCCGAGGCGAGCTGGGCCTTGACGAAGGCCAGTTCGAACGTCGCATCCAGGCCCATGACTTCGCCGGTGCTGCGCATCTCCGGGCCGAGGACGACGTCCACACCGGGGAACTTGGCGAAGGGGAAGACCACTTCCTTGACGGCAAAGCCGGCGAAGCGGACGGGCTCGGTCGCGTTGAGTTCCGCGAGTGTGCGGCCCATCATGACCTTCGCCGCGATGCGAGCCCAGGGCGTGTGCGTGGCCTTGGCGACGAACGGCACGGTGCGGCTGGCTCGCGGGTTGACCTCCAGGACGTAGATCGTGTCGTCCTTGACGGCCAACTGGATGTTCATCAGCCCGCGGATCTTCAGGGCCTTTGCCAGCGAGCGCGAGAGGGTCTTGATGCGGTCGATCATCGCGGGGGCGAGGGAGTACGGCGGGATGGTGCACGCCGAGTCGCCCGAGTGAATGCCGGCTTCCTCGATGTGTTCCATGACGCCGGCGACGATCGCACGCGGCTCGTGGGTGTGGGTCTGGCCGGGGTTGAGGCCGTAGTCGGCGACGACGTCGACATCGACTTCGGTCGCGTCGGAGAGGAAGCGGTCGATCAGCACCGGCGCGGACTCAAGATCGCTGGCGATGAGGCCACCGGCCATGTACGAGCGCAGGGCCCGCTCGTCGGAGCAGATCTCCATGCCGCGACCGCCCAGGACGTACGACGGCCGGACCAGCACGGGGTAGCCGATGCGTGTTGCGATCTCGACGGCCTGATCGAGCGTGCGGGCGATGCCCGATGGCGGCTTACGCAGATCGAGCGATGCGAGCAGATCATCGAAGCGGTTGCGGTCCTCGGCCAGATCGATGGAGTCGACGGAGGTGCCGATGATCGGCACGCCGGCGAGGGCGAGGCCCTTGGCCAGGTTCAGCGGGGTCTGCCCGCCGTACTGGACGATCACGCCGTGGAGATACGGGGGCTTGTTCGCGGCGCGTGCGGTCGCTGCGGTGGAGAGGGCCTGACCGTTGAGGCGTTCGGTGATGTTGAGAACATCCTCGAGCGTGAGCGGCTCGAAGAAGAGCAGGTCGCTGGTGTCGTAGTCCGTGCTGACGGTTTCGGGGTTGGAGTTGATCATGACGCTTTCGAAGCCCAGTTCTCGGGCGCCGAAAGCGGCGTGGCAGCAGCAGTAGTCGAACTCGATGCCCTGGCCGATTCGGTTCGGCCCGCCGCCGATGACCACGACCTTGGGGCGGGTGGAGATGCGGACCTCGTCGTCGATGACCGGCTTGCCGTCGACCATCGCGGGGGTTTCGTAGGTGCTGTAGTAGTACGGCGTCGCGGCCTCGAACTCCGCGGCGCACGTGTCGACGAGCTTGTACACCGGCTCGATGCCAAGGGTCTTGCGCCGGTTGCGCACCGCGATGACGGTCTCCGGGCTGATGCCGCCGAGGTACAGGAACGCGAGCTGCGCATCGCTGAAGCCCAGGCGCTTGGCCTGCAGGAACACATCGCGCGGCACGTCATCGAGCGAGGAGAAGGTCAGCAGCGTGTCCTCGAACGACACGATGCGCTGGAACTGATCGAGGAACCACGGATCGATCCGCGTCAGTTCGGCGATCTGCGCGATCGTCCAGCCCATCTTCATCGCGTAGCGCACATAGAACAGCCGGCCCTGGCTCGGCACGGCGAGCTTGCGACGGAGTTTGTCGTCGTTGATCGGCCACTCGAGGGCCTCGCCGTCGGCGGTGCGGATGGTCGTGTTTCCCGCGCGGGCGGCGCGGCTGGCGACGAGCCACTTGTCGTTGCGATCGAGCCCGAAGCCGAAACGCTTGACCTCCGTGCTGCGGATGGCCTTCTGGAAACTCTCGCAGAACGTGCGGCCGATGGCCATCGCTTCACCGACGGACTTCATCTGCGTCGTCAGCGTCTCGTCGGCTTCGGGGAACTTCTCGAAGGTCCAGCGCGGGATCTTGGTCACGACGTAGTCGATGCTGGGCTCGAAGCACGCGCTGGTCGTGCCCGTGACCTCGTTGCGCAGTTCGTCGAGCGTGTAGCCCACGGCCAGCCGCGCGGCGACCTTGGCGATGGGGAAACCGGTGGCCTTGCTGGCCAGCGCGCTGGAGCGCGACACGCGCGGATTCATCTCGACGACGACCATCTCGAACGGCTTGGTCCCGTCGGCGTTGGGCTTGGGGTTCGGGTTGACGGCGAACTGGACGTTCGAGCCACCGGTCTCCACGCCGACGGCGCGCATGATGGCGATGGCGGCATCGCGCATCGCCTGATATTCCTTGTCCGAGAGCGTCTGGATGGGCGCGACGGTGATGGAGTCACCGGTGTGCACGCCCATGGGATCGATGTTCTCGATGCCGCAGACGATGATGCAGTTGTCCTTCTTGTCGCGGACGACCTCGAGCTCGAACTCCTTCCAGCCGATGACCGACTGGTCGAGCTGCACCTGCCCGATCATGCTGGCGCGCAGGCCCCGGGTGACGATGTCGTCGAACTCCTCGCGGTTGTAGGCGATGCCGCCGCCGGAGCCGCCGAGGGTGAACGCGGGGCGGACGATGGCGGGAAGGCCGATAGTCTTGAGAAACTCGTGCGCTTCGCCGAGCGTGGTGACGGTTTTGGCGCGGGGCATCTTCAGGCCCAGGCCTTCGACGATCTGCTTGAAGAGCTCGCGGTCCTCGGCGCGATGGATGACCTGGCGGTTGGCGCCGATCATCTCGATGCCGTGCTCCTGGAACACGCCGTCGTCGTAGAGCTTGCAGGCGCAGTTGAGGGCGGTCTGGCCGCCGAGGGTCGGGAGCACGGCGTGGATTGGGTCGCCGATTTCCTTCTGCTTGAGGATGATCTTCCGGACGGCCTCGGGGGTGATGGGCTCGATGTAGGTCCGATCCGAGAACTCCGGATCGGTCATGATCGTCGCGGGGTTGGAGTTGACCAGGACGATTCGGTACCCCTCGCTGCGGAGGGTCTTGCAGGCCTGTGTGCCCGAGTAGTCGAACTCGCAGCCCTGTCCGATGACGATGGGCCCGGAGCCGATGACGAGGATGGTCTTGATGTCGGTGCGTTTGGGCATGTTGGGCTCGGGTGTCGGCCGTGACGCGGTTGCGGGGCGAGCGCGGGGAATGGTCCGAGCGGAGGCGCCGCGTGCGGCGAACGCTCCGTTCCGGGCGGAAGCAAAAACCGCCAATGCTAGTCGTGAACCCCGGGTGTTTCCCGGTTGGCCGGGTGTGCGTCCGACACTCACCCGCGGACGCGGACGTTCTCGCGGCCGGCATCACCTTCACCCCGGCGCGGGCCGCGAGAGACGGTTTCGAAGCGGATCCGGCTGCGCCGAGCGCGTCGCCCGCCGTCAATCGCCACGGCCAGGTCCGCCGCCAGCGCGACGCCGACGAGCAGCAGCCACGGGCCCTGCAGGGAGAAGTTGCTGTTGATCATGGCGACGGCGTAGGCGATCGTGGTGATGGGTGCGAAGAAGAACCCCAGGAACGGGATCCAGAACGAGCCCTGAAAGCCGCGGCCGATGATGTCGGTGGAGATGACCAGGATGATGATGATCATCCGGGCGGGAAAGGCGAGCAGACAGCCCAGGGCACAGGAGCGCATGAGGGATCTTTGGCAGCGATCAGGCCGCGGTTTCGGTCGGGCGTGGTCGTACCGGGTCATCCCGAGGCAGCGTGATGTTCAGGCGGGAGTTGCCGATGATCAGCCGGGCATCTCGGCTGAAGATCATGTAGTTCCAGAACCAACTGAGCATGACCATGACCCGGTTGCGGAAACTCACCAGGAACATGATGTGGACAAGGCCCCAGAGCAGCCACGCGGGCATGCCGGCAAAGTGAAGCCGGCCGATCTGCGCCACGGCGCGTCCGCGCCCGATGGTGGCCATGCTGCCCTTGTCGAAGTACGAGAACGCCGGGCGTGGCGGCGCGGTCTTGCCGCGGGCGATCGCGCCGAGTTCGCGCGAGAGCAACGAGCCGACGAAGTTGCCCGCCTGGATCGCGCCCTGCGCGACGCCCGGCACGGGCAGGCCGGAGCCGGCGCTGGTCGCCGCGGCGAGGTCGCCGCAGACAAACACCTCCGGGTGCCCGGGGATCGACAGGTCGGGCGCGACGATCACGCGGCCGGAACGATCCAGCGGCACGCCGAGTGTCGCGCTGATGGGGCTTGCGCGGACGCCCGCGGCCCAGAAGACGTTCGATGCGGGGATGAAGTCCTCGCCCACGCGTACGCCTTCGGATGAAATGTCGGTCACGCGAGCGTTCAGCCGGACTTCCACGCCCATCGTCTCAAGGTCTCGGCGCGCACGCTCGCTCAGGTCGGGCGGGTACGAGGGCAGCAGACGATCGGCGCCCTGCAGCAGCAGCACGCGGGTGGTGGTCGTGTCGATGAACCGGAAGTCCGCGGGCATCGTTTGCGCGGCGATCTCCTTGATCGCCCCGGCGAGTTCGACACCCGTCGGCCCGCCACCGACAACGGCGAAGGTCAGCGCTCTGCGCCGTGAATCCTCGGAACCCTCGTACTCGGCGCTCTCGAACGCCAGCAGAATGCGCCGTCGCAGCTCCGTTGCGTCCTCGAGCGTCTTGAGCCCGGGGGCGATCGGGGCCCATTCATCGCGGCCGAAGTACGAGTGCGTCGCGCCCGCGGCGAGGATGAGATAGTCGTACTCGACGGCCACATCCTCGAAGTACAGCTGTCGACGGGCAAGATCAACCCGCGTCAATTCTCCGAGCACAACCCTGCAGTTGCGGACCTTCCGCAGCACGTGGCGGATGGGGCTGGCGATATCCGCCGGCGAGAGCGCCGCGGTAGCGACCTGATACAGCAGCGGCTGGAAGACATGGTGATTGCGGCGGTCGGCGAGCGTGACCTGTGCGGGTGCGCGGGCCAGCGCGCGGGCCGCGTGCAGCCCGGCGAAGCCGCCGCCGATGATGGTGACTCTCGGCAGGGTTGGTGCGGACATGTTCGTTGACTCCGTGATCAGCCCTGCGGCCCGAAGGCAAGGGCCATGGTCGCGGCGAGCACGGCCAGCCCCGCGTACACGCCGGCGAAAAGGTCGTCCAGCAGAATGCCCCAGCCCGCCGGCGCGCGTTGGATGATGTTCGCCGGGAATGGCTTGACGATGTCGCAGACGCGGAAGGCAACGAACGCGAAGGCGAGGGAGTAGGCGATCATTCCGGGCGAGGTGACCGCCGCGGGCGGGAGAAAGAGCAGCGTCAGGGCCATGCCCGCGGCCTCATCGGCGACGACCGGCGAGGCGTCCTTGCGGCCGAGCAGCGACTCGGCGATGTGCCCTTGGGCCACGCACGCGCAGGAGAACAACAGCACGATCAGCCCGAGTGATGCGTACCAGAGCGGAGCGCCCAGAGCGAGCGATGAGCCCGGGCCGATGCCCACGCTCAGCAGCGCCGCGGCGACAAGCACCGGCGGGAGCGAGCCCCACGTCCCCGGCGCAGGCCGCCGAAAGCCAAGCCCAAAGACGGTGACCAGCGGCAGGTCGCGGGGCGAGCGGATCATGCCGCGCCCCCGGTGGCGGGTGACTCCGGGCTTGTTCCCGTCGTGCCGGGCGTGCCCGTCACGCGGTCCAGCGCCGCGCGGGCGATGAGCGCCAGGATTCCAAGCACCACCAGGCCGACCACGATCGCCGCGGGGAACCACCACCACGGAGTGTCGGACTTCCATGCTTCCGAGGCCATCTTGTCGCGGAGTTGCACCGCCAGATACAGCACCAGGCCGGTGCGCGGCGCCATGCCGATCGCGGTGCCCACGATGAAAGCGGAGTACGGTGCCTTGATCGACGCCATGACCAGGTTCGTCAGCGCGAACGGCGAGTTCGGCGGCAAACGCACGAGGGAAATGATCAGCGTGCTTTTGAGGAACCCTGATCCGACCAGCGCATCGCGCACAGCGGTCCAGCGACGGTCGGTGTGGATGAGATGGTCGATGCGATCCGACGCGACGAGTCGTGCGATGAGATACCCGACGCTTGCGCCGCCGAGGAAGCCGATCATCGCCGCGGGGTAGCCGTAGGCAAAGCCGAAGGCCCAGCCGCCCAGAATCGCGGAGGCGTAGGTGGGCAGCAGTGCGACGCCGGTCAGCGCGATGAAGCAGACCGTATAGAGAATGAGCCCGAAGACCTCGTGCCCGCGAAGCCAGGTGCCGATGGTGTCCAGGTACACAAACAGCGCGATCGAGCCCAAGGGTGGGCCGGCGGTCCAGATCAGCGCCAGCGGGCCGGTCGGGCCGAGCGCACGAATCCAGTCTCTCATGGTCCGGGGGCGGGCATCGCCGGGGCTGGCGACCTCGGACTCGTGCGTGGTGCTGAGCGGCGACGGGTTATCCGATGGCGATTGCTGCACGATGGCATCAGCGTAGCGCGGCCCCGGGCGTGATCGCGTCCACGAACACACGACACCCGGATGAAAAGAGCCCCGCGTCGATATCGACGCGGGGCTCCGGAGTGTTCGGGGACGAATGAGCGAGCGACCGATGCTCGCCTGCTCTTGACGGACGCGTCGGCTTATTCCTCGCGCTTGCCCGAGTCGGTGCGGTGCTTGGGCATGGCGGTGATGACCTTGTCGACCAGACCGTACTCGAGCATTTCCTTTTCGTCGAGCCACTTGTTGCGGTCGCAGTCGGCGCTGATCTTGTCGACGGGCTTGCCTGTGGCGGCCGAGTAGATCGCGTACAGGCGGTCGCGGATGCGGAGCATTTCGCGGGCCTCGATCTCAAGGTCGGTGGCCTGACCCTCCATGACGCCGCCGATGAGCGGCTGGTGCATGAGGTTGCGGCTGTTGGGCAGCGTGTAGCGCTTGCCCTTGGTGCCGCTGGTGGCGATGAGCGAGCCCATGCTGGCGGCCTGCCCGATGATGTACGTGCAGATGTCGCAGGGGACGAAGTTCATTGTGTCGATGATGCCAAGGCCCGCGGAAACCGATCCGCCGGGCGAGTTGACATACAGGTGGATGTCGGCCTTGGCGTCCTCGTTGGCCAGGAACAGCATCTGGGCGGTGACGAGGTTGGCGATGTCGTCGTCGACGCCGGAGCCCAGGAAGATGATCCGGTCCTTGAGCAGGCGCGAGTAAATGTCGTACGCGCGCTCGCCGCGGCCGGTGTTCTCGATGACGATGGGAATGAGTTGGCTCATGGATTCACCAGAAGATGTCGTGATTCGCCCCGTACTTGTCCGAGGCGGCGGGATGAATGGTGTGCGGATCGTGGAGGCCGGTGGCCGCGTTACTTGACCGGGGGCTGCTCGATGACCTCGTCGACCAGGCCGTAGGCCTTGGCTTCCTGAGCGGTGAAGTACTTGTCGCGTTCGGAGTCCTTACGCACCTGTTCCTCGGGCCGGCCCGAGTGGCTGGCGAGGATCCGGATGAGTTCGTTCTTGCTCTTGATGATCTGCTCGGCCTGAATGCGGATGTCCTCGGCCTGACCACCGACGCCGCCGTAGGGCTGGTGGATCATGACCTTGGCATGGGGCAGGATGAACCGCTTGCCCTTGGTGCCGGCGGTCAGGAGCACCGCGCCGCCGGAGTAGGCCCGGCCCAGGCAGTAGGTGTTGACCTGACTGGAGATGAACCGCATCGTGTCGTATATCGCCAGCGTGTCGTCGACCGCGCCGCCGGGGGAGTTGATGTAGAAGTGGATGTCGCTGTTGCGCTTCTCGTTCTCGAGATAGAGCATCTGCATCATCACACGGGCGGCGGAGGACTGGTTGATCTCGCCGATGAGGAACACGACGCGCTTCTCGAGCAGAAGTTCGTCGATGGTCATTTCGCGGGTGCGCTGGTAGGACGTGCTCACGGAGCGTTTCCAGTGGAAGGATGACCGCCTCGCCATCGCACCGGGACGCCCGGCGCGCGCACGAGAGGCTAGGAGACTATCGGCAAGTTCCATGCCCGGGGCCACCGCCGCGCGTCCGCACGACGGATTTCGTCTCCGCACGCCCGAATCGCCTTCGCGCCGGACGGGCGAATCATGTGGGAATCGGCGGCGTGAGCATCGGCGACTGCCGAGTTGGCAGTCCGGTTCGCATCGCGCAAAGGCTGCCGGTTATGCTCGGCTCCCGCGCGGGCGGTGCCGCCGAGTGCGGTTTTGGGCGGGCGGGCGGATTGTCGGCGGCGGGCTCTTGGGGTGGCCCGCGCGTCCCGCCATCGCTACGCTCACAATCCGTCGAGGCCCAACGATCGATGGCCACAGCCCGTCCGGAGTTGCTCCCAAGTGCCAGCCCCCGTCGCGTTCATTTCGGACATCCATGGGAACGCCGAGGCGCTCTCGGCGGTGTTGGCCGACATCCGCGGCAAGGGCATCACCCGCGTGGTCTGCCTTGGCGATATCGTCGGCTACGGGCCCGAGCCCATCCGCTGCGTCGACCTTGTCCGCGAGAACTGCGAGTTCTCGCTCATGGGCAACCACGACTTCGGCGTGCTCTACGAGCCGACGAACTTCAACCCCAGTGCCGAGTCCGCCGCGTTCTGGACGCGAGAGGCCCTCGACGCCGAGCCCGATGACGCCAAGCGCCAGCAGCGTTACGAATTCCTCGGCCGCCTGCGTGTGCGTGCGGTGCTGAGCGAGCCGGGCGACCGGATGAACGTGCTGCTGGTCCACGGCTCGCCCCGCAGGCCGATCAACGAGTACATCTTCTCCGACGATGTGCAGAGCGCGCCGGACAAACTCACGACGATCTTCGAGCGCGTGAGCAAGGTCTGCTTCGTCGGGCACACGCACGTTCCCGGCGTGTTCACCGATGAGCCGGACTTTTACCCTCCGGGCGAACTGTCCGACAACACCTACCGGTTTGTCGATGGCGAGAAGGCGATCATCAACGTCGGCTCGGTCGGCCAGCCGCGCGACCTTGACCCGCGGGCCAGTTACGTGGTGCTGGAGCCAGCCAACGGCGCGGGTGCCGACAAGCCCTATGGCCAGGTTCGATTCGTGCGCGTGCCGTACAACATCGAGGCCTGCGCCGCGAAGATCAAGGCGATCCCGCAGTTGTCGGACTGGCTCGCCGACCGGCTGTACGAAGGCCGGTAATCGGCACATCCTTGCAGTACCGTGCCCGGCGTGTGCCCAGTTCCCGTGTTCGGACTCGCCCGAATGAGCGCGCGAGGAGTTTTTACAGACCCATCGCCTCGGCGACGGCCTTGCCCATCTCGGCGGGGCTCATGGCCACCGTTACACCCGCGGTCTTGAGCGCCGCGATTTTCGCATCGGCGGTGTCGTCGGTTCCGCCGATGATCGCGCCGGCGTGGCCCATGCGACGCCCGGGCGGGGCGGTGCGGCCGGCGATGAACGCGGCGACGGGCTTGCGGACGTGGGCCTTGACATAGTGGGCCGCATCGATCTCATCGGAGCCGCCGATTTCGCCGATCATCAGGATCGCGTCGGTCTCCGGGTCGGCCTCGAAGAGCTTGATCGTCTCGATGTGGTTGAGCCCGCGGACGGGGTCGCCGCCGATGCCCACGCACGAGGACTGGGCCAGCCCGAGGTTCGAGGTCTGCCAGACGGCCTCGTAGGTCAGCGTGCCCGAGCGGGAGACGATGCCGACGGACTTCTTGCGCTTGGCCTGCGAGATGTGGGTGTGGATGTACCCGGGCATGATGCCGATCTTGCAGCCTGCGTTCGTGAAGGTGTTCTTGGGGCTCTCGCCGGTGCCGGTCTTGGGGCCGGGGGTGATGACACCCGGGCAGTTCGGCCCGACGAGGGTGATTCGGGGCGTGTTGAGCGAGCCGAAGCCACCCTTGAGCGAGCGCGTGGCGTTCATCTCATCGAGCACGGCCCGCACGCGGATCATGTCCTGCACGGGGACGCCCTCGGTGATGCAGCAGATCAGCGAAACACCGGCGTACGCGGCCTCGAGGATCGCGTCGGCGGCAAAGGGCGGGGGAACGAAGATCATCGTCGCCGTCGCGCCGGTTTCGCGGACCGCGCTGTCGACGGTGTCCCAGATGGGCAGGCCGTTGGGGTCGGTCTGGCCGCCCTTTCCGGGCGTGACGCCACCGACGAGTTTGGTGCCGTAGTGCAGGCACCCGCGGGTGTGCTGGGCGCCGTAGTCGCCGGTGATGCCCTGACAGATGACCTTGGTGTTCGCGTCGACGAGGATGGCCATAGGGATGGAGCGTAGGTCCGGCCGATGGTCGCGGGGCAAGGCCCGATGAGACCAGGCGGTGCAAAAGCACACCGACCCGCCGCGGGAGAGCGACGGGTCGGTGAGGAAGAGCGTGTTGAGGCTTTTCGGGTCGGCGGCCGATCAGGGCACGGTCGGGCAACCGGCGAAGAACGCGGAGAAGAAGGCGTTGAAGTCACCGTTGTCGATCACGCCGTCGGGGGTCGGGTCGCCGTCGGTGTTGGCGACATCGGCCAGGAGGTTGTCGGCAAAGAAGGCCGCGAAGAAGGCGTTGAAGTCACCGTTATCGATCACGCCATCGGGGATCGGGTCGCCGTCGGTGTTGGCGATGTCGGCCAGGGAGCAGCCGGTCGAGGGCGCGTTGACCACCAGCGTCGCCGAGGCGGTGTCGCTGCCGCACGCGTTGCTCACGGTGACGCTGTAGGTGCCGGTGTCGCCCGGCTGAACGTTGAACAACGCCAGCGCGAACAAGTTCGAACCGATGATCTGCGGCGCAGTGCCACCGTTGACCAGCGGCGTTCCGTTGCGGAACCACTGGTACGTGAGCGACTGAACCGGCGTGCCCGTCGCCTGGATCTCGAAGGCGACGGTGTCCCCGACGTTCGCCGCGCGGTTGAGGGGCTCAACCGTGATGTTCGGCACCGTGCAGGCGCAGCCGTTGATGCGGGCCGTGCGGACGACCTGGCCGCCGATGGCGGTGCTGAAGATCTGGATCGCCGTCTCGAACGGGAACTTCGTCGCGAACGTGCCGGACATGGTCCGCGTCGTGGAGATGAACGGCGCGGAGATGAACGAGCACAGGTCCGGGGCAAAGCCGTCGAGGAACTGGAAGCGAACGTTGCCCAGGAGCGTGAAGCGCGAGGTCGAGTCGATGCGGCCGATGTCCGCGGTGTTCGTGCCGGGCGACTGGATCCGGATATTCAGAGTGCCCGAGCTCGCGGGGTTCATCGTGTCCATGCCCATGCGGCTGCGGGGCCCAAGGTCGAGAAGGCCGTCGACCAGCACCGGACCGAAGGACGTGATGTCGGCGGTGGTGCCGACCGCGGCGAGGGTCGAGAGTGTCCCGCGGATCGCGAAGGTGGTCTTTGTGACGTTGGTGCGGGAGGCGGGGAACGAACCGGCGATGGAGGTCACGCGGGCCTCGATGCCCCCGGGAATGTCGGAGATCAGGTTGCAGACCCCGACGAGTTCAAAGAGCCCGCCGTAGTTGCCTCTGCCCTGAACCGTCGTCGAGGGCGGTTCGCGGAAGTCCACGACCGCGGAGTTGATGCGGAGGTAAGGTTCCACGCCGGGATCGCCGCCGCCGAGGCCCCACACACCGGGTCCGTCACCGCCGACTTCGTTGAGAATCAGGCCGCGCAGGTAGTTGAAGCGCCCGCCGATGATCTCGACATTCTCAGCACCGATGATGCCCCCGAAGAGAGTCGGCGGCCTGCCCGCGACGATCGGGAGGCCAAAGACGTCCGAGTCCTGGAACACCTCGGCCACCGACGTGGTCAGGCGCGCCTGCTGAACAACGGGAGCGGGCGGCGGCCCGCCGGCGATGGCATCGAGCTGTCCGCCGATGAGGTCGGCGAAGTTCTCGGTCACGATGGTCACCAGGCGGTTCTCGAAACGCGCCGTGGTGCCGCGGATCGTCGTGGGCGAGCCGATGAGCAACGCGCCAAAGTTCAGCAGCCCGTTCCCCAGACGGACTTCGCTCGAGCCAGCGATACTCGGGGCGGTCTGGAGCGTCCCCGGCTGGGCGAACACGCCCTCGGGCAGGGCGGGGTCGAAGGGCAGAGGGCCCGGCCCGGGTCCGATGTCGCCGGCAAGCACGAACGGAGCGGCGTTGATCGTTGGCAGTGGCAGCGAGATGCTGTTGATGCTCGCGGGATCGATCGTCGCGCTGTGTGTCGCGATGATGCCCGTGTTGGTGATCGAGAAGTTCGGGTCGGGATGCGTGATGGTCAGCACGGGCTGAGGCGAGGCATCCGTCGCCTGAGAGATGATGGCCTGATCCGGGCTGATCAGCGCCGTGTTGGCGCCCAGGATGCCGCTGCCGCTCGGCTGCAGCGACGACTGGCCGCGGAAAATCAGAACGCAACGGCTGGTGGTCTCGAGCAAGGCCTGCGACGACGTCAGGGTCATGTTGCCGAGCATCGCGCCGCCCGAGTGGACGAACTGGATCCGGTCGGCGCTGACGCGTTCAAAGCCGAAGACCAACTGAAGCAGCCCGCCCCCGGCGACGATCGGTGCGATCGGCGTTTCCGGCAGAGCGTTCTCGAAGGTGTAGTTCGGACCCTGCAGATGCAGGAAACCCTCGCCGACCGCCTCGCCGCGGGTCTGGTTGTCGGTCAGCTCGCTGTCGCTGACCACGATGAAGCCGGAGTTCTCAAAGATCGCGGAGGGAGCAGCTTGCGGCTTGGCAAAGGTCGCCCGATGCCGGACTTCGATCTGGCCGGAGGACGAGATGTTGCCGAAGATGGTGCTGCTGCTCGGGCTGGCCGCGAACTCGATCCGCCCGTTTGCCGCCGGTGCGCCGGGGCCGGTGATGGTCGTGGGCGCACCCTCAACGGTCAAGGTGCCGCCGATGGACAGGTTGGTGGTTGAGCCGACCGCGCTCTCGGCGAACAGCAGCCTGCCGCGGACCGTCGGGCTGCCGTTCCAGGTCACATTCGTCGGCAGGGGGTTCTCTGCGGTCAGAGACAGGGTCTGGCCGTCGGCCAGGTCGCCGGAAACCGTCGCCGTGCCGCGAACGCGGATGATCGTGGGTTCCGTGGAGTTGATGGTGACGTTGGTGTTGCGGGTGTTGAGTCCGGATCCAACCTGACCACCGTTGAAGGTGAACGAGGCGCCGGCCAAGTCGGCGCCGACCAGCAGCGTGCCCGGCAGGTTGAGCGAGATGCTGCCGCCGGTGATGCTCGCCGTCGTCGTCAGCGAGCCGTCGACCGCCAGAGCGCGGCCGCCGCTGATCGTGATGGAGTTCACGCTGAAGGTCCCATCGACCGTGACCGCCGAGGCACCAGCGGGGATGATCACATCGTCCGCGGCTTTCGGCAGCGAGCCATCCGACCAGTTCGCGGCATTGGACCAGAGGCCGTCACCGCCTCCGTTGGTAAAGGTCTTGGTCGCAGCGAACGTCGTGCCCGCAAGGGCCAGCAGCAGCCCTGTCGCGCAGAATCGAATGGACGATGACTTCATGTGATCTCTCTGAAAACCCTCAATCGGGCGGTCGGACAGTCGCTGCGCACCTCACGCGGTCCGCGCTGCAAATGGCCATCGGAAAGTCTAATTCAGGCCCAATAGAATTCAAGAATTGATCGTTTGAAACGACGGAATCATCTGTAACGCCACCACTTGCCGCTGATGCCCCCGTGAAGCAGGTGGTCGCATGGAATTCTCGGACGTTGCTTCAATACGTCGGATTCCGTCCGGTGGTGAGGTTTGCGGGCACTAAGATCCGCTCGATGTCGAATTCGGAGCCATCACACCAGCCCGCGCACCCCGCGACGCCGACGGCCGCCAGCGGTCTCTGGGAGATTCTCCGTATCGCCGCGCCGAGCGTTGCGACGATGACCTCCTACACCGCGATGCAGTTCGTCGATGGCCTCATGGTCTCGCGCATCACCCCCGCGGACCCTGTGTACATCGCTGCCCAGTTTAACGGTGGGCTCATGGCGTGGGTTCCCCAGTCGCTCATGGCGGGCCTGCTGGGAGTGGTCAACACCTTTGTCGCGCAGAATCTCGGCGCCGGCAAGGCGCGCGAGGGACCGTCGTACGCGTGGAACGGGGTTTGGATCTGTGTTCTGTGGTGGCTGGCGGTGCTCGTGCCGGTCGCTCTGGCCGCGCCGCTGGCGTTTCGGGCGATGAGCGATGACCCGGCGCTGGTCTCGCACTCGACGTCGTACGCCCAGATCCTGCTCTTCTTTGCGCTTCCCGGGCTGATCACGCGTTCCATCACACAGTACTTCTACGGCATGCACATGCCCATGGTCGTGCTCGCCGCGGCTCTGGCCGGCAACGCGACGAACGTCTTCGGAAACTGGGTGTTCATTTACGGCAACCTTGGCGCGCCCGAACTTGGCGTTGCGGGCGCCGCGTGGGGCACGGTGCTGGGCACGCTTGTGGAGGCCATCATCCCGCTCTGCGTGTTCCTTGGTCCTTCGCTGAACGCCAGGTTCGCGACGCGAGCCGCGTGGCGTTTTCGGGCTGATCGCGTGCGCGAGATCGCGCGCCTTGGCTGGGCCCCGGCGCTGATGTTCGGCAGCGAGATGATCACCTGGGCGTACTTTGTCATGGTGCTCGTCGGGCACTTCGGCAAGGACCAGATCGCCGCCAGCGCGATCGTGCTGCGGTACATGCACCTGTCATTCATGCCCGCGGTCGGCATCGGCTTTGCGCTCACGGCGGTCGTCGGGCGGTATCTCGGTGCCGGACAGCCCGAACTGGCCCGCCAGCGCGCGATGCTCGGGATCAAGATCGCGATGATCTACATGGGCGCTTGCGCCGCGTGCATCCTCATCTTCCGAGAGCCGATGGTCAGGCTCTTCATGGACCCCTCTTTGTCGCCGGAAAGAGCCGCGCAGGTGATCGATGTCGGCGTGAAGATCATGATCGTCGCCGCGCTGTTTCAGATCTTCGACGCCGTCGGCGTCACCCTGGTCGGCGTTCTCCGCGGCGCGGGCGACACAATCTGGCCGGGTGTCATGACCCTCGTTCTGAGTTGGACGGTGATCGTCGGCGGGGGCCACGCGGCGGTCGCACTTGTGCCGCAGATCGAGGCCCTGGGCCCGTGGATCGCCGCCGCGGCGTACATCGTCCTGTTCGGGTTGCTCATGGCCTACCGCTTCTTCTTCGGTCCGTGGCGCAGCATCCGGCTGGTCCACACGCCGGAGACCGCCGCGGCGAGCCTTGCGACCTGCGCAAGCTCCGGATCGTCGCTCGAAGGCCTGCACGACCCGGCCTCGGGCATCGACCTAGACGGGCGAGCGTCTCAGACGCGAGACTGAGCGAGTGGCGGGCCCGATGTTCGGAGTCTGTGGGGAAGTTCGGGCTTGCTGCGCATCGCGGCGATGGCGGGCTATCATCTTGGCCCGTCTGAAAGTCGGCGGAGGTTGCGGTCGGCCGTGGTGCCGGGCGTGACCGGCGCAGGACGGACCTCGGAGCGTTGATCAATGTCGAACACGGTTCATCCGTTGGATGTCGTTGTCGGTGCGTCGGAAGTTCAGCGCGACAGCGTTCAGGCGGCACGCATGGCGGCCGAGGGTGAGCGGTTCGAGGCTCAGGGCAACCGCCTCAGCGCGATCGAGTCGTACCGCAAGGCCGTCGCCAGCGACCCGGCCGACGGCAAGCTGCTCTTCCGCCTGGGCTTCCTGCTGGATATCTCCGGCGAGGAGGACGAGGCGCTTCGTATGTACGAGCGCGCCGTCGACAACCCGCCGGCGCCGATCAACGCCCTGCTGAACCTCGCCGTCGCCTACGAGGATCGCGGCGACTTCGTCCGCTCCGAGCGCTGCCTGCGCCAGATCCTGGAGACGGACCCGAACCACCCGCGCGCCCGCCTGTACATGAAGGACGTCATCGCCTCCAAGACCATGGTCAGCGATGATGACCACGACAAGGAGAAGCAGAAGCGATCCGCTCTGCTCGACACGCCGGTGACGGACTTCGAACTCTCCGTTCGCGCCCGTACCTGCCTCAAGAAGATGAACATCCGCACGCTGGGCGATCTGGTCCGCACGACCGAGGCCGAACTGCTCAGCTACAAGAACTTCGGCGAGAGCAGCCTCGTCGAGATCAAGACCATGCTCGCGGCCAAGGGCCTGCGACTCGGCCAGAGCCGTGATGACGCGCACCGCGCCGCCCGCCGCGCGATGATCGACAGCCTCAAGGGTTCCAACACCGAGGCCGTCCTGAACAAGGGCGTGAGCGAGCTGAATCTGTCCGTGCGAGCCCGCAAGGCGCTGCAGCTGCTGAACATTCAGTCGCTGGGCGATCTGGTCGCGCACACGGAGGCGGAACTGCTCGGCGTGAAGAACTTCGGCGCGACTTCGCTTTCGGAAGTCCGGCAGAAGCTCGCCGAGTACGGTCTCGGTCTGCGGAAGATCGACGGCTGATCGAGACCGCGCCCGGTCCCGTTCGGCAGAGATGCCCGCGTGTCCTTACGCGGCCCTTGTGCTGTTTTCCTCATCGGCGACAAACTGCACGCCGAGCGTGAACGATCCATCAGGACGGGGCTTGCACATCCGCACCACGGCGCGGAGCAGCATGCTCGCTTCACCGTTGATGGAACACTCGATCCGCACGATCCGGCCCTGCTCGAAGGCCACAGGGCTTCGCAGGCCCATGCCCGTTTGGCTCAGGTTGTTGCCGCGGCACTTGACCTCGGGGCCATAGGTCCCGGCGGATTGCTCGCCCCTGATGCGGACGGTGCGGAGAAACGGCAGGCGGGGCTTGAGACGCTTGTCGCTGCCGCCGACTTCTCGGCGGGACTGAATCTGCGCGGCCTTGAGGGTCATTTCAATCGACCACGCGTTCGTATCGCCAGACTGTGTCATCGAGATGCTCCGTCAAGCCGCCGAACGCTCGTCGCCAAAACACGGTCGCGGCATGAACTCGCCAGACCGGCGCGAAGGCTGAATGTCACCCAACTCCAGAAGGGAGATTCGGCTCGATAGGGTGGGTTCTGAACCCACCGGCCTTGGTCGTTCGGCACAACACCCCCTTGGGGTGGTTACCGGCACCGCAAGCGGGTTCTCGGGGACGCTCGATTCAACATCACGCGGGCGCATCGGGCCCATAACCTCTCGGGTGTTCTCACGGGCGCGTGCGCCCACGGGCCGACGGCCCGCCGAGCTTCATTCATCCCTGCTTGACGGAACAAGATGATGGACGCGGGCTTTGTGGGCTTGTACGTGGCGGGAGTTGTGGCGGCGTATCTGCTCGGCGCGGTTCCGTTCGGGCTGCTCATCGGGCTCGCACGCGGGATCGACATCCGGCAACACGGCTCGAAGAACATCGGTGCGAACAACGTCGCCCGGACCGTCGGCAGACCTTGGGGCGTGCTGACCTTCGCGCTCGATGCCGGCAAGGGTGCGGCGCCGATCCTCATCGGTGGCTGGTGGCTGGGCGTGCTCGGTGAGCGTGCGCCCGATCCGACCCGCGCGTGGATGTGGATGTCCTTCGGAGCCGCGGCGTTTCTCGGCCACCTTTTTCCGGTGTTTCTGAAGTTCAAGGGCGGCAAGGGCGTGGCCACCGGATTCGGTGCGCTGCTGGCCGTCTACCCGATCGTGACCTTTCCCGCGCTGCTGGCCATCGGCAGTTGGGCCATTTGCGTGAAGATCACCCGATACGTCGGGCTCAGTTCGAGCGTTGCCTCGGCGGTGCTGGCGATGCTGACCATACTCTGGCCGGCGATCATGCACGCCTGGAGCAGTGCGACGCGCGAGGCCGCGGACGGTGTGTCGTGGGCGACGCAGTTGCCCTTTGTGGTCACCACGACGCTGCTGGCGGTGCTGGTGATCTATCGGCACCGGGGGAACTTCAAGCGGATGCTCGAGGGCACCGAGCCCCGCGTCGGCGCGAACAGGACCGCCAACCGCGCGGGCTCGAACTGACAAGCCGCGAGTCCGCGGCGACGCGCTGGTCCGAGAATCGCAAAGCAAGCGGCGACGGGTCAGGCTGTACCGGATGTGCGGCGAAGCCCGCAGGATCTCGGGTTTTTGCCCAACAGCGCGTACTCCAGATTCGCGAGCGGGGATCCGAAGTTGAAGTACCGAGAGGTCTTCAACGGAGCCCACGGATGGTCTCAAGCAACAACGGTGAGTCTGGATCAGCAACCGCAACGGCGCACGAACATCGGCTGGTATTCCCATCCAAGGCCCTTGCCGAGGCGCGGGAGTTCGCCGCACGCCACGCCAGCGGGCGTCCGACGAACCATCGCGACTCGCTGCACGCGGCCGCTCTTCGCGGCCCGCGGCCACTGGACACGCACGAAACCGGAGCGATGAGCACCGGCGAACTGATCGGCTCGATCGGCGCGACGCTCTCGAGCATGCAGCGTTCGCTCGATCGCCTCCAGGCCGACGCCGACGCCGATGCCGATGCCGATGCCGATGCACAGCCCGAGGCCGATTCACGCACGCTCTCGTTCACGCAGGCGTCGCGCGGGGTGAGGTTCACCCTCCGCCCGGATCCGTCAACGCCCCCGCCCCGCAGCGCCGCTTGATGCGGTGCCAGCCGCGTCGTCATCGCGCACGCGCACGACGACAAGCGTGATGTCATCCTCGGCGAGCTTCAGCCCGCTGAACTGGCGAACGTGCCAGACAAGATGATCCACGCACCGCTGCGCGCCGGCGTTCGGCTCGCTGCGCAGCAGCTCGACCAGCGCCGCCTCCACGCGCTCGCGGCCGAAGCGCTGATTGTCGAAGTCCTTGGCCTCGCCGATTCCGTCGGTGTATGTGACCAGCACGTCACCGGCGCGCAGACGGATCGACTTGACCTCGTACGTCTCGCTCGGATCGATTCCCACCGGCATGCCCTCGGTGCCGAGAGCGAGGATCTCCGGCGTGCCATCGGTCGATCCGCTCGGCCTGCGGAAGAGCAGCGCCGGGTCGTGACCCGCGGAGCAGTACGAGAGTTCGAGCGTGTCGGTATCGATGATGCCCGCCCAGAGCGTGACAAACTCGCTCTCGAGCGTGTCGCGGCACATCGCCAGATTCACCTTGCGGATGACCTCCTGCAAGCGCCACTCCTCCGCGACGATGGCGCGGAGGCTCGCGCGAACGGCGGACATCAGGATCGCCGCGGGCACGCCCTTGCCCACGACATCGCCAACGGCTACGCCCAGTTCGCGCCCGTGAGAGGACTTCTCGAACAGGTCATAGAAGTCGCCGCCGAGCTGGAAACTCGGCTCGTACAGGTGCGCAAGGTCGAAGCGCGGGTTGTCCGGACGCGAGCGCGAGAGCATTCGCCGCTGGACATCCGCGGCCAGACGGACCTGCCGCCGGATGTGCCCGTCCTGGGCACGCAGGTCACGAAGCCGCTGCATCGCGATGACCATCGCGGCGTGGTCGGCGATCGAACGCAGCAGGCCGCACTCGGCCGGGGTGAACTCGCGCTGCGTGCGGCTGTACAGCCTGATCAGCCCCGTGCTCGGGCCGGCACCGCCCGCGACCGACCCCGCGTTGCTCAGCCCTGTGGCGATCAGGGAGATGACGTTCTCCTGCTGCGGTCGCTGCGGGTCCGCGATGCGATCATCGTGCCAAAGGTCCGCCACGCACACCACATCGCCGTGCAGCGCCCGCTCGCGCAGCATGCCGTCGATGGAAAGGGGTGTCGATTCGCTCAGCCACTCTTCGCTCAGGCCGCGGGTTGCGCGGTGGACCAGTGCGCCGGTCTGCTCATCGACCATCGATATCGACCCCGCGTCCAGGCGGAGGACATCCAGCGCCAGGTCAAGGGCGGCGTTGAGCATCGTGTTGGCATCGGGCGCGCGCACCAGCAACGACGAGAGTCGATAGAGCGCGCCGAGTTCATCCAGACGCTGACGAAGCGCCAGTTGCCCCTCGATGCTCTCGCTGGCCGTGCTGGCCATGAGCGTGACAGCGCGCTCAAGAGCGCGCCGCCC
Source organism: Phycisphaeraceae bacterium (assembly GCA_021297895.1). Taxonomy (GTDB): domain Bacteria; phylum Planctomycetota; class Phycisphaerae; order Phycisphaerales; family UBA1924; genus JAJTHN01. Next base: position 19,313 of record JAJTHN010000028.1, on the reverse strand, counting down.
GGAGGGATCATCACCCCGCCAGTCCGCCGGCATCACGATCGATCCGCAGACGCCATCGGGCGTGCGCAGCGGCGCAACGAACAGGTCAAGCCCGCCGGGGTGATCCGGATGCTGCGACTCCAGCCGCGGCAGCGAGAGACCGACGAGCTGATGCGCGCGCTGCGCGCCCTCGGCCGGCTTCTGCAGATCCCACAGCTTCCCGCCTTCCCGCGGCACGACAACACGCCCGTCAAGGTCCCGCAGCCAGATCGGCACGCCCGTCAGGCGCGTCATCTCGTCGCACAGTCGGGCCAGCGACCCATCGGTCAGGAACTTCTCGATGGACACCGGCTCGGTCGCCGACTTCGACGCCGAGCGTGAGCGATCGACGCTGTTGGATGCAACACCGGACCCGCCACCGAAGACGGTGCTGGATGCGGTGTCGTTGTCGGCACCGAAAGACGCGCTGTCGGACACATGGGTCATGCAGGACACGCGGCGGCCGGCCGGGCACGGGTGGGGGGCGGCAAGGGCCCGGCAGGGTGCACGCCGAAGGTTGACGTCTCTTCGAGCATAGACCCCCCAAAGGGCCGGGGGTGGCGATCAAGCGAGAGAAAGCCAAACAAAATACGAATCATTATCGCCGAGGGCCCGTTGACTTCGACCGGAGGGCACGGATGGATGCCAGGAAGAGCTCGGGAAAACCCTGATCGCAGGGCCAGAGAATTTTATAAACGGCTGTTTGACAAAACAGAGGCTGACGGTACATTTCAAACATGCGATTCAAGTACAAGCCCGATTCCGCGGCTGGCGGCAACGGCCGCGAGGGGCCGCACCTTCCCAGGACGGGCAAGGCGGCCACCCGCCGCGGCGGGCGGCGCGATGGCGATGCGCGGCGAGAAGCCATCATCAAGGCGGCCATGAGGCTGTTTGGTGACCATGGCATCGACGCGGTGACCGTGCGGCAGATTGCGCAGGCGGCGGACTGCAACGTCGCGGCGATCAAGTACTACTTCGGCGACAAGTCGGGGCTGCTGATCAGCGTGCTCGAGTCGACGATCTCGCGAGCGCTCGAGGGCGGGGAGCACCCGGTGATCGATCCGGGTGCCGATCCGCGCGCGTCGCTTCGGGCGTGGATCCTCTGGGTGCTGCGGACGGGGCGCCGTCGGCAGAACGATCCCGGAATTGCGCCACGGCTGCTGATGCAGTCGATGACGATCAAGGGTCCGCTGGCGCGGATGATTGTCGAGCGGCTCGGCGGGCCGGTGCGAGAGAACATCAACACGATCGTCGGGCAGATGTTCCCGGGCGGTCTGAGTGAGGAGCTCCGCCACGCGGCGTTTTTGTTCATCTTCGGGATCTGCTCGCGGTTCGCCCACGCGCCGCCCCTTGAGCGTGAGATGGGCTTTGTCGTGCCTGAGGACGACGGCGAGCTGGATGTCCTGGCCGAGCGGCTGACGAACTTCATCGTGGGCGGGTTGGCGTGCATGACCGACATGGAGCGGGGGCCGGGAGCTTCCGCATGATCCGCGTTGCGATCGCGATGTTGACGGGTGATCTGGCCAAGTACGCTGGGGTGCTCTTCGGAATCGCCGTGACGACGTTCCTGACCACGCTTGTCGGGAGCATGTTCGCGGGGATGCTCTCGCGCACGTACGCGCTGATCGACGACAACCCCTGCGCGGATGTGTGGGTCATGGACCCCGCGTGCCAGACGGTTACGCAGCCGATCAACATTCCCGAGACCGCGATCGATCGCGTGCGATCGGTCGCGGGCGTGGCGGAGGCGACGCGACTGGCGGTCGGGAGCGTGTCGACGCGCTTGCCGCACGGACGGTTTATCAGTGTGGATGTCATCGGCGCGGATGATGCGACGCTTCGCGGCGTGCCCGAGAGCGTGCCGCGTGAGGTCGCCGAACTGCTCCGATCACCCGATGCGGTGCTGGCCGATCCGGCGGGGACTCGGGCCCAGCTTGTTGTGCCGATGGATGATGCGGACTCGTGGGCCCGCGGTGCGCCGCGGCTGGAGGTGCTCACGCGCACGATGCGTGATGCGGACGAGGTCATGGCCAACAACCACAGCGTCCGCGTTCGCGGCGTCGTGGCCGGTGCGCCGCGCTTCAATCCGCAGCCGGTGTTCTACATGACCTACTCCAACGCCTCGCGCATTCTGCCGCCGATTCGTCATCGTCTGACGTTCGTGCTTGTTCGTGCGGATCAGGGGCAGGATCTGGTGCTGCTGGCCCGGGACATCGAGCGGAGCACCGGCCTGCGGGCGCGAACCGCCGGCGAGTTCCGACGCGATACGGTGCTGTGGTTCCTCGCGAACGCCGAGTTCATATCTCACGTGGGGATCATGGTGACCTTCGCCGCGGTCGTGGGCCTGGCGATCACGGGGCTCATGCTGTACATGTTCACGCGTGAGAACGCCCGCTACTACGCGACTCTGCGGGCGATCGGCGCGACGCCGGTCCGGCTGATGTCCATGGTCGTGTCGCAGTCGCTCTTTGCCGGCGCGGTCGGGTTCGGCCTGGGCATCGGCGTGTGAGCGATCATCGGCACGCTCCTGGCGCAGGGCGGGTTCCCGTTCCGGATTCTGCCGATCACACCGATCGCCGTCGGCACGCTCTCGTTGACGGTGACGACCATCGCGGCGACGCTGAGCGCGTGGGCCGTGCTGCGGATCGAGCCGGCGATGGTCTTCAAGGGTTGACCGCGCTGGCCGCGAGTTTCGCGGCCAGCAGAATGGCCTCGATCATGCTCTCGGGATTCGCATCGCCTCCGGGCGTCGCGGCGCGGGCGCCGGCGATGTCGAACGCCGTGCCGTGCGCCGGGCTGGTGCGGACGACGCGTCGGCCGTGCCATCGCAGGCCGATGGTGACGTTGATGCTCCGTGCGCGGTCGAGCAGCTTCACGGGGATGAGGCCCTGGTCGTGGTACATCGCCACGACGGCGTCGTAGCGACCGTTGACCGCGCGGAGGAACACGACATCGCCGGGCACCGGACCGTCGGCGTCGATGCCCAGGGCGCGGGCGTCGGCGACGGCGGGAACGACGAGGCGGTCGTCATCATCACCGAAGAGCCCGCCCTCGCCCGCGTGCGGGTTGATCGCCGCGACGCCGATGCGGGGCGGCGAGCCCGCACGCGATGTGCCGAGTTCCACGCAGGCCTCGTGCGCAAGGCGGATGGACTCGAGCACGCGATGGCGCGTCAGCACCTGCGGCACGCGGGCCAGCGCGATATGCACCGTCGCGAGCACCACGCGCAGGCTCGGGCCTTCGAACAGCATCGCGCTGCGGGGGCTGTCGAAGCGGTCGGCCAGAACCTCCGTATGTCCGGGGAACCGAACGCCGGCCATGTGCCAACTGTCCTTGGCGATCGGCGCGGTGACGATGCCCTGCGCGTGGCCGGCCTTGGTCAGCGCGATCGCGCGCTCGAGCCAGGCAAAACTCATCGCGCCGGCCGCGGCCGTCGGCCCCGGCGAGGGCGGGAACATCGCCTCGTCGCCGACGCTTGCCAGTTCATCGGCAGCGCCATCGGGCGCATCGGTGATGAGCCGCGGCAGCGTGATCCCGAGCCGCTGCGCGGTGCGACGGAGCAGAATCGGCGAGCCGACGATGAGCGGCTCGCACGCGCTATGTACCCGTGCGTCGGTCAGGGCTTTGGCAACGATCTCGGGGCCGATGCCCTGCGGATCGCCGAGCGTGATGGCCAGGGTCGGTCGATCGGACATGGGCGACGCGTCGCGGTCGGGGGTGGGGCCGTGGGTGTGAGAAGTGGGAGGTCGGCCAGCGGGCGACCGGGGTCGGAGGCGTTACTTCTCCAGCGGGCACGACTCATCCGCCGCCCACTCGGCGAATGAGAGGTAGTAGTTCTTCACCGGGCTGTACCCGGCGCGGACCAGCGCCAGGGACAACAGCGAGGAGCGTCCGCCGCCCTGGCAGTGCACGATGATCGGCTTGCCCGGCACGACGCCGCGGAGCGAGAAGTGCTTGCGGAGAGACTCGGGCGGGAGCATGAAGCCGGCGCGATCGAGCACCTCGACGTGCGGCACGCTGATCGCACCGGGGATGTGGCCCGCGCGAGGGTTGTTCATGCGCTCGGTGCCGGCGAACTCGGCGAACGATCGGCCATCGATGACCTGCGCGCCGCGTTGCTCGGCCGGCGCGGTGGCGACATCGAGCACATCCTGCTTCAACGCCAGTTCGACCAGCGGCGAGCCGCCGGCGCGGAGCGTCAGGCGGTTCTCCGGCGCGACGGGTTCAACGGTCCGCGCCGGTCCGCGGATGATCAGGTTCCGCGGCAGGCGCTGGCCCGCCTGCTTGTATCCGCCATCGAGCACGCTGACATTCTCCACGCCGAAACACTGGAGCAGGAACCACACGCGCGCCGCGTCGGTCATCGCTCCGGCGTCGACGATCACGATTCGGTGATCGCTGCGCAGTCCGAGCGGGTCGATGATCTCCTGCCACTGACCTACGGCCGACGCATCGCCGAGCAGCGAGCCGCCTTGCTGGCGGGAGCGCTCGGTCCATGCGGGCAGATCCACCGATCGGCTCCCGACGATGTGCGAGGCCAGGAAGTCTGCTGATGCGCGGGTGTCGAGGATCGCCACGCGCGAAGCGGTCTGCGGGTCGGCGAGCAGCGCGGCCAGTTCATCGGGCTGCATCAGGGCCGCGTCGGCGAGCATGGCCCGCTGCATCGCGGCGGTGGTCGCGGCGTTGGTCTGGGCGGGCTCGGCGTTGCCCGCGCCCGAGCTCGTGCAGCCAACGGCGGCGGCGAGGGTCAGGGCCAGCGCGGCCGCGAGCGAGCTGCGGGCCTGCCGGACGAGTGCCGAACGGCGGGTCCGCGGTGCAAGGGAGAACGCGTGGGCGTGGGTGGTCATGGGTGTTCCGTGTGCCGAGATGGATGCCCCGGTGAGTGTAGCGAATCTGCGCGTCGTGGTGGTGCGGAGCCGTGGCCATCGGCGGGCGCTCGGCAGCGCCCCTAGAGTGCGTTCCCTGTTGCGAGCCGTCGGGGAAGGTGTGCCGATGTCGGTACATCCAGCGTCCGAACGCGAGAACAGGCTCACGTAATCGCGGTCTGATCACACTGACCCCGGAGGCATCATGCTGGTTTCGTCGATGAATGTCATGGCGTTGTTTCTTGCGGCGGGAATTGCGGGCGGCGCGCTGAGCGACGACACCGCCGGGGCCGCCAAGCCCAACACCCCCGCCGCTGCGGCGCCCGAGACGCCCGCGGCCCCGGCTGCCAAGCCCGCCCCGGGCGACGGCATGCCCGTGCTGAACAAGACCGAGGTCGAGGGCATCATCATCGAGGACCTGAAGATCGGCGAAGGCGGCGAGATCAAGGCCGGTGCCGCGGTCGTTGCGCACTATCACGGCACGCTCAAGGCCGACGGCAAGGTCTTTGACTCCTCATACGAGCGTGGCGAGCCCGCCGCGTTCCCGCTTGACGGCGTCATCCCCGGCTGGCAGAAGGGCGTGCCCGGCATGAAGGTCGGCGGCATGCGTCGCCTGACCATTCCGGCGGCGCTCGGCTACGGCGACCGCGCGGTCGGCACCATTCCCGCCAACAGCGACCTGGTCTTCATCGTGGAGATCAAGGACGCGCTGGTCACCGAAGACATCAAGGTCGGCGATGGCGAAGAGGTCGGCCCGCGCCCCATCGTCCTGGCTCAGCACACCATCAAGACCAAGGACGGCACCGAGGTCGCGGCCACCAAGCCCGGCCAGCCCTATATCTGGCTCCCGGGTGAGATGCAGGGCATCGACTTCGGCCTCAAGGGCATGAAGGTCGGCGGCAAGCGGAAGATCAACATCCCCGCCGCGTTCAATGTCACGCCTCCGGGCCTGCAGGTTGATCGTCCGGGCAACGTCGACCTGACGATCGAGGTCGAGGTTGTCGGCGTTCGCAACCTCGTTCCGCCGGGTCAGCAGCAGCCCGGCCGCTGAGCCGGAACGATTCATGATTCACCCAGAGCGGGCGCGGCCAGAGCCGTGCCCGCTTTTTTCTCGGTTGTCTGTCATCCGCACGCTCAAGCCAAGGAACCGATCATGTCCACAGGCGTGAACATCGAAGACCTCGTCGTCGGCACCGGCGCCGTTTGCACCGCCAAGCACACCGTCAAGGTCCACTACCGCGGCACCCTGCTCAACGGGACCGAATTCGACTCGTCCATCGGCGGCCCGCCCATCGACTTCCCGCTGCGCGACCTGATCGTCGGCTGGCAGGAGGGCATCCCCGGGATGAAGGTCGGCGGCAAGCGCAAGCTCACGATCCACTGGAGCAAGGCCTACGGCGAGCACGGCATGCCGCCGACGATCCCGCCGAAGTCCGACCTGGTCTTCGAGATCGAACTGCTGGGCGTGCGCTGATCGGGCCGATCAGACCGGCGCGAAGAAGTCGGCGAAGAAGCGCGTGAAGTCGCCGTTGTCGACCACGCCGTCGGGCGTGGCCGCGCCGTCGGTGTTTGCGATGTCGGCCCACAGCCGCGAGGGGTCGGTCGCGTCGCCGAAGAACGCCAGGAAAAACAGCGAGAAGTCGCCGTTGTCGATCACACCGTCGCCACCGGGTTCGCCATCGGTCGTGGCGATGTCGGCGCTGGGGCTGCCGGTTTGCGCTGCGCTGAGGTTCAGCACACCCAGCACACGCCCCGCACCGGTCGCGCGGCGAGGACCGGTGATGACCCCGCCGCGCGCCAGAGCCGAGCCCGTCACGCGGCCGGTCCAGCGCAGGTCGTAGGTCCCCGGCCGAAGGTGCCAGGCGCGGTCGGTCGTCTGGCTGCTGAGCGTGAACGGGGGCTGCGTCACCGAGCCGATGATCGGCCGCTCGAAAGTCGCCGTTGCGATCGTGCCCGCGACCGTGCTGAACGTGCATACCGAGGTCAGCACGCCATCGACGCTCCCGACATCGGCCGGCGAGAGCAATTGCTCCGCGGCCAGTTCGTCGAGCAGATCCAGGTCCAGAACGCTGCGCTCGGCGAGCGCTACGCGGAAGGTCAGTTGCGTGATCATGTCCAGCGATGTCGCCGCCGAGAACTCCGGCGATGGGTTTGCGACGTTCACGCTCATCGATGGTGAGCACGACGAACGCGCGATGCACGAGAGCCGCCAGAGGCCCGGCGAAACCTCCGCGGGCGGTGAGAGCGAGATGATCTGCGACTGGTGACAGACGGTGACCGCCGCGCCATCGAAGTTGAACACGCCCGAGAGAGAGCCGGTCAGCGGCGGTGCGCCGGGGTTGGTCTCGATGATCGACACGGGCGTGGCGGGGATGGTGATCGCGCCGATGCGCATCGATGCGCCGCCCGTGACCCGGCGCTCATAGGATTCAAGGGTCATCAGCGGCGTGCTCGCCACGGCCGCCGGTGCGCCAGCGCAGATGAGCACGAGCGGTAGTGTCAACCCCAGCGTGCGCAAGGCTGGGCGATCGAGCTGGACTGGGTGTGCGACGTGTCGATTCATCACAGACTCCGCCAGTCATCAATCACACGGGGAGAAGAACGCGACGAAGAAGGCTTGAAAGTCGCCGTTGTCGATGCTGCCGTCTGGTGTGGGGTCGGAGTCGGTGTTGGCGACATCGGCCGCGAGGCGAGCCATCGCGTCATCGGGCAGGAAGAACGCGCTGAAGAAAGCCTGAAAGTCACCGTTGTCCACCGAGCCATCGGGCCCGCCGCCGTCGAAGCCGGTGAGTCCATCGGTGTCGGCGACATCCGCGGGTGAGCAGGTCAGCAGCCTCGGGATATGCGCGACCCAGCCCTGCGCGGGCCCGCCGAGTGTTGATGTCGTTCGTCCCGCGATGGTGAGCCCGTCGCCAGAGACGGCAACGGCCTCGCCGAGATCCTCGTTCGCGAAGTTCGGCCCGCCGCCATTGGCCAGCATCTGGGCGAGCGGCAGCGCGCCGGTGCGGCGGGTCCAGACGAGCGCTTGCGCCTGGCCCGTCGGACTGCACCACGCGGTGCCGACGACCACGCGTCCGCCCAGCGACGCATCGACCGCGATCGCGCGTCCAGCCGAGCCGCCGCACGGAGTGGTGATGAGCGTTGTGCCCGCGCTGGCGTTCCAGATGAACGCGGTGGTCTGCGTCCCCGGCCCGGCATCAACGCCGATGCGCCCGACAATCGTCGAGCCATCGGGCGATACGCCGAGCGCCTCGCTGTCAACGCCGGGCTGCAGCCCCGGCACAACGCTCGGCACGATGCTCATTCCGGGTACGAACGGCCCGAGCCAGGAAACCGCCGCGGCGCGGTTGCGGGGGCCGGTGTCGCTCACGCCGACGCAAACGAGGCCATCTCCCGAGATCGCGTTGACCAGCGACTCATCATCGCCGGCAAGCGGCAGCAGGGCGGTCGGCCCGAGGGAGGCGCCTGCTGCGCGAACGAAGCCCCGCGGCTCGCCGCTTTGGTCGGTGGATCCTGCGATGATCGAGCCGTCGGCGTTGAGGCCGGCGATGTCGGTCGTCAGGCTGCTGCCCAGGGGCAGGCTTGAGCCGGGGCGCGACAACGAGATTGATGTGCCGACGCGGACGACGATCGCGGTCGCGTCATCGCTCATGGCGACGCCACGCGTGCCGGGCACGAGCGCGGGAAACTCCGCGACCTTCGCCGCGTCCGCGGGTGCTTGGCCTCGGCCCCAGCGGAAGCGGAGGCCGAGCGGGCCGGAGTCCGGGGCCTGCGCCGTTGCGAGCGACACGAGCGTCAGTTCGCCATCGATCGACAGCGCGACGGCGGGCTCGGGCAGAGCGAGCATCGCGGCGGGCTGGGCCATCGCCGAGCCGGCGAGCATCAGCACCGCCAATGGGAACACACGCGTGGGGCTCATCTCTCTCTCCTTGGGCCTGAGCGGGACGGATGCTGCGGGGGTGCCGGCGGTTTGTGCGCCGCGGGCGGCGCCGCCGCGGGATGGTAAGGGACGGCGGGCCGCTCGCTACGAGGGCGAATCGCACCCCAGGAAGAACGCCGCGAAGAACGCGGTGAAGTCGCCGTTGTCCACCTGCCCATCGGGGCCGGAGCCGTTGAGCACGGTGAGGCCGTCGGTGTCGGCGATGTCGGCGGGGACCTGAAGCGGATCGCCGGCCGTGAGGAAGAAGGCCCCGAAGAACGCGGTGAAGTCGCCGTTGTCGATCGTGCCGTCGGGGCCGCCGCCGGTCAGGAAGGTATCGCCGTCGGTGTTGGCGATGTCTGCTGGCGAGCAGGCATCGCCCTTGACCAGAGAGAGCAGCGGCCTGACGACCGGCTCCGGTGTCAGGGGCGGGCCGCCGCGGAGTGCGCCGCGATCGATCACCGCCAGGTCGCGTCCGCTGCCGGGCATGATGCTCGACAGCAGCAGGTTTCCGCTCGCCAGCGCGACGGGATCGAGCCCCGCGCCGAAGTCATCATCGGTCACGAACGCCAGTTGCGCGTTGATGCTCGCGCCGGTGATCAGGTCGTTGCGCAGCACGCGCACATTCATCCCCGCCAGGCCGTCGGCGGTGGTGTCGCTCAGGAAGACAAGGTCGGCGTCGGCGTCGCCGTCGACATCCGCGACGGTCACGTCGGTCGGCCCTGCGCCCGCGGGAAGACTCGAGGCGGCGCTGAACGGAATCGCTTCGACAGTGCCCAAGTCCGGGTTGGTCACGATCACCGATGTGGTCTCGGTCGGCAGCGCGTTGCTGTTGATCGTCACGATTGTCGGCGTTCCCGCGCCGGGGCCAACGGTGTTCAGCACGGGCACGAGCACCCGTGTCGGGTTGCCCGGGACGGGGATGGTCTGGATCACGCTCAGCGTCAGTGCGCCGCCCTCGATGCTGGTGTTCCGGATCACGCTGACATTCGATGATGTGAAGTTCGCGACGGTGATGTCGTGCGTACCGGTGTCCTTGTCCTGGTCGGGGTTGAAGCCCGCGACCGATCGCGGCGCATCGCCGACGCTCACGCTCACGCCGGCGCCGTACGAAAAGCCGGGCAGCGCCGTCGCCGCGAAGGCCTTGATCGTGTCGTCGCTCTCGCACGCGGCGATGATGTCGAGCCTGTTCCCCGGCGCGCTGCCGTTGAGCGGCGCCAGCGCGACATCCACCGGCCTCCCCGCAACAGGCACGGTCGACCGCAGCGTCATCTGGCCCGTGCCCAGGTTGCCGAAGATCGACAGCGAGTTGCCGCCCGCGTTGGCAACGACAACATCCGTCGCGCCGTCCTGATCGATGTCGCCCAGCGCCAGCCCGCTCGGCTCGATGCCCGTCGCGACGCTGAAGGCCTGCGCCGAGCCCGCCGGAGCGAAGCCCTGCCACACGCCGCCGATGGACCCGAGGTTCAGGTGCACAACGAGCGATCCCGCAGCGGTCGTGGGGTTCGACGCGTCCTGAACGATCATGATCAGATCGTCGAGCCCATCGGTGTTCACATCGCGCAGCAGCGCCCGGGCGGGCGTGGGCGACAGCGCCGAGACGACCGACGGCGAGAAGTTGATGTCCTCGCCCAGCGGCGTGAGGCCGATCTGGCCGACGTTGTTCAGCCCGCGCGTCAGCGGCGGGGCGTCGATGTACGTCAGTTTCAGCGCCTGGCCCGACGGCCGTCCCAGCGGCGTTCGCAGCCGCGGGAAGTACGCGACGTCGAACTTTTCATTCAGGAACGGGTTCGCGCTGACCAGCAGGTCGTGTGTGAACGTCGGCAGCGGCGTGAAAGTCGGCGAGATACGGACCGTCAGCAGCCCGCCCAGCGCCGCCGGCGAGGCGAGCACGATGCGATCGTTCGCGTTGACGCCCTGAAGATCCGCCAGCACGCGACCGACGCGCATCGGCCCCTGGTCCGATCGGCGCGTGCCCAGCAGCCCGGAGATGTTCAGCACGCCGTTGCCATTGCCGGCGATGTCGATCAGGCCGAGGTTCTCCACCGAGCCCGTGATCGTGCCCTGACCGGTGAGCACCGATCGGCCCTGCAGCAGCACGCTCTCGGCCGTGATCGTCGCGTCGCTCAGCGTCACCACGCCGCGGCGAACATCGAGCGTGTCGGCCTGGAACAGCGCGCCTTCGCGCACGAGCAGCGTGCTGAACGGGCCGGCACCCGTGTTGCCCATCGCCACCGCGCCGCTGAAGATCAGCCGCGAGCCCGGATCGGCCACGACGATCGCCGCGCTGGAGCCGGGATCCAACCCGATGTTCGCGGTTGTGAGGTTCTGAAGGCTCGCCAGCGCGCTCTGCGTGACGTTGAGTCGTGCGGTGCCGCCCTGGGCGATGGTGACGCTCGAAAGCCCGGTGAGCGAGATCGTCGCGGCGGCGACGTTCAGTTCGCCATCGGCTCCGGGCTGTCGTCCGATCGTCAGCCCGCGCGTGCCGAGCGTGTCGCTGGTCAGCGCGCCGCTGTTGAGGATGCTGAACTTGCCCGCACCGGCGTCGCCGATGATCAGGTCGTTCGGCGCCCCGACCACACCCGAAAGGTTCACGCGAGATCCGATGCCCGAAACCTCAACTTCGCCCGTGCCCGCGGCGTTGATGCCCAGCAGCATCGTCGGCGTGTCCAGCCGCCCGCCGGAAGTGGCCTTGAAGGTGCCCGCGCCGCTGAGGCCGATGCTCAGTCGATTGCTCAGGTTCAGCCGCATGCCCTGCGAACGCACCTCCAGCGATGCGTTCGAGCCGACCACGGAGCCGAGCACGCCGCGCGAGCCGGTGACAAAGGTCTGGGGCGAGCCCGATGGCGTGGTCGCGCGTTCGAACGACGCGATGATCGGACCGGTGGCGGCCGTGCCGAGCGTCAGCGACGGTGCCGCCGTCGTGTCCGTCGCGCCGAGCGTCAGCCCCACCCCGACATCGGGCGCGAACACGTACCGGATCGTCCGCGGCGACTGGATGATCAGTCTGCGGGCGGCCGCACCCTGAAACGGCACGTTGACCTGATACGGCACGACAACGCCCGTGCGGCCGTCGAAGATCGCGTCGGTCCCGGCGTTGGGCGGCTCGTTGAGCGACCAGTTGCCGTTGGTGAACCACGACGCGGTGTTGGCCTGGCTGACCCAGAAGTTCGACTGTGCCAGCGCCGGCGTCGCCAGCGCGAGCCCTGCGATCGACGCCAGCATCCGGGCAATCCGCCGCGAATGTGCCGGTATCGCGCAGGTATCGCGCCGCGTCGATCCAGATCCACGACGATACTGCTCGCGTTCTCCCGTCCTGCCGCAGCGCATACGCCTCCAGAGCTCAACCCTGCCGAGTCACCACCACGCCCCGTGTTCGTGGGCGTTCCCCCGTTTCATCGTGACGCTCCACACACCATACCCGACGATCCGTTCACGGCCACCGTTCCCGTCCGCGTCGGGCCCCGGTCTCACGCTCGGCGCGAGCGGCAGTCCATCTATCGATCCATGCGAAAACAGCCGTCGCTCCCTGCCACGGTCGGCGCGAGCGAATCACAGCGTCCGGCCGCTCACCCGAGCGAACCACAACAAACACCGCCCATGCGCGGTGGAGTTCGGTTGTCGGGGCTCAGGCTGGTTGATCCATCCCGATCGGCGGCGCCGGCCGCTCGTTCGGCGGCGGCGGCACGAACGGGATGTGCTCGAACCAGTACTTGTCCCGCGCAAAGAACGGCGGGACGAACGCGCGTCGACCGGCAAACGGCGTTTGCGTCGAGTCCGAGAACCGCACCCACGCCGCGGGATCATCGCCGAGGTCCTGACCCGTCAGCGTCGACAGCGACTGGCTGGCCGACCGCTGCACCACAAGCGAGTCGTCGTTCAGCGCGGCGATCAGCACGTTCATGACGCGCCTCTCGGCATACTGCCCCAGCGCCACACAGGCCTCGGCGCGAACATCGACATCCTCTTCCGTCCGCTGGCTGGTCAGCGCCATCAACGGCTCGACCGCCTTGGGATTGTGGATCCGCTGCAAGGCCCGCACCGCCTCAAGACGAACACGCCGGTCCGGCTCCTTGAGCAAGGGAAGGATCAGGTCCGCATCGCCCGGCTCGCCGTGCATCGCCAGCGCCCGCGCCGCCACACCCCGCACACCCGGGTCGTCGTCAACGCCGTCTGCGGGCGGGGCGCCGAGCTTGATCCGGTACGCCTTGACGTACACGTCCTCGCCGCCGAACGGCGCGTTGGCCAGCAGGTTCGTCCCGCGGTAGCGCTTGTCCGCGTCGTACGGGTCGTTCATCCAGATCGCCGCCTGAACGGGCGACGGGGGCTGAAACGCCGCGAAGATCGAGTTGTTCTCGCTGATCGCCCTCTGCTGCGAGGCATCGCAGCCGAGCATCAGCGCGGCCGCGCCGGCGATCATCACCGCCGATGCCACTCGGGCCGCGGAGTGGGAGGGGAGTCGATCGCCGCTGGACAATGGGTCGGGAACCATGGCACGAGTATAAGAACCCATCACCCCTGTGTGCGGCTTTCCCCGCCACGTACGCTTTGCCCTCGTCCTGACGCCTGTCCGAATCCGGAGCCGCCGCCATGCCCGCCATGCCCGCGAGGCCAAAGCAACTTGCCGTTCTGCTGCTTGCGTATTGCGCCGCGGGCGTCGGCTGCGCATCGCAGTCCACCGTTGTCGCGCCGCAGCGCCTGAACGCCGCGCTGCCCCTGACCGCCCAGGACCGCGCGCTCGCGACGCAGCCCCTCCCGGCCCGGGCCGCGGCGATGGATGTTCCCGCCCGCACCGTGAGCCTGCCGCTGGACCCCGATCTCGATGCGACGCAGATCGCCGAGCGTGTCCGAGAGGCGCGGCCCGGTGACGACGGCTGGATTCGCTGGACCGTCACGCGCCGCGTGCTGACGGGCACGCCGCCGACGGAAGACCCGACCGGCGGCAGCGTGCTGCATCTGGCCCTGACGGACACGGGCGATGTCGTGCTCGAGAAGCAGATCGAAGCCGCCGACGGCGTGACGACGACATTCACCCCGCCGATGATCATCCTGCCCGCCTCGCTCGCGCCGGGTCAGACCTTCGAGCAGTCCTTCGCGATGCGGAGCGTGCTGACCGACCGCCCCGACCGCGAACGCGGCAGCGGCCCGGCGACGCAGACCACGACCCTCGCCGCGTGGGAGCGCATCGCGACTCCTGCCGGCGAGCATCTGGCGGCGCGTATCGAAGCGGTGCTCCGCGCCAAACTCGGCCCGGCGAGCGTCACGAGCACGAGCACAACGTGGTACGCCCCGGGTCTTGGCATCCTCGCCGAGACCCGCCGCGAGGAAGTCACCGTCATGGGCCTGAAGATCCGCGACCAGCGTCAGGGCTGGGTGTTGCAATCTCCGGGCGCGCCGTGAGGCTCAGTCCTTCCACACGTTCCAGCGGAGTTTCTCAGGGTCGCGTCCGCCGTCGGCGTAGTAGACCGCCATGCGGATGACGTACAGGTAGTTCTTGCTCGTCGCGTGCGCCTCGCGCGCGTTGGCGGCCCGGAGTTTGTTGAACAGCCGTGATGGGTCGGCCCCGCGCAGGTCCGCGAGCGTCCGCACGCCGATGCGCGCAAAGTCGCGAGCCAGCGTCGGGCCGATGCCGGGAATCGTCCGCACATCCGGCGACTCACCATCGCCGGCGGCGATCGGCTTGTTGGCGGACTTGGTCGACGGCTTTTTGACGGTCTTCTTCGCGCTCTTGCGCTGCGCGATCGTGGGCACGCCCGCCGGAGGGCGCCGGGCCGCCGAGGTTCGTCGGGTTGAGTTCGATCCGGCCATCCGCGAACTCCTGCGATGAACGGTCAGTGTCCGGTGGAGCCGAACCCGCCGCTGCCGCGAGCGGTCGCGTCCAGATCATCGACCTCATCGATTTCCGCGCGGGCCACGGGGGCGATGACCAGTTGCGCCACGCGCATCCCGGGCGTGACCTCGAAGGGCTCGCGGCCGAGGTTGATCAGCGCGACCATCATCTCGCCGCGGTAGTCCGCATCGACTGTTCCCGGCGCGTTGGGCACGGTCACGCCGTGCTTGGTCGCAAGGCCCGAGCGAGGTCGGACCTGCCCCTCAAAGCCCGGCGGGATCGCCATCGCAAAGCCCAGCGGCACGCGCACGATCTGACCCGGTGCGATCGTCATCGCCGCGTCGATGCACGCGTGCAGGTCCATCCCTGCCGCCAGGTCTGTCTGATATCGCGGAATCGTCGCGCCGGGCGAGAGCCGCTTGAATCGCAGCGTGACGGGTGTGATCGTCGTTGCGGTTGACATGCACGAAGGTATCCCACCCGCGCCGCGATGGCCCCGCGGGGCCTCCGCCCGGGCCATCACGGCGTCGCGTCGGCGAAGTTCCGGATCAGTGCATCGATCTCTTTCCGCGCGTTCTCATCGCTCAGTCCGTCCCGAACATCCGTCAGAAACGCCCGCGCCGCCGACTTGCTCCGCGATCGGGCCAGCATCGCGGCCACCTCGCCTGCGTCGCGCGTGCGAACCTCCGGCCGCAGCATGGTGCGCAGCAGATCCACCTGTGCCTGTGTCAGCGCATCACGCCGCGAGAGCGCCGCGTGCCAGACCGCATCGCGCAGGTCCAGCGTCTGCTCCTCGGGCAGTTTTGCCAGTTCGGAGCGAGCGATCGCCGCCAGATCAAAGAGCATCCCGACATCCTCCGATCGTGCGGCGGGCATGATGCCCATCACCGCCAGCGTCGGCGTGACCTGCTCGCGCTTCTCCTTCATCAGCGCGCCGAGCAGTCGAACGATGTCGCGCTCCCGGCCCTGCAGGTGCATCGCCAGCACCGCCTTGTCGAAGTTCCGCGCCTTGAGCGCTTCGCTCAGTTCCGTCTGGAGGTCCGCCACAGGATCCAGCGCGGGCTTGGCGCGGTTGCTCGTCGCCGCCGTCGGCAAGGCGCGCGACATGACCAGCAGCGGATCGCCCTCGACATGAATCCGCCATGCCGGAAAGTCCGCATACCGCGCCGCCGCGGCCAGCGGTACCGGAGCGACCAGCCGCTCGACAAACGTCGGCGTGGGCAGGAACCCCGACAAGTACGGCTCGTGCACGCTCCCGACATACCCGACCGCCCCGCGCTGCAGGAACCGTCCGGCGATCGTCCAGACGCTGCGCGGGTTCTGCGAGCTCCACGAGTGCACCACGTACGCCACGCTCGGACGCGACAGCAGCGGCACATCCGGCGTGAGCCCGCGCCCGGGCTTGAGGTCAAAGAAGCTCGACATCCCGCTGCTGTTGAGCGTCAGCAGCGACACATCCACCGCGCGCGTCGCCTCGCGGAACTTCTCAAGGCTCATCGGCGGGCTGACCACGCGAGTCTCCCACCCCGCCCCCGCGAGCGAGCGCCCGGCCGCCGATGCGCTGTACAGGTTCCACGGCCTGCTGTCCTCGTAGCCGTCGAGCAGCAGCGCCGATCGGTGCTCCAGAAACAGCGACGACATCGCCCTGTATGCCGATGCGCTCGCGCCGCCGCTGAGTTGGCCCGTGTACGCCCACCGGCTCATGCTCGCCCCGGGAATGTCGCGCCCGATCAGGTCGGTGATCGCCAGCGACTCACCCGGCTTGCACACAAACTCCTTCTGGGTGGGCACGGGCTCGAGCCGATCGCCCGCGGCCATCGCCGCCCGCGCCGGGATGTTCAGCGCCAACGTCACCGCGTCCAGATCGTCGCCCAGCGTGTCGAATCGATACCCCGAAGCCCCCGCCGCGGCGCGGAGCTCGCGGTCGAGCGTCAGCACCTGCGCAAATGTCCAGGCGGAGGTCGCGTCCGTCACCTTGGCCAGCGCATCGCTGACGATCACCACTTCCTGCCCCCGACCGATCGCCAGCGCAAGCCCGCCGACCCATGCCGGGTCCGCCGGGTGCATCGCAACAATTCCCGGCGGCTGAAAGTCCATCTTCTTCCACTTCGCACGAATCGCCGAGCGCACCGCCGCGGCGTCCGCGGCTTCACCGGCCGCGCCCCACGCACGCGCCTGCGCGCGCAACAGCGACAACTCGTCGGCACGCCAGTCCTTCGCCGGCGTGGCGTCGGCATAGCCCACGACGCGCGCGGGCTTGAACGCGCGGACGAACCGCGCGATGTTCTCGCGGCCGACCAGCGTTCCATCATCGATCAGAATCGGGAACCTCGCGCCGCCCTCATCGGTGCTCCAGGTCGATATCGCCGAGACGAACGACCGCTCATCCGGCACGATGACCAGCAGCGACGTTGTCGGCAGAGTCCGCCGGACGTGCTCGGCCCGAACCCCGAGGCGGACCTCCGCCGGTAATGATGCAAAGTCTGGCGTCACCCCGGGTGCCGCGGCCGGCGCTGTCCCGGGAACTTTGCCGGGTTGGTTATCCGGGCTCCCCTTGGTCGCACCCGGCTGGCCCCACGCCAGACTCGCGGCCAGGCCGGTCGCCACGGCCGCCACGAGACCGGGTCGGATCTCCCGCGGCCCGGTGGTCCGTCGCGCCCCGAACGTCCGTGCATGGGTTGGCATGGTGTTCAGTCTATCGACCTCCCGGGCACCCAAACAGCCCCCAAATCACTCGTGTTCCGGTTCGATGCTGCAATCGACCGGCATCCCGAGGCAATACTCCCTTGGGTCGGCCGCTTGGGCGTCCGCCCAAGTTCGCCGAACGCCGATACATCTCTGGTGACTGTGTTCTTTGCCCCGGTGAATTCTGTCAAGGATCTTCCCATGTCCCGAGTTGCCCCCTCGCGAGTGTGTCTGGTTGTGCCGAGCATTGCGGCCTTGCTTCTGGCGGCGACGACGGCCCCGGTCGTGCTGGCGATGGATGATGCGCCCAAGTCCGCGCCCGCTCCAGCCCCCGCCCCCGCTACGGCCCCCGCTACGGCCCCCGCGCCGGGCGAGGGCGAGCCCTCGCTGGGTGGGCCGAAGGTCGCGCCCGGTGCCGATCGCCCGACGATCGTCGAGCGCGATGTCACCGGCAAGGTCAAGGTGCTCGAAATCTCCCCGCCCGAGGCCGCCTTAACGCGACTCAAGCTGGACGACGCCACGCGCGAGAAGGTCGACCGCATCCTCGCTGAACGAGCCAAACTGCTGGATGTGCTCGTGCGCGACAACCTGCTGCTGCTGGTCGAACTCGATGGTGCTCGTCAGGCCGGCGATCAGGACCGCGTCCGCGAGGGGCTTCGAACGCTGACCGAGGCCTCCGAGCCGCTCCGCCGCCGCGGCCGGCTGCTCACCGAACTCCAGGCCGCGCTGCCCAAGGAACAGGGCGAGCAACTCCGGACGATGATCGGCGAGTACATGCAGGCGCGAATCGCCGATGAGCAGGCCGCCGCCAGCGCCGAGGGTGCGAGTTTCGACGGCCGCAGGTTCCTGACGGAGGAGACGCTGCGAACGGTCGGCAACGAGGTGCGCCGAAGCTACGAGCGCGTGGTCGGCCAGGCCGCGGCGGACTTCGATGCGCTGCTCCAGGAACTCGCGCTCTCGCCGGAGAAAGAAGCGGAGGTCCGCTCTGCGGTCATGGATCTGAACAGCCGCTACGCGGGCAAAGTGCCTTCCGCGGAATACGCGAGCGTCTATCTGAAGGTCTACTCGCAGGCCACGCCGGAGCAGCGGCAGGTGCTTCTGCGGCGCGCCGGCATGCGGAACGCCGCGCCCGCCGATCCGGGCGCACCGGCACCGTCCCGAAATCGCTGACGCGATCAGTGGGTCAGTGTTGGCAAGTCATGTGAGCGGCCCGCCGCGTCGAGGAAGTGCCGGGGCGGCTTACGCCAGCGTGTCGACCCGTCCGCCAACGCCCCCGGGACCGGGCTGGCCCGTCGCGACGTTTCGCCCGATCGCCGCGGCTTGCTCCAGCAGCGCGACCGCCGCCTGTCCCTGCTGATCGGCGATGTTCATCGCCTTGACCGCCGTGGCGGTCCCGATCTCGGTGCGCGTCTGCGCGCTGGTCAGGGCCGAAGACAGGATGGCGTCGATCGGTGCACTCATGTCGTTGCTATCGGCCCGACCGCACGCTCGCTGCACCCCGAACGTGACTTGATCGTGGAGCCGATGGGGATGAACCGTCGCGTTAGGATTTTAAACGGGCTCAAGTTGGCGGACCAAGTTGACCGATTCCCACAGATCGGCTACAAACTGGTTCCTCGTGTCGACCTGAAGCCCTGGAGACTCCCTCATGCGTCGTGAAGTGATCCGTACCGTGGCGGGCCTTGTGCTGGTTGCGTGCCCGCTTGTGACCATGACGGGCTGCCGGAACCCCAACAACACCAGCGTTCACTACCTCCGTCTGGACCCCAACCCCGGCACGACGACGCTTTCGGCCGATGAGGATGAGGTTCAGAACCAGATGAACCTCACGCACGACACGAACTGGAGCGCGTTCCGCGATGACCTCGGCCGCGCTCTGCTGACGGATCGTCCCTCGCGCCTGACGCGCGTCCCGATGAAGTAAGCCGAGCGGCTCCCGTCGGCTGCACTTCCGCGGCCACGATCGCCCCCGACAACTCCGAGCAAAATCACAGCG